>NZ_QUDO01000130.1 GCF_003477525.1 Ruminococcus sp. AF41-9
GCCTCTGTACTTTCCAGACAGGAAAACGATATCATTGTGACCTGTCAGCATCCTGTAATATAGGGGCGAGATATTTTATAAGGGAACTTTTAAAACCCCTTCCGGCAACAGAAAGGTCTTTACTGGAGGCAAAAGTCCCTTCTGTAAAGCGTAGAACCTCATGTGTCTATGCAGATCTGAGGAAACTCCATACAGAAATGGAATTCTTAAAAGCAGCATAGATACAGGCAGATATACAGCGGACTACCTGTAATGTGGGAACCAGCCATATCCGGCATGGGAAATACGCATAACTGCGCACCTATAGCAGTCCTAGTAAATAATGCATCTTAATCCAGTCCATCAGAGTGTGAAATCCTGCGTCAGATATCTTTGCCGTGCGTTAGCACGCCTGCAGATATCTTCCTTGTCTTTCGCACTCTGCTGAACTGTCTTAAATGCATTATTTACTAGGACTGCTATAAGTTACAGGCGTATCCGCCGATATTTAGTCTGACGCCTAAAGCGTCTGGAAGCACGCGACTTCAGTCGTGTGAGGATAAAGTTTTTAATTCACATAAAAAGTTTAATCAAAAGTTGCTTTAAAATATGGTCAAAAACGACCTTTGGTCAGCGTATCATTTCGTGCCGTTTGGTATCAAATATCACGAAACAACACTGAAATTTCGAACAAAATAACACTAAAAAGCACAATATATCAGCACAAAATATAAGATGGAAATAGTAAAAAACCCTAAAAGAACCTGATTTTTTTCATTTCGATTTCGCCAGTTTTTATAAAACTCGAAAACAAGGATGGACAATCCCTTATTGATCACCTGCACCTGCGTGTTGCATGATTTTCAGTGTTATCTATTTAGGATAATAAGCGGGAATCCTCGGCAATTCAATTACCGAGATGAAAACGCAAACTGTGCATATCTGCACTCATAATAAATAAAAATAACAAAACGGTTTTCATTCAATTTCTCCCTATAAAAAACTGTATCCGGTATTATAAAAAAGAAAATATGTTCGATATTTTGCTGCGAAATTTTTGATATCATGGTATACTATATGTATGAAAGAAAATCTTATACATTACCGCACTTGTGTGTGTAATATTAATTACCATATGGTATGGTCGGTAAAATACCGGCGGAAGATATTAAATGCGAAGGTCGAGGCATATCTGCAGGAACTGGTGCAGGAGATCGCAGAAGATAAGGGCTTTACGGTCCATCTGTTTGAATGTGGGGAAGGAGACCATGTGCACTGTTTTGTGTCAGCCCCTCCGAAATTATCCATAACTGCGATTGTGAAATACCTGAAGGGGATCTCCGGCAGGAAATTTTTCGAACGTTTTCCGGAAATAAGAAACCAGCTTTGGAAAGGGGAGCTGTGGAACCATTCCTATTATGTGGAAACGGTCGGATCTGTATCGGAAGAAAATATCCGCAGGTATA
>NZ_QUDO01000131.1 GCF_003477525.1 Ruminococcus sp. AF41-9
AAACCCCCTTGAAGACGACGAGGTAGATAGGGCAGAGGTGGAAGTGCAGTAATGCATGGAGCTGACTGTTACTAATCGGGTGAGGGCTTGACCAAGAATCGCAGGAAGTTAATTCTCAAGGAAATGTCAACATGTATGTAGTTTTGAAGGTGCAAACCTTTATTCCTCCTTAGCTCAGTCGGTAGAGCATGCGGCTGTTAACCGCAGTGTCGTTGGTTCGAGTCCAACAGGGGGAGTTCTCGGAAACGAGTGTTCCGAAAAATTTAATAACTGGCTCCATGGTCAAGCGGTTAAGACACCGCCCTTTCACGGCGGTAACAGGGGTTCAAATCCCCTTGGAGTCATTTAAATAATGAAAATGTGATTTTTGAGGCTTGATTCTGTTACAACATGCCGATGTGGCTCAATTGGCAGAGCAGCTGATTTGTAATCAGCAGGTTATCGGTTCGAGTCCGATCATCGGCTTTTTGGACCTTTAGCTCAGTTGGTTAGAGCAACCGGCTCATAACCGGTCGGTCCTGGGTTCGAGTCCCCGAAGGTCCACTTTTCAATTATTTTGGCCCAGTGGCTCAGTTGGTTAGAGCGCCGCCCTGTCACGGCGGAGGTCGAGAGTTCGAGTCTCTTCTGGGTCGTTAGCAGTTAGCTGACGAGTTTACTAATTGCTTCTATGGAATCTTAGCTCAGCTGGGAGAGCATCTGCCTTACAAGCAGAGGGTCATAGGTTCGAGCCCTATAGGTTCCATATGCCGCAGTGGCGGAACTGGCAGACGCACAGGACTTAAAATCCTGCGGGACTTATACTCCCGTACCGGTTCGATTCCGGTCTGCGGCATGATTATGAGATGCGAGAAATGTTGATTTTCAATGTTTCTCGCGTTTTTCGTTATTAAGTAATTTGCTTACACTTTTATTTCCCCTGCTGAAATTGTGAAAAACAATGAGCAGGGGATTTTCTGCTATTGATTAGTTGGATTGTTAATGCGGACAAAATGTATATGTTGTGACTTGCGAAACTGAAAAGCTTCGAGTATATTTGCACTTTTGACAAATTTGTCCTCTATAGTTTTTGATGGAACATCCTCTATTATTATTATGATAATGTCTGCTTAGTATACCATCTTCAAATGTATGAGAACAAGTAGTGTGAGGTTGTACATCTGTTGCTCCAAAAATAATAACTTCTCCATTCTCGGTAATAAAAAAAGCATTTGCATATTCGAAATATTTTTCTTCAGAAGGAATTATATCATCTTCGTCCTGATATGAAAGGTACTCTATTTCATAAATAAATCCCTTCCTTTGTCATAGGCGGAAACCCACTGCCTTTAGGCGGTGGGAGGAGCCTTGTAAATTGTTACCCAATATGCTACAATAACCGTAGCAGTTT
>NZ_QUDO01000132.1 GCF_003477525.1 Ruminococcus sp. AF41-9
AGCTATTTTCGAGGATACTGTGGATTCAGACAGTGAAATGAGATATGAGAAATATGAGGCGACAGTTTCTAGTGAAATCCTTGATTTGGGACAGACTGGAGTAAACGGCGGCGGTTGGGAAAGGCTAGAGATAAAAAATACAGGTACAGAGAGCTGGCAGATCAAATCCATTTCAGAATTGAATGATTTTAGACTTGAACATTTAGAGCATCCATTATTATATGAGGGAAGACTTCCGATGAAAGTTGGGAATAAGGTTAAGCCCGGAGAAGCTGTTGCAGTGGATATTTATGTAAAGCCAAATCTTTCTCAGGGGATTCATGAAGAAACTTTTGTCATGGAAACAGAAGAAGGAATTCAGGCAGAGTGCAGGATACGGGTTCTCGTTCGTGGGGAATCAGAGGAGGATTACGAGGTTAACTGTGTACCAAATAGTGGTACGAGATTTCTCACAATTACTCAGGAAGAGTACGATTCATGGGATGATGTAGAACCAGAGCCGGATATGTTGATGTGCCCATCACGGTTGATTACAATATGCAACAATGGGCAAAAACCTGTCACAGTTGATTTTGAGGATACGGAACATTTCAGGGCATGGTTCTATATTGACGAAGACACGGGAGTTGTTATGCCGGGGGAAAATACGATAATTCAGGTTTTTCCGAAAGCAGAAGAACAGGTAGCTACTGATATTTTTAAGGTTTCCATCACAGGAGGAATAGAATTATCTTATATAATTTCCCAGAATTGTCCTCATATTGCACCGCCTTATCCGGAAGGAGCAACGATAAAAGATGTGAAAGTACAGGGGTCAACTATTAAGGCAGTGGCTTATGACTGCGCAAACAGCGAAGGTTTCGATGCGGTTCTGACAAAGAAAAGCTGGGTTGACAAACCTGAGAATTATGTGAAGGTGGCGAGGTATCAGGATGCAAAGACCATCACCTTTACAAATGTAAAAAACGGGACGTATTATCTGGGAATCCATGCGTACAACAGGGATTATTATGATGGAAAAGTGTCTGGGAAAAGGTTTGGGGCATGGAGTTATCCAGTAAAAGTAGTAGTAAAGAACGGAATTCCCACAGAGAGGGTGAAGATTAAAACTGTAAAAACAGGTAAAGGAGCTGTGGCTGTAACAGTTGGCGTACCAAAAGGATTTGCAAGAGCAGATATGGAACTGAGATCTACAGGCGGAACCACCGTATATAAACGGAACAATCGGACAACCTATACAAGGAT
>NZ_QUDO01000133.1 GCF_003477525.1 Ruminococcus sp. AF41-9
AGCTATTTTCGAGGATACTGTGGATTCAGACAGTGAAATGAGATATGAGAAATATGAGGCGACAGTTTCTAGTGAAATCCTTGATTTGGGACAGACTGGAGTAAACGGCAGTGGTTGGGGGTGGGAAAGGCTGGAGATAAAAAATACAGGCACAGAGGCTTGGCATATCAAATCTATCTCAGAATTGAATGATTTTACACTTGAGCCGTTTGATTATCCGTTTCAGGGAAGGTTTCCAATGGAAGTTGGGAATAAGGTTAAGCCCGGAGAAGCTGTTGCAGCGGATATTTATGTAAAGAAAAATCTTTCTCCGGGAATTCATGAAGAAACCTTTGTCATGGAAACAGAAGAAGGCATTCAGGCGAAGTGTAGGATACGGGTTCTTATTCGCGGCGCATCTGATCAGGATTATGAGGTGAACTGCAGACCGAATAGCGGTACGAGATTTCTCACAATTACCCCTGAAGAATACGACTGGTGGGATAATACAGATCCGGATCCGGATATGTTTATGTGTCCAAAACGCAGTATATGGATATATAACAATGGAAAAAATCCTGTTACGGTTGATTTTGAGAATACGGAACATTTCTGGGCGTACCTTGATGATTATGAAACGGGGGTTATTATGCCCGGAGAAGGTACAACGGTTTATCTTCGTCCGAAAAAGGAAGAACAGGTAGCTACTGATATTTTTAAGGTTTCCATCACAGGAGGAATAGAATTATCTTATATAATTTCCCAGAATTGTCCTCATATTGCACCGCCTTATCCGGAAGGAGCAACGATAAAAGATGTGAAAGTACAGGGGTCAACTATTAAGGCAGCGGCTTATGACTGCGCAAACAGCGAAGGTTTCGATGCGGTTCTGACAAAGAAAAGCTGGGTTGACAGACCTGAGAATTATGTGAAGGTGGCGAAGAATCAGGATGCAAAGACCATCACCTTCACAAATGTAAAAAACGGCACGTATTATCTGGGAATCCATGCGTACAACAGGGATTATTATGATGGAAATGTGTCCGGGAAAAGGTTTGGGGCATGGAGTTATCCAGTAAAAGTAGTAGTAAAGAACGGAATTCCCACAGAGAGGGTGAAGATTAAAACTGTAAAAACAAGTAAAGGAGCTGTGTCTGTAACAGTTGGCGTACCAAAAGGATTTGCAAGAGCAGATATGGAACTGAGATCTACAGGCGGAACCACCGTATATAAACGGAACAATCGGACAACCTATACAAGGAT
>NZ_QUDO01000134.1 GCF_003477525.1 Ruminococcus sp. AF41-9
ATAGGATGATACAGATTGCAATTGTGGAAGATGAAGAAATTTACGTAAAACAATTAACAGAGTATATCCGGAAATATCAAACGGAAAGGGGAAGATCAATAAAGGTTACGGTATTTGGTGATGGAGAAGATATCACTGAGAATTACAGTGGCGGTTTTGACATTATTCTGATGGATATTCAGATGCGGTTCATGGACGGTATGACAGCAGCAGAAAAAATCCGTCAGATGGATCAGAAAGTAATTATTATGTTTATTACAAATATGATTCAATATGCAGTACGTGGATATGAAGTTGATGCAATGGATTATGTAGTAAAACCAGTTGAGTACTTTTCTTTTTCGCAGAAACTGGATAAAGCAGTTGGACGTATGCGCTCTGAGGTTAAAGAATTTCTTACGATTCCGATTGGGGAAGGAGTTGTAAAGATAGATATAGCAGATATCTATTTTATTGAGGGGCAGAGACATAATGTAATTTATTATACTTCGAGAGGAGATTACTGTTCAAGAATTACGATGAAAGAACTCGAAGAAAAACTTGCGGTACATAATTTTTTTCGATGTGCAAAGGGATATCTGGTAAATATGAATCATGTAGAGGGATTTGTTGGTTCTGATTGTGTGATCCATAATGTACATATACCTGTCAGCAGAACCAGAAAAAAGAATTCATGAATCTGCTTCTGCAAAACCTCAATATGGAATGATTTCATGCGAAATGGAGGATACTATGTTATATCAGGATATTCCAAGAATTTATACGGCAATAGCAGAGTGGGGATCATGTCTGGTTTATCTTTATATCCTAAAAAAAGAAAACATGAAATCTGTACATTTTCTTACAGGCAGTCTTTTCATGTTGGCAATGCAGAGTATTTTTCTGACTTTGACAGGTAGCGTAACTGAAATTTTGTGGATTCCCTGTATGATGATCGCTGCAGGTATGATGTATGGATTTCTTATGGTCGGAGGAAATATGAAGCCTCTGGGAGCGGCTTATTGCTGTGCCCGTGCATTTGTTCTTGCTGAGTTTGCAGCTTCGCTGCAGTGGCAGATGGTATCTATTGTACAGGCATGGGGGAATCAGAGCCT
>NZ_QUDO01000135.1 GCF_003477525.1 Ruminococcus sp. AF41-9
CCCATTACTTTGGCAATGTCCGCATCTTTGGTACTGCCTTTGTAATTTTTACAGGCGAACTGAAACGAATCCAGAAACAGTTCATATTGCTTTAACATTAACAGCAGTAAGTCTTTAGAAAAAGCGTCTTCTGTTTTATTGAGGTCAAGAGGAAACTGTTTGAGAATGTCGCCCATCGCATCACGAATCTGCAATTCTTTCTTATCCGTAATATCAGTTTCATATTCATCGGTTTCCCCTTTGAGCCATTCAATCGATACATGAAGTGCTTCCGAAAGACCTTCCAGTACCATCTTTTTGGTATTGTCAATCGAACCATTCTCATAACGCAGGATTGTGGAAGCGGTAACTCCCATCTTCTCTGCGACATAAGGCTGTGTCAGATTTAATTCCAGACGGCGCTGTTTTGCCCTGCTGCCAATCAGCTTGCGTAGTTCTTTATCTTTCATGCTGATGTGCTCCTTTTTCGGTATGTCATTACTATACCACGCAACAAAATATATTGCAATATGCAATTTTGAGAAAAGCAGAAAAATTTCATAATGCTTGACAAAGCAATATAAACACGCTATACTGACAGCACAAATGAAATTGCATAATGCAATTCGAAAGGAGGTGGTCATATGACGCAAAGAAAGATTGCCTTATCTATTGAGGAAGCTGCTGATTATACGGGAATTGGCAGGAACACCCTGCGAAAGTTGGTAGAGTGGAAGAAACTTCCGGTATTGAAGGTTGGGAGAAAAGTCCTGATCAAAACGGATATGCTGGAACTTTTTATGGAAGCCAACGAGGGCAGGGACTTGAGGGATAAGGGAAATGTGAAAGCAGTCACAAGAAACGGTTCAACTTAAAAAAGCGGTTCCCGAAGAAACCGCCAAAGGTTCTATCAGACCGGAGTCATGATATACCTACACGCAAGCAGATTATACCATGTACTTCGTCTGACAGACAACAGGAAACTTATGTTTGGAAAAAAAGAAAGGACGATGATATTTATGGCAAGATCAACAAAGAGTTATGAGGAGCGTATGCTCCAGTTGGAAAAGAAAGAACAGGAAAGCCTTGAGAAAGCAAAACAGTATGCA
>NZ_QUDO01000136.1 GCF_003477525.1 Ruminococcus sp. AF41-9
AGACTATGTCGGCCACACAATCAGCATTGTGGGTTGGAACGATAATCTCAGCAGGTACAGATTTTCTAACGGAACAGGTGTGTTGCCGCAGAACAACGGAGCATGGCTTGTGCGCAACCTTGTGCGCAACAGCTGGGGCGACAACAACACAATGGGCGGTTATTTCTGGCTTTCATATGAGGATAAGTACATTTTCGGCGAAAGTATTCCCCGAATTTCACAATTGACGAGGTGACGGAGATTACCGACGATATGACATTGTTGCAGGATGAACGCTACGGTGCTACATACAGCTTTAATTATGTTGACAGCAACGACATTACATTGACAGCAACGACATTACATTCATCAATTGCTTTGATTTGGCGAAAACAGCCGTACACTTGATAAGGTGCTTTTTGAAACAAAGAGCAACGGTGCGGATTATGAGATTTACTACATTCCCGTAAGGGACGGTGTTCCCTCAAATGATGAGAGCGAATGGAAGTCTGTTGCATCGGGCAAGGTTGCATACAGCGGTTATCAGTCTACATTCCCGTAAGGGACGGTGTTCCCTCAAATGATGAGAGCGAATGGAAGTCTGTTGCATCGGGCAAGGTTGCATACAGCGGTTATCAGTCTGTTTGATGCAAACGGATTTGTTGCACCGCTCGGAAGAGGTGCAGTCGGTGTAAGAATCAAGACAAATTCAGAGGAATCAAGTCAGCTTGGTGTAGGCGAATGGCTTACAAGTGCAACGAAAATGACATTCCTCAATGATTCATCTTACGGCGACAGCTACATTAAATATGACGGCACAACATGTGAACTGCTCGACTGGTACAAAACCGAGAGAGATGGATATGACGGCACAACATGTGAACTGCTCGACTGGTACAAAACCGAGAGAGATGATATGCTCGGCGGTACATTTGTTATCAAAGCTGTTGCTCTCAAAAATGATAAGATTTTGAACGGCGATGTTGACCTTGACGGAGAT
>NZ_QUDO01000137.1 GCF_003477525.1 Ruminococcus sp. AF41-9
CAAAACGAAACTCCTGTACGCTTTTTGTACGGTACTCAGAAAAATGTTCGTTCTGATAGGGCAGAATCTTCATGGCACAGTAACTGATGTTAATCAGATTGACCAGCATTTCGATCCCTTTGCAGCTTCGTACCATATAGTTACAAAAAGACCAGAACGTTTTCTGTTCATAGTAGCTTGTTTCAATATTCCAGCGTAACGAATATAGCAACAGTGGAATGTATTTCATACGGTCACTTCCGGTCTGGTTCAATGGTGCTTTTTCCTGCCATGCACAGAAAATCTGCAGATCTTCCGGGAAAATGGTACTGAAAAACAGTCGTTTTGTACCATGTTCTTTTTCTGTGGCAGTGACATAGGCAAGGACTTCCCTGTTGCCGAAGATCTTAGCGAGAACCCGGAGGACACCGGTATAATAATCACCAATCTTTTCATTGGAAAACGTAAAATCTGTTTCAACAGAAAGGCGTTTGCCATGTTTGGCAGGACGTCCCCGACGACCGGTCTGTGCAGGTGCAGGATCATACATGACAGAATCAATCCTTGCATTGCCAATCAGATTCAGATTCGGATATTCATCAACGATGGATACCAGGTTCTGTTTTGTATACCAGTTGTCACAAAGGATGATGACATGATCTTTGCTGTGAAATTCAGGCATAACCTGCCGGATCATGGAGGCTGCCAGTTCCAGTTTAGATTCTTTTTTCTGCCCCATACGATAACCAAGAGGAACGGAAAGATAAGATACTTTATCCCTATTCCAGACAGGTACGCAGAGCATGACACTCACAAAGCAGTGTCCATTCAGATAGTTGGAACCGTTGTGTGCAGCATGGTCAAACAGTTTTGAAACATTTTCAAATTTTGTGCCAAATTTAGATACCATCGTATCATCCACGCACAGAAATACAGGCTGCGTC
>NZ_QUDO01000138.1 GCF_003477525.1 Ruminococcus sp. AF41-9
TTTTTCTTTCCGGATATCTTCCCCTGCATTTCCAGATATTCGAATACGATCACATCCGCATGGTTTTCTTCGGCATATTTTACGATCGCACCTGCAATTTTTCTTCCCATCTCTATATTCAGACGTTTCGTATATGCCCATCTTCCCCGTGACTGCGCAGAACCATGTTCCCTCTGGAATCTGCGGATCCGTCCCAATGTACGGTACATCCGGTCTTTTTCACTGGGATGATCGATAAATTTTCTTCCCAGGACAGTTCCGTCTGCCCGCATGATGGTACAGACTGCATCGGTATTGATCCCTAAGTCCACACTGCAGATGATCTGTTCTTTCACAGGTGTTTTGGTAAGTGTTACTTCTTCTGTATAAGAAAAACGCAAAAAATACTTCCGGTGTCTCTTTTCCAGAGTTGGAGCAGATGCCTTTTTCACTGACCAGTATTTTCTCAGATATTCCATATCTGTATGCTCCAGACGTACACAGAACCATTTCCAGTCATGACCGTCATAGAGTTTCAGGTATGCTTCGTCTTTCCCTTCCGCTCCCTCACGGTACATGACATCACGGTAGAAGACCGGCATGGCGTGGTTTTCATATACAAGCCCTGGTTTCCCGCTCTTTCCGTCTGTCTTTTCCCATAGATCCAGCCGTGTTTTATAAGAGGATACTGTCCCCAGAGCATGCTGGATGGCAGATCTACGCAGATAGGAAGGCATCTTTGGGAACCGGATATCAAAATCAAAACAGGCATGGTTTTTCTTCGTAGTATGTACCAGATGTTCTGCAGCATTAAAACGCCTCTTTGCATCCGGGATCTCTGCTAATTCTTCCCATACCTGCACATAAATCCCAATCAGATAACTGACAGCAGAACGGTAGATCT
>NZ_QUDO01000139.1 GCF_003477525.1 Ruminococcus sp. AF41-9
ACCAGTACAAACTGTACCTCATCTGTTCCATTCTCAATATTATCCAACATTCTCTGAAATTCCGGTCTGCCCTCTACGCTCTTTCCAGACTTACCTTCATCTGAATACTCATTTACGATTTCCATATTCTGAAATTCCGCATATCTCTTGAGTTTTTCTTTCTGAGCATCCAGACTGTAGCCATCTACCTGCATGGTTGTGGATACTCTGGTATATATATCGCATTTAATCTTTTTATTCTTCATAATCTTCCTCGCAGTATAACTCTGTTTCATTGTCCCAACCTTATTTTAGTACTTGTTCCAACTATTTTCAATACTTATTTTCCGTATTGACGCATTTCTTCGCCAATCGTATAATTAAGTTAGATACAGAGCATTTCTGTTATCAAAATATTGCCCGCCCACCATTGGCGACTTATAAATGATTGGCTCGAAAATATTGTTCGCTTACCGGAGGCGTCTAATAAATGTCCGGCTTGAAAATTATTTAGAAATAATTTCTGTTTTTGATATTGTGTTTTTAGCACACATTGCATATACTATAAATACACAAAAAAGCCCAAAAAAGAGGAGGTGTTAGTATGGCTACTTCAAGTATTACTCATAATTTTGTCGTATCCAATCCAAATAGCGTAAAGCGTTTTGTCGCAGCAATTGACGAAGCTGACCGTGACCGCACACCAAAGCAGACACTTCCCGGACGTCAGTTAACGAACCCACAGGAAATCTTAGCTTTAATGTCAAAAAGGAAGAAAAAACATGTCTGATAAATATTTTACCGTTAATATTCGGGCATATTTGGATAAAGACGAACCGACATATATCGGAGAGGAAAGTCTTTACGACTTACTCTCCGATTTTTCTTGTCCC
>NZ_QUDO01000014.1 GCF_003477525.1 Ruminococcus sp. AF41-9
GGCCTTGGGCAGTCTCCAGATAGGCGTAGTTTTCGCCCGTCTTATAGTTCGGGTGTCGCTTCATTTTCTCACTTCGCTGTACCATGCCCTCATAAAAGGCATTGACGCAATCAATCATTTCTTCTTTCGTGTGATACACATTTCCCATAACTGTCCCCAAGTCTGCTAAGTCCGCATTTTTCGGGTCTAAGATATAAAGGACAGCGTTTGTATGCAGTAAGGCTTCAATGAGTGTCAGCAGAAAATATGTTTTACCGCCACCAGTCCCACCAGCAATCAGAGCGTGAGGGAGTGCGTCATATTCCCAGACAAGATTTTTCATCAATCTAAGACAACCGTTTTCTGCCCGTACTTCATCAATGGTAATGCGGTTCGCTATCATATCATAAAGCAGGGTATATTCGATATAGCCGTCATGCAGGGTCTTGTCGGTCAGTTCACAATACAAGCCACTTTCCAATTTATCCTCTAACCGTAAAAGCTGGTCTTGATATTTTCCCAGCGTAATTTCACAGCGGATATGAAGAAGTCCTTTTTCCATTTGATAATAAATCTTTGGAAACCAGACGATTTTTTCCCTTGATCTGCTTTGCAGGTCAGTAAAAAAACCGCTGTCTTGTACGGTATCGGCTTCATACCACTTATTTTCCAGTATCATTCTTGCCAGCTTTTGACGGTGCAGTAGCTTCTTGAAACTGTCGTAACAGAAGCGGTAATACAGAAAAGCGACCAATGCACAAACACCAGTCGCTATCAGTATGGTTATGAAGTTGTAAAGGGAAAGCGTAAAGCCATTGTCTAATAAGCTGAAATGTTCCCAGTCGGTACGCATGAGCTGTTTGCTATTCAGTAGCAGGAGAACTGCCACGAACACAAACAGAAGCGTCTCTATGGAAAAATGATAGACAAGGTGCTTGTCGCTGGCTCTGATACGGTGTCCTTTGTTCCAAATCATACGCATAAATCAATCACTCCTTTCTGGGTATGAAAAAAGCAGTCAATCATAAGACTAACTGCTTTGTGTGTAGGGATATAAAATTGTAAAACTAAGATTGCATTTCAGATATGGATTTGAAACCCCTCATAGCTGAATATACCATTCCCTTGTTTTAATTTCCCTTCATTTGACAAGTTGTGAAAAGCTGTCTCTATCTTGTCAATTATAGTAACTGGAATAGATAAATGATGATGTCCTGGCAAAATTCGACTTATCTTTAAAGATTGAATTTTTCTAACAGACTTCCAAAATTCTTGTGGGTTTGTTGATGGATAAAAAGCATCAAGGCAACCGCTATATATCAAATCGCCGGAATACAGATATTTTCTATCCGCTTCATAGAAACAACAATGTCCGGGAGAATGACCGGGCGTGTGAATAACTACCAACTTTCTGTTCCCTAAGTCAATACAATCTTCATCATGTAAAATCATTTGCGGAACCCCTTGAAAAATCTGATATTTCTCTACCTTAAAATCCGAGGGGAAATCACATGGATTGCACATAATATTGTTTTTTACCACTTGCAAAGGTATAGGGAATTTGACCGATAGCCATTCTTTTTCTGCTTCATGAACTGCAATAGACCGAAAATATTTATGTCCACCGATATGATCCCAATGAACATGAGTAGTGATTACTGTAACGGGCAGTTTCGTCAATCCATCAATAACCTCTCTGATGTTGGAAACACCTAAACCTGTATCAATCAGAATGGCTCTTTTTGTCCCACACAATAGATAACAATGTGTTTCTTCCCAGTGTTTGTATTCGCTGATGACGAATGTATCTTGGTCTATTTGTTCGACGGTAAACCAACTGTCCATATACTATTCTCACTCCCTAAAAATTTTAATTTGTCGCTTTCTTCATACCCATATTATAACAGTTCCGTATATCCTCTACAACGAAAATCTATTCAGCAAGTCTATTTTTTCGGTTGTCCCTGCGGTGTATGGTTCTGTGTATTGCCTGCGTTCTGGTTGCTTTTATTCTTCAATACAATATCCTCTGCCTTTACATACCAGTCCACATCTGCACCCGTATAGGTTTTTCTTGATACCGTATCGGCTACTGGATTGACAAGCTCCACAACCGCATTGTACGGAAATTCCCTTAACGGTACTTCTGGCGGTACGGACACGGGGATAATTCCACCATGCAGACTGCACTTCAAATCATAGATACGCTTTTTAAGCTGGGTACTCGGTGTCCCGTCCTCATTCTGCAAGAACACATCTCGCACCGCTGTAAATTTTAATTCTCCAAATGTTTTCTCTTTGTCAATAACAAACCCGTTTGATAATCTCATAAATTCTTCACTCCTTTACTTTTCTTCAACTGCTACAATATCATCAGCAAGCAACACATAATCGGTATGTCCCATATCCCCGATTGCGTAACCTCTGCCATATAACTTCGGATTGACAAGTTTTACTTTCTGTTCATACTTGAAATGCTTTTCGCCAGCCTGCACGGGAATTTCTACCACAACATTTTCGCCTTTTTGTACGTCAGAATAAAGGTTATAGCTTCGTCTGGCTAAGACCCTGTGGTTATTTTTATCTCTTTCAAAGACTGGCTCACTTTCGCCTGCAAATTCAAGAGTTCCAAAAGACTGTGCCATATCTGGCACGACATATTTCATTTCCATAGTGTTTTACCTCATTTCTTTCTATTTTTGATAAGTTTTTTGATTGTGATTTCTTATTCTGGCGGTTTGGGAAGTACCAGCAATCCCCCAGATAGTAAAGGGTAAAATCAATGCTTACGCACCCTTGACTATCCGTGTTCTTGCAGGTAAGTAGCAGACAATCCAGAATAAGCGGAAGTCTGCCGACACGGTATCGGCGGAGAACGTGATTTTTCTTTTCTCATACCGTTACCGCCTTATGATTTCTTCATTTTACGGCGTTTGCAGAAGAAGATACCTGCCAGTCCAGCACCAGAAGTCAAAAGAAGTGCAAGCAGTCCGTAAAGGTTTGTGCTATCGCCAGTTTTTGGACTGTCTGTTTTATGCGGTGTATCTGGTGTCTGTGGTGTTTCGGGTTTCTTTGGTTCTTCTGGGACTTTGGTTTTTTCCTTAAAGGTAATCGTCTGTCCCTTATCCTCAATATCCTTATGCTCGGTAACTTTCTTCGGCTCGTCTGGATTGCTTAAATCGTACAATTCTTCAAAAGTTACAAGCTGTTTGCCGTCAAGAGAAGTAGCGTCAAAGGTAAAGGCAACTTCCACTTTCATAGTTTCGCTGTCAGCAGTAAAAGTGTAATCACTTTTCACACGTTTTCCATTGATAAGAAGCTCTGCATTTTCTTCTTTCAACATCTGCCAGCCCACAAGTTTGTACTGTGTACCGACTTCTAAGCCCTCTAAGATTACGGTATCAATGATTGTAACGTCTTTTCCAGCTTCAAGCTCTTTGTTGCCGTCCTTATCCGTAGCAGTCGTATGAATTTTGATGATACGCTCTGTGATAAGTACCGTCTGTCCGTCGTCCTCAATGTCTTTATGTTCCGCAACTTTTACGGGTTCGTCTGGATTGCTTAAATCATACAATTCTTCAAAGGTAACAAGGTTTTTGCCACCTAAAGCAGACGCATTAAATGTATAGGAAATTTCCACTTTCATTTCTTCATCATCAGCGACAAAGGTATAATCATTTTCCACACGTTTTCCATTGATAAGAAGTTCTACATTTTCTTCTTTTAACATCTGCCAGCCTTTTAACTGATACTTTGTGCCTTTTGTAAGTCCGTCTAATTTGACAGTATCAACAATCGTAATCTCTTTTCCTGCAAGGATAGTCTTTTCGCCGTCTTTGCTGGTCGCTGTGGTATGGATAGAGATTTCTTTTTCGTATTCATCAGTCAGCGTTCCTAAATCAATCACAAGGTTATTTCTTGATACCACGATTTCAAAAGGTGGGATAAGTTCAAAACCTTTGTTACTATCAGAGCGTAATTCTTCAATGATATAGGTATCATAAGGTAACGCACCTTTGCTGTCATCTGGTTCAGAAGTTCCAAACCACACACCGTCCTCGCTGGTCTTTCCTGCGTTTGTATTGTGCTTATGAGAAGCCCATTCAGCAGAAGTGGAGAATTGCCCGTTATCATCAGTTACCACGACATGATTTTCGCCCGTCATCTTGCTTGTGATCCTAAAGGGAACATTAGCAAGACGCTTGTGTGTACCTGCACCGATTTTTACACCCTCAATATCTCCACGCTTAATCTGATTATAGATAGAATGAGCTTCGTCGGTTAAGTCCACGATTTTTCCATTTTCTGTGATTGTAAAATCAATCGGCTTTGCACCGTCAGTTAAGTAACCGTCGGGAGCTTCACTTTCAACGATACGGAATTTTCCATAAGGTAAAAGGTCAGAAGAAGTAGAAGCGACACCCTCAATATCGGTATGGATTGTTTTTACCACTTCATTTTTCTTGTATAATTTGCCCTCAACCAATACCGCATTATCATTTAAGGAAATGATGTCAAAAGCAGTATCTTTCAAGGTAGCACTTCCTTGTGGCTTTGTATCGCCCGTTTCTAAATCTCGTTTCTGAATTTTGACACCGCCACGGATAACCTTATCTGATACGGAAAACTGGTTATTTCCAGATAATACGGCAAGGTCGCCGTCCTCGGTAATCTGTGTAAGGTATAAGCCTTTTATCTGTTCGGACTTATCGCCAGTCTGCATATATGCACCCTCTAACAAGTAGCCGTTTGGAGCTTTTGTTTCCTCAACAGTTAGCGTTCCAAGTGGAAGAACCGCCTTACCGTCCTGCATATAGAAGCTGTCGCCAGATACCTTGTATGCGTTCACTAATTTTGTGATGTAGTGGGTTGTCCCGTTGCTCTCTGTTTCAGCGACTGTCTTTGTAACCCATGTACGAGTAGCTTCGGCAGGGAGATTATCTTTATTATAGAAGCCAGCATAATACTTCCATGTAAATTCCGCACCTGCTAAAGAAGCGTTCCCCTGCGGATTGTCTTTCTGTGTTTCCATATCAATCTTGAAAAGCTCAATCAAAGTGCACGTTACTTTCGGTGTATCTGATACTTTCAAGGTTGCTGTCTTTCCAGCTTCAACCTTTAAGGAATATACAGTTTTATCCACTTTATATCCTGCTGGTGCGGATAACTCCTTGATATAAACTGTGCCAGCCTTTACCTCTACAACATCTGTATTTCCGTTTTCATCAGTCGTAAGGGTGGCAAGCTGTTTCGTACAGTCCTTATCAGAAAAGACACCATAGGTTGCACCTGCAATAGAGTAATTCCCGTTACCGTCGGTAATGCTGGTATTACTGGAAGTCTTTTGCAGTTTCGCATTTCCGACATTCAGCTTCGCCCAGAATTGTCCTAATTCCTGCCCCTCGCCAGAGTAGATATAACCGCCACATTCATAGCGTCCTTTATTTTCTTTGATAAAGGCTTTTGCACCAGAGAAAACTTCGTCCTGTGTTGCCTTTGGAATTTCATCATAAGAAGCTCGCACGTTATCACATTGCCAGCCAAAATGTACGCTCAATCTCTGCCAGACTACACATTGTTCCAACAGATAGACTTGTTTGTAGTTCAGTTCCTTGTGAGCTTCGCCATACTGTTTGACATACTCTAAGGATAACGCCACATCTGAAATCTGGTCAGCACTCATGCGTGAGCTTGCGTCAGCTCTGGTCTTGTAACCGTTCTTAAAGTTTGTGTTAATGTCGATACAATAGGCAGTTTCGCCCTCGACTTTCATATAGCCCTCATTGAATGTCGAACCGATAGAACCGTCATTCATTACTTTTTCAATGATACCGACACGCTCTGCACTTTCCGTCCAGTATTGCTTACTTTCTGCATGGACGGGTGTAGTCGGTAAAGCAGTAACGACAGTTGCAAGAGCTAAGAAGCCCGTACACAATCGTTTTAACATCTTTTTCATAAATCTAATGCTCCTTTCATTTTGGGTAATAAAATAGCCGTCCAATAAGAACGGCTGGAAATAGAAAAGGAACGTCATGTTAGGCGTTCCATAGTCTATGAGTTATTCAATTTTTTCTTATTTTAATACTGATGTGCTGTACCATATCTTTGCATATCTAGGAAAACTTGCGTATCAAGGCTCATTCGTTAGTAGTAAATAAGTAGTAAATTGATGTATTTGTTTTCTTGAAAATGCTGATAGATACTGTGTTTTAGCGGATAATCAGATTTTTATTGTGTTTTTCTGAAAAAAACAGTAGTGTTATTTTTAACAATCATCAGTGTGCTGGGATTACAGTTGATTTCTGTAAATGCAAAGTCACCGGTTCCCAGTATTGATAAAAAGGTTTATATGGCTATTTATTCTGCACCCCAGTCTGCATTTGGAAAAACCATATATATAGAGAATTCTATTGAGGGAAAGGAACCAACCGGTCTGAAAAATTCTAATCTGGATGTTGTAGAAGTGCTGAACAAGGGTTCATATGGATTAACAGTTAATGTCAAAAAAGCAGGAACATCAACAATTTCCTTTAAATATGCAGGAAAGAAACTGTCTACTACCATTGTAGCGTATAACTGGAAGAATCCCTGTAAATCTTTTAAGGTTGGAAATAAAAACTTTACCTCAAAATTTAACAAGAGCAGAATTTATAACTGGAATAAACAGAAAAAACAGTGGAAAGCCAAAATCAGTCTGAAAGCCAATAAAGGCTGGAAACTGAAAAAAATTCAGTATTTGTATGATGGAGTGAAAACCACAGTAAAAAATAATTCGGTTGTTACTTTTAAAGGAGACTGTACGGGTTCATCACTGTCAGCTTTATTTGTACAGGACAAAACCGGTATTCAGACATGGGTAGAACTGGGATATTCTCAGATGGATTATCCAAGTCAAAATGTATATATCAGAGGATGACCTCTACGAAAACAAAAAATCGGTACTGTGTATAAATTAGATCGGTGGGAGTGGAATGTCTGAAGTCCTTTTAGAATCGTAGTGACTTTTTCGAGGAATATTCTTCGGACACATTTCTGGGAGCAGTGATGACCTGTAATGGATGCAAAAGTGCAAATCCCAAAGAACCGGATGAGGATGATGGAATTCTGGAAAAAAATAGACAGGCTGGTCAGCGAAGAACTTAAGGTGATGTATGTAGGAGCTGTCGGTTGTATGGGAAGAAAAATGAGTGCTCAAGAATACCCGTATCTGTGAAACGCTGGAAGATAGAGGCATTCAGGTGGTTAGAGGCACCCATAGAAAATGAAAAGATAAGAAGAATATAAGAAAACTTCCAGACGGATAAGTTGGGTATGGATTACTGCAGATGCGTGATTTTTGTACATCGCGAGGCAATTACTGGTCGCGGAATGCTCAGTACCCCATAATCGAACCGCCTGGAAGTTTTTCATACATCTTATTCAGAGGACGTGAAGATTACTCAGCTTCGAAATGAACACCAGCAGGAAGACGGAGAGATTATTACGGATTCCTGTCTGCTTATTGGTAAGAAAATGTATCATATTGAATGTCAGAGTACAGATGATGTTACAATGGCTATTCGCATGATTGAATATGATTTTGCAATTGGCATAGAACATGCAGAAAAGCAGGGACGTGGCTATCGAATAGAATTTCCAAAGTCCTGCGTATTATTTCTGAGAAGTTCTGGAAACACGCCGGATTACCTGGAGGCAGATGTGGTTTTTCCAGATGGAAATACATATTTATATTCTATACCGACTATAAAAATGACTGATTATACCAAAGACAGCATTTTTGAAAAAAATTTATTAATGTTGTTGCCATTTTATATTATGCGATATGAGAAAAAAGGACATGATTTTAATAGCAATCCAGAATTATTTCAGGTATTCCTAAATGAATACGAAGAAATCCGGGTAAATCTGGAAGAAGAACTGACAGAAATAGGAAAGTCAGAATTGTATACAGATTTGACAAAACTAATTATAAAAATTGCGGATTATATTTTCCGCGAAGAGGACAATGTTCGGAAAGGAATAGGTGATATTATGGGAGGAAAAGTTCTGGAATTGGAATCTGAAAGACTTAAAGCAGAGGGAAAAGCAATTGGACGTGCAGAAGGAGAGGCAATTGGACGTGCAGAAGGAGAGGCAATCGGACAGGCAAGAGGCGAGGCAATCGGGCAGATTCAGGGAGAAGCTCGACTGGGAAGCCTGATTACTCGACTGATTCAGGATCAGAGAACGGAAGAAATCCCGATTGTATCAACAGATTCTAAAAGACGTGAGCAACTATATAAGGAATATGGTCTTTAATGAATATTACGTTTTTAAAGCAGTAGGATGAAAGGAATGCGACCTTTCTCCTGCTGTTTTTCTGTCTGAATAAATTCAAGAGGTATAGATTTCAATGAGGTAAAGTGCTAAAAATATAACTTTAAACTATAACTGGCACTAGGTATTATGAATTGGCATAATCGGAAGTATAGTGGTATAGTATGTTCATGCTCAACGGAGCGGGGAATAAGAGAGAGGGAGAATGAGATGTCTGGGATTGTGATTGAGAAGGTCCGGAAGTCTTTTGACACGAAAGATGGCGTGGTCGAGGCTTTGAAGGACGTGAACCTGAATATCGATTCCGGTGATATATATGGGATTATCGGTATGTCGGGGGCAGGTAAGAGTACATTAGTACGATGTATGAATTTTCTGGAGGTTCCCACAGAGGGCCAGGTTCTGATAGATGGGAAGGCTCTTGGAGATTTGACAGAGAAGGAATTGAGGAAACAGAGGGAAGAGATTGGTATGATCTTCCAGCATTTCAATCTGCTGATGCAGAAGTCAGTGATTGATAATGTCTGTTTTCCTCTTTATATAAAAGGAAAGAAGAAGGCAGAGGCCAGAAAGAGGGCAGCAGAGCTGTTAGAGATCGTTGGTCTGGGGGACAGGCAGAACGCTTATCCTGCACAGCTCTCCGGTGGACAGAAGCAGAGGGTTGCCATTGCAAGAGCACTTGCATCGGATCCGAAGATCTTACTTTGCGATGAGGCTACCAGTGCACTGGATCCGCAGACTACTTCTTCCATTCTGGAATTGCTGAAAAAGATTAATAAGCAGTTTGGAATCACCATAGTGATCATTACTCATCAGATGTCGGTTGTGCGTGAAATCTGTACACATGTGGCGATCATGTATGAGGGTGAAGTGGTTGAGAAAGGACTGGTTGCAGATATTTTTGCAAATCCTCAGTCAGAGGTTGCCAAAGAACTGATCCGAAAGGATACAGGCTCCGATATCGACGCAGACAGCAGACAGGATGCCGGCAGGGAAAAAGGACAGGCAGAGATTAAAAGCGGTGAGAAAATACGAATCGTATTTTCAGAGAATTCAGCTTTTGAGCCTGTAATTGCAAATTTGATCCTTACCTTTGGAGAACCGGTAAATATCCTGAAGGCAGATACCAAGAATGTGGGTGGTGTAGCAAGGGAGAGATGATACTGGAGTTTATGGAGGGCAGTACCAGAACAGAAATGATGAAACAGTATCTGAAAGAAAAAGGTTTAGCAATCGGGGAGGTGACAGGATATGTGGGATCATGAGACAATAATGATGATTGTCCAGGGTGTGGGAGAAACACTTTACATGACAGTTCTTTCCACAGTTCTGGGATACCTGTTCGGACTTCCCATGGGAGTGCTGCTGGCAGTGTCTGATAAAGAGGGACTGAAGCCAAATGCAGTGTTGTATAAGATACTGGATGCCATTGCAAATATAGTGAGAAGTATTCCGTTTCTGATCTTACTAATCCTGCTCATTCCTTTTACCAGAGCAGTGGTGGGAAAGAGTTACGGATCTACAGCAACTGTAGTGCCGCTGGTTGTGGCAGCGATTCCTTTTATTGCACGAATGGTAGAATCTTCTATTAAAGAAGTAGATGCAGGTGTAATCGAGGCAGCCAGAGCCATGGGTACAAGCAACATGAGAATTATCGTGAAAGTGCTTCTGGTAGAAGCCAGAACATCACTGATCACGGGAGCGACCATTGCAATCGGAACCATCCTTGGTTATTCTGCGATGTCCGGTGCAGTTGGAGGCGGTGGACTTGGTGATATCGCCATTCGTTACGGATATTACAGATATCAGTCAGATATCATGATCGTAACAGTTATCCTGCTGGTTATTCTGGTACAGATTTTCCAGTCAGTGGGAATGCTGATCGCAAATAAGATCGACAGAAGAAAGTAAGTACAAATAAAAAATATTCCGCGGGGAGGAAATGAAGAATTTCCGGGCGGATAAAAATAAAAGAAAAAAGTTAAAACAGAATTATAAAATTCAGGAGGACGATTATTATGAAAAAATTAGTGGCAGCAGTTTTAACAGGAGTATTAGTAGCAGGAACATTAAGCACAGGCGTTTATGCAAAAGACGATGACAAAACCATCACAGTTGCAGCATCCGCAACACCTCATGCAGAAATCCTTGATGAAGCAAAAACACTTCTTGAGAAAGAAGGATATGACCTTGAAGTTACAGTATTTGATGACTATGTAAGACCAAACGAGGTTGTAGAGAGTGGCGAATTTGATGCAAACTACTTCCAGCACATCCCATATCTGGATCAGTTCAATGAAGAAAAAGGTACACACCTTGTAAATGCTGGCGGTATCCACTATGAGCCATTCGGAATCTACCCTGGAACAAAAGACAGCCTGGATGATCTGGCAGACGGAGATTCCATCGCAGTACCAAATGATACCACAAACGAAGCAAGAGCACTTCTTCTTCTCCAGGACAACGGAATCATCACACTGAAAGACGATGCCGGATTAAATGCAACCGTTAAGGATATCGAAGAAAATCCTCACAATGTAGAGATCGTAGAGCTGGAAGCAGCACAGGTAGCACGAGTTACAGGTGAGACAGCTTACGTGGTATTAAACGGAAACTACGCTCTGGAAGCTGGATTCTCAGTAGGAAAAGACGCACTTGCATATGAGAAATCTGATTCTGAAGCAGCAAAAACATATGTAAACGTAATCGCAGTAAAAGAAGGCAACGAAGACAGCGAAAAGATCCAGGCACTTGTAGATGTACTGAAATCTGATGAGATCAAAGACTTTATCAACGAGAAATATGACGGTGCCGTAATTCCTTTCGATGACAGCACAGATGCTGAATAATTAACAAAAAAACAGATTACAGAGAATCAGAGATTCCCTTTCCGGTAAGAACTGGAGAGGGAATTTTTTGCAGAAATTGAGAAAAAACAGATAGGTTTTTGATATGCTTTCTGTTAAAATTAAAGTATGGTAAAGGTTTTCCACTCATGATAAACGAAAGGAAAATTTATGAAAAAGGAACAGATATCAGATAATCATATTTCTAAGAAAACAAAGTATTTCCTGCCGGCAGAAATGCAGAATTGCTGGACCGTAGATGAATTCCTTAAAGAAGGAGAAGATTCATGTACAGTTCTGGTAAAGGAAACGGCGACAGGCATCTTTTGTGTCCTGAAATGGGGCAGAAAGATTCAGGCAGAAATGCTGCAGAATGAAATGGAAATACTTCAGAAACTGACAGAAATGGGCCTGACCGGAATCCCAAAAGCCTACAGAATCTTTGAAGAAAATGGCGGGGTCTATTTTCTACGGGAATACATAGAAGGAACACCGTTATCTCAGATGGTTATGCAGAAAGGTGGGATACAGGAAAGAGAACTTTGTAAAATCAGCCTGAAAATCTGTCAGGCAGTGGAAAACTTTCAGAAGTTAGAAGATCCGATGATACATCGTGACATCAAACCGGAAAATATTGTAGTTACACCTACCGGAGAAACTGTATTTATTGATTTTGGAACCATGCGCAGTTATAAAAAAGACAGTCAGAGAGATACTTTCGTAGTAGGCACCAGAGGAACTGCGGCTCCGGAACAATATGGCTACAGACAGACGGATCAACGCACAGATGTATATGCCATCGGACAGACAATGCTGTATATGGTTACGGAAAGCTATGAACTGGATCAGCTTTCTGAATGTAAGATAAGCAGAAAACTGAAAAAAATAATAGAAAAAGCCTGCTCGTTTGAGCCTGACAAAAGATATGCCGATGCAGCAGAACTGAGAAAGGCAATTGAAAAATGTCAGGAGGATAACAGAAAAGTGGTTCATAAAAAGGCAGGCGCAGCCGCCGGACTGATAACAGTCGCTGGCATCCTGGCGGTTTTTCTCTCAAACACAGGAATACTGACTGATATAACATCTCCAAAAAGTCAGGTATTGGCAGAGAGTATGGATACAGAATCACCTCAGAATACAGATGTAGTGCCGGATGTAGAAAATGAACCAGATACAAAAAATGAACCGGATGTAACCAATAAACCGGTTACAGCAAATGAGCAAGATGTAGAACAGACAGAACCGGTAACATTTAAAGAAGAAATGATCGAGACAGCAGTCCGCAGGGAACTGAACCTTTCGGAAGACGATACAATAACTACAGAAATGCTGGAAAATGTAAAACAGATCCGCATTGTAGGAAAAGAAATCCTCGATGAGGGAGATAACTTCTGGGGAATAGGAAACCGCGTGGAAGGGAAAGATTCTGATTTTGGCTCTGCCAGAGGAAACATTACTGACCTCACAGACCTTACCATGATGAAAAATCTTGAAACTCTTGCACTCTGCAATCAGGAAATAGAGGATATTTCTGCATTGGAAAATCTGCCGTTGAAAGAACTTTACCTGAATAAGAATAAGATTACAGACTTTTCCGTGCTGACCGGTTTAACAAACCTGGATCTTCTCTGCATTCTGGAAAATCCGGCAGAAGATCTGTCTGTGCTGAAAGAATGCAGCAGCATTACCCGGTTAAATATAGAAAGCATGAAGCTGGCAGATATAGATTTTCTGGGACAGATGAACCTGAATATTCTGTATATGAACAATGCTGAAATAAAAGACGGAAATATGAAACCGCTTCTGGAGATAAACAATTTACAGGAACTTTGTATCGGAGATGTGCCGGAAGAAATGGCAGAAGTTCTTGCTCAGATGAGTGAGCTGAAAGGTCTGATCATGTGGGGTGGAAATACAGTACTGAAAAATCTGGAACCCTTAAAGGGGATGGAAAGTCTGGAATTTCTGGCAGTCGGTTCTCCGGTCTCATCACTGGAAGGGATTGAGAATTTTCCGAATCTGTATGCACTGTCAATCGGTTTCAGCTTTATTACGGATCTGACCCCGGTTTTTGAAGCAGAACAACTGCACTATATTGATATTTCCAATGCAGCCATTGACAGCTACGAGCCGTTACTGGAACATCCGACACTGGTTCAGGTACAATGTACAGAAGAGCAGAAAAAAGAAATTCTGGAACTGAAATCCTCACCGGATTTTGAGATTCTGGCATAAGAAAGCTTCAGTCAGTGAATGTCAGTAAGTCAACTAACAGAAAAAGAGACAAATTTGTCCCGTTCTAAAATGGGCAGATATGGTACACTTACTAGTATCATATCTGCCTTTTTTTACCGAAAAAATAGGAAACAGTTTTTCAGATGAAAAGGAGAGCTATGAACAGGAAAGAGGTGTGAGAAGAAATGAAAGAAACAGATGAAATCATGGGAATGATAAAAGAAGAGGGTGCCGCATATTTTGCAAGAGAACGAGGAAACAAGGTAGAGGTCGGACTCTATCTTGAGCATTTGATCGAAGAGCGTGGAATGAAAAAGAAAGACATTGTGCGAAAACTGAATCTGGAAGAATCCTATGCACGAAAGCTGTTTGGCGGTCAGCGAATCCCTACAAGGAAAATACTGCTGCAGTGTGCG
Organism: Ruminococcus sp. AF41-9; assembly: GCF_003477525.1. Lineage (GTDB taxonomy): Bacteria > Bacillota > Clostridia > Lachnospirales > Lachnospiraceae > Blautia_A. The sequence continues at coordinate 13,796 of NZ_QUDO01000014.1, forward strand.
TTTCTCCTTTCTCTTGATCTGTCGGATACACAGCGGCTTCTGGATATCGGCCAGAAGCCCAGACTTTATCCGCGTGTACGCTATGACGCGGCGATCATTTACGGACTGGAAGAAAAAATGACATTGGAACAAATGAACAGTTTTCTGGATGAAATTGGTGAAGAGGTATTACTGTAAACGGAGAGGGAATATGATTGCAGACAAGAGGAAAAGTAAGAATATTCCGCCAGAATGATACCATGGAAACATGTCTTTGCTGTTGTGTTTGGATGGTTCTTGATTATTACCGTAGACTGCCGGAAGGAGCAAAATATCCAACGAAAGATATGGAAAACAGACTTTACCGAATGTTGGGATATCATTCTATTTCTGACAGCAACTGTTTCCCGAGAAGGTTTTTCTTTCTTATGATATGGTGAGAAAAATATAGGTTATTGCTCATTGGTAATATTCCGCGAATCATGTTACAGGACACAGAGTGAACAATATACATACAGGAGTATTATAACCAAAATAAACTGAAAACAATTGATAAAATAAATATTATACAGTACAATTCTATGTATATATTTGAAATGACTAAAAATGAATAATTTAAAAGATATCCCAATCAGGGATTCTGATATAGTTGTTGTGAAGAAATCAGATGCTATTGTTTAATTCAGAACAGAAGGATTACAATGCAGAGAATTTACAACAATCTTTTTCATTATTAAATTTCATATTATAAAAGGAGGGTTTGTATGAAGAAAAAACAAATCGCGGTATTACTGGCAGCACTGTTAAGTGTATCACCGGCAGCAGAGGGCGTGGCTGTTATGGGAGCAGATTTCTCAGCCGGAGAAGGTACATCAGAAGCTGTGGAAGTGCAGATGGAAAAAGAAGAATCAACAGAAGATGCAGTACCTGAGACAGAAGTGGTCATGGGAACAGGCGAAGCAGAAGTCGCAGACACAGAAGAAGTCTGGACATCAGGAGAGGAAGAAGTTTCTGAGTTTGAGACTGGGGAAGAAGAACAGCAGGAGGTGTTTGCAGAAGAATCAGATGTAAAGACAGAACCGGCAACCGCAGCACAAGGAACGGGAACCTATGAGGTTGCTTTTATCAATGAGGGACAGTTTAACACCTGTCTGCGCACAGATGAAGACAGACCGGATGTGGAAATGCAGACAATGGAGAAAACAACTCTCACGGAAGCATTGAAGAACATGGAAGGAGACAATACCGGATACTGTCTGGTTGTGCCACATGACCTGGAAGGTGAAGAGGATATAGTGGTTCCTGAGGGAATGAATGTATTTGTAGGCTATGGCGACGGAGATGTAAAAATCAGAAGCATTACTCCAAATGGAAATATTACATTCTGGGGTGTCGGAAATGACAAAGAATCCATAGAAATCAAAGAAGGAAAAGGTACGGTCACATTCAAACAGCTTCATATGAATGGAGAAATCAAAGGAACAGGATCTGATGATACAGTAATCTTTTGCGATGATGCAATGATTGGCGGTATTTCCGGAATAGAGAACGTACACTTTGACTGCTGGAATCTGAATATTAAAGGGAAATCAGAGTTCTATAATCTTTATAATGATACCGATCATGATGAACACAATACTCCTGTGTGGATTCAGATTGAAGGCTACAGCAAGGAAAAAGTGCCGGTATTCCACAAAGCATTCGACTGGGGATCAGGAATCTTTAAAAACGAAGAGGGCGATTCCTGGACTGGTAATTATTCATTAGGTATTTCTTATAAAAAATCTTTTGAGGGAGACGACTGGTCGGAGATGGAACTTTCATCCGGAAGTCAGGCAGTGACATTTGCTATGTCTCTGGAAGATGTTATTGGACTGGGTGACCGGTTATATGTTTCACAGGAGGGTTATGATTCCGAGCTGAGCCTGGATGGAAAAATATGGGATCGTAATGAGAATAAGCTGTACAGAATTTACAGATATCAGGATGCCGGTGGTCTTACTGCACAGGAAATCTTTGAGAATCATGGAATGTGGGATTTTGAGTATCCGGATAATGCAGATTATTTCCTTGGAAGCATTTCAGATGTAAACCAGATGATGAAAGTGATGGAATCTGACCAGAAAAATCAGACAGCAGGCTATTATACCATTGATCTGCCTAAAAATGCATCTGTAGATATAATTGATATTCCATCTGGTGTTAAAGGTGTATCTTTCTGGGGACCAAGTGACTATGATGAAAAAACAGATACCCATACACAGTATCCGGTAAAGAAGATTGGTTCCATCAAAACAAAAGAAGGACAGACAGTGAAACTGGCTCATACAATTGTAAACAGCGGATTATCTGTCAGTGGAGATGGAATTGTACAGATTCAGGATTCTGTCATTCAGGGAACTTTAAAAGGTATCGGCACAAACGACACAGTAGCATTTATTCAGGATTCACAGTTAGGCGGACTTTCCGGTGTGGAGAATGTACATTTCGGAAAACAGTGCGGAAGCCTGAATCTCAGAGGCGCGGCTGAATTCTATAATATTTATAATGATACCGGCAGTGAGGCAAATGAGCAGTTCCCGGTAGGAATTCAGATTGAGGGAAAAGATGCTTCCAGAACAGTGACTTTCCATAAAACATTTGACTGGGGAATCGGAAATTTCAGTAATGAAGAAGGTGATCACTGGACTGCGCCATATACTCTGGCAATCAGATATTACAAGTCATTTGATACCAATGGGGAAGAATGGGAAATGCTCAATCCGGGAACCGGATTCCAGAGCGTGAAATTTGATATGTCAGACAGCGATATTATTGATATGGTAAACAGAGTAGCGGTTCATGCTCCGGAGATTGGTTACGATCTGGATATGGATGGAAAGACCTGGTGCAATGAGGGCAATGGTGCTGACATTGAGATTTGTCAGAGTACGGAAGGACAGTCTGCACAGGAACTCTTTGACGCATATGGAAAACGTGAATTTTCTGAAGAAGGTCTTTCATGGCTGACTGCGATGCCAAGTACCGGACAGGCTTCCAGATATCTGACTGCATATCAGAAAAAGAATAATGCAGAAGGCTATTATATCGTACATATTGGTCAGAATGCAGAAGTTACTGGTACACTTACCGTACCGGATGGCGTAAATGCAGTGAAGTATGCAGGGCCTACACAGTATAATGAAAAAACAGACACAAACAGATGGCTTCCGATTAAAATTTCTTCTGTCAATGTTCCGGCAGGTAAGAAAGTGGTTCTGATGGATATGCTTGTAAAAACAGATAATCTCACAATTACAGGAGAAGGAACCGCGGAGCTTCTGGATACAAGACTGAATACAAATGTAACTGCAAATACACTGGAAATCACAAAAGCAGCGGTTAAAAACTTAAACTGCAAAAACCTGCTGATAGAAGAAGAGGGCAATAAGCTGGTAGTTGCTGAATACCTGAACTTTGAGAAAGCATCTCTGAATCCGCATTGCGAGCTTTATGCAGAACCTGGATCTTATCTGAAATTGGGAGAGATTGACTGTACGAAATTTGATGAAAAAGATAATTTATATATATTCACAGGAAAAGATGGTTCCTTATTAGCAGATATTTATTTTGCAGGTGAATTGAAACTGGGTACTTATATGCATACGCTTGGGGATGGAAGCGAGAGAGATCTGGAAAGAGGAATGAATCTGATTACCTGTGATGAGCGGAGAGCCAGAAAAGCCAACGCCTGCTTTACAGAAAATTGTTTCTCTGAGACATACCACTACAATGAAGACGGAAAGAGCTGGTGGGGTGATTATCCGGTAGTTTATAAAAAAGAAGCTACCTGTCTGGCAACTATAGATAAAAAACTGGATGAAAAAGAAATACTGGAGCTGTTAGCAGTAGAAGTTGCATTATCAGAGAAAGAAGATTCAAGTGTTGTTTTATTCGTACCTGAAAAAGAGGATGGTGCGTGGGAAGATTATGCAGTTGACGGAGATAAGCGTCTGACAAATTATTGGCATAATGAAAATGACGAGTGGAAACAGATAAAGACGAAGGCATACTTCAAAACAGCAAATGCTCCTGCCACAAGCATTTCCTCCGCAAAAATCTCTGACATCAAGACTCAGATTTACGCAGGAAAAGCAGTTACACCATCTGTAACTGTAACCTTAAACGGCAAAAAACTTAAAGCCGGAACTGACTATACTGTTTCCTGCACAAATAACACAAAAGCCGGTGCTACCGCCACCGTAACTGTAGTTGGAAAAGGTAGCTATACCGGTACAGTGACACAGAACTTCAAGATTGCGGCAGTTCCTGCAAAAAGCAAAGTTTATACAGTTGGAAACCTGAAATATAAAGTAACAAAATCCGCATACAAGAATGGAACCGTAAGTGTCTCTGCTCCGGCAAAGAAGACTCTGACAAGTGTTTCTGTTCCTGCAACTGTAAAGATCGGTGGTTATACATTCAATGTAACTGCAATCGGCGACAAGGCATTTAACGGCTGCACAAAGCTGAAAAAAGTAACAGTCGGATCAAAAGTGACCACTATCGGAAAACAGGCATTTAACGGCTGTAAAGTGCTGACCTCCATCACGATCAGTTCCAAAGTGCTGAAAACGGTGGGTTCTTCCGCATTAAAGGGAATCTCTGCAAAAGCAGTGATTAAAGTTCCGGCAGCGAAATTAACTGCATACCAGAAACTCCTGAAAGGCAAAGACCAGAAGGCTTCTGTAAAAATCAGAAAATAAGAGTTTCAGAAAAATAAAAAGGAGATTTTCTGAATGCCGGGAAATAGCAATAACAGTAATCATGCAGTAACAAAAGAAAAGCAATAACAATGTAACAAAAGCAGTTCCCTGAAAAATAAAAATAAAGCAAATAAAAAGAGCAGTATTTGTACGACATATAATTCTTTACAGGATATTATGAGATTATATGCAGATATAAAACTGCTTTTTTTATATACTGTATATTTATGATCATTTACACAAAAGCCTGCAAAATCCTGATTTTATGTGGCTTTCCGGCATCTCACGTAAGTTGATGAAAATGACAGAATCGGCGGAAAATACACACACAATTGAAAAAATAAAAAAAATTAAAAAAATTTCAGAAAAGGTGTTGACATCCGACAAAATCCATTATATAATAGCAAAGCAAGTTGAGGCAGGGAAAAACAAAAACGACTCAACAAAGCAACATATGGAATCTTAGCTCAGCTGGGAGAGCATCTGCCTTACAAGCAGAGGGTCATAGGTTCGAGCCCTATAGGTTCCATATCTTAAAGAAAATGGCGAGATAGCTCAGTTGGCTAGAGCACACGGTTCATACCCGTGGTGTCGAGGGTTCGAATCCCCCTCTCGCTACTTGACAGAGAAATCTGTCCAAACAACATATGGAATCTTAGCTCAGCTGGGAGAGCATCTGCCTTACAAGCAGAGGGTCATAGGTTCGAGCCCTATAGGTTCCATATCTTAAAAGAAAATGGCGAGATAGCTCAGTTGGCTAGAGCACACGGTTCATACCCGTGGTGTCGAGGGTTCGAATCCCCCTCTCGCTACTATCTACGAAAGATAAGTCTGTAAATCTGAAGAGGAGGTTTATGGGCTTTTTTGTTTTTATGTACAATATTGAAGAAACAATTATCATAAAATAAAAAGGTAATATGAATTTTATCAATTAGTAAATGGAATAATCAAGAAGATATCTATTGCCATAATCAAGGAAATCCTTTATAATATTAAAGGGTAAAAGCAAGGGGCTATATTAATCGTACTATGAAATGATAAAAAGGTAGTTATCCGCAGGTGGTAACTATCTTTTTTGTACCATAATTTCTAAACGATTAAGAAGCGGACATCTTGCTGCCCATGCATTAACATCCACGAAAGAGAGGGAAAGGAATGGAGAAACAAGAAAAAAACACAGCAACCCCCTATGATCTTGACGGAAGGCCGCCGCTGAAGCTGGCGATCCCCCTTGGTCTGCAGCATGTACTGGCCATGTTTGTGGGAAACCTTACACCCCTTCTGATCATCACCGCAGCCTGTGGGATTGAGCCCGGCGGAGAACTGCAGGTAGCACTTCTGCAGAACGCCATGCTCATTGCAGGTATTGTAACGTTGGTTCAGGTATTTACCATCGGACCTGTCGGAGGAAAACTTCCGATCGTTATGGGAACTAGTTCCGGCTTTATCGGCGTATGTCAGAGCGTTGCCGGTGTTATGGGAAATGGTGTGGTAGCTTATGGTGCTATCATGGCAGCATCTTTTATCGGCGGACTTTTTGAGACGGTACTGGGAAGTTTCCTGAAACCACTGAGAAGATTTTTCCCGTCTGTTGTAACAGGAACCGTTGTACTTTCAATTGGTCTTTCACTGATTTCTGTTGGTATCGGTTCTTTTGGAGGCGGAAGTTCCTCGAAAGATTATGGTTCTCTTGAGAACCTTTTTGTAGGTATGGTGGTTCTGATCGTGATCGTTGCACTGAAACACGGAACCAAAGGATTTACCAGTTTTGCGTCAATTCTGATCGGTATTATTGTAGGATATGTGCTGGTAAGCATTATGGCAGCCGTTCTGCCGACTACCTTTACTTATGTAGATGATGCAGGCACAACCGTAGAAGCAACGAAATCCTGGGTATTAAACTGGGATAAAGTGGCCACTGCCTCCTGGTTTGCAATTCCGAAGATCATGCCTGTGAAATGGGTATTTGATGCAAGAGCGATTGTTCCGATCTGTATTATGTTCGTAGTAACCGCAGTAGAGACTGTCGGTGATATCTCCGGTATCACAGAGGGCGGACTTGGAAGAGAAGCAACAGATAAAGAACTTTCCGGTGGTGTTATGTGTGATGGTCTTGGATCTTCACTTGCATCCGTATTTGGCGTACTTCCGAATACTTCTTTCAGCCAGAATGTAGGTCTGGTTGCCATGAATAAGGTTGTAAACCGTTTTTCAATCGCAACAGGCGGTATTTTCCTGATCGCATGCGGCCTGTTCCCGAAACTGGCAGCACTGATCTCTATTATGCCGCAGAGCGTACTTGGCGGCGCAGCAGTTATGATGTTCTCATCTATCGTAGTCAGCGGTATCCAGTTAATCACAAAATGGCCGGTAACTCCGAGAAATGTAACCATCGTTTCTGTTGCACTTGGACTTGGCTATGGACTTGGTGCAAACTCCGCAGTTCTGGCTCAGCTCCCGCAGGCGATTACACTGATCTTCGGCGGTTCCGGAATCGTGCCGGCAGCATTGTTTGCCATTGTCCTGAACATCGTACTTCCACCGGATGAGAAATCTGAAGTAGAGATCGCAGAAGAGATTCTTGATATCAAGAAAAAGAAGCGCAGAAAAAATAAAAATTTATGAATAACCTCATTTTTATATGTTTTCCTATCATAAAAAATAAAGAAAAGTGAAATTCAGGGGTTGACAAATGAGGTTAGCGGTGGTAGATTATTTACAAATTTAACAGACTAAACCGATGAAGCGGAAGTTAAAGCAGTCATGCGCGCACAGAGAATCCGGGAAGGTGAGAGCCGGGTGGAAATGCAGTCTGCCAAATGGGCCGCTGAGGGCGCAGTGAAAAGCATAAGAGAATCTGCTTAGTATCCTGCGACGTGGGGCATACGTCAGTTGCCGGAAATATGAAGGTATTTCGCAAAGAGTACGGTTCAAGCCGTAAATCAAGGTGGCACCGCGGGTGAAGTATATACGCTCGTCCTTGACAGAAACACAGATTCTGTCGTGGACGGGCGTTTTTTGGTACAACAGGGAATTTCGTAGAAATTTCCTGACAGAGAAATATGGCTGAATCAGAAGAAGTTCAAAGAAGTTTAAAAAAAATTCAGAATCAGGACAGAATCAGTAATGACTAACTACAGGAGGTGTTCCCATGTATCCAACATTAGAAACCATCAAACAGCTTGCACAGACAAAAGAATACCGTCGCATTCCTTTGTGCAGAGTACTTTACGCAGACAGATATACACCGGTAGAAGTGATGCGCACCCTGCGAAAAGCCAGCCGTCACTGTTACCTGCTGGAAAGTGCCAGCCAGACAGAGGTGTGGGGCAGATATTCGTTTCTGGGATATGAACCGTCCATGGAAATTACCTGTACGGACGGAACTTTAAAAATCCGTAAAACAGATGCGCGGGGACAGGCAGAGGAAACGGTGAAACAGGTGACACATCCTGGCGATACACTCAGAGAAATCATCCGGGAATATAAAACTCCGGTGATGGAAAATATGCCTCCTTTCACAGGCGGGCTGGTAGGATATTTCTCCTACGATTACATTAAATACAGCGAGCCGAAACTGAAACTGGAAGATAAAGAACAGCAGGATTTCAGGGATATGGACCTGATGCTTTTTGACCAGGTGATCGTATTTGATCACTTCAAACAGAAAGTTCTCCTGATCACCGGCGTGATGACAGATGACCTTGAGACATCTTATGAAGCGGCAGTAAAGAAACTGGAGGAAATGGCACAGTTTATCCGAAACGGCGAACATATGGAATTTGAACCATTGAAACTCCAGTCCGAAATCCAGCCGAAGTTTCCGAAAGAGAAATACGCAGAGATGGTGGAAAAAGCAAAACATTACATCAAGGAGGGCGATATTTTCCAGGTGGTACTTTCCAACCCGATGAGAGCAAAAGCAACCGGAAGCCTGTTCGATACTTACCGTGTTCTCCGCGCAACCAACCCGTCACCATACATGTTCTACTTCTCCAGCGATGACATCGAACTGGCAGGTGCTTCCCCTGAAACCCTTGCGAAACTGGAGAACGGTACCTTAAGTACCTTCCCGCTGGCAGGAACCAGACCAAGAGGAAAGACAAGAGAAGAAGATAAAGCTCTGGAAGAGGGACTTCTGAAAGACGAAAAAGAACTTGCAGAGCACAACATGCTGGTAGACCTTGGACGAAATGATATCGGAAAGATCAGCAAAATCGGAACGGTAAAAGTAGAAAAATATCTCTGTGTGGAACGTTTTTCCCATGTCATGCATCTGGGTTCTACCGTGACCGGAATCATCAGAGATGACAAAGATGCTGTAGATGCAGTAGATTCCATCCTTCCGGCAGGAACACTTTCCGGAGCACCGAAATTCAGAGCATGTCAGATCATTGAGGAACTGGAACAGAGCAAGAGAGGAATCTATGGAGGTGCCATCGGTTATCTGGATTTTGCAGGAAACCTGGATACCTGCATTGCCATCCGGCTGGTTTACAAGAAGAACGGAGAAATCTGCATCCGGTCAGGGGCTGGAATCGTGGCAGACAGTGTACCGGAAAAAGAATTTCAGGAATGCTGCAATAAGGCGAGAGCTGTAGTACAGGCAATTGAGCAGGCACAGGAGGGATTAGAATGATATTACTGATCGATAATTATGACAGTTTTTCCTATAATTTATATCAGCTCATCGGAGGCGTAGAGCCGGACATCAAAGTAGTGAGAAATGATGAATGTACACTGGAAGAGATCGCAGAGATGAAGCCGGAAGCCATCATTTTATCCCCCGGCCCGGGACGTCCGGAAGATGCGGGAATCTGTATTCCGGTGATTAAAGAGTTTGCAGGTAAAATCCCGATCCTGGGTGTGTGCCTGGGTCATCAGTCTATCTGTGAAGCCTTTGGCGGAACGGTTTCTTATGCGAAAGAGCTGATGCATGGAAAGAAAAAGCCGATGTATAAAACGGGTGAGAGCCAGTTGTTTAAAGGCTTACCGGATACTTTTGCAGCAGCCAGATATCATCACTGGCAGCGTTAAAAGATACACTGCCGGAGGAACTGAGAGTAACCGCAGAGTCAGAGGACGGCGAGGTTATGGCGGTGGAACATACGAAATATCCGGTTTTCGGAGTGCAGTTTCATCCGGAATCTGTTATGACACCGGATGGCAGAGCGATGATAGAGAATTTCATGGAGGTAGTGAGAAATGATTAAAGAAGCCATTATTAAATTATCAAAGAAAAGGGACTTAACATATACAGAGGCAGAAAACGTAATGGACGAGATCATGAGTGGTCAGGCGACACCGGTGCAGATGTCTGCATATCTTACTGCTTTATCTTTAAAAGGAGAAACCATTGATGAGATCACAGCTTCCGCAGCAGGGATGAGAGCGCATTGCATCAAGCTTCTCCATGATATGGATGTGCTGGAAATCGTAGGTACCGGCGGAGACGGAGCAAACTCCTTCAATATTTCCACAACCTCTTCTCTGGTGATCGCAGCAGGCGGTGTTCCGGTTGCAAAACATGGAAACAGAGCAGCTTCTTCCAAATCAGGAGCAGCAGATGTTCTGGAAGCTCTTGGCGTGAAGATCACATTAACGCCGGAACGCAGCGCAGAGATTCTGAAAAAAATCAATATCTGTTTCTTATTTGCCCAGAATTATCACATTGCCATGAAATATGTGGCACCGATCCGAAAGGAACTGAGCATTCGAACCGTATTTAATATTCTTGGACCGTTAAGCAACCCGGCAGGTGCAAATATGGAGCTGATGGGAGTTTATGATCAGGCGCTGGTAGAGCCACTGGCACAGGTTATGGCAAATCTTGGAGTGAACAGAGGAATGGTTGTTTACGGACAGGACAGTCTGGATGAGATTTCCATGTGTGCGCCGACTTCTGTATGTGAGATTAAAGATGGAAAATTTACTTCCTATGAGATCACACCGGAGCAGTTCGGATATACAAGATGTGAAAAAGGAGCCCTGACAGGCGGTACTCCGGCAGAGAATGCAGAGATCACCAAAGCAATCTTAAAAGGGGAAGAAAAGGGTGCCAAACGTCAGGCAGTCTGCTTAAATGCAGGTGCGGCACTTTACATAGCAGGAAAAGCTGATTCCGTGGAAGCAGGTGTGAAGCTGGCAGAATCCCTGATCGACAGCGGCGCAGCACTGAAGAAACTGGAAGAATTTGTAGAAGAGACAAATAAATAAGAAGCGTAACAGTTCCGTATTCTTGCAGAACAGCGGACTGCGGAACTGTTATCAGACGGTTACTGAAAAAGCAACTGATAACATATATAGAAGACAATATATACAGAATGTGAAAGAAAACGATAGAGCTTATGAAGAATATATTAGAAGAAATCGCAGCCAGAACAAGAGAGCGGATTGCAAAAGAAAAAATACAGGTTTCCGTTTCTGAGCTGGAAAACCGGATTCAGGAAGGGAATAAGAAAGCAGGGAAAAAGATGACTTTCCTTCAGGCTTTGCAGAAAGACGGGATGTCCTATATCTGTGAGGTGAAAAAAGCATCTCCATCCAAAGGACTGATCGCACCGGAGTTTCCATATCTGGCAATTGCGCAGGAATATGAACAGGCAGGCGCCAGCGCAATCTCCTGTCTCACAGAACCGTTTTATTTTCAGGGATCGGACCAGTATCTGAGAGAAATCGCAGGTGCGGTGCAGATTCCGGTGCTTCGGAAGGATTTTACAGTGGATGAATATATGATCTATCAGGCGAAAGCTCTTGGAGCATCTGCGGTACTGCTGATCTGTGCGATCCTCGATGACGGAGAACTGAAAGCATACCGGCAGCTTGCAAAGGAACTGGGGCTGGAGGCGCTGGTGGAAGCCCATGATGAATATGAAGTGGACAGAGCTTTGAATCTGGGTGCGGAGATTGTCGGGGTAAATAACCGTGATCTCAGGACATTTCAGGTGGATATGAATAACAGTATCCGGCTTCGAAAGATGGCACCGGATGATGTGGTTTTTGTTTCTGAAAGCGGAATCCGCACACCGGACGATATCAGGCTGCTTTATGAGAATCAGGTGGATGCCGTGCTGATCGGTGAGACACTTATGCGGAGCCCGGATAAGAAGGCGGCACTGGAAAGTCTGAATGGAAGTCCGCTGAAATGAATTCCGGGATTTGAGTTGTCTGAGGAGAATGACAGTGAGAAGATTGCGGTAAGGATATTGGATAACAGCAGTCTTCTTCGGAGATTTTGATATGAGCAGAGAACAGCAGCAAAAAACAAAAATAAAGATCTGCGGACTGAAATGTCCGGAAGATATTGCATATGTAAATGAAGCGAAACCGGATTACTGTGGATTTATCATAGAATTTCCAAAAAGCAGCAGAAATGTCACAGGCGATCAGGTAAGGATTCTTATCGCAGAACTGGATAAGAATATTATTCCGGTGGGCGTTTTTGTGAATGCGGCACCGGAGAGGGTAGAAGAGCTGCTTCTTGACGGGACCATCCGGATCGCACAGCTTCACGGACAGGAAGATGATGATTATATCAGAAGGATTCAAAAGAATACAGGAAGTCAGGTGATCAAGGCTTTTTCTGTGAAAGCGGCGCAGGATATTGAGCTGGCATTAAAAAGTCCGGCTGATTATATTCTGCTGGATCAGGGAGGCGGCGGAACCGGACAGACGTTTGACTGGTCGCTGATTCCTGAGATAAAAAGGCCGTTTTTCCTGGCAGGAGGTCTGGGGGCTGACAATCTGGAGCAGGCGGTTGATACGATACGTCCTTATGCCGTAGATTTAAGCAGCAGTGTAGAGACGGACGGCGTAAAAGACAGAAGTAAGATTCTGGAAGCGGTGAGTCTGGTACATAAAAAGTAATTACAGACAAAGAGTACTTTGCGTGAAACCGAAGAATTGTCTGATTCAGTCAAAAACAGGATAGATGAAAGATCATAGATCAAAAAATAACAGAAAAACAGATTTTTATTAATACCATATTTGAATATACATAAGGAGGACATACAGATGTCAAAAGGAAGATTCGGCATTCACGGAGGACAGTACATTCCGGAAACATTAATGAATGCTGTCATCGAACTGGAAGAAGCCTATAACCATTACAAAGATGACCCGGAATTTAATGCGGAGCTACAGAGCTTCTGAATGAATATGCAGGAAGACCGTCACGTCTTTACTTTGCATCTCATATGACAGAAGATCTGGGTGGTGCGAAGGTTTATTTAAAGAGAGAGGATTTAAACCATACAGGTGCGCACAAGATCAATAACGTACTGGGTCAGGTGCTTCTTGCAAAAAAATGGGCAAGACCCGTGTTATCGCAGAAACAGGTGCAGGACAGCATGGTGTGGCAACTGCGACGGCGGCAGCTCTGATGGGTATGGAATGTGAGATTTTTATGGGAAAGGAAGATACGGAGCGTCAGGCGTTGAATGTATACAGAATGCGTCTTCTGGGAGCGAAAGTCAATGCAGTTACTTCCGGTACAGCGACACTGAAAGATGCGGTTTCCGAGACAATGAGAGAGTGGACAAACCGTATTTCTGATACACATTATGTGCTTGGTTCTGTCATGGGACCACATCCGTTCCCGACGATCGTACGTGATTTCCAGGCTGTGATTTCCAAGGAGATTAAAGAGCAGATCCTTGAGAAAGAGGGAAGACTTCCGGATGCGGTTCTGGCATGTGTCGGCGGCGGATCAAATGCAATCGGAACTTTTTATAATTTTATTGAAGATAAAGATGTCAGACTGATCGGATGTGAGGCAGCAGGCCGCGGAGTAAATACTGCGGAGACAGCAGCGACGATCGCAACCGGTAAGCTGGGAATTTTCCATGGTATGAAATCTTATTTCTGCCAGGATGAATATGGTCAGATCGCACCGGTATATTCGATTTCCGCAGGTCTGGATTACCCGGGAATCGGACCGGAACATGCACATCTGTATGATACCGGACGTGCGGAATATGTGCCGGTTACGGATGAAGAAGCTGTGGAGGCATTTGAGTATCTTTCAAGAACTGAGGGAATCATTCCTGCGATCGAGAGTGCTCATGCGGTTGCCTATGCAAAGAAGATCGTTCCGCAGATGCGTAAAGACCAGATTGTAGTAATTACCATTTCAGGACGTGGAGATAAGGACTGTGCGGCAATCGCACGTTACAGAGGGGAGGATTTACATGAATAAGAGAATTGCAGGGGCATTTGAGAAAGGAAAGGCGTTTATTCCGTTTATTACGTGTGGAGATCCGTCTCTGGAGGTGACGGAGCAGCTTGTTTATGCGATGGAGGAAGCGGGAGCTGATCTGATCGAGCTGGGTATTCCGTTTTCTGATCCGACCGCGGAAGGTCCGGTGATCCAGGGGGCGAATGTGAGAGCGCTTTCCGGGGGAGTTACCACGGATAAAGTGTTTGATAGGGTAGTTAACATCAGAAAGAACAGTTCTGTTCCGATGGTGTTTATGACTTATGCGAATGTGGTATTTTCTTATGGGACAGAACGTTTCATTAAGAAGGCGGCGGAGATTGGCATGGATGGGCTGATTCTGCCGGATGTTCCGTTTGAGGAGAAGGAGGAGTTTGATACGGTTTGTAAAAAATACGGACTGGATCTGATTTCGCTGATCGCGCCGACTTCTCATGAGAGGATTGCGCAGATCGCGAAAGAGGCGGAAGGATTTGTTTACTGTGTTTCTTCTCTGGGAGTTACAGGAACCAGAGCGAATATCACTACGGATATCGGGGCTATGGTGAAGCTGGTGAAAGAGGCGAAGGATATTCCGTGTGCGGTAGGTTTTGGTATTTCTACTCCGGAGCAGGCGAAGAAGATGGCTGCGCAGTCAGATGGTGCGATCGTTGGGTCTGCGATCGTGAAGCTGTGTGCGCAGTATGGGACTGATTGTGTGCCGTATGTGAAGGAATATGTGAAAGCTATGAAGGATGCGGTGAGAGAGGCGTAAGTCCGTTAACTTTTACTGGAAAAATTTGTAAAAAAGCAGGTGAAGGAGGGACGCGCAGAAACATATTTTATTTTGTGTGCGGTTTCGGAGCCTAAGATATTCTAAGTCATCAGAAATCTGCTAAAGGCATGAGCAGCCTTCTCAAACTCGCTCCGTTGCAGACTTCGCTCAGACAGTGATACAGTCTGCTCATAACGCAGATTTCTGATGACTAAGAATATCTAAGACTCCTGCAAATGCACACAAAATAAAATATGTTTCTGCGCTGACTGTGGAAAAGAGAAAAATAAGTAAAGACGGGGCCACCGCACTGATTATTTATAGCAATCCTCGTAAATAATGCATTTAAGACAGTTCAGCAGAGGGTGAAAGACAAGGAAGATATCTGCAGGCGTGCTGACGCACGGCAAAGATATCTGACGCAGGATTTCACCCTCTGATGGACTGGATTAAGATGCGTTATTTTAGAGGATCGCTATAAAATGGACTATTTGGCTTTATATACAGGATCGGCAGGGTAGGAGCTGCGGAGTTTCTGCATTCCGCGCTGGAGGGCATCTTTGGAGTTTTTCCAATCTGCGTCTTTGTTTCGGTAGTCGAATTTGTCTGAGAGCACACCAGATCTTCTTCCATTCGCTGGAAGTTTTCGTCCATCAGGCGGAACATGGCGGGGTAAAATTCGGCTTTTTCTTTGTCGTTTAAGTATTTATCGGCATTTTCACAGAGGATTCCGAAGTGGTGGAGGCAGAAGCCCTTGCCGGAGAGGATTTTGCTGCGGAATTCGTTGTCCTGGCGATAGAGCCAGAAGAAGGTTTCGATGTAGCGGGCGAAGGTGTCGGAAATGTTCTGGCAGATAAAGCAGCTACAGTCCTTGGAAGCGGCCCAGGCAGCAACTGGATTTTTGTCAGTGCCGGATGTGGAATGGCGGAAGCGTCCCAGAATAGAGCTTTTGCCCGGAGTGAAGGAATCAAACTGTTTTTTCATTTCTTCGCGGAGTTTGTGGTAATGTGTCTGAAGGATCAGGGCATTGCCGAGAGTGTTGCCATAGTCGAACATTTTTTTCATATGTTCTCTGCAAAAGCCTGCTTTGTCTGTCTGATCACGGATATTACTTTCCATGTAAGAAGAGCTGTTTCCGAGAACGAAGTCGAGGGAGTTCTGCTCCAGTTCACGTTCTATAAAGCAGAATGGACATTCGTCATTGGCGTTTACGGCATCATTAAGAGGGATGGTATATAATTTTTCTTTCATAGATAAATCCTTTCGTATATAAGAGGTGCATAAGATGCTATGGTATATGTGGAAAAATAACCGGATAATATTATGAATAAATTTTAACAGATGGGGGAGTAAGAAGCAAGAAAAGTTCTAGTTACTGTTTACTGATAGTATCCCGCGAGGTGTTTTTTGTGAGCGAAGGTCACAGAAAACCCGAGACATACGGCGCGAATTTATGCGATTAGCATAAATTCTGTGCATCGCGAAGCGTGTTACTGAGAACGGAGTGAACAGTAACAAGTTCTACAACAATTTGGATTCTGTTTCCGGTGGATATTGCCTATGTTACAGGGAGAGTGGTATAATATGATTACTTTGAGAAGAAGAGAAACTGTTGTGTGCAGTAAATGAGAAAAATGATTTTGTAATAGTTTTTACAGAACAAAAAGGGGATGAAGGCGATGAAAAAATTACAGATTCATGAAAACTGGCAGTTATGTGATGTGAAGAAACAGGAATGGATTCCTGCGCAGGTGCCGGGGGATATTTATTCGGCACTGCTGGAAGCGGGGAAGATGAAAGATCCGTTTTTCGGGGATAATGAGTATGCGGCGAAGGCTCTGATGGAGGAGGACTATGAATACAGGACAGTATTTCAGTTCCATGAGGAAGAGTTTTCGGACTGTCAGGAGATGGTTCTGAGATTTGACGGGGTTGACACGATTGCGGATATTTATCTGAATGAGTGTTATCTTGGAAAAGTAGAGAACATGCACAGAGTATGGGAGTTTCCGGTTGGTGAGCTTCTGGAGGATGGTGAAAATGTCCTTCGTGTGATCATCAGATCTCCTCTGAAATTTATGGCGGAAGCTTTTAAGAAATATGGAAACAGGGGAAATGATGATACAGTAGAAGGATTTATGCATATCCGTAAGGCTCATTATATGTCCGGATGGGACTGGGGAGCCTGCCTTCCTGACGGTGGAATTTTCCGTCCTGTGACGCTTCTGGGAATTGAGACTGCGAGACTGGACAATGTTTATATCCGTCAGGTACATGAGGATGGCAGAGTGTTCCTCCTGGCAGAGGTGGATGTCGAGACTGTGGACGAGGAACCGGAAAACGAGATGGAAGCGGATGATTTGGCAGAGGATTCTGATGAGATGCTGGAGTATGAGCTTTCGATTGTGGCACCGGATGGTACGAAAACAGTCTGGAATGGTTCACCGGATGAGGTTGAGATTGAGAATCCGAAGCTGTGGTGGCCGAATGGACTTGGGGAGCAGCCTTTATATGAGGTGACTGTAACGCTGAAGGCAGGAGACAAGGTGCTGGATACCTGGAGCAGGAAGATCGGACTTCGTACGCTTACCATGCATATTGAGAAGGATGAGTGGGGTGAGAGCTTTGCTCATGAGATCAATGGTCATCCGGTATTTGCCATGGGTGCGGATTATATTCCGGAGGATAATCTGCTTCAGAGAACGTCCAGAGAGCGTACAAGGGAGCTGCTTCTTCAGTGTAAGAGAGCGAACTTTAATACAATTCGTGTATGGGGCGGCGGATATTATCCGGAAGACTGGTTCTTTGATCTGTGTGATGAGATGGGTCTGATGGTATGGCAGGACTTTATGTTTGCGTGCTCTGTGTATGAGCTGACACCGGAGTTTGAGGCAAATATCCGTCAGGAATTTGTGGATAATATCAAGCGTCTGCGCCATCATGCTTCTCTTGCGCTGTGGTGCGGCAATAATGAGATGGAGATGTTTGTAAAGGAAGGAACCTGGGTGACCAAACCGACAGAGGTGAGAGATTATCTGCTGATGTATGAGCGGATCATTCCGGAAGTGCTCAGAGAATATGATCCGGATACGTTCTACTGGCCGGCAAGTCCGTCATCAGGTGGTTCTTTTGATGATCCGAATGATCCGAACAGGGGAGATGTTCATTACTGGGAGGTATGGCATGGAAATAAGCCGTTTTCCGAGTATCGCAAATATTTCTTCCGCTATGCATCGGAGTTTGGATTCCAGTCATTCCCGTCTGTAAAGACTCTAGAGACTGTGACAGATGATCCGAGGGAATTGAATGCGTTTTCTTATGTGATGGAGAAACATCAGAGAAATTATGGCGGTAACGGAAAGATTGCGAAGTATATGCAGGCTGCTTATCGTTATCCTGAGAATTTCAGTGATTTTGTGTATGCATCTCAGCTTCTTCAGGCAGATGGCATCCGTTATGGAGTGGAGCATTACCGCAGAAACCGTGGCCGTTGTATGGGTGCGATCTACTGGCAGTTGAATGACTGCTGGCCGGTAATTTCCTGGTCTTCGATTGATTATTATGGACGCTGGAAGGCTCTGCATTATTATGCAAAGAGGTTTTTTGCACCGGTGATGCTTTCCTGTGAAGAGCAGAGCTGGATGACTGTGGGAGCAGATATGAACCGCCAGCATTTTGAATTTGAGAAATCCATCCGTCTGAATGTGACGAATGAGACACTGGATGCTCATAAGGTTCTGGTGAAATTTGCAGTGCGCAGTGCAAGTGCTGCAATTATCAGGGAAGAAGAACAGTGGGTGGAAGTGCCGGCACTTTCCAGTGTATGGCTGGATAAGGTGGAACTTCCGGAGATTGATCACTTTAATGAGTATGTAAGTTATGAGGCTTGGGAAAATGGAGAGATCATTTCCCAGGGAACTGTGATTTTCTCTTATCCGAAATATTTCCACTATCTGGATCCGAAGCTGTCTGTGCGCGTGGAGGATGGAGAACTGGTTGTAACTGCGGATGCTTATGCGAAGAGCGTGGAGATCAGAAATGAAAATGAGGATCTGGTGCTTGAAGACAATTACTTTGATATGAATGCGGGAGAGCGCCGTGTGAAGATCATCAGCGGAGATCCGGTGGGACTGAAAGTTCGCAGTGTTTATGATATTTGATCAGAGGAAGCTGGCTTTTTGTAGTTGAGGGAAGCCGGGAGTTTTGAGCATGAAATAAAAAAGGATTCGGGAAAGAAGTATGTCTGTGTGACGGAAAAACTTCTTTTCTGAATCCTTTTATTTTTTAGATTATGGTTGTATAGATTTATTATTTGTCAATCTGTTCTAAAGAGTCTTTGGCGTTCTGTAAAACAGTGTCAAATGCAACGGCTGCTTTTGCGTATTCTTCATCGCTTTCAATGTTGGAGAGCATCGGATCGCCGTTTTCGGTGCGGGCAAAGGTGTAGAGATAGACTTCACCGCTTTCGTTCTGGCCGTTTTCGTCCAGTGGGAGAAGGGCGATGTATTCTTTTGCGTCTACAGGGAAAACGGTGAGTACTGCACATTCTACTTCTGTGTCGTCTTCCATGGTCAGGGTGATGGTTTTGTGGTTTTCGATTGGGTCGCATCCACCGCTGGAGGCACATCCGCCGCCGCAGGAAGCGCAGTCACTTGGGTTACATCCGCCGGTTGTAAATTCGTCACTCATTTTATATTCCTCATTCTTTCTGGTTTTATTAGCAATTTTTTCTTTGTGTGTTGTTTGTGGGATTTGATGTTAATGAAATTGCTTTAATTTTATTATTGTAGCAGAAAGAGGGGGAGAATGCAATATTTCTGTTTTTGTGTTTCGGGATGTGTTACTGAACGGGAAAGTAATCGTGGTTACGAGGGACGTGCAGAAAAAGATTGTATTTCGTGTGCGGTTTCGGGACCTAAGATATTCTAAGCCACCAGAAATCTGCTAAGGGCATGAGCCGTCTTATCAAACTCGCTCCGTTGCAAACTGCGCTCAGACAGTGATGCAGCCGGCTCATAACGCAGATTTCTGCTGGCTAAGAATATCTAAGACCCCTGCAAATGCACACGAAATACAATCTTTTTCTGCACTGATGATGGCGGTATCTAAGTAAAAGAAGAAATTGCGAATATCCGCTTGACTTAAAAAACAGATTATAAATATCCGTTTGATTTATGGAATATTTTGGCATGGTGGTTGTTATATTACCAGTATTCAGCGAGGGAAGGGAAGTGTTGTTGGGGCGAATTTGAAGGTTCTTGTAATTCTTGGTATTCGGGAAGATGCGTTATGAGCAGACCGTTTCACTGTTTGAGCGAAGTTTGCAACGGAGCGAGTTTGAGAGGGCTGCTCATGGTTTTAGCAGCTTCCCGAATGCCTTAGAATTACAGGGTTCTGAAACTGAGCCCCAACAACACTTCCCTTCCCTCGCGTCCCTCCTTAAATAATCTTTTTCAATATCTTTCCGCTAACGTTGCTCCCGCAAACAAAAAAGGTATTTTTCCCGACTCTGAAACGTGTTATAATGAAAAAAGAGTACAGAATTTACACATGAACTACCGAAGAAATGTAAAATACGAAAAATAAACAAGATCAATAACAGAGAGGATATATATTTTATGAAGTTGATATCATGGAATGTGAACGGAATCCGTGCCTGCATTGGTAAAGGATTTGAAGAAAGTTTCGCTGCGCTGGATGCGGATATTTTCTGTTTACAGGAGACGAAATGCCAGCAGGGTCAGGTGAAACTGGAACTTCCGGGTTATTATCAGTACTGGAATTATGCCAACAGAAGAGGCTATTCCGGCACTGCTGTTTTTACGAAAAAAGAACCACTGTTTGTAAGATACGGACTGGGAATCGAGGAACATGATAAAGAAGGCCGTGTGATCACACTGGAATATGAAAACTTCTACCTGGTAACGGTTTACACCCCAAACTCCCAGAGCGAACTGCGCAGACTGGAGTACCGGATGGAGTGGGAAAAAGATTTCCTTGCATATCTGCTGAAGTTACAGGAAAACAAGCCGGTGATCTGCTGTGGTGATTTCAATGTGGCACATCAGGAGATCGATCTTAAGAATCCAAAGACAAACCGCAAGAATGCCGGATTTACAGACGAAGAGAGAGCCTGCTTTACGAAAGTACTGGAAAGTGGATTTATAGATACTTTCCGCTATTTTATCCTGATGTGGAAGGAAAGTATTCCTGGTGGTCTTATCGGTTTAAGGCGAGAGAGAAAAATGCAGGATGGAGAATTGATTATTTTATTACTTCTCCGCAGTTGAAGGACAAACTGGAGGGAGCTGAGATCCATGGGGATATCATGGGTTCTGACCATTGTCCGGTAGAGCTTCAGATCAGTCTGGAATAGCAGAACAGGATTTTGGGTGGATATGAAAACCGGCGTTATGGGCTGATGAGGGAAGTGATATTAATGAGGGAAAGAAAATAAGTAAACGGTGGAGGATAAAGATGGCTGATCGCATAAGGATAAAGAAGGAAAAAGGGCTGGCTCTGGTGCCTGGTGCAAATAAGCTTTCGGGAGGTTATAATTTTGCAGTGGAGGTGCCGGAAGGGGTCGGTGCATCTCTGGCTCTTTATAAGAAGAGAGCGAGAAAACCTTCTGTGGAGATTCCTTTTACAGAAGAGGACAGAGTGGGAAATATCTGTGCATTTACACTTCCGGAATTTGATGCGGAGAATTACGAATATAATTTTCTGGTGGACGGAAAGGTTTATACGGATCCCTGTGCGTACAGAATTTATGGCAGGGAACGTTTCGGAGTCCCTGTGGACGGGGATGCGCATAAAGTGCGCTGTGGATTCCTGAAGAATGAGGAATTTGACTGGGAAGGAGATAAGAGTCCGGAAATTCCTTATCATGAGATGATCCTTTATAAACTGCATGTGCGTGGTTATACAAAGGCGAATCGCAATGTTAAAGGCGTGAAGGGAACATTTCAGGTGCTGGAGGAGATGATTCCCTACTGGAAGGAACTGGGGATCAATGCGATTGAGCTGATGCCTGCCTATGAATTTATGGAGAGTGGTGCGACAGGAGCTTTTGGTTCTTCCGGGATGGTTTCTGAGAAGAGAAGAGAGGGCAGGGTAAATTTCTGGGGATATATGCCCGGATATTATTTTGCACCGAAACGCTCTTACTGCGCGACAGATGATCCGGAAATGGAATTTAAGAGTCTGATAAAGAAGCTTCATCAGGCTGGAATTGCCTGTATCATGGAAATGTATTTTCCTTACAGGAGCAATCCGGTGATCGTGCTTCGTGCATTGCAGTTCTGGAGATTATATTATCATGTGGATGGTTTTCATGTGCTGGGAGACGGGGTGCCGGTGGATCTTTTAATGCAGGATGGGATTTTGAGTGATACCAGACTGATGTTTCATGATTTTAATGAGAATGAGGTTAGGAAGAGAAAAGATCCGGCAAAGAAGCAGATTGCGAGGTATGATCCGGAGTTTTTGCAGGATATGAGGCGTTTTCTGAAGAGTGACGAAGATATGGTAGGGGCTGCGGCTTATCGTATCCGGAGGAATCCGGATTCTTATGCGGTGATTAACTATATGGCGAGTCAGGATGGTTTTACACTGAATGATGTGGTGACTTATAATTACAGGCACAATGAGGCGAATCAGGAAAATAATCAGGATGGAAGCAGCTATAATTATTCCTGGAACTGTGGAGTGGAAGGCCCGAGCAGAAAAATGAATATCAGACAGATGAGGGAGCGTCAGGTGAGAAATGCGTTTCTTATGATGCTGCTGAGTCAGGGTGTGCCGATGATCTATGGCGGAGATGAGATCGGAAATTCTCAGAATGGAAATAATAATGCGTATTGTCAGGATAATTCAGTGGGCTGGATCGACTGGAAGGGGTTGAAGAAGAATGAGGCTCTGTTTGAGTTTGTAAAGAATGCCATTGCATTTCGTAAAGAGCATCCGATCCTGCATATTCCGGGAAAACTGCATGGAGTGGATTATCAGACCAGAGGGCTGCCGGATGTTTCGCTGCATGGAGAACGTGCGTGGTATCTGAATTCGGAGAATACATCCAGACTGCTTGGGATTCTGTACTGTGGTGCCTATGCGAAACGTGCGGATGGCAGTGCAGATGAGTCCGTATATATTGCCTGTAATTTCCACTGGGAGGATCGGGTTCTGGCTTTGCCGAATCTGGTTGGAAATAAGAAGTGGAAAAAGGTGATTGACACCAGTGCAATGAAAGAGAACGGATTTTTCCACGAAGATGGAAAGGAATATAAGAAGAAGCTGGAGATCGCACCGCGGACGATCGTGGTGCTTCTGGCAGTAGAGGAGGAGAAGAAAGATCATGATGCATCCATGGAAGCACTTTAAAACGATCACAAAGCATAAATTACTGGTGATGCACTATTGCTTTCGTGCAGGACTGTACAGACAGGGACTGCTGCATGATCTGTCTAAATATTCTCCGGTGGAATTTCTGGTAGGATGTAAGTACTATCAGGGGGACAGAAGCCCGAATAATGCGGAGAGAGAGGATACAGGACTGTCGAAATCCTGGCTGCATCATAAGGGAAGAAACAGGCATCACTTTGAATACTGGATTGATTATGTGCCGGGAGATGAGCACATTATCAATGGAGTGCCGATGCCGCGGCGTTATATTGCGGAGATGGTGATGGACCGCATCAGTGCATCCAGAAATTATCTGGGAGATCAGTATGATCAGTCTCAGCCGTTGGAATATTTTATGAAGAGCAAGGAAAAGCTCTGGTTTATCCATCCGAAGACGAAAAGGGATCTGGAGGGACTTCTGCGTATTCTGAATGACCACGGAGAGGAAGTGCTGATTTCCTATATAAAGAACGTTTATCTGAAAAAGGATAAGCTGGAGAAAAGAAAAAAATATACCGGAAATGGAAAAAAATGAGAAATACACTTGTGTGATGCACAGGTAATGTGGTAAAGTAACCAAGTACGAAGCAGGTGCCTGGTTACTTTTTTCATTTTTATGCATCCGTGAGGAAATGCAGATATCAGGTTCTGCTGACAGCAATTTCGGTATTTCCCGGAATTGTTATCGATATACAACGATAGAAAAGAAGGAGGAAAAAAATTGAGTGGTACAACAATGATCATATTGTCCGCATTTGTGGTTTATCTGTTATTTATGATAGTCATTGGTGTGGTTTATATGAAAAAAACAAACAGCTCGGAAGATTATTTCCTGGGCGGACGTGGCCTGAATGCCTGGGTTGCTGCTCTTTCAGCGCAGGCTTCTGATATGAGTGGATGGCTTCTGATGGGGCTTCCGGGAGCGATTTATTCTCTTGGAACCGGACAGATCTGGATCGCAGTCGGTCTGTTTATCGGAACAGTATTAAACTGGGTCTGTATTTCACACAGACTTCGTAAATATACGATCGCAGCGAATAATTCCCTTACAATCCCGGCATTTCTGGAGAACAGATTTCAGGATAAGAAGAGGATTCTGTTATTGCTTTCATCTATTGTGATCGTAATCTTTTTCCTGGTGTATACAGCTTCTGCCCTGGCAGCAGGAGGTAAGCTGTTTAATACCGTGTTTGGAATTGATTATCATATTGCGCTGGCAATCGGTGCGGCTGTTATTCTCTGCTATACTTTTATGGGTGGATTTATGGCTGTGTGTGTAACTGACTTTGTGCAGGGTACCCTGATGCTGATCGGTCTGCTGATCGTTCCACTGGTTGCTTATTTTACATTAAGCGGTAATCTTGGAGATCTTCTGACACAGAGTGGTGCACCGGGAGGTGCGGCGGCTTTCCTGAATCCTTTTGAGAACGGGGAACGCCCATATACATTTATTGAGATTTTTTCCCAGCTTGCGTGGGGACTTGGTTATTGTGGAATGCCTCATATTCTGACCCGTTTTATGGCGGTTAAGAGTGAGAAGGAGTTAAAGAAATCCAGTGTGATCGCGATTGTTTGGGATATTCTTTCTCTGACAGCAGCATGTTTTATCGGTGTTGTGGGACGTGCTTATCTGCTTCCGGCTGTACTGGGAGAAGAAGGAGCATCCTCAGCAGAGAGTGTATTTATCGAGATGATCAATAAGCTGTTTTCCGCAGATCTGGCTCTGCCGTTTATCGGAGGAATTTTCCTCTGCGGTATCCTGGCGGCAATCATGTCTACTGCCGATTCTCAGCTTCTGGTAACAGCGTCTGCAGCTTCTGAGGATTTATATCATCAGTTTATCAAGAAAGATGCGGATTCCAAAGAAATCCTGATGGTTGCGAGAGTGACTGTTATTGCAGTTTCTGTAGTGGCTTTTGCCATTGCATGGAACCCGAACAGCAGTATCATGGGTCTGGTATCCAATGCCTGGGCTGGTCTTGGTTCCGCGTTTGGACCGACGGTGGTGATGGCATTGTTCTGGAGAAGAACGAATCTTGCCGGTGCAGTTGCAGGTATCATTTCCGGTGGTCTGACTGTAATTATCTGGGATTATATTCCGCTTGTGGCAGGTCAGACACTTGGTTCTTATACAGGACTTTATTCTCTGGCAGTTGGTTTCGCCGTGAGCCTGATCATGATCATCGTTTTCAGCCTTGCAACCAAAGAGCCGTCCAAAGAGATCACAGATGTGTTTGACAAGGTGGCAGGAAAGAACTAAGAAAGAACTGACAGTGGTCAGCAGGTCATCTGCCGGAACACGGAGTGAGCAGTAATAATACAAAATAATAAAGACTATCTATTTCTGGATGAATTTGTTATAATAGCAGTAGCGCAAAAAGCGTTACTGCTTTTTTACTGATAAAACTGTGAGGCAGTTATCTGGTATAAAGGTGGCAGCGAAGCGGATGCTTTTATCCGTTTGACTTAATATATGGCATAAATCTAGAAAAAGAAGGTGTCGGACATGAAGAAATATGATTATTTAATCGTGGGAGCAGGTCTTTTTGGTGCAGTGTTTGCGCATGAGGCTTCCAGACGGGGGAAAACATGCCTGGTGATCGATAAGAGAAATCACATTGGCGGAAATATTTATACGGAGGAAGTGGAGGGAATCCAGGTGCACAGATATGGTGCGCATATTTTCCATACTTCCAGAAAGCAGGTCTGGGACTATATCAATCAGTTTGCAGAATTTAATCATTTTGTGAATTCACCGATCGCAATTTATAAAGATGAATTGTACAATCTGCCTTTTAATATGAATACGTTCCATCAGCTCTGGGGAGTGAAGACTCCGGCAGAAGCGAAGGCAAAGATTCAGGAGCAGATTTCCAGGATGCATATCACACATCCGAAGAATCTGGAGGAACAGGCACTTGCACTGGTGGGACAGGATGTCTATGAGAAACTGGTGGAAGGATACACAAGAAAGCAGTGGGGAAGAGAATGCAAGGATCTTCCTTCCTTTATCATAAAAAGACTTCCTTTGCGTTATACTTATGATAATAATTATTTTAAAGATCCTTATCAGGGAATCCCGAAGGGCGGCTATACCCGTATTATCAAGAAACTTCTGGAAGGAGTTCAGGTTTGCCTGAATACGGATTTCTTTGCGAACAGAGAGGAACTGACTGCACAGGCAGATAAGGTTCTGTTTACCGGTATGATCGATCAGTTTTATGATTACTGTTACGGAGAACTGGAGTACCGCTCTCTGAGATTTGAGACAGAAGTGCTGGAGATGGGTAATTATCAGGGAAATGCAGTTGTCAACTATACGGACTATGAAGTTCCTTATACCAGAATTATCGAGCATAAGCATTTTGAATTTGGCACTCAGCCGAAGACCGTGATCACCAGAGAGTATCCGGCAGCGTGGGAGAAAGGCAAGGAGCCGTACTATCCGGTCAATGATCCGAAGAACAGCGAACTGTTTGACAAATATGAACGCCGCGCACTGGAAGAGAAGAATGTACTCTTTGGCGGAAGACTTGGTATGTACCGCTACATGGATATGGATCAGGTGATCGAGGAAGCGCTTGCACTGGCTGAGACAGAACTGACTTATGAGGAACCGTAAAGAAAGGGATAAAACATGACAGATACTCCGACAATCGCTCTTTACTACAGAGAGCATGACCCGCTGAAAAGAAAAATGTTTCTGGAACAGTCTATTGCAGCAGGTGAGGATGAAGAGGCAAATGCCATCAGAAAGGAATTATGGGAGCTGCGTTATCAGGGACGCACGGAATCCGGTTCGGATACTCCGGCAGACGGATATATGGCTCTCTGGATGGCGATGGAATTTAACAAAGGTGCATCCGGAAGATTTTTCGGTGCGAAGGGAGCGCGCAAGGAGATCGTAAAGAATCTGGAGAAACTGAAATTCAAAGAGTTTCAGGAGAAAAGTGATCTTCACAGAGAGCTCCTTTACAGAGAATGCTGCCATATGGTTAAAACCTATATGGAACTTTGCGAGAAAGACAAGACATACAATACCACTTTATGCGGAATTGTTCCGATCAGTGAAAAGACTGCAAAGAATAAGCTTCAGACTGATATCTATGAGACTGCGGTGGTACTTCCGGGAAACATTAATATGGTGGAAGAACTGGCGATCATCACAGAAGCAGCGAAAGAAGCTTATGAGGCTCATTTTCCGGGTGAGGGTGGAATCTGAAAAAAGATTTCCGGGCACGGAGAAAACAGTAACAAAAAACTGACTTGGAGGAAAACATGAACAAAGACAATTTGACAGCTTATGAAGTTGTGACAGAAGAAGAACTGACAGACATCCATTCCAGAGGCTGGCTTCTGCGTCATAAGAAAACCGGTGCAAGAGTTATGCTGATCGAGAATGAGGATGAGAATAAAGTATTTAACATTGCATTCCGGACGCCGCCTAAGGACAGTACCGGTGTGGCACATATTCTGGAGCACAGTGTACTCTGTGGATCTAAGGAATTTCCGTTAAAAGATCCTTTTGTGGAACTGGTAAAAGGTTCTCTGAATACGTTCCTGAATGCCATGACTTATCCGGACAAGACCTGCTATCCTGTGGCAAGCTGTAATGATCAGGATTTCCAGAATCTGATGCATGTGTATCTGGATGCGGTATTTTATCCGGACATCTATAAGAGAGAAGAGATTTTCCGTCAGGAAGGATGGAATTACCATCTGGAGCAGCCAGAAGGACCACTGAAATATAATGGTGTGGTATATAACGAAATGAAAGGTGCATTTTCTTCCCCGGACGAGGTTCTGGAGCGTGAGATCATGAACCATCTGTTCCCGGATACCACTTATGGCTGTGAATCCGGTGGTGACCCGAAGAATATTCCGGATTTAAGTTATGAGAATTTCCTGAATTTCCACAGAACTTACTATCATCCGTCCAACAGTTATATCTACCTGTATGGAAACATGGATATGGAGGAGAAACTGGCATTTCTGGATGAGCATTATCTGTCCCATTTTGATTATCTGGATGTGGATTCCACGATCCAGGAGCAGAAGGCATTTGAGAGCTGCCAGGATGTGAGACTGGAGTATCCGGTGGCTGAGAATGAAGGCGAGGAAGACAACACTTATCTTTCCTACAATATGGTTGCCGGAAATGCCGTGGACAGTCAGATGGCGATGGCATTTGAAGTGCTGGACTATGCACTGTTAAGCGCACCGGGAGCACCGCTGAAACAGGCACTTCTGGATGCAAAGATTGGTAAGGATATCTATGGATCCTATGATGACGGAATCCTTCAGCCGTATTTTACCATTGTGGCAAAAGGCTCCAATCCGGATAAAAAAGAGCAGTTTGTGTCTGTGATCAGACAGGTGCTTGGAGATATCGTAAAGAATGGTATTGACCAGAAAGCTGTGGAAGCGGGAATCAATTACTTTGAATTCCGTTACCGTGAAGCGGATTTCTCTTCTTATCCGAAGGGGCTGATGTACAGTCTGGATATTCTGGGAGACTGGCTTTATGAGGAAGCGCATCCGTTTGCACAGGTACAGCAGCTTGCAGTGTTTGAAAACCTGAAAAAGGCAGTGAAGGAAGGTTATTTCGAAGAACTGATCCGCAAATATCTGCTGGAAAATCCGCATGGCTGTGTCCTGACTCTTCTGCCGAAGAAAGGTCTGGCAGCACAGAGAGAGAAAGAACTGGAAGAGAAACTGGAAGCCTACAGAAGCAGTCTTTCTGATGAAGAACTGAACGCAATGGTGGAGAGAACCAAAGCACTGGAAGCTTATCAGGAAGCAGAGGAAGATCCGGAAGCTCTGAAGTGCATTCCGATGTTGAAGAGAAGTGACATTAAGAAAGAGGCAGGAACGTTTGTCAATGAGGAACTGTCCGTGGATGACAGCCTGTTCCTGTATCATGATGTATGCACCAATGGAATCGGATATGTGGATCTGATGTTTAAGACAGACAGCATCGCACCGGAACAGATTCCTTATCTTGGCCTGCTGAAATCTGTGCTTGGCTATGTGGATACAGAACATTACACTTATGGCGAACTTTTCAATGAGATCAATGCCAGCACCGGCGGTATTAACTGTGGAGTGGAAGTCTTTGACAGAGCAGATTCCACAGATGCGTTCCAGGCAATGTTTTCTGTGAGAGGAAAAGCCCTCTATCCGAAGCTGGACTTCCTGTTTGAGATGGTGGAGGAGATTTTAAATACCTCTAAACTGGATGATACCAAGCGCCTCTATGAGATCATTGCCGCTGTGAAATCCCGTGCACAGGTCAGCCTGACAGGTGCCGGACATTCTACCGCAGTGCTCAGATCAACGGCTTATTCTTCTTCTATGGCAGCTTTCCAGGATGAGATGGCAGGAATCGGATATTATCAGTTTATTGAGAAACTGGAGAAAGATTTTGACCAGAGAAAAGAAGAAACTGTGAAAGAACTCCGCAAACTTATGAAGGAAATCCTCAGACCGGAGAACTTTATGATCAGTTATACAGGTGAGAGAGAATCTCTGGAGACTGTGAAAAAGCTGGCTGCTTCTGTGAAAGCCGGATTGTGTACAGAGCCTGTGGAAAAATCTCAGGAAAAACTGATCTGCGTAAAGAAAAACGAAGGATTCAAGACTTCCGGACAGGTACAGTATGTGGCTCAGACCGGAAACTTTAAGAAAAAAGGTCTGGAATATACCGGAGCACTGGAGATTCTGAAAGTAATTTTAAGTTATGATTATCTGTGGATCAATCTGCGTGTGAAAGGCGGCGCTTATGGCTGCATGAGCGGATTCAAGAGAAACGGAGAGAGCTATCTGGTATCTTACCGTGATCCGCATCTGAAACGTACTCTGGACGTATATAAGGGAATCCCGGACTATATCAGAAACTTCCAGGCAGACGAACGTGACATGACCAAATATGTGATCGGAACCATCAGCGGCAAAGATGTTCCGAAGACACCACAGATGAAGGGTGCTGTTTCCAAGAATGCTTATTTTTGCGGTGTGACAGAAGAAATGATCCAGAAAGAGAGAGATCAGATCCTGAATGCTTCTGTGGAAGACATCCATGCGCTGGCAGAGATCATTGAGGCTGTTCTTGCAGCAGACCAGATCTGCGTTGTGGGAAGCGAAAGCAAGGTATCAGAGGCTTCTGATGTGTTAATGGAAGTGAAGTCATTGATTAACTGCTAAAGAGAATAGAAATATGATGGGAATTGCGGGGAGCGTTTTACAGCGAAGCAATTTACAGATATGGTGTCAGGGAAATGTTTTCCCTGATACCGTATCATACTGATATTCATATGATTTGAGAAAAAACTGGTAAGGAAAAATAAGAATGAATGAAAATTTTAAATCCGGATTTGTAGCGATCATCGGACGTCCGAATGTAGGAAAATCCACACTGATGAATCATCTGATCGGACAGAAGATCGCAATCACATCCAAGAAACCACAGACAACCAGAAACCGTATTCAGACTGTGTATACCTGCGAGGAGGGGCAGATCGTATTCCTTGATACTCCGGGTATCCATAAGGCAAAGAACAAACTTGGTGAATACATGGTTCAGGTGGCAGAAAGAACGTTAAAAGAAGTAGATGCCATTATGTGGCTGGTAGAGCCGAGTACTTTTATCGGGGCAGGAGAGCGTCACATCGCAGAACAGCTTCAGAATATCGGAGTTCCGGTAATCCTGATCATCAATAAGATTGATACGGTTTCCAAAGAGGAAATCCTTCCGGCAATCGATACCTACCGTAAAGTGTGTGATTTCGCGGAGATCATTCCGTGTTCTGCACTGCGCGGACAGAATACGCAGGATATTATCGGATGTATTCTGAAATATCTGCCGTATGGTCCTATGTTCTATGATGAAGATACTGTAACAGACCAGCCACAGCGTCAGATCGTAGCAGAAGTGATCCGTGAGAAGGCTCTTCATGCACTGGATGCAGAGATTCCGCATGGAATCGCAGTTGCCATTGACCAGATGAAAACACGCCCGGGCAAAAAGCCGATCGTGGATATTGACGCGACGATCATCTGTGAGAGAGAATCCCATAAAGGAATCATCATCGGCAAACAGGGGGCCATGTTAAAGAAGATCGGCAGCAATGCCCGCTATGAGATCGAGCGTATGCTGGAATCCAAAGTAAACCTGAAACTCTGGGTAAAAGTCAAGAAAGACTGGAGAGACAGTGATTTCCTGATCAAGAACTTTGGATATGATAAAAAAGAAATCTGATGAATCAGAAGATATTGATGTTGTAAGAAATAAATGAGCAGGAGAGAATAATGAGTGATTTGATAACAGTGCAGGGAGTGGTGCTTTCTGCCATGCCTGTCGGGGAATATGATAAGCGGATCGTGCTTCTCACCAGAGAAAGGGGAAAGATTTCCGCGTTTGCAAAGGGAGCCCGCCGCCCGAACAGTCCGTTTCTGGCAGCAGCGAATCCGTTTGTGTTTGGTACGTTTACCCTCTATGAGGGGCGTTCCAGCTATAATCTGAATCAGGTATCGATCACTCATCATTTCGTGGAACTGGCGACGAAACAGCCGGGAATTTATTATGGGTATTATTTCCTGGAACTGGCGGACTATTTCGGTCAGGAGGGGACGGATGAGAAAGAATCCATGAATCTCCTGTATGTGACAGTGAAGGCGCTGCTGAATCCGCATATAGAAGACCGGCTGGTGCGTTGTATTTTTGAGCTTCGCATGATGGCAGCCCAGGGACTCTGCCCTTCGTTGTTTTACTGTGCCTGCTGCGGCAGGGAGCCACAAGAGGGGGAAGATCTGTTCTTTTCTCAGGCGAGTAACGGGATTCTGGATAAGCGCTGTCTGGGTCCGGGCAAAGATGCCAGAAGGATTTCCGCTCCTGCCCTGTATGCCATGCAGTATATTGTGACCGCCTCTCTGGGGAAGCTTTATACGTTTACTGTGACAGATGAGGTGCTGCATGAACTGGAGAAGCACATACATACCTACATTGCCGCAAACACGGAAAAACGCTTCAAAAGTCTGGAAATTCTGGAAATAATGAGTTGAGATACCTTGAAAAAGCGCACGGATACGGTTATAATAGCTGTATTCAGGAAGCCGGAATCGGGCTTTCAGGGAATTTGATAAAAAAGAACGAGGAGAAAATAGTCATGGAAAAAACAATGGACAAGATCATAGCTCTGGCAAAAGCAAGAGGATTTGTTTACCCGGGTTCTGAAATTTATGGCGGTCTTGCAAATACATGGGATTATGGTAATCTCGGTGTAGAATTAAAAAATAATGTAAAACGTGCATGGTGGCAGAAATTCATCCAGGAATCCCCATACAACGTAGGCGTTGACTGTGCGATCCTGATGAATCCGCAGACATGGGTGGCATCCGGACATCTGGGAAGCTTCTCTGACCCGTTGATGGACTGTAAAGAATGTCACGAACGTTTCCGTGCAGATAAGATCATCGAAGACTTCAGCCAGGAGAACGGCATTGAGCTGGAGAGTTCCGTTGATGGATGGTCACAGGAAGAAATGATGAACTTCATCAAAGATCACAATGTACCGTGTCCTACCTGTGGCAAACATAACTTTACAGACATCCGTCAGTTCAACCTGATGTTCAAGACATTCCAGGGTGTTACAGAGGATGCGAAGAATACTGTATATTTAAGACCTGAGACAGCACAGGGTATTTTCGTTAACTTCAAGAATGTTCAGAGAACATCCCGTAAGAAAATTCCGTTTGGTATCGGTCAGATCGGTAAATCCTTCCGTAACGAGATCACACCGGGCAACTTTACTTTCCGTACCCGTGAGTTCGAGCAGATGGAACTTGAATTCTTCTGTGAGCCGGATACAGACCTTGAGTGGTTTGCATACTGGAAGAGCTTCTGCCTGAACTGGTTACATTCTCTCGGACTGAAAGATGAAGAAGTTCGTTATCGTGATCATGATGCAGAAGAGTTAAGCTTCTACAGCAAGGCTACTACAGACGTAGAGTTCCTGTTCCCGTTCGGATGGGGCGAACTGTGGGGAATCGCTGACAGAACAGATTATGACCTGACACAGCATCAGAACGTATCCGGACAGGATCTGACATACTTTGATGATGAGAAGAAACAGAAATATATTCCATATGTAATTGAGCCGTCACTGGGAGCTGACCGTGTGGTACTTGCATTCCTGTGCAGTGCATATGATGAAGAAGTTCTGGATGCAGAGAAGAATGACGTTCGTACAGTTCTTCATTTCCATCCGGCACTTGCACCTGTTAAGATCGGTGTGCTTCCACTTTCCAAGAAGCTCAACGAAGGTGCAGAGAAGATTTATCAGCAGTTAAGCAAGAAATACAACTGTGAATATGATGACCGTGGAAACATCGGTAAACGTTACAGAAGACAGGATGAGATCGGTACTCCGTTCTGCGTAACATACGATTTCGAATCTGAGAACGATGGAGCAGTTACTATCCGTGACCGTGATACCATGGAGCAGGTTCGTGTGAAGATTGATGAACTGGATGCATACTTTGCAGATAAGTTTACATTCTAAGTCAGCTAAAAATGTTTGAAAAATAGGATATTAATATAAGACAAAGGTGTCGTTGGATCATTGAAAAATGATGGTTAACGGCACTTTTGTCTTTTTTACTGAATGAAGATGAAAAATATCTGGATGACTTAAAAGGAGTTATTGCTCCGCAGATGAAATTCTCATCTGTTTTGCAATAACTCCCAATGTTTGCTTATGTATGATATCAGTCTTTCTGTGCCTTCTGGCGGGCAAGTTTCTCGATGATATCAATGCAGGCATCATATCCTAATGTTCCGGTGTCCAGGCAGAGATCATAATCACGGTATCTGCCAAGATCATGTTTGGTATAGGTTTTGAAATAGGTTTCACGCATATCGTCAATCTTGTTCAGATATTTACGCGGGTTCTCTTTTCCGTTTAATCCTAACTTCTCAATGTGTGCGGTACGGGTATCAACATCTGCATGAAGAAAGATATCCAGACTTGGAATACCGGCCTCACGCAGGATCAGGTTGGAGCAGCGGCCGATCAGAATGCAGTCCTGCTGCGCAAGGTGAAGAACCAGTTCTTTCTGTGCGCGGAAAATGGCATCATGGGAACTGGAATAGTTCATGGAATTACCCAGGAAATTATCCAGAAGTTTTGCACTGCGGCTTAAATTTTCCCCTTCACGTTCAATATCTTCCGCGGAATATCCGCTTCTGGCAGCAGTTTCTCTTACAAAATCCTTGTCATAATAAGGAATGCCGAGACGTTCTGAGAGCACTTTTCCGACACTGTGTCCGCCGGCACCGAATTCACGGCTGATCGTGATGATCGGATATATTCGTTTAGCCATAGTAAATACCTCCATATGGTTGTGGTTTTTTGTTTCTTTTATTGTAACGTTTTTTTTAACAGTCTTCAATAAATATTTTCATTTTTGGTGAAATATGATATAATTTTTAAGATATATATATAATTTGGAAGAAGGAGATGAATCTATGAGAAAAAAAGAGCTTTTCGGAAGCAAAAGAAAAGCAGGCCGGATCGTTGGTCTGGTTGTATCCCTGGTTCTTGCAGTCAGCCTTCTGAGCGGATGCGGACAGGGGAAAACCCGACTGACATTTGGTACCGGTGGTACTGCAGGTACTTATTATTCTTACGGCGGCGTACTCGCCCAGTATATTACGAATAATACAGATACCAAGGTTACGGCTGTTTCCACAGGTGGATCAAAAGCCAATCTGCAGTCTGTTCAGGACGGGGATTTCCAGCTTGGATTTGTACAGTCTGACGTAATGGCCTATGCATGGAACGGTGTAAGAGCTTTCGAGCAGGATGGAGCGACCCATGATTTCAGAACCCTGGGCGGCCTTTATGCAGAGACAGTGCAGTTGTTTACCATGGATCCTGACATCAAAACAGTAGCAGATCTGAAAGGCAAGAGCGTGTCCATCGGTGCAGGAAACTCAGGTGTATATTTCAATGCATTGGATGTCTTAAATGCAGGCGGTATTACTCTGGATGATATTCATCCGCAGTATCTTTCCTTTGAGGACAGTAAAGAATCATTAAAGGATGGAAAAATTGACGCAGCGTTTGCTGTTGCGGGGGCGCCTACAACAGCGATCACAGAGCTTGCAACGACCAACGGGGTATATCTGATCAATATTGACGGAGAGGTCCGTGATACGATTCTGAACAGTTGTCCGTATTATACCGCCTATCAGATTCCGGCAGGTACTTATCCGGGACAGGACGAACCGGTGGAGACCATTACTGTTAAGGCGACGATCGTTGTATCTGAGAGCCTGGATGATGATATTGTCTACGATATGACTGCTGCTATCTTTGATCATGCAGATGAGATTGCATCCGAGAATGCAAAGGGAGCCGAACTTTCCCTGGAAAATGCCACTACAGGTATGACAATACCGTTCCATGAAGGCGCTGCACGTTACTATGCAGAGCACGGAATCACAGTTGACACGAAAGGGGAATAGCCGGTATGAAAGAAAATAAGAGTAAAAAAGTAAATACATCCCCGGCAGGACAGGCAGATGCGGCCAGTGAAGCTGATGTAGATGCGGTCATGAAGAAATACGACCGTGAGTCAAATGTCCGTGTATGGACAGGAAAATATAAACTGGCTACCCGCGGGATTCTGATCGCGTTTTCATTATGGTGTATTTATGTAACGCTTTTTGCAACATTCCTGGAAGAGATCCGACTGACATCTTTCCTCGGACTGGTCGTTCTGATCGGATTTCTGACCTATCCTGCAAAGAAGGGTGATATCAGAGAGAACTATATGCCGATCGGTGATATTATTTTTATGCTGCTTGGCACAGGCGCGTTTCTGTATTTCACTTTTAATGCAAATAAGATCATCAATCAGGGTACCAGATTTGAAACGTATCAGATCATTATAGGTATTATCGGTATTCTGGCACTGGTTGAGCTTACCAGACGATGCGTGGGTCTGCCAATCCTGATCGTGGCAGGAGTTTTCCTGATCTATGCACTGGCTGTAGGACTTACAAACCCGGAATTTTTTGGCAGGGTGAAATTCCTGGTGCGTAACCTTTTCTATACAAAAGAGGGTATTTTCTCCACGCCGGTGAATGTGTGCTCCAAGTATATTGTTGTATTTATTATTTTCGGTGCGTTCCTCGAGAGAACAGGAATCTCCAATTTCTTTATCCAGCTTGCAAACTGTGTAGCCGGAAAATATGCAGGTGGTCCTGCAAAGGTTGCAGTTATCAGTTCTGCTCTCTGCGGAATGGTTTCCGGTTCTTCTGTAGGTAATACCGTTACCACAGGTTCTGTTACCATCCCGATGATGAAAGAAACCGGATACAAACCGGAGTTTGCCGGTGCTGTTGAGGCTGCTTCCTCTACAGGCGGACAGATCATGCCTCCGATCATGGGTGCTGCTGCATTCCTGATGGCAGACTTTGTAGGTGTTCCGTATTCACAGATTATTGTCAGAGCAATCCTGCCGGCAATCCTGTATTTCGCAGGAATCTTTATCGCAGTACATCTGGAAGCCAAGAAACTGGGACTTTCCGGTATTCCGAAGGAAGAACTTCCGGTATTTAAGATCCTGATCCGAAAGATTTACCTGCTGTTACCGCTGGTTATGCTGGTTGTCTGGGTATCCGGAAACTACATGACCATGCAGAAAGCTGCAAGCTATGCGATCATTCTTTCTATCGTGGTAAGTCTGTTTGACAAAGAGAACAGAATCAGTGTTTCCAAGTGTCTGGATGCGCTGGAAGCAGGCGGCAGAGGCGTTATTTCCGTAGCAGTAGCCTGCGGCGTTGCAGGTATTATCTCCGGTTCCATCACTATGACAGGTCTTGCAAATGACCTGATCAACGGAATCATCGGTGTTGCAAACGGAAGACTGATCATCGCACTGTTCCTTACAATGCTTTGCTGTATCGTACTTGGTATGGGCGTTCCGACAACTGCGAACTACTGTATTATGGCAGCAACCTGTGCACCGATCCTGGTTCGTATGGGAGTGCCGATCCTGGCAGCCCACTTCTTCGTATTTTACTTTGGTATCGTAGCAGATATCACACCGCCGGTAGCACTTGCCGCCTATGCTGGTTCTGCGATTGCGAAGTCAAACCCGATGAAAACTGCATTTACGGCTTCCAAGCTGGCAATTGCAGTATTTATCGTACCGTATGTATTCTGCTTTAACCCGTCAATGCTTCTGATTGATACCACTGCTGTCAGTGTAGTTCAGATCTTTATCACTTCACTGATCGGTGTATTTGGTCTGTCAGCATCACTGGAAGGCTATCTGTTCAGAAAAATGCCGGTACTGATTCGTATTATGCTGGCTGTAGGAGGACTGATGCTGATCGATCCGACTCTTATGACAGATATTGTGGGAATCCTTCTTATTGTAGCTGGATGTGCATGGCAGAAAATGCAGCAGAATAAGGCTGTAGCATAATAAGTTGAATTGTTTTAACTGAATTAGCAAAGTCCTCTGTTTCTATTGCTATAGATGCAGAGGACTTTTTTGATATAGAGGAAGAAATAAATTACGGATTGTGAAAATCCGCCTGACTGTATATTTGATAATTGAGTTATTCTTATGAAGAACATAAAAAATCCGCCAGAATATTTAGAAAAATATTTCGGCGGATTCTTTTGCATAAATCTTAGATTGCTTATTTTCAACTGAGATGATTTAGAAATCCAGTTCTTTCAGATAACGTCCCAGCGCATCCTGCCAGGTTGGAAGAGGGGTGAAGCCATTGGCTGTCAGTTTGCTCTTGTCCAGACGGCTGTTGAATGGTCTGGCTGCCTTGGAAGCACCATATTCAGCAGTTGTGACGGAGTTGACTGCCATGTTTTCCGGGAGATATTCCGGGTGTCCCATGGCAGCAGCCTGACGGAAGATCTCTTTTGTGAAATCATACCAGCTGATATAGCCGCCCTCGTTGGTTGCGTGATAGTAACCGTATTTCTCTGTCTCGATCATATCAACCAGCA
The DNA here is from genome assembly GCF_003477525.1 of Ruminococcus sp. AF41-9. Classification (GTDB taxonomy): domain Bacteria; phylum Bacillota; class Clostridia; order Lachnospirales; family Lachnospiraceae; genus Blautia_A. The sequence continues at coordinate 51,929 of NZ_QUDO01000014.1, forward strand.
GTCTTGCCAGGTCATAGGTATAAGTTGGGGTACCGATCTGATCGTTTACTACGGAAAGGGTGTCGTGTGTTTTTCCGAGATTGATCATGGTCTTGATAAAGTTTTTGCCGTTTTTTCCGAATACCCATGCGATACGGACGATAAAGAACTTATCTACGGTACCGGAGACAGCAAGTTCACCGTCCAGTTTTGTCTGACCATAGACATTTAATGGTTTGTAATCTTTGCAGTCCGGCTCCCACGGAGTGGTTCCCTGGCCGTCAAATACATAGTCAGTGGAGAGGTACAGCATCTTGATGTCAAGTTCTTTGCAGACATCTGCGATATTCTGGGTTCCGGTTACATTTACCAGACGGACCTTCGGCTGATTTTCCTCATCTTCAGCAGCGTCTACGGCTGTCCATGCAGCACAGTGAACGACTGCATCGACATTTGCCTCTTTGATGACTTTTTCCACAGAAGCTTTGTCTGTGATATCCATCTGTACATAAGGCATTGTGGTAACGGCAGTACCGTCAGCGATTCCGCTGTAGGAAGGAGCGATGTCACTTCCCACACCTTCATAGCCGCGTTTTGCAAGTTCATTCATAACATCATGTCCGAGCTGGCCGCCTACACCTGTTACAAAAACTCTCATAATTTATGCCTCCCCGCGGTGTGCGTACATTTTTTCATAGTAGTTCTGGTATTCGCCGGAGATGATAGTTTCCCACCATTCCCTGTTTTCCAGATACCATTTGATTGTTTTCTTGATACCGTCTGCAAATTTGGTTTCCGGTAACCATCCAAGTTCGTTGTGGATCTTGGTAGGGTCGATCGCATAACGCATATCATGGCCTTTACGGTCTGCAACGTATGTGATCAGGCTTTCCGGTTTGCCAAGTTCTTTGCAGATGATCTTAACGATATCAATGTTTGTCATTTCATTGTGTCCGCCTACATTGTAAACTTCGCCTACACGTCCTTTGTGGATGATCAGATCAATGGCACGGCAGTGGTCTTCTACATAGAGCCAGTCACGAACATTTTCACCTGTTCCGTATACCGGAAGTGGTTTGTCATTTAATGCATTGGCGATCATTAACGGGATCAGTTTTTCCGGGAAATGATATGGGCCGTAGTTGTTGGAGCAGCGGCTGATGGATACAGGCAGTCCGTAAGTTCTGTGGTAAGCAAGTACCAGAAGGTCGGCAGAAGCTTTGGAAGAGCTGTAAGGGCTGCTTGTGTGGATCGGAGTTTCCTCTGTGAAGAACAGGTCAGGTCTGTCTAACGGCAGATCTCCGTAACTTCATCAGTGGATACCTGATGGTAACGTTTGATTCCGTATTTGCGGCATGCATCCATAAGGACAGCAGTACCGATGATATTTGTGGTAAGGAAAACTTCCGGGTTCTCGATGGAACGGTCTACGTGGCTCTCTGCTGCGAAGTTTACAACCATGTCCGGATGTTCTTCTTCGAAAAGTTTGTAAACTGCTTCACGGTCTGTAATGCTTTCTTTTACAAAACGGAAATTCGGGTTGTCCATAACCGGTGCAAGAGTGGAAAGGTTTCCTGCATATGTCAGGCAGTCCAGACAGATAATACGATAGTCCGGGTATTTTTTTAACATGTGAAAAATAAAGTTACTTCCGATAAATCCGGCACCGCCGGTTACGATAATGTTCATTGAAATTCTCCTTTGATTTTATAAATTATAAATAATATAAGTATTCTGCTGTAATCTGTCATAGGCAGAACTGCCGACAGATTACAGAGAAAAAAGTATTGTAGGCAAATGCTCAGAAGTTGATTCTGAATCAATCAGTGAAGGATATCCAGATATTTGCCATCCAGAACGTCTTTCAGATACTGACCATACTGATTTTTCTTCAGTACTTCATAAACTTCCAGTACCTCTTCTTTTGTGATCCAGCCATTGAGATATGCAATCTCTTCCAGGCATCCGATCTTGCGGTGCTGGTGGCTTTCCATTGTTTTTACGAAATTGGTAGCTTCCACGAGGCTTTCATGTGTACCGGTATCCAGCCATGTGAATCCCTGGCCGAGAAGTTCTACGTTTAATTCACCTTTTTCCAGATAGATACGGTTGAGATCTGTGATCTCAAGTTCGCCTCTGGCACTTGGTTTCAGATTTTTTGCATATTCTACAACGCGGTTGTCATAGAAGTATAAACCTGTTACGCAGTAATTGCTCTTTGGATGTTCCGGTTTTTCTTCGATAGAGATCGCTTTGCCTTCGTGGTCAAATTCTACGATACCGAATCTCTCCGGATCATCTACATAGTATCCGAATACAGTAGCACCTTCGCCGGATTCTGCGTTCTGTACGGCAGCTTTGAGTCTCTTCTTGAGACCATGTCCCGCGAAAATGTTGTCACCGAGAACCATGGCAACGGTATCATTGCCGATAAATTCCTCACCGATGATAAATGCCTGAGCAAGTCCGTCCGGGCTTGGCTGTACGGCATAGGTAAGATGAACACCAAACTGATGTCCGTCACCGAGAAGTTCCTCGAAACGAGGAGTATCCTGCGGAGTAGAGATGATCAGAATGTCACGGATTCCTGCATTCATCAGTACAGACATTGGATAGTAGATCATTGGTTTATCATAGATTGGCAGAAGCTGTTTGGATGTTACCATGGTAAGCGGGTAAAGGCGTGTGCCGGAACCGCCTGCTAAAATAATACCTTTCATTGCGTATTCTCCTTTTTCATTTGAATATTGATAGTTACTGTTCGCTGGCAGTATCCCGTGAAGCGTATTACTGAGAACAGAGGGAACAGTAACTGTTAACGGGTCGCTCTGGTATCTTACTGACAGGTACCAGTTTCATTTGGTAAACATATTATAAAAGGTGACCTAAGGTCACCTTCAAGTACTTTTTACAAAAATTTTAAATTTTGGTTATTTTTCACAAAGAAAAATACCGGCATCCTTGGTGATATGGAATCCACCTTTCACTTTCCGGGAGACAAATCCACGGAAATCGGTATATTTGTCCAGAAGGTACTGATTCTGATTTCCATGGCAGGAAAGGATGTAGGAGATCAACGGTTCTGCGTCCGGTACAAGAAGGGAGTCTTCATAGGATTCCCAGGTAATGCCGGAAAAATACGGAGTAAGGATCTGTGCCCCGTTTTCTCTTCCAAAACGTTCATAGAGCCGGTCTGCGGACAGAACGATACGGTTGTCAAAATCCTGGACAAGCTGGCTGACTTCCTGCATATGGCGGCTTCCATAAGTGCTGCACACAAGTCTGCCGCCGGGAATCAGTACCCGTCTGATTTCACGGCAGACGGTTGGAATATCTTCGCAGTAGAAAAGAAGATGATTAGCGATCACGAGATCAAAAGAAGCATCCGGATACGGAATGTCTGCACAGTTAAAAACTTCAAAAGAAAATCGTTCATCTTTCCGGCCGATGGCACGTCTGGCATCGCGGAGCATTCCTGAGGAGAGATCCGAAAGTGTCACGGAGATCTTTCGGGGAAGATACCGGATATTCTGTGTCCATAAAGCACCGTCTCCGCATCCAAGTTCCAGAATCTTCATACCGGAACGGATCTGGCATTTTTCATAAATCCAGGGAAACCATCCCTGCTGATTCTGAGAGTACAGGCTGTGGAGATTGATACGGGAGGAAATGTTGGAAGCGTTCTGGTACTGGTTTTTCATGCTCTTTTCCATTCCTGTCAGGTGAATCAGGTCCAGCATCTGACTCCAGTCAATCGCATGGCGGGAACGGATGGCTTCTGTGGTATCCTGGATGGCTTTTTCCACAAGCTGCATCTGTTCGATTCGGTCACGCACCAGTTTGAGCTGAATATTCAGGGAATTTTCCATAAAGTGATAATCCGAATCATCAATGGTCATTTCCCGGATATCATCCAGAGAAAAACCAAGATATTTCAGAAGGAGGATCTGGGAAAGTCTGGCGAAATCCTCATCTGTATAAAAACGTGCCCCTGATTCTGTTACATAGGAAGGTTTCAGAATATCCTGTTTATCATAATAGCGGATGGTGCGGAGCGTCACATGAGCCATCCGCGCAAATTCGCCGGAGGAGTAATAGCCGTCTTTGTTCATAAATAAATTCCTAAATAAATCCTTTCTTAATATTACGAAAATGTCATGAAAAGATGTCAGCGATGTCAGCGTTAAGAGTTTGCCCCTGAACTGATATCTGTGAAGAGTTACGCTGCTAAAGCAGTTCACGTAATTCTTATCGTGAAAATATTATAGCATAAAACTGCGGGAATGCTTGTTATTTTATTTTACCTGTGCTATAGTAGAAAAAAGTTGTTATCACTTCAAGGTCAGAATCCGCGGAGGCTTTGAATGTATTTGCTGCTGAATATAAAGCAGACAGTGACACAGACTTTTCTCACAAATCATAATCCGGCAGTTCTGCCAGAATTTTTCCAAAATACAATATAATAAAGAGAACAGTAAAAAGTGCAGGAACAGGAGGACCCTGATGAATTTATTTGATTTTACCTACTGTGGCGACTATAACCGTCAGATTCAGAATCTGGCAAGGATGGTCCCGGAACGGTGGAGTTTTTCTGACACAGCAGATAATGGAATCCTGAAAGGATATCTGGAACACACATTTAAACGCCTCTATGAGGAGAAGAAGGTATGGGAAAAAGAAAATTATGCGATTTTTAATACAGGACTCTTTAATTGCTATTATCAGCCAATCTATGCCTATTTTATTCCCAATCTGGTTCCGGACAGGCAGTCATGGTTTCTGGATGGATTTTACACGGAGTACTATTTATTAAAGGAAGGAATTACCAGCCTGCCGGAGAAGGCAAGCTATGTGGAAAATCCTTCAGATCTGGTATTTGACACGAATCTGCCGGTGATTCCCCAGTATGACCATATTTTCGGAGATGAGGAGAATGCGGCACGTCTGCCAAAAGAGGTGAGGGAGAGCAGTATGCGGCTCCAGCTTTTTGACGGAGCACTCAGGCAGACCAGAAGAATGCTGGAAGCAGATTACAGAACTGCAATCCCGCAGTATTACAACCATTCGATTCAGCTTCTGATCCCTATCTGCCTGCGGCATCCCGGACGACCGGATCTGGCACTTGCCTGCATGAAAACAGCAGATGGAAGTAAATATCTGGGACGCACCTGCCTGACTTTGCGCATGGCATATCACAATGCAAGACTGCTGGCGAGAGTGGAGAAAAGCTGGCTGATGGCATCTTACTGAGTGTATGGGTGTTATGGGTGTATGGGACGGGATTGCGATGATTGACAGCAGGATCCTGAGGGATATGATAAAGACTCGGGATTCTGTGGTTCGGGATTCTGTGGTTCGGGATTCTATGATTTAGGATTCTGTGGTCCAGGGTTCTGTGATTCAGGATTCTACGCTTCAGGATTCTATGGAATGGTTGCAGGTAAAAAGCGACAGAAATCATAAAAATATAGGATACAGGTGAGAAATCGATGAGAAACAAAAATCTGGATGCTGTGAAAGCGGTAGCAGCCTGCTTTGTAGTGTTCATACATGTGGGATTTCCGGGAGAAACAGGACAGATCATAAAGGTGATTGCCAGATTTGCAGTTCCGTTTTTCTTTATGATATCCGGTTATTTCTGCTATTATGCTGAGAAAAGTCGGGGAGTAAACTGCTGCGATGCAAAGAGATATGATGTAAAGCACGGGAATGCGAAGAACTCTGATGAAAAAAAGAAAAAAAATATTACAGACAAAATAATTTTAAAAATATGTCATATTCTACGCTTGTTTCTGATTGCAGTGCTTTTTTACATTATCTGGGAAGTTTTGATGACAGGAATAGAGGAAAAAAGTATTTTTTCCCGGATGCAGGAAGCTGTTGAAAGCCAGCATATAAAAGAATTTATAAGATATAACAGCACTTCGCAGATCAGAGCCCATCTCTGGTTCCTTCCGGCATTGCTGTACTGTTATGTTCTGGATTACTTTATTGAGAAGTTTCATCTGAGAAAACTGGCTTATGCGTGTATTCCGGTTCTGCTTGGCATTTTATTATGGAGAGCTGAAATATGCAGGATGTATGGCGGATTTTACCATACCATGGAGTATCGCAATTATCTGTACACAGGAATGCCTTTCTATCTTCTGGGACAGATGATCCACGAATGTCAAGGAAAATGGAGACAGGAAGGAAAGATATTGCCAGCAGGAATTGTGGTGGGGGCTGTAATCAGCATAGGAGAATATCACTGGCAGGATGCGAGAGAGATTTATGTGGGGACCTGTGTGATGTTGATCTGTCTGTTTGTTTTTATTATTTTGTCTGGCGGACAGAGAAAATCTGGTACAGAAACAGAAGATGATGCAGACAGAATCAATAGATCAGAGGAAGCAGATATGGGTGTTGCGACAATAAGTCGTATATATATCTCTGGAATTTGGAAAAAGGCAGAGCAGATATTGATGAAAACAGGAGAAAAATATGCATTTGTCCTGTACCTGTGCCACCCGGCAGTGGCAGACTGTGTGAAACTACTGGCAGATTTTCTGAAAGTCAGTGATAATATGCTCTACCGTTGGACAAGACCGCTGCTTGTACTGGGAATCACGGTTACTTTTATATTTTTTGTGGATTTTCTCCGATGCAGATTCTGTTCATCAGGAGAAAAATGTGGTATAGTAATCAGCAAACCCTACAGAAAATAGAGTGATACAAAAAAGTGCAAAGGAGAAACAATGGCAGAACAGAATCAGGACAGAGGACAGAGGGAGAAGAAAGGAAATGCGACAGTGCAGCATGACGAAAGTGTGCTGAATCCGGAGATCAAGAATGAGTCGGATCTGTCGAAGAAGGAACGACGCCTGATTGAAAAGGAAAAGTTAAAAGGAATGGGCATGGGAAAGAGGCTGGAATACATCTGGATGTATTATAAGCCGGTGATCTTCGGAATGATCGCAGCGATTGCCCTTGTATTTGCAGCCAAAGATTATTGTGAACAGGCAAAGATCAAGTCTGTGTTTTCCATAACGGTTGTAAATTCTTTTGGAAATGACACGGATGCACTGGAAGAAGAGATCAGGGAGAATCTTGGCTACGGAGACGACCCTTACAGCAAAGTGGATATTGGTGTAAACCTTACGACCAATGCAGACGGAGACGAGTTTGACTATTCTGCACAGATGGCTTATGTCGCACAGGTTCAGGCTGGAAGCATAGACGTGATGGTCATGCCGGAAGCACTTTATACAAATCTGAATCAGAATGAGCCGTTTACAGATCTGGAAGAACTTCTGGGAGAGGATACCTTCGCATCTTTCGGTACACAGACGGATAAGACGCATATTACTCTGACAGACAGTGAGCTTGCAGAGAAACTGGGAGTAAATTATGAGCCGATGTGTATCGCCGTACCTGTGACAGCACCGGATCAGGAGAATGCGGTGAAATGGATTGAGAGTTATTGTACAGGAAATGAACCGTAACAGATATCTGTAAGCTGTGCTGTTTCCGGAAAGATGACAGATTATCGGGCACGGGGGAACCGTAACAATGACAGAATGCTGCCTGCCGGTTCCGAAAAACCGGACTTGACAGATAATTGTAATTTATGATATGTTTATCACACCAAAACTGGTGTGGATTTTTCAGTCTCTGTAAAGAACAGAAACTTTTTTCGCCACACAATTATCGTACAGAACTGTGCTGATGATTGTGTGGTGTTTTTTTGCGCCGAATAAAAGGTAATGAAATAACAGTAACGAAAAAACAACGAAAAGAACTTATAAAAGAAGGAGGCGATAACACATGAACAACACGTTTATGAAGGAAAAACCGGTGCTGCCGCTGCTGGCTTCCATGGCGATGCCAATGGTATTGTCCATGCTGGTAAATTCACTGTACAATATCGTGGACAGCTTTTTTGTGGCAAAGATCAGTGAACAGGCGATGACGGCACTGTCTCTGGTATATCCGGTGCAGAACTTTATCAATGCGATCGCAATCGGTTTCGGAATCGGAATCAATGTGCAGATTTCTTATCAGCTTGGAGCAAAGAACCTTAAGAATGCGAATATTGCGGCGACACATGGGATGCTGTTTAATATTTTACACGGAGTGGTCATGATGATTCTCTGTATTCCGTTTATGCCGGTGTTCTTACGAATGTTTACGCAGGAGCAGGATGTGATCTCACTGGGAACACAGTATTCTACGATCGCGTTTTCTTTTTCCGTGATCATTATGGTCAGCCTGTCTTTTGAGAAAATTTTCCAGGCAGTCGGACTGATGAAAATTACGATGGTCAGCCTGCTGGTGGGATGTATTTCCAATATTATTCTGGACCCGTTGCTGATCTTTGGTGTAGGATTTTTCCCGAAAATGGGTATCCGGGGAGCGGCGCTGGCTACGGGACTTGGACAGGTGTTTACAGTTGTGGTTTATCTGGTGGCATATAAGAAATATGAGCTTCCGGTGGAACTGGGAAGAAAATATCTGAAACTGGATAAAAATATTGACGCGAAATTATATATGGTAGGGATTCCGGCGGTATTAAACATTGCACTGCCATCTGTACTGATTTCCTTCCTGAACCAGATTCTTTCTGCATTCTCCGGAAGCTACGTTGTGGTTCTGGGAATTTATTATAAGCTGCAGACATTCCTGTATCTGCCTGCAAGTGGTATTGTGCAGGGAATGCGTCCGCTGATGGGCTATAACTACGGTGCAGGAGAGACAAAACGTGTGAAAAAGATATTCGGACTTTCTCTCTGCCTGAATGGTCTGATCATGCTGGCCGGAACGATCATCTGTTTCGCGGCATCCGGTCCGCTGATGAGTCTGTTTACAGAGAATCCGGAAACGGTGCGTCTGGGTGCTTCCGCACTGCGGATTATCAGTATCGGATTTATTCCTTCTGCAGTTTCTGTTACGGCTTCCGGGGCACTGGAAGGTCTGGGAAAAGGAACCCAGTCACTGGTGATCTCGCTGCTTCGATATATTATCGTGATCATTCCGGCTGCGTATGTGCTGAGTTCTTTTGCAGGTGCAGGAGCAGTATGGAATGCGTTCTGGATCTGTGAGCTGGTAACTGCACTGGTGGTAGCTGGTGGAATTAAATATTACTGGAATCGTCTGCTTCGGGTTTGATTTCAACGGATCAGACAACTCTAAGGTGCTATTGTGAAAAGTAATAAGCGATAAAGAGGATGTTCCTTTGACAGGAAGAAGAAAATAAATAGTGAATAGAAAGAAATCCCCGGTTCTGTGTACTGCTGATGAGGCAGAACAGAATCGGGGATTTTTGTGTAGGATGGTTTTTGAGTGCGGGATGTCTCAGGCTGTCTGGCAGCGTGCAGCGAGGTGCCGGTTGATGATCAGCAGGAATACGACTGTGGAAAGCACAGAACAGATACCATCGGAAAGTGGTTCTGCGAAAAATGCAGTTTTTGCTTCGAAGAAGTACGGCAGGAGGACTGCACTCAATACAAAAAGGCTTTTTCTGGTTACAGAGAGTGCCAGTGCAGTTTTCGGGCGCTCCAGAGCAGTCAGACCGTCCACGAAGACATACTGGAAACTCAGAGGAATGATCATTATCGTATAGGTGCGGATCGCCCAGACAGAGAAATCGGTATACTGCGGATCTGAAGTAAATAAAAGAACAAAGAACCGGGAAACCAGCCGGGATAAAAGGAACATGATGGTGGTAAAGATAAGCATCAGCCCCAGAATGTTCTTTTCTGCTTTTTTTACCCGGTCAGCCCGCCGCGCTCCGTAGTTGTAGCTTAAAATAGCCTGTGTTCCACCGCTGATCCCAAGCATCGGAGAAGTGATCAGGAGCATGTAACTCTGGGCGATGGTTGCGCAGGTAATGAGCATATCACCCTGTGAGGCACCGCCGTATTTCTGAAGAACGGTGTTCATGATGATCAGGATCAGGCTGTCCGTTGCCAGGATCAGAAACGGGGAGAATCCAAGATAGAGGATTCTGAGCATCAGTTTCAGATCATATTGCCCAAAGGTGATACGGACCGGGACTTTTCTGCCAAAGAGAAAGCTCATGGCGAAGGCACAGGAGATGATCTGTGAAATAACGGTAGCTACGGCGGCACCTGCGATACCGAGGTGGAATCCAAAAATAAAGACCGGGTCCAGAACGATGTTGCAGCCTGCGCCGATCAGTACGGTAAACATTCCCATAAAGGCGAATCCCTGACAGTTGATAAAGTAGTTTAAACCGGTAGCCATCAGTGCGAAAAAAGTTCCGGCTGTGTAGATGGTCAGGTAGGTGTTGGCGTAGGGAAAGGTTGTTTCACTTGCTCCGAAGCACATAAGCAGTCTGCTCTTTAACAGGAGAAAACTGACGGTCAGAAGGACAGAGAAGATACTGAGCATGAGAAAAGAATTTGCCAGTACCTGCTCTGCTTTTTTAGTATTTTTTTCGCCCATGCGGATTCCCATGGTGATGGAGCCTCCGAGCCCTACAAGGGTGCCGAAGGAGGTCAGTAAAGTGACAATGGGTCCGCAGACACCGGCGCCTGCCAGTGCCAGGGCGCCGTCTCCTGCGATGTGACCGATGTACATGCGGTCGATGATGCTGTAAAGTACATTGACAAACTGCGCGACCATGGCAGGAAGCGCAAGTTTGAGTACCAGAGAACGTACGGAATCTTTTCCGAGATCTGCTGTAGTTTTCATTGCTTTGATTTCCTCATCTGATTATTTTTGATTTTTGTGAATGATGAAACAGGATGTCCCTGAGTCATTTGCTCACAGCGTTTGACAGCCTGATATTTCCTGTGAGATCAAACGGGAAATACCAGGCTGTTTCCTGATGTATTTATGATATATGATACATGATACAACGAGAGGTGGCTGAATCTGTAGTAGTAATCTTATGCGGCGTCGGAAGTGGCTTCTTCTGTGTCTGATTCGAGACTGTCGGAAGCGGTTTCACTGTCTGTATCTTCGTTGATGGTTACAGAAGTTCCATCCCCGGCAGAACTTCCGCCACTGAGGATGTAGGTGATCACTTCGTCAGGAACTCCTGCGTCTGTGAGGCTGCTCATCAGTGCAGTGAAATCGAGACCGGAAGCATATTCTGTCATAGCATCTTCATCAGTGACGTCGTAGGCATCAGTGATGGATGTCAGATCCGGAATTTCAACGCCATCGCCTGGTTCGGAGGTGATACTGAGTGTTCCGAGGGTGCTGCCTGCGCTGGTAATGGAAAGATCAATGGAACCGGAGGTATCTGCGGATGTCAGGTCCATGATCAGGGCGAAGTTTGCAAGCGCAGCCATGGAGTCGTTTTCATCGGAAGAAATCAGTGTAATGGTATAATTTCCGTTGAGGTCGCCTTTTTTTGCAGAAGCAGTGTCGTAATCTTTCAGCTCAATGTTGGCGTAAGGAGTTCCGTCTGCGCTGAACTGGTAGGTTCCGTTCAGGAGATCGCCGTCAATGGTGCCGCTTCCTGTGAGGGCAAATTCGCCGTTATCGGAATCTTTGTAGGAGAGGAGATATCCGAAACCGGAATCTGATTTTGGCATCTGCCAGGTGATGACCGGAGATTCGGTTCCGTCTGAGTGGACGGAAAGTTCACGTCCTGCGATCTGGCCGTCTGCGTTTACCCAGATTCTGGAGGTGATGTAGTCGTCAGCCTCATCTGAGGTTTCGGAGTCATCGGAAGTATCTGCTTCTTTCAGGGAGGCGAGGCCGGATTCTACGGAACTTAAGAATTTGTCGTAGAGTCCTTCGCTGTCCGGAAGTTTCTGGCTCCAGGTTTCGAGGATGCCTTCGATTTCTTTGTCGGATTTTGCGGATTCGAGGATAGCGGTTGCCATTTTTAAGGCATCGTCCTGGGAAATCCGGGCTTCATATACGGTGCAGTCTTCGCTGATGCCCTGGGCGGTCAGAGTTTCGGTGGTGCTGTCCTGCTCGTTCATGTTGTCGAAGACGAGGGTGGAGTATCTGTTCAGGAGTTCTTCTACAACGGAGGCTTCCGGTAAAAGTCCGGTGAAGTCTGACATCATGGCGAGAGAGAGGTTTGTGCTCCAGGTGTAGGTGCCGGAATTCAGAACTTTGTCTGTGATGGCAGATGCGGCAGAGTCATCGGAAAGGGAAGATTCGGCTTCTTCGATGGCTGCGGACTGGGCATCTGCGGCATCCTGGAGGTTGGTTTTGAAGTATTTGTCGGAAAGTTCCGGGATACGCATATAGACATCCTGGGATTCGGAATCCAGATAGTATTCGATGGTACAGATCTGGGTGCCGTTTAAAAGTGCTTTCATAAGGACACCTTCCTGACCGTCTTTTACGGTGACATCTGTTGTGAAGGTGATGTCGTTCAGCCAGGAGACATCGAACGGGGCGATGAAGCCGAGCAGGGAGCGGCCGGAATCTTCCAGTTTCAGGGTGATGTCGGAGGTGGTTCCGGAGAGGAGGGTGTCGTACTGGTTCAGGGTGTCTGCGTAGGAATCTGTGAAATTTTTTACGGATTCTGCCCAGTTTGCTTTTTCGGTGTCTGCGTAGGAGTCGGCTGCGTAAGCGGCGGAAGGGGCTGCTGTGGCAGTAAGGATGGCTGCTGCGCAGAGGGCGGTTGCTTTTTTCAGATGTTTTTTTCCTTTTCTCATTATGAAATCCTCCTTTATCTGATGTATCAATCATATGCGGAATTTATAGTAAATTGCTAATTTGATTTTATCAGATAATGTGAGAATTTTCTATGGTTTTCAGAGAATTTTTAAAAAATATTCTGGCGATTTTTTTGAGTTGAGAATGGAAATAAATTTTGTTGACATTTTTTGGAAAAGTAGTTATACTTCTATTCATATAAAAATGATAGGAAAAATATGAATAATTTCAGGACATGATACCCAGGGAATGATACTCAGGGGCTATTTATATATTAAAACATATGAAGGGAATTAGGACTATGGAATTTCAGACTAAATTATTACATGGAACAGCAGTGGACAGTTATGCGAATGGTTCGACAGTACCTCCGGTCAGTTTTGCGAATGCGTTTGCGTATGAGTCATCGGAGCAGCTGGAGAAGGTTTTCCAGAACAGGGCACCGGGTTTTGCATATTCCAGGATTGCCAATCCTACAGTGGATGCATTTGAGAGAAGAGTGAATGAGCTGGAAGGGGGAATCGGAGGGGTTGCCTGTTCTTCCGGAATGTCTGCGGTTACGCTGTCCTTGCTGAATATTTTGCAGAGTGGGGATGAAGTGATCGCGGGGAGCGCCTTGTTTGGCGGTACATTGGATCTTCTTCATGATTTGGAGGTATTTGGGATTAAGGTGAATTTTATTCCCAGAGTGGAGAAAGCACTGATCGAGCCGCTGATCACGGAGAATACGAAGGTGGTGTTTGGTGAGCTGATCGGTAATCCGGCACTGAATGTCATGGATGTGAAGGAGACTTCTGAGTTTCTGCATGAGAAGGGGATTCCGCTGATCGTGGACAGCACTACGGCGACACCGTATCTGATCCGTCCGATTGAGTATGGGGCGGATGTGGTTGTTCATTCTACTTCTAAATATATCAACGGAAGCGGGGATGCGATCAGTGGAATGATCATTGACAGTGGTAAGTTTTCCTGGAATCCGGAGAGATATCCGGGAATGAAGGAATACAGGAAGTATGGTAAATTTGCTTATCTGGTGAAACTGAGGAATGGAATCTGGAGAAATATGGGCGGCTGTCTGTCTCCGATGAATGCGTATCTGAATGTAGTTGGAATGGAGACGCTGGGGCTGCGTATGCAGAGAGAATGCGGCAATGCATTCCAGCTTGCGCAGGCACTGGAGAAGCTGGAGGGTGTGTCTGTGAATTATCCGCTGCTGGAATCCAGTCCGTACAGAGAACTTGCGAATGAGCAGTTTGGCGGTAAGGGCGGAGCAATTCTGACGATCCGTACCGGTTCTAAGGAACGGGCTTATCAGTTGATCAATCATCTGAAATATGTGAAGATCGCCACCAATATCGGTGACGTGAGAACCTGGTGATCCACCCGGCATCTACAATTTATATTCACAGTACGGAGGAAGCGATGGCTGAGGCTGGTGTTTATGAGGATACAATCCGGATCAGTGTGGGAATTGAGGATATCCGGGATCTGATCGAGGACTTTACAGAAGCAGTGAGAGTTTTGGGCGAATAGAGAAAAATAAAAAAGAATAGAGAAGAGTAAAAAGAGGTATGGTTCCTGAGAGACAAATCACATCCCTTTTTTGACGGGGGATTTCTGTAAAATTATAGCGATCCTTTAAAATAACGCATCTTAAGACAGTCCATCAGAGGGTGAAATCCTGCGTCAGATATCTTTGCCGTGCGTCAGCACGCCTGCAGATATCTTCCTTGTCTTTCACCCTCTGCTGAACTGTCTTAAATGCATTATTTACGAGGATTGCTATAATTTTGAATGGAGCCAGGTGGTGTTCGTAAGTTGCTTCACACTCTGATGAATGGGATCAGTTAAAGTATTTTATGGAATTGCTATAGATGCACTGGCTCAGTTTCTGAATGATTTCTTTGATATTGTCTATTTCAATAGAGGAATAATTCATAATGTATACGTTGTCCGGGGCCTCCTGGGGGATGTGGTAGTAGGCTGAGAGGGGGGAGAGGCGGATTCCCTGGGTGAGTGCGGACTGGATCAGGGTTTCTTCCGGCTGGGAGGTGTTGATCTCCATGAGGAAATGGACACCTGCTTCTTCTCCTGAGATGGTGACGGACTCGTTTAAGCGGCTGCTGCGGATGGCAGTGATCAGGGTATCGCGTTTGGAGTGATAGTAATTTCTCAGTCTGTTGATATGTTTCTCGAAATAACCTTCCTGAATAAATTTTGCCAGGGTGTATTGTTCGAAGTTGGAAACAGTACAGGAGTAGAAGGAGAGTTTTTTGTAAAATTCGTCCAGAAGCTGCCCGGGCAGGACCATGTAGCTGATACGGACCGTGGAGGAGAGTGTTTTGGTAAAGGTGTTCATGTAGATGACTTTATCGGAGACATCAATACTCTGGAGGGTGGGGATGGGCTGTCCGCTCAGACGGAGTTCGCTGTCGTAGTCATCTTCGATGATGTAGTGGTTTTCATTTTTGGAAGCCCAGCCGAGAAGTTCATAGCGTCTGCTGATCGGCATGACGATTCCGGTCGGATAGTGATGGGAAGGGGAGATATGGACGATATCTGCCTTTTTTTCTTCCAGTTCGGAGACTTTTACACCGCCGCTGTCCATGTTAATGTACTCACACGGTACCTGCCAGCTTTTGTAGATCTGGGGGATTTTGCGATATCCGGGATTTTCCACAGCATAGATTTTATCTTTGCCGAAAAGCTGAATCAGGAGTCCGTAGAGGTATTCAGTACCGGCTCCGACAATGATCTGTTCGGGCAGAACAGTCATTCCGCGAAATTCTTTCAGGTAGGTGGCGATTGCCTCACGGAGGAAGAGGATTCCGCCGCATGGGGGATTGGTCATAAGCTGCATCTGATTTTCGTTTAATACTTCACGGACCATTTTTGTCCAGATTGTGAAGGGAAAAAGTTCAGACTGTGTTTGGTTACTGGAAAAATCAGCCAGGTATCCGGAATCTCCGCCTGTGAGAGAAACGATTTCTTTTGTGATACTTTTCTTTTCAATCTCTATGGCTTTCTTGAAATCCGTGACATAGAATCCTCTTTTTGGCATGGAATAGATGTATCCTTCTGCGATAAGCTGTTCATAGGCGTTTTCCACTGTGATCACGCTTATACCCAGATTTTTTGCAAAAGAGCGTTTGGACGGTAATTTCTCTCCGGGCCTGATATTTCCCTGTAATATGTCGTTTTTGATGCATTTATATAAATATTCGTAAAGGGAATCTGACCCTGTATTTGTGAAATTGTAGGTAATCATCTGTGATAGTTTCTCCAATCTGACCTTACTGAATATATTTGATTTGACAATTTAAATATAATCACATTTGCATTATACTCTGTCCATGCTGATTCGTACAGAAGAAAATAAGGATTCCGTGATTTCTTTTTTGTAAGGGAAAGATGGCAGGATTTGGAAATATGGACTTTCGAGGGGAAAGAAAATCAGAAAAAGAATCAGAAGTAAATGAAAGACAGGAGGATTTTCACATGGAAAACAGATATGAATTAAATAAGCAGCTTGCACAGATGTTAAAGGGTGGTGTTATCATGGATGTTACCACACCGGAGCAGGCGAAGATCGCAGAGGCAGCAGGTGCGTGTGCAGTTATGGCTCTGGAGCGCATTCCGGCAGATATCCGTGCAGCAGGCGGAGTTTCCAGAATGAGTGATCCGAAGATGATCCAGGGAATCCAGAATGCAGTTTCCATTCCGGTTATGGCGAAGTGCAGAATTGGCCATTTTGTGGAGGCGCAGGTGCTGGAAGCAATTGAAATTGATTATATCGATGAGAGTGAAGTTTTATCTCCTGCGGATGATGTTTACCATATTAATAAGAGAAATTTCAAAGTTCCGTTTGTATGCGGTGCGAAGGATCTGGGAGAGGCACTGAGAAGAATCAATGAGGGTGCTTCCATGATCCGTACAAAGGGAGAACCTGGAACCGGAGATATCGTGCAGGCGGTTCGCCATATGCGTAAGATGAACAGTGCGATCGCACAGCTTACAAGCATGAGAGAAGATGAACTTTTCGAAGCTGCAAAGCAGTTCCAGGTACCGTATGAACTGGTTGAATATGTACATAAGAATGGAAAACTTCCGGTTGTAAACTTTGCGGCAGGTGGTGTTGCGACTCCGGCAGATGCGGCTCTGATGATGCAGCTTGGCGCAGAAGGTGTGTTTGTTGGTTCCGGTATTTTTAAGTCCGGAAATCCGGCAAAGAGAGCAAATGCAATCGTGAAAGCGGTTACAAACTATACAGATGCGAAGATGATCGCAGAGTTATCAGAAGATCTGGGAGAGGCCATGGTTGGCATTAACGAAAGTGAGATCCAGATTCTGATGGCAGAAAGAGGTAAATAATGACGATTGCGGTTTTGGCAGTGCAGGGTGCATTTATTGAACATGAGAAGAAGCTTGAAAAGCTGGGAGTATCCTGTGTGGAACTCAGGAAGGCGGAGGATTTTGCACAGCATTATGATGGCCTGGTGCTTCCGGGAGGCGAGAGTACGGTGCAGGGAAAACTTCTCAGAGAACTGGGAATGTTCGATACTGTGAAATCCTGGATAGAGAATGGAATGCCTGTCCTGGCTACCTGTGCCGGAATGATCCTGCTGGCAGAGAATCTGGAAGGCGGAGAGCAGGGACATCTGCAGACAATGCCTGTGACTGTAAAGCGTAATGCCTACGGAAGACAGCTTGGAAGTTTTCATACAGAGGCTGTTGTGGAAGGAATCGGAGAGGTTCCGATGACATTTATCCGTGCGCCGTATGTGGCAGAAGCGGGTACGGAAAAAGGTGTGCAGGTTCTTGCGACAGTAGAGGACAGGATTGTGGCTGTGAAGTATAAAAACCAGCTTGCTCTGGCATTTCACCCGGAACTGGATGAGAGTGATGAGATCCATAAGGCGTTTCTGGGAATGTGTGAAAGAAATATTTAAAAGAGTACCTGAAAAATATGTAAAAAACAGGCAGGAAAATGTGTAGAAAACATGGTGCTGACTGATAGGTGACAGAATCCGGATGAGTATCTTTTTTGGGGATATTCATCCGGATTTTTTATGTCATACTCACAGATCTTGATTATAGTTGGAGCATCTTCAGGAATTCATTCATGACCCGGCTGAGGTAGCGTCCTTTTTTCCAGTAAAAATATACATTTCTGTTGCCAGTATTTCCGGGGAGTCTGTAAAAGACAAGCTCTGGGTTTATTGGTACGAGTGAGAGGAGCATGTCTCCGATAAAAGTAATTCCCATTCCGGAGCAGGTGATGTTATAGGCAGTCATCTGCTGGTCTAACTGGAAGGCTATGTCCGGGGAAAAATGATTTTCCTGACAGATATTGAAAGCGCGTTTTCCGGTATCATTATCGTTTTTCAGGAAGATGAAAGGTTCTGATGTAAATTTGCTGATAGGAACAGCAGGGATCTGTTCAGAAAGGTAACTTTTGTCACGGATTTTTTCGATGGGAATCTGATAATCCGTGAGTTCCTGATTTACTGGAAAACTTTTCGGGACGACCAGAAGGAGCTGTTCTTTCTGGTAAATAGTATGGTCAAAGGTGCGTTCATCAAGAATGCAGTTGTCGATCATAAAGTCCAGTTTTCCGGTCTGGAGAAGCTGGGAGAGATTGGCAGTGCTTTCTTCTACAAGAGAGATTTTTATAAAGGGATATTTTCTGGAAAAATCTGCGATCAGGGGTGGCAGTACCCAGGAGGAGAAGAAGTTGCTGCCTCCGATGTTGAGGGTTCCGGTTTTCAACTCGCCCCAGTCCCGGATAAAATCTCTGAAATTCTTTTCAATTTCCATGATCTGCTCTACGGATTCGATATATTTCCGACCGCATTCAGTTAACTGGAGAGGTTTGGTGCTGCGGTCAAAAATCGGACAGCCGATGCGTTTTTCGATTCTTTTTACATTGGCACTGAGAGAGGGCTGAGAGATAAAAAGACTGGCGGCTGCTTTTGAAAAACTTTTTTCTTTATATACTTCGTAGACATATTCCATTCCCTGAAACATAGAGTAGGTTCCTTTCAATGTGGACTTATTTGGTGTAGAGCCGCGTAGCAAAGCGGATTGCGAATATCCGCCTGACTTCGTTTGACTAAAATCAGGTAAGTTCTCTGATTCAATTGCGAATATCCGCCTGACGGTTCTATAGCAATAATATAATTTTAAAAGTATATTATTTATAACAATATATGTATTTGATTATATTGTAGCAGATACCTATAATAAGGGCAACAGGAAAACAGTAATACAGTGAGAAAACAAAAGATGTTTTCTGCTGCTGTGAATGGTAATTGTTTTCCGGATTAAAAAATCGGGGGATTTACGAAATGGATCATAAAATGAATGATAAGAAAAGAGCGGATTATCGTATAGAGAGGGATTCCATCGGGGCAAAAGATGTTCCGAAGGACGTATATTATGGGGTGCAGTCATTGCGCGCGGCAGAGAACTTTCACATTACAGGGCTGAACATGCATCCTGAGATCATTAACAGTCTGGCTTATATTAAGAAGGCGGCAGCGGTTACAAACTGTGAGGTAGGGCTTCTGGATAAGAAAAAGGCACAGGCAATCGTAAAGGCCTGTGATGAAATTATTGAGGGTAAGTTTCATGATGAATTTATTGTGGACCCTATTCAGGGTGGTGCCGGAACTTCTCTGAATATGAATGCGAACGAGGTTATCGCAAACCGTGCAATCGAGATTCTGGGCGGGCAGAAAGGAGATTACTCTATTGTTCATCCGAATGATGATGTAAACTGTGGACAGTCTACGAATGATGTGATCCCGACAGCAGGAAAGATGACATCCCTGCGTCTTCTGAAAAATCTGAAAGCGCAGCTTCTCCGCCTTCATAAAGCGTTGAACGATAAAGCGCAGGAGTTTGACCATGTGATCAAAATGGGACGTACCCAGATGCAGGATGCGGTTCCGATCAGACTGGGACAGGAATTTAAGGCATATTCGGTTGCAATCATGCGTGATATCAATCGTATGGAAAAAGCCATGGATGAGATGCGGGCGTTGAACATGGGTGGAACTGCCATCGGAACAGGAATTAATGCAGATGAAATGTATATGAGAAGAATTGTTCCGAATCTGACAGAGATTTCCGGTATGGATTTTATTCAGGCATTTGATCTGATTGATTCTACTCAGAATCTGGATTCTTTTGTGGCTGTGTCAGGTGCTGTAAAGGCATGTGCGGTGACTCTTTCAAAGATATCAAATGATCTCAGACTGATGTCTTCCGGTCCGCGTGCCGGTTTTGGAGAAATCAATCTTCCGGCGAAGCAGAATGGTTCTTCGATCATGCCGGGAAAAGTAAATCCGGTAATTCCTGAGGTAGTCAATCAGGTTGCGTTTAATGTGATCGGAAATGATGTGACCATCACAATGGCAGCAGAAGCCGGACAGCTCGAACTGAATGCATTTGAACCGATTATTTTTTACTGCATGTTCCAGTCGATTGATACGCTGGCGTATGCAGTGGAAACTCTGGTTGATAACTGCATCACAGGTATTACGGCAAATGAAGAAAGATGCCGTGAACTGGTTGAGAACAGTGTGGGTATCATTACAGCGATCAATCCTCATGTAGGATACCAGAAGGCAGCGGAAATTGCCAAGAAAGCCATCAAAACAGGCGAACCGGTTCGCAGCCTGATCCTGGAAGAAAACCTGATGGATGAAGAAGAACTCAATCAGATCCTCGATCCGGTACACATGACAGAACCGGGCATTCTGGATAAAGATCATATGATGAAGAAATAACCAAAGATAAAAAATCAGTAAATAATGGAAAAGAGAAAGAAGGATAGAGAAGTTTACTTGACAAAAAGAATCCTTTCATAGATAATTCCTGTATACAGATACGGGTATGAATCCCATCGTTATATTGAGGTGATTCATATCAGCAATGGTACTAGGAGGTGTTAATTTGAAACAGTGTATGGATTCTGGCAATCTGCATAGACGATTAAGAAAGATCATCGGACAGGTGCAGGCGATTGACCGTATGATCGATGAAGATGTTCCATGTGAGGATATCCTTTCACAGATAAATGCAGCGAAATCAGCACTGCATAAAGCAGGACAGGTAGTTCTGGAGGGACATATTCAGCATTGCGTCCGCGATGGAATCGAGCATGGAGATGCAGATAAGACTATCGCAAACTTCACAAAAGCCGTGGAACGATTTGCAAATATGAAATAATATTGAGAACCAGAAATATATTTTATCATCTGGTAATCAGAGACAAGAGAAAACCCGGAAATTCAGGAGTTTCCAGTCAAATGGAACTCTATGACTTTCCGGGCTTATTTTTTACAGTAAAAATTTTTCCAGACCTTGAATCCATTTTCGAAATCGTTTCGTTATAAAAGATAGCGGTTAAAAAAATAACAACTATCTGCGGGCACGCTTTTCAATCAGCCCGAGGAGGCCATACAGGATGATGGCGATGATGCACAGAATAATAATGGACATCAGGACCCAGGTAAGTTTAAAGGTCTGGCTGGAGTAGATGATCAGATAGCCAAGTCCTTTCCTGGCACCGATAAATTCTCCTATGATGACACCGACCAGACACAGACCAATGTTTACTTTCATGACGCTGAGCAGTAACGGCACAGAAGATGGAAGAATAATTTTCATAAGTTTTTCTTTCTTTCCGCCACCCAGCGTTTCGATCAGTTTCAGTTTCTCCGGGTCTGCCTCACTGAAACCTGTATACAGATTCAGAATGGACCCAAAGATAGCAACCGACATACCGCAGACAATAATGGTCCGTTCATTGGCACCAAGCCATACGATAAGTAAAGGTGCCAGCGCAGATTTCGGCAGACTGTTCAGAACTACAAGATAGGGTTCCGTGATCTTTGCAAGTCTGGGACAGGTCCACAGAAGAACTGCCATTCCTGCACCCAGAATCACAACAAACAGAAAACTGACCAGCGTTTCCGTAATTGTCACTGAGAGATGAGGGAAAACAGAGCCGTCTCTGCACATACTGCAGAAACTGTGCCAGATCATCATCGGACTGCTGAAGATAAAAGAATCGATCAGTCCGGTTCTGGCAGAGATTTCCCACAGAACCAGAAAGAGAAGAAGGATAAAGATCTGCAAAAAAAGAACCAGCTTCTTTTCTTTTTTCTGATGACGGATATATTGTTGTTGATGATAAGAAACTTCAGGCATCATGATTCAGCTCCTTCCAGATAAGATTAAAATAAGATTTAAAATCCGGGGTGTTTCTGGAAGCCATTGGAGTTCGGTTTTCCAGATTCAGACAGATGGGTACGATTTTATGAACAATGGCAGGCCGGGGGGAAAGAATAATAACCCGGTCTGCCATGCTGATCGCTTCCGAAATATCATGTGTGACAAGGATTGCAGTCTTTTTTTCCTGACGCAGAATCCTGCCGATATCATCACTGACATTGAGGCGGGTCTGATAGTCGAGTGCGGAGAAAGGTTCATCAAGCAAAAGAAGTTCCGGCTTCAATGCGAGAGTACGGATCAGGGCGGCTCTCTGACGCATTCCTCCGGATAATTCAGACGGATGCGCAGAACGGAATTTGTCCAAACCGTAATCCAGGAGAAGCTGATCTACATAAGCAAGTTTTTCGGCAGTGAGTTCCCTGCGGATCTCCAGACCGAGAAGAACATTTTTATAAATCGTCCGCCACTCCAGCAGATGATCCTTCTGCAGCATATATCCGATCCGGCAGTCTCCGGAGATGACCGGTCTGCCATCAAGAAGAATCTGTCCCTGTTCCGGCCGGATGAGCCCGCAGATCAGATTCAGCAGAGTAGACTTTCCGCATCCGGACGGTCCGACAACAGCCAGAAATTCACCTGGCATCACTTCAAAGGATATATGAGAAAGGGCAGGGGTTTCCCCCGATAAACTGTGGTAGGAGAGACAGACATCTGTAATTTCCAGCAGTGGTTTCATACAGATACCTCCATATTCAGGCTATAATGATGACGGGCACAAAAATTTTTGCCCGGATATCTTATAATTTTATAATTTATGATATGCAGGAAAGTCAGGGTATGATATAATAGATAAACTATAGTATTTTTGGCTGAGATATGTCAGGATACCCGGACATACAGAAATCAGGTATAGAAACCAGACGAATGTTGTAAAAACTGTATAAGAAAGTGTAAACAAATGAGAAACAAAAAGAAAGCGATATTTAACACCATCTTTCTGATCCTTGTATTTTCCCTGACTGTATATATGGTATTCAGGGGAGAGGATCTGGGAGAGATTATTCATACAGTGCGGCAGGCAGAACCGGTTTACTTACTGATCAGTGTGGCCTGCGTGGTGCTGTTCATACTTGGGGAGTCCGTGATCATCTTCTATATGATGAGGACTCTTGGTGCAAAAGTAAAGATAGGACATTGCGCCCTGTATTCTTTTGTGGGATTTTTTTTCAGCTGCATCACCCCGTCTGCATCCGGCGGACAGCCATGCAGATTTATTTTATGAAAAAAGACAAACTTCCGATTCCTGTCACTACACTGGTTCTGATGATCGTCACCATTACCTATAAAGCAGTTCTGGTGGTGATCGGAATTGCAATCTGGCTTTTGGGCAGAGGATTTCTGGAGGGATATCTTGGCCAGTACATGTGGGTATTTTACCTGGGCGTGGGTCTGAATATTTTCTGTGTTATCTTTATGATGATCCTTGTGTTTGCGCCGGGACTGGCGAAATGGATCATGGTAAAAGGTCTGAAGCTTATCGAGCATTTCCGCTTTCTCAAGCCAAAGAAAGCCAGACTTGAGAAACTGGAAGCGTCCATGGATCAGTACCATGAGACAGCAGCTTTCTGGGCGAGCCATAAGCTGATGATCCTGAAAGTGTTCCTGATCACTATGGTGCAGAGAATTTTGTTATTTACAGTTACATACTGGGTATACCGTTCGCTGGGATTTCATGGATATTCCATCATAACCCTTACGATTTTGCAGTCTGTCATATCTGTCTCTGTTGATATGCTGCCTTTACCCGGAGGAATGGGAATCAGTGAATCTCTTTATCTGGTGATGTTTGCACCGGTTTTCGGAGAGTCATTACTTCCTGCAATGCTGCTCAGCAGAGGAATTTCCTATTATGCACAGATGCTTATCAGTGCAGCGATGACCTGCGTGGCACATCTTATAATAGGAAGAAAAGAACAAGAAGAGGAGTAGGGAGAAAATTATGTTATTAGGAATTTATGACTATACGGTAGTGCTAACCTATATCAGCCTTGGAATATCAGTATTTGGAATTACCAGAGCACTGGAAGGAGATTTTCGGATTGCTATTTTCTGTCTGGCACTTTCCGGTTTATGCGATATGTTTGACGGAAAAATAGCCAGAACAAAGAAAAACCGTACAGATGATGAGAAGAGTTTCGGGATTCAGATCGATTCCCTCTGTGATGTAGTCTGCTTCGGGATTTTTCCGGCAATGATCTGTTACTGTCTGGGCGTCAATACTCCGGCAGGAGTTGCAGCACTGATCTTCTACAGTGTAGCATCTGTCATCCGGCTTGCATACTTCAATGTCACGGAAACAAAGAGACAGAATGAAACCTCTGAGAACAGACAGTATTATCAGGGACTGCCGATCACATCCATGGCGATCATCCTGCCGTTTCTTTATTTAATGAGAAGATACTGCGGACTTTATTTCCTGATCGTGATACATATTGCTGTGATCATTGTGGGCCTGCTTTTTATCCTTAATATCAAGGTAAAGAAACCACAGAACCCGGTACGTGTTCTGCTTGTTGCAGTTGTGGCACTTGCACTTGCGAAGATGTTCCGTTTGATATAAAATGAATACAACTGTTGACTGACCGCAGTGGTCCCGAGAAACAGGGATGCTGCGGTCATACTTTTATGAAATGTTTTTGTTACCGGGAAGAAATCGGAGAGTAACGAACTTTTTTATGGAGGAAGATACGAATGAAGTATATTGACAGAAAAGGAAACATTACCATTGAAGAAAATGATCAGGATAAATTCCTGAGACATTTGTATAATGACCGCGGCGGAAAACTCTGCCTGAAACTCCTGATCAGACCTTTCGTGTCAAAAGCAGCAGGAGTCCTGCTTAACACCCGGTTCTCTGCCAGATTTGTGCCAGATTTTGTAAAAAATAACAAAATCGACCTGAGTATTTACGAAAAACAGAACTTCTCTTCATGGAATGATTTCTTTATAAGGCGCATCCGGAAAGAAGAACGCCCGATCGATATGCGTGAAAACATCCTGATCAGTCCCTGCGATGGAAAACTCTCCGTACACAGAATCAGTTCAGGTTCCCGGTTCAGTATTAAAGACACAGAGTATACAGTAGGTCAGCTCCTGAAAAACGAGGCACTTGCTGAGAGATATACCGGCGGTTATGCGCTCATTTTCCGGCTGACAGTGGACGATTATCATCACTATTGCTATCCGGCAGATGCCAGGAAATCTGTGAACATAAATCTGCCCGGAGTGTTCCACACAGTAAATCCTGTAGCAAATGACGTATATCCCATCTACAAAGAAAACGCCAGAGAATACACTCTGTTGAAAACAGAACAATTCGGAACCATTCTCATGATGGAAGTAGGAGCCATGATGGTAGGAAAAATCACCAACCTCCATAAAAATCCGGCCGATGTAAAAAAAGGCCAGGAAAAAGGCAGCTTCGAATTCGGCGGCTCCACAGTCATCCTTCTTATTCAACCGGGAAAAGTCCGCATCGACTACGATCTGATCGAGAATACAGAAGAGGGATATGAGACCATTGTAAAAATGGGTGAACGAATTGGAGAATGCAGAAAATCGAAAAAAACACATCATTACGAAGATGCAATGGAGAATGCCTGAATTTGTTTTGCATCTTATAAAAGATGATAATAAAAAAGCATTTGTGAAGATACAGAAAGGATGTAACAACACGATTGAATAAGCGAAACTATCAAAAAGAACTGGAAAAACTCATAGATCAGGCGCAAAAAGACAACAAAGTCCCGAGCCTGTTTCTCCATAGCTGCTGTGCCCCATGCAGCAGTTATGTACTGGAATATCTGTCAAAATATTTCAACATCACAGTATTCTACTACAACCCCAATATCTATCCGGAAGAAGAATATCGGAAACGAGTACATGAAATCACACGTCTGGTAAATTCCATGGAATTTATTTACCCTGTCAAACTGGTAGAAGGATACTATGACCCGCAGGAATTTTTCCAGATGGCAAAAGGAATGGAAGATGTGCCTGAAGGCGGCGAACGCTGCTTTAAATGCTACCGCCTGCGTATGGAAGAAGCTGCGAAACTGGCAGAAGAAGGCGGCTATGACTATTTTACAACCACTCTTTCTATCAGCCCGCTGAAAAACGCAGCCAAGATCAACGAAATCGGAGAAGAACTGGCAGAAATTTATCATGTTCAGCACCTTCCATCCGACTTTAAGAAAAAGAACGGCTACAAACGTTCCATCGAACTCTCACACGAATACGATCTCTACCGCCAGAACTACTGCGGATGTGTCTATTCCCGGAGAGAAGCAGAGAACAGGAATCACAACTAACTACTTTGCAAGCTCAGAAAAATATGTTACACTAACACGTAAAAGCAACAATACAAAAATAAGAAGAAACGAGGAATAACACAATGGCACAGCTTTGGGGCGGACGTTTCACAAAAGAAACAGACAAACTTGTATATAACTTCAACGCATCAATCTCCTTTGACCAGAAATTCTACGAACAGGACATCAGAGGCAGCAAAGCACACGTAGCAATGCTCGCCAAACAGGGAATCCTGACAGCAGAAGAAAAAGATCAGATCGAAGCAGGACTTGACGGAATCCTTGCAGATGTAAAATCAGGCAAACTTGAAATCACATCCGAATATGAAGATATCCACAGCTTCGTAGAAGCAAACCTCATCGACCGAATCGGTGATGCAGGCAAGAAGCTTCACACAGGAAGAAGCCGTAATGACCAGGTAGCTCTGGACATGAAACTCTATGTCAGAGACGAAATCGACGAGACAGATGAACTGGTAAAAAAACTTCTCGAAGCACTTCAGAAGATTATGGAAGAAAATGTTCACACATATATGCCGGGCTTCACTCATCTCCAGAAAGCACAGCCAGTCACTCTGGCTCATCACGTAGGTGCATACTTCGAAATGTTTGTACGCGACAGAAGCAGACTTGCAGATATCCGTAAGAGAATGAACACCTGTCCTCTGGGCGCAGGAGCACTGGCTGGAACGACCTATCCGCTTGACAGAGAATACACAGCGAAACTTCTCGGCTTCGACGGCCCGACCAGAAACAGCATGGACTCCGTATCAGACAGAGACTATGTGATCGAACTTCTGTCCGCATTCTCTACGATCATGATGCACATGAGCCGTTTCTGCGAAGAGATCATCATGTGGAACTCCAATGAATACCGCTTCGTAGAGATCGACGATGCCTACAGCACAGGCAGCAGCATCATGCCGCAGAAAAAGAACCCGGATATCGCAGAGCTTGTACGAGGAAAAACAGGCCGTGTATACGGAGCCTTAACCTCCATCCTTACAACCATGAAAGGAATCCCGCTTGCATACAACAAAGATATGCAGGAAGACAAAGAACTTACTTTTGACGCAATTGATACGGTAAAGGGATGTCTTGCCCTTTTCACAGGTATGATCTCCACTATGCAGTTCAACAAACAGAACATGGAAGCAAGCGCAAAGAACGGCTTTACCAATGCTACAGATGCAGCCGATTATCTGGTAAATCATGGCGTACCTTTCCGTGATGCACACGGTATCGTAGGCCGTCTGGTACTCACCTGCATTGACAAAGGAATCTCTCTGGATGAGCTTCCTCTTGAGGAATACAAAGCGATCAGCCCTGTATTCGAGAACGACATCTATGAAGCTATCAGTATGCGCACCTGCGTAGAGAAACGTATGACCATCGGTGCACCGGGACCGGACGTGATGGAGAAAGTCATCGCTGAAAACAAAAAATATCTGGAAGAAAATTAAAAAAATACTTGCATTTTACTTTAGTTTGGTATAGTATGTACAAGAAAGACAGATGTACGCAATATAAGGACACCTGGATAAAAATGTCCGCGCAAGGGTAGAGACGCGGGTAGAAGATAAAGAGGAGAAAGATATTATGAGTGAAAAGCTTAGAGTCGGTATTTTAGGTGCTACAGGTATGGTAGGTCAGAGATTTATCTCCCTGCTTGAGAATCATCCGTGGTTTGAAGTTGTAACTGTAGCTGCAAGTCCAAGAAGTGCGGGAAAAACATACGAAGAAGCAGTAGGCGGAAGATGGAAAATGGACACTCCAATGCCGGAAGGTGTCAAGAATCTTATCGTAATGAATGTAAATGAAGTAGAGAAAGTTGCTGCAACAGTTGACTTTGTATTCTCTGCTGTAGATATGTCAAAAGAAGAGATCAAGAAGATAGAAGAAGAATATGCAAAGACAGAAACACCGGTTGTTTCCAACAACAGCGCTCACAGATGGACACCGGACGTACCGATGGTAGTGCCGGAAATCAACCCGGAACACTTTGATGTCATCGAATCCCAGAAGAAACGTCTCGGAACCACACGTGGATTTATCGCTGTAAAACCAAACTGCTCTATCCAGAGCTACGCTCCGGTATTAACTGCATGGAAAGAGTTCGAGCCATATGAAGTAGTTGCCACTACATATCAGGCAATCTCCGGAGCAGGTAAAACATTCAAAGACTGGCCGGAAATGGTTGGAAACATCATTCCATACATTGGCGGCGAGGAAGAAAAGAGCGAGAAAGAGCCGTTAAGAATCTGGGGTAAAGTAGAAGATGGTGTGATCAAACCTGCTACAGAACCAGTCATCACATGCCAGTGCATCCGTGTACCGGTACTGAACGGACATACAGCAGCTGTATTCGTTAAATTCCGCAAGAACCCGACCAAAGAGCAGCTCATCAAAGCGCTGGTAGAGTTCAAAGGACTTCCACAGGAATTAGAACTTCCAAGCGCTCCGAAGCAGTTCATCCAGTACCTGGAAGAGGACAACCGTCCACAGGTAACAGAGGATGTAAACTTCGAACACGGCATGGGCGTATCTGTAGGACGTCTTCGTGAAGATACTGTATATGACTGGAAATTCGTAGGACTTTCCCACAACACAGTCAGAGGTGCAGCAGGCGGAGCAGTTCTCTGCGCAGAAACCTTAAAAGCTAAAGGATATATCCAGGCAAAATAATAAATAAAATTATTGAAAAGGGGCACTGGTTTTTGGTGCCTCTTTTTTTCTGGATTATTTCACAGATAGGGGGGATAATGAAAGATGAGAGAAAAAGTTCTGACGACAGTAGTAACTTTTGGAACAACCACACAGGCAATCGCAATGGAACGAGAATGTAAAAAGACTGGATTTGAAGGAAGGCTGATTCCTGTACCCAGGGAAATTTCTGCTTCCTGCGGACTTGCGTGGAAATGCATAGAACAAGGAGAAGAGGAAACCGATTCTTATATGAAAGAACAGGATTTAGAGTATGAGAAGATTTATCGTATTCTTATATAAAATCCTTATATTTATTGATTTATCCAATAAGTAACATCGGCTCGGAACTTTGACGGGCTTATAAATGCATGGTACAATCAGGTAAACAGACAGGCAAGTTTTCATCCACTGCTTAGTGCTCTTTGAAATCTGGTGTACCAACAAGATTATTTTGAGAACCAACTAGCAGGGAGACTGCTTGATTTAATTAAAGGCGGATGATGGATGTTTGCTTGGAAGATTAATATATTGGGGGCGAAGTTTATGAAAAATGAAACGGATAATGTACGTCTGACACAGCTTGCCAGTGCAGCGGGCTGCGGTGCGAAGATTGGACCGAAAGTACTGGCAGAGGTAGTTGGAAAGTTGCCGAAATTTACAGATCCGATGCTGTTAGTAGGACCGGAAACATCAGACGATGCGGCGGTATACAAAATAAATGATGAACTGGCAATGATTCATACGGTAGATTTCTTTCCGCCGGTGGTAGATGATCCATATATGTATGGACAGATCGCAGCAGCCAATGCGTTGAGCGATGTCTATGCAATGGGTGGTGTTCCAAAACTGGCATTGAATGTAGTAGCATTTCCAAACTGCCTTGGACCGGAAGTTCTTGAAGAAATCCTGCGCGGCGGTGCAGACAAGGTTATGGAGGCCGGAGCAGTTCTTGCAGGTGGTCATACGATCAATGACAAAGAACCAAAATACGGACTTTGTGTAACCGGTTATGTGCATCCTGATAAAATGTGGAAGAATTACGGCGCTGAAACAGGCGATATCCTGATTCTTACCAAACCACTGGGATGTGGAATCCTTAACACAGCGATCAAAGCAGAAATGGCAGCGCAGGAAGAAATCGAGAGAGTCCAGAAGATCATGGCGAAACTGAACAAATATGCAGCAGAGATCGCATCAAACTATACGATCCACAGTTGTACAGATGTAACCGGTTTCAGCCTTGCAGGACACAGCCTGGAGATGGCAAAAGGCAGCCACAAAACTCTGGTGATCCAGTCTGAGAAACTTCCGGTCATCGAAGGCGTAGAAGAATATGCACAGATGGGACTGATCCCTGAGGGAGCATACAGAAACCGTGACTTTGCGGGCAGTGAAGTGCGAAGCGAGATCAAAGAACTCTGGATGGAGGATCTGGTATTCGATCCGCAGACATCCGGCGGACTTCTGCTCGCAGTGCCGCAGGAAGAAGCTGATGCTCTTGCAGAAGAACTCTCTGGCATGGACATCTTTGGTGGTGTTATCGGATATGTGACAGAGCAGCAGGATAAAGCAGTTGTGTTTGAATAAAGAATTTTCAGCCTTAATTTTGTATATCTGTATAATTTCAGAATTGAACAGATAACTGCAAAGTTAAACAAATTAAACTAAAAAATCTTCGAAT
The DNA here is from genome assembly GCF_003477525.1 of Ruminococcus sp. AF41-9. Taxonomy (GTDB): domain Bacteria; phylum Bacillota; class Clostridia; order Lachnospirales; family Lachnospiraceae; genus Blautia_A. Next base: position 82,538 of record NZ_QUDO01000014.1, read on the forward strand.
ATACTTGATCATAATTACAAATCTGAATAAATATTAAGGAATTGTTTGAATATTTTGGTTGTAGAACAGACATTGAAATGATATAATGTTCTCAATAAAATACATTGCGGAGGTGTAGTTATGAATTACGAAGATGTACAGAAAGTGTCAAATGCGGCGAAAGCCAAGAGTAATCTGGTAAGTACCAACTTTTTCAAGTACTTTATCCGTGCGGTCATGGCAGGATTCTTTATTGATATGGCCATGATCTACAGTAATGTAGTTGGAAATGTCTTTTCCAAGACCATGCCGGAGTGGGGAAAATTCCTGGGAGCTTTAGTGTTCTCCATTGCAGTTCTTCTGATCAGCTTTGTAGGCGGCGAACTTTTTACCGGAAACAATATGGTAATGGCGTTCGGAGCCTTTGACAAGCAGGTAAGCTGGAAAGAAGCCGGTAAGGTATGGGGTGTAAGTTATCTTGGAAACTTTGTAGGATGTTTTATCATGGCATTGCTTTTTGCATGGGCAGGAGCATCCGGAACTGCAGATTATTTTGCGGGATTTATCGGAAACAAGCTGAGTATTCCGCTTGGACAGATGTTCTTCAGAGCAGTGCTCTGTAACTTCTTTGTCTGCCTCGGTGTACTCTGCGGAATGAAATTAAAGAGTGATGCAGGAAGATTCCTGATGATCACCATGTGTATCTCAGGATTCGTTGTAAGTGGATTTGAGCACTGCATCGCAAACATGGGAATCTTTGTTACCGCATACTGTCTGGTACCTGGATTATCCATCGGAGCCATGATCAAGAGCATGGTAGTAGTAACTTTGGGAAACATGGTAGGCGGTGCCCTCCTGCTGGCATGGCCGCTTAGAAAGATGAGTGCAGATAAATAATATGTCAAAAGCTTTATACATAGCCGAAAAGCCCAGTGTGGCACAGGAATTCGCAAAAGCTTTGAAAATCAACGGACAAAGACGGGATGGCTACCTGGAATCTCAGGACAGCGTGGTGACCTGGTGTGTCGGACACCTGGTCACCATGAGCTACCCGGAAAAATATGATATCAAATATAAAAGGTGGAGTTTAGAGACCCTGCCTTTTTTGCCGCGCGAATTTAAATATGAAGTAATCCCGGGCGTACAGAAGCAGTTCGAGATTGTAAAAGGACTGCTCAACCGTGAGGATGTGGATACGATTTATGTGTGTACCGACTCCGGACGCGAGGGAGAATATATCTACCGCCTGGTCGCACAGATGGCAGGCGTTCATGGAAAAAAAGAAAAGAGAGTCTGGATCGACTCTCAGACAGAAGAAGAAATTATGCGGGGAATCAGAGCGGCAAAGGATCTGTCAGCCTATGACAATCTTTCTGCTTCGGCCTATCTTCGGGCGAAAGAGGACTATCTCATGGGAATTAATTTTTCCCGTGTACTGACACTGCGTTATGGGAACAGTGTGTCAAATTATTTAAATACAAAATATCAGGCCATTTCCGTAGGACGAGTCATGACCTGCGTACTTGGAATGGTAGTGCGAAGAGAGCGTGAGATCCGGGCGTTTGTGAAGACTCCCTTTTACCGCGTACTCAGCAGCATTGCCCTTGAGGGAGAAAACTTTGAAGGAGAATGGAGAGCTGTCGAAGGCAGCAGATATTTCCAGACTCCTTATCTGTATAAAGAAAACGGATTTAAAGAAAAAGAATATGCTGAAAAGCTGATACAGGAACTTTCCGTGGAACAGCCTTTGCAGTGTATCGTGGACAAAGTTGAGCGAAAAAAAGAAAATAAAAATCCGCCGCTGTTATTTAACCTGGCGGAACTTCAGAATGTCTGTTCCAAACTGTTCAAGATCAGCCCGGATGAGACATTGAAGATTGTGCAGGAACTGTATGAGAAAAAACTGGTTACTTATCCGAGAACGGATGCCAGGGTTTTGTCTACGGCAGCAGCGAAAGAGATTTATAAAAACATTTCCGGTCTGCGTAATTATGAACATACAGCGGAGATTGCACAGCACATTATTGAACAGGGGAATTACAAAAATTTGGCAAAGACCAGATACGTCAATGACAAACAGATCACAGACCATTATGCAATCGTACCGACAGGTCAGGGCTTGAATGCATTGAAGAGTGTCTCCATTACCGCACAGCGTGTATATGAAACGATTGTCAGAAGATTTATATGTATTTTCTATCCGCCTGCCGTATATCAGAAAGTCAGTCTTGTGACAAAAATCCAGAATGAGAGTTTCTTTTCTTCATTTAAAGTACTGCTGGAGGAAGGTTATCTGAAAGTTGCCACAAACTCTTTTGCGAAGCGAAAAGCAGTAGATGCCATGAGTGGCGGAAGCAGAACCGGTGTAGTAGGAAATGCCGGAAACGAAGATGACGATCCAGATAATGGAAAGAACCGCTCGGACAATTCCGCAGAGGATATGGCATGCGACACCAGACTTCTGGCTGCATTGCAGAATCTGAAAAAAGGTGATATACTTTCCGTGGATAGCCTGAGTATTAAAGAAGGCGAGACATCACCGCCGAAGCGATACAATTCCGGTTCCATGATTCTTGCAATGGAAAATGCCGGACAGCTCATCGAGGACGAAGAACTCCGTGCACAGATCAAGAGCTGCGGAATCGGCACCAGTGCCACCAGGGCAGAAATCCTGAAGAAACTGTTCAATATTAAATATCTGGCTTTGAACAAGAAAACGCAGGTGATCACACCGACCCTTCTGGGAGAGATGATCTTCGATGTGGTAAACTGTTCCATCAGGCAGCTTTTAAATCCGGAACTGACAGCAAGCTGGGAAAAAGGGCTCAATTACGTGGCAGAAGGAAGCATCACAGAACAGGAATACATGGACAAACTGGAGAAATTTGTAAGTCTTCGCACCAAACAGGTGGAGGACAGTAATTTCCAGCCATATCTGAGACAGTTTTTTGATGCGGCAGCAGTGAATTATAAGGATGTGGCTGCGAAAACAGGGTCATCAACATCCGGCAGAACAAGGTCAGGCAGAACCGTATCAGGAACAGGCCACTCACGTACTTACAGAAAGCCGACAGATAAAAAGTAGCATAATGGTGTGTATTTGTGGCAGACAGCGGAAAAATGTTATCATAGCGAGAGAAAAGAGGAAAATATTATGTTAAAAGATTTTACAATTGCCAATCTTCTGGATCTGAACGAAACAATCGCAAAAGATTTATTTGAAGGAAAGACATATCCATGGGAAGTATTACCGGAAATTGGTGATTTTATTCTGAAACTTGGCCAGACCTTAAGTGAAGAAGAATACGATCACCCATCAGAAGATGTATGGATCGCAAAGAGCGCCAAGGTAGCACCGACAGCCTGCATCAACGGCCCGGTCATCATTGGCAAGGAAGCGGAAGTACGTCACTGTGCATTTATCCGTGGAAAAGCAATCGTAGGCGAAGGCGCAGTAGTAGGAAACTCCACAGAACTGAAAAATGCTGTACTTTTCAATAAAGTACAGGTTCCGCATTACAATTATGTAGGCGATGCAGTCCTCGGCTACAAATCCCACATGGGCGCAGGTTCCATCTGCTCCAACGTAAAATCTGACAAGAAACTGGTAGTTGTAAAAGACGGTGACGAACAGATCGAAACAGGTCTGAAGAAATTCGGCGCCATGCTCGGAGACAATGTAGAAGTCGGCTGCGGTTCCGTATTAAATCCGGGAACAGTCATCGGACGCTGCTGCAACATTTATCCGCTTTCCTCAGTAAGAGGCTGCATACCTGCAAATCATATCTATAAATCAAAAACAGAGATTACAGAGAAAAGATAAGATAATTTTCAGAAAGCGAAAATTGTAAAAGTAAAAAACTGCATAAATAAAAAAATAGCATAAATAAAAAACAGGCTGCACAATGAAAAAATGTTGTGCGGCCTGTTTTGCTGTACGGCCTGTTCCGGCGGTATTACATATGAAATAAAATCTGTCTCAGAATTACCAGAACGGTAATATGTACCGGATAAAACCAGTAAAAAATATATTTCATATACTTCCCCTTGATAAATCCACGTTCGCCGTTGTACATATGAATGGACAGAAACGCGAAGCATGCTTTCCATTCATAGTAAAGCCAGCAGCTTCCGATGATCGCCTGGGCAGTTTTCTCGTTGCGGAACCAGTACATGATGAGAAGAAACACAAATCCTCTCCATCCATAATCTGCCTTCAGAAAGACGGAGACAGCCAGCAGTGCCAGTACGCAGATAAGCTGCATCTTCTGGTTATCCCAGAAATATTCCAGTGCACAGAATGCCAGATATCCCAGAAAGAGAGTGAAAAATACATTCTGTTTTTCGTATCTCCAGGAATTACTGAACATGAAATTCCACGGAATTTCCGAGATACATGCGAAAAGAAATAAATTCAGTCCGTATTTCTTGCGGTCATGCGTATGCAGAAATCCCTCAACCAGAAGAAAACAGAAGATAGGGAAAGCAGCTCTTCCGATATCACGGAAAATCCGGTACCAACTGTAATCCACACCGCCGAAACTGAACAGTGTTGCAGTTGCGGGAGGATAATTATACAGGATCATGACCCCGGTGTGGTCAATGAGCATCAGGGTGATCGCGATTAATTTCAGAACACTTCCACTCAGAACCCGGAATTTCTCCGGTAGAAAAGAAGCAGGTAACTGTGTTGTCATAGTATAAGTCCTTTCCATGTTTTGTTTTGATTTATTGTACCATAAAACAGCAGAGAAAAACGGCGGCAGGACAAAAAAATCAAAGATAGTTAAAAATTTTACAAATTATGACTGGACGAATCAGCACTTTTGTGAGAAAATAACACTAGGTTGTTAGGCATACTCCTCTGAAGTCCTTCAGCAGACTTCAGAGATTTACATTGTACGGTTCCTTCAGCAGTTCCGTATGGTGATGGGTATAACAACATGAAGTTAATCTATACTTGAAAGGAGTTTTACAATGATTTATTCACGCGAAGTAGAAGAAATGTGCCCAGTTGCACAGGGCGTTCATCATGGCGCCGCTCCAATCCCAGAAGAAGCTAAATGGGTACAGGCAAAAGAAGTCAAAGACATTTCCGGTCTTACACACGGTGTTGGCTGGTGTGCACCACAGCAGGGTGCCTGCAAGCTTACATTAAATGTTAAAGAAGGTATCATCCAGGAAGCACTGGTTGAGACTATCGGATGTTCAGGTATGACTCACTCTGCAGCTATGGCTTCTGAGATCCTTCCGGGTCTTACTGTTATGGAGGCACTGAACACTGACTTAGTTTGTGATGCGATTAACACAGCTATGAGAGAACTCTTCCTTCAGATCGTTTACGGA
>NZ_QUDO01000140.1 GCF_003477525.1 Ruminococcus sp. AF41-9
TATATCGAGAACATCGAGAACAGCGATGGTAACACGAATGTGCGTTTTCATCAGGCAGACACCCATAAGAGATTCTTCGCTCTTCTGGAATCCCAGAACATCCGTGTAAATCGCTTCAGGGCAGACTGCGGTTCCTGCTCGAAGGAAATCGTCAGTGAGATAGAGAAGCATTGCAAACATTTCTACATCCGTGCCAACCGATGCAGTTCGCTCTACAATGACATCTTTGCTCTGAGAGGATGGAAGACGGAGGAGATTAACGGCATCCAGTTCGAACTCAATTCCATTCTCGTTGAGAAATGGGAAGGCAAGTGCTATCGTCTTGTCATCCAGAGACAAAGACGCAACAGTGGCGACCTTGACCTGTGGGAAGGCGAATACACTTACCGTTGTATTCTGACCAACGATTACAAGTCATCGACAAGGGATGGGAAGGCGAATACACTTACCGTTGTATTCTGACCAACGATTACAAGTCATCGACAAGGGACATTGTTGAATTCTACAATCTGCGTGGCGGCAAGGAACGTATCTTTGACGACATGAACAACGGATTCGGTTGGAGCAGGCTCCCCAAGTCATTCATGGCGGAGAATACTGTCTTTCTTCTGCTTACTGCATTGATACACAATTTCTACAAGACCATCATGAGCAGGCTTGACACCAAGGCTTTTGGGCTCAAGAAAACGAGTCGCATAAAGGCTTTTGTCTTCAGATTCATCTCCGTACCTGCAAGTGGATCATGACAGCAAGGCAATACGTGCTGAATATCTATAC
>NZ_QUDO01000141.1 GCF_003477525.1 Ruminococcus sp. AF41-9
TCTGAGCGTTAGCTGTCAGGACAACTCTCTTGCCGCCGTATACTTTCTGAACGATCTGGTTCAGTTTGTCTTCGATGGAACCTTCCAGTTCATATGCATAGGAGAAGTCGTTTGGTTCTTCTACAAGACGGAGAACTTCTTCAGCAAGTTTGATTCCGCCTCCGCCGCCTTTTGCCCATACTTCAGAAAGGGCAACGTTAACACCGAGTTCTTTACATTTCGCTTCTACAAGGTCAAGCTCTGCTTTTGTATCTGTCGGGAATGCATTGATGGCAACTACGCATGGCAGTTTGTATACATTCTTGATGTTGGATACATGTTTGAGCAGGTTCGGAAGACCTTTCTCAAGTGCTTCCAGGTTCTCGTTGTTGAGGTCAGCTTTTGCAACACCGCCGTTGTATTTCAGGGCACGTACAGTAGCTACAATAACAACTGCGCTTGGTTTTAAGCCTGCCATACGGCATTTGATGTCGAGGAATTTCTCAGCACCGAGGTCAGCACCGAATCCGGCTTCTGTGATCGCATAATCAGCAAGTTTCAGAGCCATCTTTGTAGCTGTTACGGAGTTACATCCGTGAGCGATGTTTGCGAATGGTCCGCCGTGTACGATTGCAGGAACGTGTTCGAGAGTCTGTACAAGGTTTGGTTTCAGGGCATCTTTTAACAGGGCTGTCATAGCGCCTTCTGCGTGGAGGTCACCTGCTGTTACCGGTTTCTGCTCGGAAACTTTACCATATGTATATCCGATGATGATCTTGGATAATCTTTCTTTCAGG
>NZ_QUDO01000142.1 GCF_003477525.1 Ruminococcus sp. AF41-9
TTTAAAAGATACTCTCATATCTTTCGTTTAACGTTTTGTATCAAGGATATTTGATTAACTTTTAATCAAATTTCATGTATGCAGTTTTCAAGGTACATATCTGACTGATCTTTTATCAGTCATTAGAAATCTTAAACTCTCAATCCCTCCGGATCTCTCTTTTAAAACCTCTAATCACTGGTAAAACCAGTTTATATCAACAGCTCTTCCCGGCTGATACGGGTTAGCACCGGACTTGACGATTCATATCTGGCTCCATCCTGTTTCCGACAGGACTCACTTTCCAATGCCTGTTTTATCTTCATCAGGTTTCCAACCTGTTGTTTTCTTTTTTTGATCTGGCGCCCACCTGCTCTCCCACACCGTCTCCAGTGCAGTACCATCGGCCGATTGGGTCTTAACCGTCGTGTTCGGGATGGGAACGGGTGTCTCCCCCAACCGCATCGGCACCAGAAAGATTAAGTTTTATCTCCTTGATAACTCAACAGTAAAACACATTTCAATTTTCTACTTCTTCCGTTTTAGTTGGATTGATTCAGCCGTTTTCACAGCCTACTGTATCCAATTCCTTAGAAAGGAGGTGATCCAGCCGCACCTTCCGATACGGCTACCTTGTTACGACTTCACCCCAGTCATCGGTCCCGCCTTCGGCAGCTCCTTCTTTGCAGTTAGGTCACTGACTTCGGGCGTTACTGACTCCCATGGTGTGACGGGCGGTGTGTACAAGACCCGGGAACGTATTCACCGCGGCATTCTGATCCGCGATTACTAGCGAT
>NZ_QUDO01000143.1 GCF_003477525.1 Ruminococcus sp. AF41-9
CCCCTAGGAAATTCAGTGCTCTACCTCCGCAAATCTGTATCGAGGCTAGCCCTAAAGCTATTTCGAGGAGAACCAGCTATCTCCGGGTTCGATTGGAATTTCTCCCCTATCCACACCTCATCCCCACCCTTTTCAACGGATGTGGGTTCGGTCCTCCACTACCTCTTACGGCAGCTTCAACCTGGACATGGATAGATCACCCGGTTTCGGGTCTACTCCTACTGACTTAAGGCCCTCTTAAGACTTGGTTTCCCTACGGCTCCACACCTGAAGTGCTTAACCTTGCCAGTAAGCGTAACTCGCCGGACCGTTCTACAAAAAGTACGCGGTTGCACATATAAAGTGCTTCCACAGCTTGTAGACACAGGGTTTCAGGTTCTCTTTCACTCCCCTCCCGGGGTCCTTTTCACCTTTCCTTCACAGTACTATGCGCTATCGGTCACTAAGTAGTATTTAGCCTTAGGGGGTGGTCCCCCTGATTTCCCACAAGGTTCCACGTGTCTCGTGGTACTCTGGATCCTGCTCAGTCTCATCAGCTTTCACGTACGGGGCTTTCACCCTCTCTGGCCGGCTTTCCCAAAACCGTTCTGTTAGCTTCAAAGAATCTTAAATGCAGTCCGTAACCCCGGAATGCACGCATTCCGGTTTAGGCTCCTCCGCGTTCGCTCGCCGCTACTTACGGAATCGAGTTTTCTTTCTTTTCCTCCGGGTACTTAGATGTTTCAGTTCCCCGGGTTCCC
>NZ_QUDO01000144.1 GCF_003477525.1 Ruminococcus sp. AF41-9
AAGAGTTGTCAATTGAGGTGGTACCGCGTATCATAAGTGATTTAACGCCCTCACGCATATTTTTGCGTGGGGGATTTTTTTGTTATTTTAGAGAGGGATAATAATATGACGAAACCTATTATTTTAACAGGAGACCGTCCAACAGGGAAACTTCATCTTGGACACTATGTTGGTAGTTTAAAAAATCGTGTCCTTTTACAGAATGAAGATAAATAGGGAAACTTCATCTTGGACACTATGTTGGTAGTTTAAAAAATCGTGTCCTTTTACAGAATGAAGATAAATATAATATGTTTGTATTTTTGGCTGATCAGCAAGCTCTTACGGATCACGCAAAAGAGTCAGAAATCATCAAAGAATCTATTGGAAATGTCGCTTTAGACTATCTCTCTGTAGGTCTAGATCCTACAAGTCGACAATTCTTCATTCAAAGTCAGATTCCTGAGTTAGCTGAGTTAACCATGTATTACATGAACTTAGTTTCATTGGCCCGTTTAGAGCGTAATCCAACGGTTAAGACGGAAATTGCTCAAAAAGGTTTCGGAGATTCTATTCCAACAGGATTTCTTGTTTATCCAATTTCTCAGGCAGCTGATATCACGGCGTTTAAAGCAAATTATGTTCCACTCAGGCAGCTGATATCACGGCGTTTAAAGCAAATTATGTTCCAGTAGGTAATGATCA
>NZ_QUDO01000145.1 GCF_003477525.1 Ruminococcus sp. AF41-9
AGTAAGGGAAAGTACACTTGCTACAAACTTAGTGTTTTCAAGGGTTTGCGAAGAATTTGATAATCAAATATAATAGTTATTAAATTTCCTAAAATAAGTGGAATATCAACTGGAATTTAACGTTCTCTTTTATGTCTATCAATAAGCAACAAAACAAACATAATAAGCCATATCCCCCATGCGATCCAACAGCCTATTCCTTGATATTGGATATCTATGATTATTCCAATAATAAAAGGAACTGACATAAACATCATTCTTTTTCCATATGCCTTACACATAGCATTCTCATCGTATTTCTTTCGTTCATCCGCTGATTTCATATTATAACCCGACAAGAATTTAGCAGCTTTTCCTTCTGATTTATAAAACCACATTCCAAACAAAAACATAATCACTGCCATCATAAAGTCAAAAACAATATAGAACATATAATACAATTTCTCCTTTCAGCCAATCACTCTTATATAGGCGTTTGCGAAACGCCAAAAAACGCATAAATACGGCATTTTTTCTTGTTAAAAATAAAATATCTCCTCAAGGTTTATGGTAAAATAGAATTGTCGAGAAACTATCAACCAATCCACCTAAAGGAGATATACCTACATGATAACATATAAGCAACTCACTTTGGCAGAAATTTTTGAAGATTGCCAAAATAAATTCGAC
>NZ_QUDO01000146.1 GCF_003477525.1 Ruminococcus sp. AF41-9
TCTGAGCGTTAGCTGTCAGGACAACTCTCTTGCCGCCGTATACTTTCTGAACGATCTGGTTCAGTTTGTCTTCGATGGAACCTTCCAGTTCATATGCATAGGAGAAGTCATTTGGTTCTTCTACAAGACGGATAACTTCTTCTGCAAGTTTGATTCCGCCTTCGCCGCCTTTTGCCCATACTTCAGAAAGGGCAACGTTAACGCCGAGTTCTTTACATTTTGCTTCTACGAAGTCAAGCTCTGCTTTTGTATCTGTCGGGAATGCGTTAATAGCAACAACACATGGAAGTTTGTATACGTTCTTGATGTTGGAAACGTGTTTCAGAAGGTTCGGGATACCTTTCTCAAGAGCTTCCAGGTTTTCGTTGTTGAGGTCAGCTTTTGCAACGCCACCGTTGTATTTCAGGGCACGAACTGTAGCTACGATAACAACTGCGCTTGGCTTTAAGCCAGCCATACGGCATTTGATGTCGAGGAATTTCTCAGCACCGAGGTCAGCACCGAATCCGGCTTCTGTGATTGCATAGTCAGCAAGTTTCAGCGCCATCTTTGTAGCTGTTACGGAGTTACATCCGTGAGCGATGTTTGCGAATGGTCCGCCGTGTACGATTGCAGGAACGTGTTCCAGAGTCTGTACAAGGTTTGGTTTCAGGGCATCTTTTAACAGG
>NZ_QUDO01000147.1 GCF_003477525.1 Ruminococcus sp. AF41-9
TTTCGTGAAAAATATCGAAACACATATAAAATCAAATGCCATGACAAAGGCCTTAAAACAGCTGATTCATCAACAAGTCTATCATTTATAAAGTTGTAAACTGGTGTATGAGATCATACGTGCCAAATTATATGAACGTGTTTATACAGGTGAAGATCAGAAATATGCAGAAGAACCAATCTGGTATTTTGAGATTGTTGAAAATAATAATAAAACAGTAATGCATGGTTAATGCAGAAACAGGCAAAGAAATTAACCTGCCGTAAAGGAGTACAGATATGAGTAGTTCGACAATTCCATATTTGCCGGATCATCCATAAAATCTTCAAATAATTCGTATAAAAAATCAGGCTGACTCATTTGATTACTTTCGCTGATATGATTTTTTAAGCAAGTGCTAATAGAAGAAAAATCGCATCGATTCAATAGAAAATCCCCTTTCGTAGTTAAGATTAACTCGTTGTGCTAGATAAAATAAATATAAAGAAACTTCAACAAAATGTGCTATCCTATTTGTAGGGAATACAACGAAAGGAGGCATCATTATGTTGAAGTTCCAAGATAATAATACCACTGTTATTGCAACTTTTGAAGACTTTATTTTAACTACTTACGTTATTATTGACGAATTGTATCATCAGTTTGCACCTCCAGAAGTTACCAGC
>NZ_QUDO01000148.1 GCF_003477525.1 Ruminococcus sp. AF41-9
TATCCTGTTTTAATTCCGGATTTTGCCTTTAACAATGAACTGGATGAATCAAAGTTCTTTAGTTTTGAAATGGAATCCGTAGCGATTGACAGAAATACAAACAATATGATTGTGTCGGTTAATGCGAACAGTCCGATTGCGGGCGATAATGGTAAACATCCGGGGGAAGACTACATCTACAGATTTTCTTCCATTGAATTTAAATAACGAAACTTATCTTTACAGAGATTGGGTTCCTGCAAAGGTAGAAAAAAGCGGCTTTTCAAGCTGCTTTTTCTGCATAGTTAAATATGTTAAATAAAAAAAGATTGTTGAAAAAATATTACATATATGATACAATTGTTAACATAAACGTAACATGATAACGAGGTATAATGATGGAAAGAAGGCAAAGTATTATGAGAAGGAGAGGCAAAACATTTTTATCGCTGTTTCTTTCTGCTGTGATCGTTACCGGTCAGCCGGTATTGGCAGCCGATTTTTCTGCTGGAGAGGAAACATTTATTTCGGAAACCACAGAGCAGGAAGGCGATGTATCGGAAGCTTCAGCTATTTTCGAGGATACTGTGGATTCAGACAGTGAAATGAGATATGAGAAATATGAGGCGACAGTTTCTAGTGAAATCCTTGATTTGGGACAGACTGGAGTAAACGGC
>NZ_QUDO01000149.1 GCF_003477525.1 Ruminococcus sp. AF41-9
ATACTGCAAGGAATAGACATATCCCCTACCATATGAAAGTTTGTTTTTATCTATATTAAATATATCTTTTTCCATATAAATATTATACCATATGTATTGGTTTATGTAACATTTGTTCTGTTGTTTTGTAAAAAAATTTGCGCGTCTAACTCATCACTGGAAGTAACGAGAATGCGACGCGCAGTTATTCAAAGTATAAAAATTAGACACATCACCAGCCTTTTCGGCTGATAACGTGTCTAATATTAAACCCGTTTGGACAAAAATCTTACTTTATTAAGATCAAATTTATCTTCTAAATTATTAGAATTTACCAGCTTTAGCAGCTTCCTCAATGGAAACAGCTACTGCAACTGTCATACCAACCATCGGGTTGTTACCAGCGCCGATGAGACCCATCATTTCTACGTGAGCCGGTACGGAAGAAGAACCAGCGAACTGTGCATCAGAGTGCATACGTCCTAATGTATCTGTCATACCGTAAGAAGCTGGACCTGCTGCCATGTTGTCCGGATGAAGGGTACGTCCTGTACCGCCACCGGAAGCAACTGAGAAGTATTTCTTACCTGCTTCAAGACGTTCTTTCTTGTATGTACCTGCAACCGGATGCTGGAAACGTGTCGGGTTTGTGGAGTTACCTGTGATAG
>NZ_QUDO01000015.1 GCF_003477525.1 Ruminococcus sp. AF41-9
ATACTGCAAGGAATAGACATATCCCCTACCATATGAAAGTTTGTTTTTATCTATATTAAATATATCTTTTTCCATATAAATATTATACCATATGTATTGGTTTATGTAAACATTTGTTCTGTTGTTTTGTAAAAAAATTTGCGCGTCTAACTCATCACTGGAAGTAACGAGAATGCGACGCGCAGTTATTCAAGCTGTTCCAGACAATATTTTTCTGCCAGAATTATAAATTCATCTGCAGCTGAAATCTGCCGTTCTGATTCTTCTTTACCCTCGTTTCTCAATCTATATTTTCCATGTATCAATTTTACTGCTTTCCTCGACAAATTCTGTTCACCGTTATAACCAATCCATCATGTCCATTTGCTTTCACCTTATTGTTTATTATACTATCTATATTGTGCAGATATTCACAATTCTGCGCTTTCATCTCGGTAATTGAATTACCGAGGATTCCCGCTTATTGTCCTAAAACCGAACAAATAGTCTTCTCAACTTTTTCTGCATCAACAGGCTTTGCTATATGTCCGTTCATTCCTTTTGCCAGTGCCTTTTTTCTGTCTTCCTCAAAGGCATTGGCTGTCATGGCAATGATTGGAATATTTGCTTTGTTCTTATCTGACAGTCCGCGGATCATCTCAGTTGCCCTGTAGCCATCCATGTTCGGCATCTGGATATCCATAAGAATCAGGTCATAGGTGCCTGCCGGAGACTGCTCGATTCTGTGGACACACTGAATGCCATCTTCCACTCTGTCAACTACCAGTCCATCTGTCATCAGCATTGCTATTGCAATCTCTGCATTCAAGTCATTATCCTCTGCAAGCAGTACATGCTTTCCTTTAAGGATTTCTCCTGAAGCATCCGTTGTTTTTTCTGATTTTTTCTCATAACACCCAGCATCTGCAATCCTGTGCTGAAGTATAACAGTAAACCGGCTTCCTTTTCCGGATTCACTTTCTACTTCGATGTTTCCGCCCATCATATCAACCAGATTTTTCACGATAGACATTCCCAGTCCGGTTCCGCCTATTTTTCCGGCTGTTGTATTCCGTTCCCGGCTGAAGGACTCGAAGATGATTGGAAGATATTCTTTGCTCATGCCAATACCGGTATCCGTAACTTCTGTTTTAATCCTTACATATCCTTCTTCGCTGCACGGAAGTTCTATGGTTGTCAGAGATACTGTACCACCATCCGGTGTATATTTAATCGCATTGCTGACAAGATTAATCATAATTTCTCTTATCTTGGTACCGTCACAGATAATATGCTGGTGTACCACATTATTCTCATGTAAAAAAGTAATCCCCTTCCGCTGTGCTTCCTCTCCGAAAACATCATAAACTTCTCCCAATATGCTGCTTACTTTTACATAATCCTCGTCCAGTTCCACCCTGCCGCTCTCAATCCGCGCCATGTCAAGCACATTGTTAATGATCGATAAGAGCATATTTCCTGACTGCTCTATCTTTTTCTGATAATCCAGAAGTTTGGGATCTGTCAGTCTCTTTCCAAGCATCTGGTTGTAGCCCAGGATCACATTCATAGGTGTACGGATATCGTGTGACATGTTATTCAGGAAATTGGTCTTTGCCAGGTTCGCACTCTCTGCCTTTTCCACAGCAATCTGCAGCTTTTTGTTCAGTTGTTGTGTTTCATCTGCAGCCTGTTTTGCAACAGCCTCAGCCTGACGCGCCTTTTTCAGCAAGCCCAGGATTGATATCAGAATCAGCATAATAACCACTGCACTGCACAGTAAAACTACAGCCAGATTATCCTTTACAAATTTTGCCAATGTGACCTTCCCCGGTGTACTCTCATACATGGCGATAGCACTTGTAAGCATATTGGAGGGCATGGCCCTAATCGTCTTATTCAGTATGGACAGCAGGTAATGGTTGCCGCTTTTTACTGCAAAAGCAGACTTCTCAGGGTTGGAAAGAGGCAGACTGTATAAATTGTATTTTTCACTGTAATCCGATGCAGAAGCAACTCCTGTAACAAATCCGTCTGCCTGCCTTTTTATCACAAGATTTGCCGCATCATCCACAGAATCACACTCTACAATTTCCCACTGAGGATAGTAATATTCAATATGCTTTTCCAACGGCTGATCATCCTTTGGAACTGCAATACGGTTTGATTCATTCTCATTAAAAGATGTCTTATTGGTGACAGCCATCAGGTTATAAGTCCAGGCTGTATTGGTAAAAGCGAAATGGTATTCCTCTGCTGTGTCCAGATTCTGACTGAAATGAAAGATCATATCAATTTCATCCGATTGCAGGGCTTTCGTCTCCTCCTCATAGCTGTTATATTCTGTCAGTTCAAAGTCCAGCTTCTGTTTCCCAGACATCCTGCTGCATATTGAATATAATCAGTCATTTAATTTCTATATTCCCTTCACATTCTGTCGATTACCTGGAGCGAGTTTGAAAAATGCATTCAAGCGGTTAAGATAATCAATATTATCTCTTAAGAGTATTTTGCAGAATCTCTTTCATTTTCTCAATATCCACAGGTTTCGCAATATGTCCGTTCATTCCTTTTTCCAATGCCTTTTTTCTGTCTTCCTCAAATGCATTGGCTGTCATAGCTATAATCGGAATATCAGCTTTTTTCTGATCTGCCAGTCTTCTGATCACCTGAGTTGCCTTATATCCGTCCATGTGCGGCATCTGGATATCCATAAGGATCAGATCATAGGTTCCGGCAGGCTTCTGCTCCATCTGGGCTACACATCTGATTCCATCTTCAACACGGTCAACCACAAGTCCCATATCTTCCAGAATAAACTCTGCAATTTCTGCATTCAGGTCATTGTCTTCAGCCAACAGGACATGTTTTCCCTGGAGCACATTTCTTTTTTCATTGTTATCGGAAGATTTTTCCGCATTCTGTTCATAATATACTTTATCAGCAATCCTGTGTTCCAGAACAACAGTAAACCTGCTTCCTTTTCCCAGAGCACTTTCCGCTTCAATGGTCCCTCCCATCATATCAATGTATTTCTTTATGATCGGCATTCCCAGACCTGTTCCTGCAACCTTTCCTGCGGTTGTATTTCGTTCACGTGCAAAAGCAGAAAACAACGATGGCAGGAATTTCTCACTCATACCAATACCTGTATCGATTACTTCATTCTGCACACGCATATATCCTTCTCTGGCACACGGAAGTTCTTTTGTTCTTATTGTAACCTTTCCACCTGAAGGTGTATATTTTATGGCATTGCTGAGCAGATTAAGAAAAATTTCTTTATTCTTTGTCTCATCACATATCACATGTTCATGTTCCACGTTGTATTCCATTGCAAGCTGAATACCCTTTTTATCAGCTTCTCCTCTGAAAACCTCATAGACATTCTGATAAATATCACTGATCTTCACGTAATCCTCATCCAGTTCCACCTTACCGCTTTCAATCCGTGCCATGTCCAGCACATTGTTGATAATAGACAGCAGCAGATTTCCGGACTGTTCCATCTTCTCCTGATAGTCCAGAAGCTTGGGATCTGTCAGTTCCCTTTTTATCAGCTCACTGTATCCCAGCAGGGCATTCATGGGTGTCCGGATATCGTGAGACATATTGAAAAGAAAATCTGATTTGGCGGCATTAGCCTTTTCTGCCTGAATCTGGGCTTTTCTTGCTTTCATCATCAGGTAAGCTATAATCATTATAATAACCAGAGTCGTACTTACAAAACCAATAGAAACTGCTCGCAGGTTATCCTTTATGTATTCTGCCAGAGTAACCTTTCCCGGTGCGTTTTCATATACGCAAAACTGACTGGAAAGTCTGGAAGCAGGCAGAGTCTGAATGGTTTTGTTCAGGATATTCATTAATGTTGTATTGTCCCTGGTGACTGCAAAGCAGGAATCCCCGGATTTCGTAAGAAAAATACTGCGCATTTTGCTGTCTGCCATTGTCTCTAATGACTGTCCTGCCTTCACAACAAAACAGTCTGCCTCACCGCTGCGAACTGCCTTCTCAACCTCATCGGATGAATCATATTCCTTTATTTTCCAGAAAGGATAGTTAAAAGAAATATACCACTTTCCCAGCAGGTTATTCCTTCTCACTGCTACTGTATTCTCTTTATTTTCATCAAACTTTTTAACACCTGTGAGTACTGCAACATTGACTTCAAAAACAGTATTTGACAATATAACATCGTTTTGCTCAGCTTCATATGGATTCTGATTCATATGAAAAATCATATCAATCCTGCCATCCTTTAATGCCTGTAGCTCTTCCTCCTGAGAATCAAAGCCTGTCAACTGAAATTCTATGTTTTTTTCTCCCAGACAGCCAGAAGCCAGACTAATATAATCGTTAATAATTCCTACCGGTTTCTCTGACTCCGTATCCGCAAGGCTGACACCCACATCATTTTTCAGATATCCAATCCTGACCGCCCCATGCTGTTCCAGCCAGTTCTGCTCCTCATCCGTAAGAGTTTCAAGGGAATTTGCGGAGAGATACCTCTTATAAAGATCGTCTGTATAAAAAGGATTCTCCCTCTCAATCTTCTGCATTGCCTGATCCAGTTCCTCTTTCAGATCCGGGCGTTTTTTGCTGACTGCAAAATAGTTATAGGAGCCGCCGATCAGAAGAGCTGGTGAAATGTTGTCTCTTTCCCACTGTGGAGATTCATTCAAAACAAACCCATCAATTTCATGATTTTTCAATTTCTGACGGACATCGTTTACATCGATAATATCAACCTGCTGCGTGTTCACTCCATGGCTTTTTTCCCACTCATGAAACATTTCGTCAGAAAGTGTATCCGGCATCATCCCGATTCTCTTCTCATTTAATGTAGTCAGATTTGAAGCAGAGATGTCTGTATTGGATGGATTCACATACAGGTAATATCTATCCTCGCCCATAGGCAATGCTGAAAAGAGCATGGAAGTGGAGCGTTCCTCTGCATAGGAGATACCTCCCAACAGATCGATCTGTCCTTTTTCAGCATACTCATCAGTTCTGCCCAACTTCCCTCCACATATTCATATTTCCATCCGGTATGCGCAGCTACTGCCTGTTGGTATTCGTAGCTGTAGCCTCTCCTCTGACCGTCTGCTCCTGTGGTATTATAGATTCCTTCATACCAGCCTACTCTGACTGTCCGAGTTTTTTCTTTCTCTGCTGATACAGGAAAGGGAAGCACAGTAATATATAAAATAAGGCATAATAAAATGCAGATATATCTCTGTACATTTAACTTAAACTTTTTCATTTACCTGTTATCCTTCTCACGCTGCTTTAAAACCAGTGCATACACATCCGGCCATTTTTTCTCTAACTGCTCATCCAAAAGCCGCCTGCGCTCCTCGAACATCGCCACCAACTCCGGATGCTCTTTCAGCATCTGTTCCCTGAGTTTCTTTCGATGCTTCTCAAAACGTACGGTCAGTTCCTGTTCATCCTGTCCGGAAATCTTTACAATTTCCTTCATGTGCTCTTCCAGATGCTCAATCCATGCATCTGCATCAAGTTCATCCATATGATTCCACTGGCCATGGAGCAGCTCCTGCATATCTCCGTTCTCTTTCAGCTGTTCAATCTGCAGATGGATCTGCTTCTCTATCTCTGCCTCAGAATCAGAACCAAAAGCCCAGACAAATTCCTGTACACTGTTGTCCACCCGCTTCCTGAACGGAGAACGTTCTGCATTATCTACATTGCCCTTCAAAGGATAAGGATAATGGATTCCCATATCCTTTAATGCTACATGTATGGTCCGGCGCACACGTCCCTCTTCGATCATAAATCCAAGCCCCAGTGCACGCATCTGTTCATTCAGCTCAGCAATATGCTCTGTTATGTAGAAACGAATTCCTCTTGCCTTCAGAGAACGGTACAGAATTGCAAGCCTGTCCGCAGCCGTAACATCAATACTGCCAATCCCGCTGGCATCCAGAATTACTGCTTTGGTATCCGGTCCAATGACATTCTCAATATCCTGCTGTAAAATATCTATATTTGCAAAAAACAGGCTGCTGCTGAATCGGTAGATCACTACACCTTCAATCTCGCAGTTATGCAGGCTTTCCGTAAGATCCTCAAAATGCCTGTGTCCCGGCTGCACTCCCAGAAAGCATCGTGCCGGTTTTGCAGTACGGATAATCATCTCTGCAAAAGAGAGAATAATACCGATCAATACTCCATTGATGGTACCAAGCATCAGCACTCCCCAGAATGCGCCCCAGTAGATCAGGCATTCCTTTTTGCTGATTTTCCTCAAACGTACAGCCAGATCAAATTCCGTTGCCCCCAGAAGTGAGGATATCACAATTGCAGTCAGCATGGGAACCGGCAGATAAGCGATCAGCCCGGTTGCTCCCAGAAGCACAAAAATCATGGAAATTCCTGCAACAATTCCTGTCAGCTGTGTTTTTCCCTGGTACTGTTCACTGATGGCGGTACGCGACACCGAACCGTTGATCGGACAGCATCCGGTCAAAGCTGCCGCCAGATTCCCCATGGAAAATGCCACCAGCTCCTGATTGGCATTTACCCTGTAACCATTTTTCTGTGCGAAGCTATTCTCGCCAAGCAAAGTTTCCGCCATGATCACTACAGCAATAGACAGACTGTAGATAATTGCTTCCTTCAGACCGATGGCAGAGAAGTCAGGAATACTCCATACAGGCAGCCCAGGTTCTACTGCATCCAGTGTGCGGATTCCCCAGTTGGAAATCGGGACAAAATAGGATAATAATACACCTGCCACCATCAGAACTACTACCATAGGAAACTTAGGCATGATTTTTTTCATTACCAGAAGGATGACCAGAGAAAACAGACCTAAGATCAGTGAAGGCAGATTGATCTGTCCCAATGTAGCCCAGATATGCTCTGCCAGCTCCGGCAACTCTCCGGTTCCTGCAGTTCCGCCCATTAATTTTGGCACCTGCATGAGAATAATTGTGGTACAGATACCTGTGATAAAACCTCCCATTACAGGTGCGGAAATATAGTTTACCAGTTTTCCTGCTTTAAAAAATGCAAATGCAAACAGCCAGACTGCCACAAAAAATGTCAGCACCGGCACAACCGCCATGGCCTGTTTCGAACCACTCTGGATTCCCATTTCCACCAGTGCTGCTCCAACCAATGCCGCTGGTGCTGCATCCACCCCGAAGATGAACTGGGGTGATGTGGAAAACAGCCCAAACAAAATGATCGGGAATACAGAGCCGTACAGTCCATAAACCGCCGGAAGCCCCGCAATCTGGGCATAGCCCATGGAAATCGGGATCGAGACAGCCATAATGATCAGCCCGGTAAGGATGTCCTTTGATAAATTTTTTCTATCGTAATTTCGCAATGTTTTGGCTAACTCAAGGTGCATTTGTTTTGTGTTCCGTTACTGAAAACTTATAAAAAGTTATAAACTTCTATGTTCCATTCCTACTTCAACGAGTATGCTTTTGATGATATAAATATCAATCTACTCACAAGTTCTTGTACTCTCCATAGGCGTAAATTCCGGACTAACGTATCCGTACATATTTGCATTAACGTTTCAGTGTCAGCTTGCAAATTGTTCTCCATAAGTCTTGAGATTTATAGATGCCTGGAAGTCTCTGTCAATCATATTCCCACACTCACATCTATAAACTCTGTCAGATAACTTCAAAGCTTTTTTGATATTTCCACAACAGCTGCAAAGCTTTGATGATGGATAAAACCGATCAGCCACAATAAGCTGAATCCCTTTATCGCTGCATTTGTATTCGAGCTGTTTTCTAAACCAAAAAAATCCCTGTTCCTGGACTGCTTTGGATAAATGTCTGTTTTTCATCATTCCGCTGATATTCAGATCTTCAATACATATAAATCTTGGTTTTCGATTTATGATCTCAGATATGGTCTGATTCAAATAGTTTTTTCGGATATTTGTCAATCTGTGATTTCGTTTTAATAAAAGTTTTTCCTTTTTAATTACATTATTTGTTTTACAGTAACTTTCTCCTTTTTTATTTTTCTCGTAAGAACGAGAGATACTACGCTGTAATCTGCGTTTCTGTTTTTCTAGTTTCTTTACTTTCTGACTCTTATTGATGTTCTTATACTTAGTTCCATCAGAACAGATCGCCAGATCTTTGATTCCCAAATCTATGCCGACTCCGTCATCATTAAGTGTTTCCCTGCAGTCAGGAAATTCTACACATACACTGATCCACCAGTTCAATCCGTCAAAGGATATTCGCGGATTCATATATTTAGCATCTGTCGGAATCCTTCCATATTCTGCAAGTCTTACCCAATTCATTTTTTGCTTATTTGCCTTCCTGCTGGAGGAAAAGCCTTCAAATTTAACGTGGGTATTACTGAATCGTATCTTAACGTTGTCCTGATAGAACTTCGGCATTGATCTCTTTTTTGACTTGAATCTTGGGAATTTCTGCAAACCTTTGAAAAAATTCTTATAAGCAATACAGGCATCTTTGATTGCCTGTTTGGTTACATTATTTGAAATACTCAGTAACCATGCATATTCATCAGAATGTCTAAGCTTTGTAAATTCTTTTCTGAGTTCTGCATCTGAAATGAATTTTTCACCTTTTTCATAGTTTTCTATTTCCCTGGCCAAAGCCAGTTATAAGCAAATCTTGAAGCACCTGCGTACTGAAACATCTTAGTTTTCTGTACATTATTTGGTATCAACATTACTTTTATGGCTTTTACCATCTGTTTCCTCCTGTATCAGTTCCCGAATAAGTTTCTTAGCTTTATTCGCTCGTTTTCCTTGTAATTTACAACTGAATACTGTGATTATTTGAACCAGATCCTCAACAAGTTCCTGCTGTTCGGATTTTTCAGTATTATCAATAATCTCAATCTCACAATTATAAAGTGAAGCGATATATTCTATCAGCTCAAAACCAAATCATAATAGCCGGTCTTTATATAAAACAACAACCTTTTCAACCTGATTTTGAGATATTCGCCTGATCAATTCCTGAATTCCTTTTTTCTTATAATTAATCTCGGAACCGATATCACTTATTATCTCAAATGGCTGTCCTTTTGCCAAAAGATATGTCTTAACATTATCAATCTGTCGTTCCAGATCATCTTTCTGTTTATGGCTTGAAACGCGACAATATCCAATTGTAATGCGGTTTTTAGGCTTTACATTTATTACCTGGTTGAGTTGCTCATCAGAATAATATCTATAGCCACTTACTGTAGTATGATGCGGATGAAGTTTTCCATTGGCATCCCAATTTCGTAATGTCTGGACAGATACGCCTATAATTTTTGAAAATTCATGTATAGAATAATATTTACTCAAAGAAGCAACTCCTTTCAATAATATTCTACTCTAATATCTTATAAAACTCAACATGTGCTTATATGATTTTATAATTTATATTTAACTGTTAATAACCTCCGTTTTTTCCAAGCATCATGTTACTAAAATAGTACCTTCTCTACTTGCTTATAGCCAAATAACTGATTCACAGCTTATTTGGTTAATAATGTACCTCCATTTTTTTTACATAAAATTTCTAAGTCTTCCAAAATTGTTTCAAAATCCAGAGTATGCTCGACATCGTAATTTTCTTTAATGAAAGCTATGCCTTTGAATTGAAAAAGGTACTGAAACGCTTCTTTGGCACTTAGATTATGTTTATTGGCAAATTCATTTACACACGCAACAGTAAAACCAATTTTTCTTTTTTGTTCGCTCATTCAAAAGCTCCTTATTATTCTGTAATGCCTGCCTATAAGATAACTAACAGTATATCACACTTCACATTTTTTTCCATGCCTCCTGTAACAGAAAAAGCAGTAACTTTTTATCAGCGCAGATAATTTCTCTAAATCATCCAGATTATAATCCTGATAAAGTTCTCATCACCAGATCTACATCTTTGTTCTCCAGTTCCTGAATAATGTGCAGGTATGTTTTCTGTGTTGTAGTCATACTTGCATGCCCCAGTCTACGCGCAACACTGGCAATGGACACTCCTGCAAACAATAATAATGAGGCATGGGTATGTCTGAGTCCATGTATGGAAATCTCAGATATCCCACACCTTCTGCAATGCCTGGTAAGCACATCATTCACAGTAGAATTGTAAACCTTTGATTCTCCCACAAAAACAGGTTGATCCTGCGGAAGTGTTTTGGTCAGTTCTGAGAATTTTACAACAATCTGCCAGTCAATCTGAATTTTTCTCACAGAAGATTTATTCTTCGTTGGAAGGAAACCACCTTCACCTTTATAATCCCAGGTTTTGCTTATTGACAGCGTCTGCCTGCCAAAATCAAAATCTGCCGGAGTAATCGCCAGAGCTTCTGAAAATCTCATTCCGGTTTTTGCAACAAGAAGAATAAACCAGTCCCAGTTTGGCTCCTCCTTAATATCCAGATCAGCGATCAATGTATGAAGTTCAAACTGATTCAGATATTTTATTTTCTTGGCCTTGGGAGTTTTTCCCTTAATGATGGCTTTTCTGGTCGGATCTCGTTCTATCATTCCTTCATCAACCGCATCCAGAATAGCACCTTTCAGCTGATGATGAAAATCCAGCGTAGTCTGTCTCTCATGTTCTCTTGCATAATCATTCAAAAGCTGCTGATATGCCGTTCTGGTCAGCTCTGACACCCTCAGTTCAGGCACCAGCTTCTCCACCCACCTCTGTGTCATCAGATATTTTGCCATAGTTGCTTCACGAATTGCACCCTTTTTATATACATCAATCCACTGTGCATAATACTGCGAAAACAGTACATTGTTATTTGTATCATTTGACATAAGCATTCTCCATTTCCGAAATTACCTGCGCTGATATTCACAATGTAATGATTATAGCAATTCTACAAATAGAGCGGATAAATTGATGGATTTATGCAGTCATAAGAAGAGGTTTTATCTCTTCGTCCAGAGTTTTCTTCAAGTCTGCCATCATGCGATTATAAAATTTATACTTCGGCAAAGCTGTTTCCTGTGCTTCTTTGTAGCTGGTATAATCAACAGTCGCCTTAATTGCCGTTTCATTGGGGATTTTCCCATTTCTGTAATGGATTGCCGCATACATTACATCATCCTTTGACGCATACCATTGAATACAGAAATCAGAGATAACTTTTTCCACACAATCTCGTTTCATATTCTCAATAATGTTAAGGATAGACTTTCCTCTGTACTTTCTGTTATCTTTCTCAATATCTGCAATCAGATTGGACATAAGGTCTGCTACTTTTTCATTATCTTTGTGAAGCTCTGCCACGTACTGTTTTACTTCTTCCAGCTTTTTCTGCCGTTCCTGTGGTGTAATTTCCTCATCCTCCTCTGTCGGAGTTACAATATTCTGGATCAGGTTAATGATATATTCGTAATCAATCTTTGTACTGCTGTATGCCATCAATTCATAATCCTGATCCACCTGTGCATCACCGGAATCTGAATCCCCATGATCTTTGGAATCACGAATCTCTTCCATTACATTTTTATAATGACCTGCATAATCCTCATATTCTGCCTCTGTAATTCCATACTCTTCCAACATACTATCATCATATTTTGTAAAAGATTTCAGCTGTGCAAACAGTCTGTCAAACTCCTGGAACATTTTTGCAAAAATTTTCTTCTCTTTCATGGACATGCCCGGAATGTCCGAAGGCTTATCAGCACAAATCTTCAGTGCAGAAAGTGCTTTACGAAATGCAGGCTCTACTTCATCCCATTCTGCCAGCAACGCTGTCTCTGTGCTTCCGGCAGAATACAATTTCACTGCATTGTCCACACACTTCTTAAAAAGCTTTGGTGCCTGAAAAGTTACAATCTGCCCATATGTCTTATTGGTGTCATAAATACGGTTAGTTCTTGAAAAAGCCTGAATCAGATCATGAGGTCCCATAGGCTGACGATCAATAAAAATCGTAGACATACATGGTGCATCAAAACCTGTGAGCAGTCTGTCTACCACAATTACCAGATCCAGCTGTTCTCGTCTGCTCTTAAATCTGGCATCTTTTCTGGCAAGACGTTTATTCAGATTGTCATTATAGCTCTGTATCTGGGACATTTCATATTTCGTTCCAAACATGTCATTGTAATCATTCAGGGATTTCTGCATTTTTTCCTGATTCACATGGGAGCCTTCTTCATTTTCGGTAACAGAATAAGTGATGGCGAATTTAGGAAAATCCGGAAGCACCTGTCTGATTTTCTCATCAATCACAAGAGAAGTTTCTCCGTTCTTTACCCTGGTAAGCAGCTCATAATATTTCTGTGCAACCTGAATGGATTTGGTTGTAAGCATGCACTCATATGTCATTCCCTTTCCGTTCTGAAAGCCTAATTTGTAATAGGATTTGTTTAAAATTACATCCAATACCTTTAACATATGCGCTTCATTGTCATACTGGCTGCTGTCCGTTTCATCTGTCATATTTTTAGGACCATTATGCTCAACCTGAAATCCCAGAACTGCTTTGTCATGAATTGCATTCTGTATGGTATAAGAATGGAGACATTTTCCATATAATTCTTCTGTTGTTCGTGGCAAATCGCCCATCTGCGGATATGGATTCTCTGCGAAGCGTGGAGTTCCGGTAAAACCGTACCATAAAGATCTGCCAAAGAAACGTTCCAGTTCTCTCTTTGTTTTCGGTGTCACTGCCCTGTGGCACTCATCCACTACAAAAGCAATCCTCAGATTTTTGATTTTATCAAAGTCCGGGGTCCCTTCCTGCAGTCTTTTACTTATGAGAATCTGCATTTTCTGGATTGTCGTTACAATCACCTGACGGTCAGCCGATTTTAATTTCTTTTTGAGATCATTTACATTATCTGTTTCATCCACATCTACCAGATCATTATTTGCATATGCCTGAAATGCCATAGTTGTCTGTGTATCCAAATCTTTACGGTCAATGAGAAAAATTGTCTTATCAATACTTGGAATATCCATCAAAAGATTTCTTGTTGCCTTATAGGATGTCAGTGTTTTCCCCGAACCGGTTGTATGCCATACAAAACCGGATTCTCCGGTTTTTGAAGCTTCACGTATAGACTCAATGGCATGAATCTGATATGGTCTGAGCAGAATCAGCCGTCTGGCATCTTCATCCAGAACTGTGTATCTGGCAATCATTTCATGAGCCTGGGGAATACGGAGTACACTTTTTGCAAAGCTGAGATAATCTGAAACAGGATTATTCTTTCTGTCTACCCATCCACTCATAAATTTGGGATTTAACTCTGTATCCCCTGCTGCCGCAAAATATCTGGTATCCACACCGTTACTGACTACAAACATCTGCACAGCTGAAAAAATCCCGATAAATTTACCCTCACCAATATATTTTTTTATCTGCCAGAATCCGTCCATGTAAGAATGCTGTTTATTCTTTAACTCAATATGTATCATGGGAAGCCCATTAATCATAAGAGTTACATCAAATCTTCTGTCCCGCACATCTATGGAATCCTCATCATCTGATTTCAGTGCTTTATACTGATTAATCACTTCATAAACACTGGAACCGCCTGCAATATGCTCATGGTTCATCACTACAAGATGTAACTTTTCCGTATCCCTTTGTACATGAACCATTACCTTTCCATTCTCACCTACCAACCATTCCCCTGCTTTATAAAATGAGGAAAACTGTAGCTGGTTCTTTACCTGTTCAAATTCAGAGTCAGAAAGTCCCTCTCCATCCAGCCTGTCCTTATTATTCTGCTCCAGAATATATCTGAAATTCGCCCACAGATCTTCCTCCGTCTTTAAATCCTCCCGGTATGTCCACTGGGAATCTCCGTAAATTAGCTGTTCTATTAATTTTTTCTCTATCATTGACTCTAATTCTGACATATTTTTCTTCTCCTTTGTGTTTCGTGTGGATAGTTGGATGGTTGGGATGGGGAATTGGCTTTCGCTGGTGAAGAGTGATAAGACTGTCGAGGTTGGAGAAATAGTTGCCGATTTGTTTTTGCTCCTCACTTGTTGGTACATCTACAAGTAACTCTTTTACAATATTTCCAGATAGATTACCTTGACCCCCTTGAAGGTAAGTTCCAATGATAGTCTCTTTACTCTTTCTAAGCCATTGCATTAAGAATTGACTATCATAATTCTGGTATGGTCGAATTGCTAAAATCGCCTGATTTATCGCTCCTTTTAGTTTAGAAATACTTACTTCTCCGCTTGTGGCACCATAAAGTGCATATAAAATATCTCCTGTTTTGACCATTTTTGCAGAGGAATTATTCAATCCTTCATCAGATATAAAAAGTTCTGTTTTATCACTACTGATTTCACCAGAACGAATAAACGGAATATTGCCATCGTAATATTCTTTCTTTCCTGCTGTTGGAGTTCCACCAGAATATGATTCAGTAATTTCGCCCAGCTTACGCTGTTCCCAAGGATTGGTATTTACAACTGCTCTCTAACCATCATCAGAGCATATCCCAACAGATTTTTTCCCTTCCATTTGCTTCGATCAAGTCTATTGGGATCTCTCATGGATAAACCTATCCCCCAAATCTGATCTCTTACTGCACATTCTGCCAATATTGCGTCACCTGTATCAACAAATTTTTCTTTCAATTCTGCATTTTGACTGAATTTCGCCTTTAGTCCTTCATAGACAACAATCTGCCTTACGCCATTCCAGGTATTTTCATCATACCCATGTACCTCACGCCCTAATTTCTTAATTTCCGCAACATCATTTGTGCTCAATATCTCCTTTGCTACTGAAGCATCATGAAAGCGGCATGCTTTCTGGTACATCATAAACTGTTCCATTGAAGAAAATTCTATTCCCTCAACTGTGAAATGAGCCGGATACCAGTTACTCAAATATCCATTTTCTTCATTCGGATTGTGAAAACAGATAATATTCATTAAACCTCACCTACTTTTCTGACTGCCAGATCAAGTTCCAGATCATGAAGTCCGTAATAGGCTTTCTTCAAAAAATCCACCGGAATTTTCTGAACAACTTCTGAACTTGGTATATTATAGTACCACTGATAATATGCGTAAAACTCTCCAATCCAGTCCGGAATAAAACCTTTTAAGTTGTCTCCTTCCTGCAATCTGTAATGATCTGTTTTAAGAAAATACGACCATAAATCTTCCACATCCATCGTATTCACATAAGCCTGAGCTTCATCTATGCTCTTTCTCGTTTTACTCTTCATGTATGTGTTAATAAAATCTTCTGTATTTTTATCTGGGAATGACTGTGCTACAAAATCAAATAGTTTTCCCTGATTTTCTACAACATCACTTAAATAAGCTTCTGCATACGCTCTCATAATTCTCTCCTAAAGCAATGTACTAAATACATTCGTCACTTTGTTGGCATCAGAATCAATTAATTCCCGCATTTTTTGTCTTGCTGAAACATCTCGCTGATTATATTTTTCTCTGAATTCCATATAATCAACAGACAACAGACCGTCCTGTACTTCCTGCAAGTGCTCATATGCCAGCCTGGATTTAATACAATATTGGATTCCCAGACCACCAAGAGAAAGCAATTCTGTCAGAATATCCATATCAATATTATCTCTTACAAATTCTTTGGCAATATAGAAGTAGGAAGCATTGGCTCTCCATCCCTTGATCACATCATATCCTTCTGTATCTATTCCATATTTCTCAATAAATTTTTTTGATAACACCCGGTAACGTTTGGAATCGGAGGCATCTCTGTGTTTCATCAGCTCTGCCAGCCATGAGAGAACATCTTTTTCCTGAAAATCCAGTATTTTTAATTGGTCGGTATCCAGTTTATATTGATGAACCCAGCCATTTTCATCATCAGGTTTGCAAACAGCCCATTCCTTTGCAAGATTCAAGTTATCTGTCAAATAAAATCCCTTGCCATAATCATGTTTTTTCTCACCAAGTCCATATGTTGGCACTACAATTCTTCTTGAAGTTCCATGAAATAACGTAATTTTTTCCATTTGCTCACCTTTTTCCTAGACAAACATTTTCTGTAGCATGAATTTCTTTATTTTTTTCAGTTCTTCACACTTTTGCTGGTGAAGAGTGATGAGGTGGTCAAGACTCCTAAAATAATCTCCTATTTTTTGCTGTTCTTCAAATGCAGGACATAAAACAGGGATTTTTCTGCATGTCTCCTTATTAAGCTTAGGCATTGCCATTCCTGTATTATATTGGGTATAATCTTTGCGTTCTAATGAATTACAAATAAAATTATTTTCATTTTCTTTCTTTGTACGAAGAACATGAGCATGGTTGTTTACCCAGTATTTTCCGCTTGCAAGAAAGCATACTGGATAATTTCTATCTGTAATATTAGCACCATCTTCACTTAACAGTACCAACTCTTCATCAAACAAATATCCATCTACATAATCAACAATTCCAGAAGCTCCATAGTATGGATATGGACCAGAAGCACGTTTTGCACCTTCTAAAGGTTTTCTCATTGTATCAAGAAATTCAACTACATCATCTAACTTACGCTGTTCCCAAGCTTCCGTAAATCCCTCAAATCTGATCTCTGGAACTTTTTGTTCGTTTTGAGGAAACATTTTTTGTAACATATATTTTTTTAAACTTTTTACTCCATCACACTTTCGTTGGTGAAGAGTGATGAGGTTGTCGATGGATTCTAAATAGTCTCCTATTTTTTGCTGTTCTTCAATTGATGTATATGGAATTTCAATAGTCTTCATCCCATCAATATCTATACTTCGCCCGTCTCTTATTCCGTAAACATGCGGTACTAATTTATGCTTTATAAATTCATAGGAGCGAAAGTATGGATAATAAAATCTCGAATCTGTTACATCACCGTGAAATGTATGATATGCGGGGCTTATAATGCCATCTGATGATGATTTTTCAAGTCCTCCCTCAAAGGAACGAAGATGCACAATGAAATCGTCTTTTCTGACCATTTTATAATTGGACAAATTAGATTTGTCATACATTAAATTTCTATCAGAGTCTTCTCTTTTTACTGTTCCACCACCCTGAATAATAGTCAAGGCCGGAAGCTCTGTATGGTTCTTTTCAGAGTATTCTTTGAACACATTCCCCAACTTACGCTGTTCCCACTCATCCGTATACCCTTTAAATCTAATCTCAGGTTTTCCCATAATTTACCCCTCCATTTTCGCAATCAGTTCATCTAATGATTTCATAAT
Source organism: Ruminococcus sp. AF41-9 (assembly GCF_003477525.1). GTDB lineage: Bacteria > Bacillota > Clostridia > Lachnospirales > Lachnospiraceae > Blautia_A. The sequence goes on from NZ_QUDO01000015.1 coordinate 17,174, forward strand.
TGCGTCATCTGTAGAAGTTAAATCCCTGAGCAGGGCCAGGAATTCACCCTGTGTTTTTTCTAATTCGTCATCTGTTTTCTTCATCTCGGATAACAAATCATTCAGGTCTATCTCTTCTTCTTTTTCAAAGTTATCAACATAGCGTGGGATGTTGAGGTTAAAGTCGTTCTTTTCTATTTCTTCAAAGCTGGCAAGAAATGATTCTTTTTCTACAGTTTCCCGTTTACTGTACAGTTCCATCACTTCATTGATATGCACATCTGTCATTTCATTCTGCTTCTTGCCTTTGTCAAACTTCTTTGAAGCATCAATAAACAGCACATCTCTGCCATCTCTGTGCTTCTTCAGCACAATGATACAAGTTGGAATCGAAGTATTGTAGAAAAGATTCGCAGGTAAGCCAATTACTGCATAAATATTTCCGGAACGAAGCAATTTTTCTCTGATTTTCCCTTCTGCAGCTCCCCTGAAGAGAACACCGTGTGGAAGTACAATTGCCATAGTTCCATTATTTTTCAGATGGTACAGTCCATGCAGTAAGAAAGCGTAATCTGCTTTTGATTTCGGTGCAAGTACCCCATAATCACTGAATCTTTCATCCTGCAGAAAGCCTGCTGCTGCGGTCCATTTCGCGCTGTAAGGCGGATTCATAAGTACCATATTGAAGTCTGTTTCTTCGTCTGTTGGCCAGTCTCCATCAAGAGTATCGCCGTTTCTCAAATTCTGATTCTCTGCCGGAATGCCATGAAGAAACATATTCATTCTTGCAAGATTGTAAGTCGAAGTATTTAATTCCTGTCCATAATATTTGATATACTGAGAATATTTCGCATATTTTTTTGCATTAAGCAGAAGGGATCCGGAACCCATACATGGATCATAGACAGATAATCCCTGTTTTTCTTCCTGTCCTGCAATTGCAATACGGGTAAGAATTTTAGATACTGCCTGAGGTGTATAGAATTCACCGGCTTTCTTTCCTGTCTCTGATGCAAACTGTCCGATCAGATACTCATAGGCATTTCCAAGTATTTCCGCATCTGAATTCAATAAATCTGCTTTATCAATTTCCTTTATCAGACTTGCAACTGTATCACTCTGCTTCTGATCTCCTGTTCCCAGACGGTTGGAATACAGATCAATATCTGCAAACAGATCTGCAAAGATAGGATCACTTTGTTCAATATTATTGAATGCTTTCTGCAGCTGCTCTCTGTTAAAAGAATTGTTTCTTGCAGCATCTGCAAAATATGTGTATGTAAGTTCAGGCTCGATCACATAATGGCATTCTTCTTTCATTCCCTGTTTTAGTTCTTCGCCATCTTCACTTTTTAATTCTTTTACATATACATCTAGTGCTTCTTTTAACGTCTGTGGTTTGCTGTCACAAATCATATCATATACTTTGATAAGAAAAGAATCTGACAGGTATTTATAGAAAATAATACCCAGAAGATAATTTTTATATTCATTTGCATCCATTTTTGAGCGAAGAATATCTGCTCCGCTCCACAATACACTGATCAGATCTTTACTGTTTTCCATTTCAGCCATTTCACGTTCCCCCGTTTTTACTATCGCTTATGTACAGCGTAAGTATATCATATTTTTTTTGAACATGATACATACCTGTCTTAATTGTCGTGGGAAATTTCATCAGGAAATATAGTCGCAGCACAAAAGGCAGTCCCTGTTAATCAGAAACTGCCCTACTACTGTTATGCGATTTTATTGACATAAATTCTGTTTTCTTCTTCTGATAATCTTTACAATTCCAAAGATCAGCAACAGAATCACTCCAACAGCCACAATACAGATTCCCACAATCGCTATGGCAAATTTATTCGAATGTTTTACCAGATTTATGATGTTTTTGCTGTTGTCTACAACTTTTCTTTCATGTGTTGTATTATAATATTCTGGCACATTTGCAATTCCGTCTTTGTCTGTGTCTTCAAAGGATTGCATGTATTCTGCGATTGCAGCCCAGGCTTTCAGTTCTTTTTTTCCATCCATGACTGCATAATCTTCCAGATTCTCTATGGGATTGCCGTTTTTATCTTTAGGGACGATGGATATCAGCCCATAGGATTTGTCCAGAACAGAGCCAAGCATACGGCCAGTGTACAGGTCGGTGACAACATGATACAATTTATCGTCCTGTATTTCTTCCCTTTCCCCGTTCTTGCCTGTCAGATAACAGTCTGTTACTTTATTTAAGATCATTCGGTGGGGATTATAGGTGAAATTCATTCCACTGCAATATAATCTGGCTATTGTCATAAAATCTGAAATGGAGGCATCTACCTCTGCCACTGTTTTCAGTTCTTTTCCCGTTAAATATGCACTGATCAGAGGATAACCTGCAAGCCCGTCTTTTCCTGTTCCCAGCGAGAAGGAATTATATACCTGCTCCACTGTTATATTGCCTTTTGTATAAGTATCTCTTACAGTTCCGGCAGGTACGATCGCAACATCTACTTTTTCTCCGTCAGAGTCTCCTGCATTCTCTACTGCATATACATAAGCATCTGATATGATATCTCCCAGATTCAACTCCTCATGCTTTGTTTCCATCTCACTTAGACTGTTGAATTCAATATCATTTTCTGCCAGAATTTCCTCTCTGGTATAGCCAAAATTGGAGAGATAATTGGTATCAACAGTATCTGACAATTCATCTATTTTCTTCTGTGTGGCTTCATCTGCTTTGATTTCATCCGTAACCGGAACAAGCTCATAGGTATCCGTTTCCCACCGTCCATTCTCTTTCTGAGTCATGGAAAGTGTTCCCAGGTTTTTCCCATATTCTCCGCAGGATACGATGCAGGTATCTCCCTGCAGGATCGGTTCTGCCAGCTGCGTGTGGGTATGTCCACTGACGATCAGATCAATGTCCGGCACATTCTTTGCAAGGATTTCGTCCTCTGATACTTTTTCGTCCTCCCATGTTCCGCTGTGCGATACACAGGCGATCATGTCTACATCTTCGTTCTTCTTTATTTCCTCTACTGTTTTTTTTGCTGCTTCTGACGGATCTTTGAAAAGAAGCTCGCAGGTAGGAGCGCAATCCAGAGAATCCTTTCCGAAAACACCCAGTACTGCAATCTTTACATCGCCTTTTTGAATTACGGTATAGTCTTTTACTCCATATGTCTGAAATGCTTCATAAATCTGTTTCTGCCCTTCACTGAGTCCGGCTTTTTTCATTGCATCCCAGTCCACATTACACACAACCATCCCGGGAAGGTTTTCGTCTGAACTGACTGCGGCGTTCAGCATATCTGCCAGACCATCGGAGCCGTAATCAAATTCATGGTTTCCCAGAGTTGTCACATCACAGCCCAGATATCCAAGCATCCGCAGTTCGGCGGCCTCTGTGTCATATACAGTCTGTATCAGAGTTCCCATGGAAAAATCTCCGCCATCCAGTATGAGTGTATCTGCATTCTCTTTCTCATGCTCATTGATCAATGTTTTCAGCCGGGCAAATCCGCCTGTCTCCTGCTGTGTCCCATCTACAATCGTTTGAAAGCTGTTCAAATGGGAATGCAGATCATGGGTGAACAGGATATCCAAATGTTTTGGCTCATCTGAAGCGTTTACCTGATATCCTGCCAGATCTGAAACGCTCAGCATAAATACAAATATGAATGTGAATGCTTTTTTTAATAATTTCATAAAATTCTCCTGTAATATCAAAAATGGTTCCGCAGTATCATTTATTTTCCCGTAGGATAATGATACCATGAAACCATTTTACAAAAAAACTAATTTATCTTTCATCTCCCACAAAGAACAACGCCATTGTTCCCGGACCTGAGTGAGCGCCGATGGTGGCTCCTACCTGATTCATGATAATCGTGTTGATCTGGTATTTTTCTTTTACTTTCTCTGCCACATAATTTGCATCGTCTTCACAGTCTCCATGACTGATAAAGATGGTATGGCAGGTGTCATGATAGCTGCCGATTTTCTCGTCCATAAGCTTTACCAGCTCCTGAAGGGATTTTTTACGGCCGCGGACTTTGCCGATGGCAGTGAGTTTTCCGTCGTTGTCTACATGAAGGACCGGTTTAATATTCAGCATGCTTCCTACTACTGCAGTAGTTCTGGAAATGCGGCCTCCACGGTATAGGTGGTTTAAATCATTGACTGTAAAAAGGTGTACCATATGAAGCCTGTTCTCTTCTGCCCATTTCGCAACTGTCTCCAGATCTTCTCCCTGCTCTTTCTTCTCCTGTGCAAGGTAAACCAGAAGCCCCTGACCAAGGGAAGCGCCAAGAGAATCTACCACGATGATCTTACGGTCCGGATAGTCCTCCATCAGTTCCTCCGCTGCGATACGGCTGCTATTGTATGTACCGCTTAAAGCAGAGGAAAATGCAATATGAAGAATATCTTTTCCTTCTTTCAGGTAAGGCTCCAGCAGTGCTTTTGCATTTTCAGGATTTACCTGTGCTGTTGTTGGCATGGAACCGTTTCTCATTGCCTCATAAAATTCATGCTCCGGAAGGAAATTTCCATGGGTATAGTTTTTTCCATCCATGGAATAACTGAGATACATGCAGCCTACTCCATGGTCTTTGAGATATTCCTCCGGAAGATCTGAATTGTTGTCGGTGGTGATCACATATTCGCTCATGTTGTCGCCCTCTCATTTTCTGATATTTTTCAATTTCTGCCCATTAACTGTTTAATATTTTTTCAGTTACAAAGCAAAATCCGCTGCCTGCTCAGTAATGGGCTTTTCATCTATAATATAAATGTTTCGTAACTGTTCAGTACCCTCACAGTTACGAGTCAAAATGCATTCCAAATCACCTTCGGTGATGGCATTTTGCCTTGTATGTCTCGGGATTTTGGCAAAAACATGCCAAAACACCTCGCGGGATACTACCTTCTGAATAGTTACAATGTTTCTATTATAAATACAGATATATACAGTATAGCATCAAACTATCAGCCAAACAACTACTTTTCCTTCTCAACTGCCTTAATCGCTTCCTGCAGCTGATTATCCTCATCATGGGTGATCTCGTCTTTATTTTTATTCAGCAGGCTGGTATCCAGAGAAACCTCTATATCAGGTTTGATTCCTGTTTTGTTGATGTTGTTTCCTTTTGGAGTATAGTAGTTGGCAATAGTCAGTTTAATGGCACTTCCGTCTGAGAGCTGGCGGATGGACTGTACGACTCCTTTTCCGTAGGTTGTGGTTCCTACGATGGTTCCGATCCCGTAGTCCTGTACAGCTCCGGCAAAGATTTCGGATGCGCTGGCGCTGCTTTCATTTACCAGTACAGCCAGAGGGATCTGTAATTCATTTTTTCCATCACAGGTTTCTTCCTCTCTGTTTCCATCTTTATCTTCTGTGTAAACGATCAGTCCTTCCGGCAGAATCTCCCGCAGAATATCGCATACCTGATCCAGAAGACCGCCCGGGTTGTCACGGAGGTCTACGATCAGACGTTCCATTCCCTGATCCTCCAGATCTGCAAAGGCAGTTTTATACTGTTCGCAGGTCACTCCTTTGAATTCTGTGATCCGGATGTATCCAATCTTCTGATCTAACATTTCGTGAAAAACAGAAGGCAGCTCCACGTCTGTGATCTGTACCGTGATTTCCATAACGTCTTCTACATCTTCTCTGTGAACAGTCAGTACCACACTGTCTTTCTCCGAATTTCTGATCATGTCTGCCACATCTGAAGTTTCCTTGTCTGTAATGTCTTCCCCGTCTATGGCACTGATGATATCGCCTTTCTTTAATCCGGCTGCCTCGCCCGGACCGCCTTCATAGCATTTTACGATCTTTACACCGCCTTCTGCATTTTTCTCCATAAGGATTCCGATTCCCACATAGGTTCCCTGATTGGAAGAATTTTCTTCTTCGTATTCCTCTGCTGTATAATATCTGGAATAGGGGTCATCCAGTCCGTAGATCAGACCTGTATAAAGACCTTCTTTTAATTTCTCCTCGTCTTTGTCTCCCAGATAATAATCATCGATCATACTTTCCAGATAAGCCAGCTTTCCTGTACATTTTCTGTCTCCCAGTACACTTCCCTTTCTGGCAAATCCGGCACCTGCCAGTGCTCCTGTTCCCAGACATGAAACTGCCAGTGCCCCTGCCAGCGCGCCCTTCCAGAATTGTTTATTCTTCATATCCTGTCTCCTGTCATTGTTATTATCATCTTTATCGTTATTTTTTTATTTGCCTTGCTTATTTACAGAATCTGTCATTTACATACAGAAAAAGCCACCGGTTTTCTCCGGCAGCCGTTTTCTGTTATTACACTCTTAAATGTTTTCTTGTTGTAAAGAAGCTTCCTATCAGACCAATTCCGATTCCCAGTCCCAGACTGATCGGAAGCAGTGTCTGATAAATCTGCCATACCGGGATAAAATCAACCACTCCGGTCAGCACATTAAATTTCGTCAGGATATAAGAAATTGCTGCATTGTAACCAAAATACAGACCTGTCAGCGGAATGGCAGCTCCGATAATTCCGAGAACAATTCCTTCAAGCAGGAATGGTGCTCTGACAAATGCATCCGTAGCACCTATGTATTTCATAATTCCAATCTCTTCTTTACGGACCGCGATACCGACAGACACCGTATTGCTGATCAGGAAAACAGAAATGATCAGCAGTAATGCGATGATTGCTATCGAAACATAAGAAACCAGTTTGTTAATGTTTCCAAGCGTTTTGGCTGCTTCTTCAGACTGGTTGACTTTTCTTACATGATCCAGTCCTTCTATGTAGGAGACAAGCTCTGACTGTTTGGTGATATCATTCATATACACACTGTAGTTGGCTGAGTTTGCAAGAGGATTGTCGTCTTTGAATCCATCTGCTGCTTCTGATCCCTGAAAGTACTGTTCTTTGTACTGTTCCCACGCCTCATCGGCTGACTGGTACTCTATTTTCTCTACTTCCGGACGTGCCTTGATCTGTTTTCCGATGGCTTTGATCTGTTTGTTTGTGGTTCCTTCGTCAAAAAATACTGTGATCGGAACTTCCTGCTCTACTTTATGTGCAATGTTATTTACATTGTTTACAATAGAGAAAAAGATGCCAAACAGAAAAATACAGGCAGCCATGGTAATGATGGATGCCAGAGAAAACATCCAGTTTCTCTTTATATTCTTGATACCCTGTTTCAGAGTATACCAGATTGTACTAGGCCTCATGATATTCTCCTTCTTTCTCGTCACTGATAATGGAACCTTCATGCATGGTGACAACACGTTTCTTCATCGCATTTACGATTTCTTTGTTGTGTGTAACTACCAGAACGGTGGTTCCTCTGTCATTGATCTGTTCCAGAAGTTTCATAATCTCCTCTGATGTCTTAGGGTCAAGGTTACCGGTCGGTTCGTCTGCCAGGAGGATATCCGGGCGGTTTACAAGTGCTCTGGCAAGGGCAACTCTCTGCTGTTCGCCACCGGAAAGTTCATCCGGAAAAGATTTATATTTGCCTGCCAGCCCTACTTCCTGAAGCACTTCCGGCACACGTTTACGGATTACACGGGTCGGGCGGTTGACAACACGCTGTGCAAACGCTACATTCTCATATACATTTCTGTCCTTCAGAAGACGGAAGTCCTGAAAAACTACGCCCAGTTTCCTGCGGTATTTTGCCACACGTCTGTGTTTCATTTTCTCCAGGCGTTCTCCGCTTACGGTGATCTGTCCGGATGTGGAATCCAGTTCTTTCATCAGGAGCTTTACCAGAGTGGTCTTGCCTGATCCACTGTTTCCTACAATGAATACAAATTCTCCTTTATCAATATGTAAGTTCGCATGGTTCACAGCCGGAAGACCGGGACCGTAGGATTTACTTACATCTACAAGGTCTATCATATAAAATTTCCTCCAAGAGTTCATTTTTTCGTAAAATTATTGTAATATATGTTTTTGCTGAATGCAAGAGGGTTTTTAAAGTTTCATACATTATTCATAGTTATTGTGTTACTGTTCACTCCGTTCTCAGTAACACGCTTTGCGATGCACAGGATCTGTTCTGACCGCAGAAAAATGCCTGCCGTTATAAACTGCGGCAGGCATATAAATCTCATTACCGGATACGCTTAGTATTCCAGTGTCTCCATATATTTCATATAACGGACTACCATCAGCGCGATCTTGAATGTGATCGCATCTTCAAACACACGAAGGTCAAGTCCTGTGCTCTTCTGAAGTTTATCGAGGCGGTAAACCAGTGTATTTCGATGAATGTAAAGCTGTCTGGATGTCTCGGATACATTCAGGCTGTTCTCAAAAAATTTATCGATGGTGACCAGTGTCTCTTCATCAAAATCATCCGGGGATTTGCCTCCGAAGATTTCTTTGATGAACATTTTACACAGCGGAATCGGAAGCTGATAGATCAGACGTCCGATGCCCAGTGAACTGTATGCGATCACTTCTCTGTCGCCAAAGAAAATCTTACCTACATCGAGAGCCATGCGGGCTTCTTTGTAGGAACGGGAAACTTCTTTAAGTTCGTTGACGATCGTTCCATATGCCATATGAGTCTTACCGTCATTTCCCATGCCAAGCGTATCGAGGATTGTATGTGCAAGCTGATCCATCTCCGGATAGTTCTCACCGTCATCGAGTTCTTTGACAACGATAATGCTTTTTTCATCTACTGCTGTGATGAAATCTTTGCTCTTGCCACCAAAGAGACTCTTTACACTCTCCATGGAGCTGTGATCTTTTTCCTGAGGCATCTCAAGGATCATAACCACACGGCGCACATCTGCTTCAATATGAAGTTTCTTCGCACGATTATAAATATCTACAAGAAGCAGGTTGTCAAGAAGCAGGTTCTTGATGAAACTGTCTTTGTCGAAACGTTCTTTATAGGCTACGATCAGATTCTGTATCTGGAATGCTGCCAGCTTACCTACCATATAAGTATCTTCATCATCACCATGAGCAACCAGAATGTACTCTAACTGATAATCATCACAGACTTTAAAATACTGAAATCCTTTTACAAGCTGACTGTCTGCCTGAGATTCCACAAAAGCCTGTACATCTGCTGCTGCAATGGAAAAATCTGCAAAAGTACTTGCGAGCACTTTGCCTTCTGTGTCGATCACACAAAATTCTGTCCTGGAAATTTCTTTTAAACCTTCAAGAGTATTCTGAAGCACCTGATTCGATATCATCCAAATTCAATCCCTTCTCATCTATAGTTTTTGTTCGTGCTGCTGTTCACACGCACCGGCCGTTACTGAAAATACTGTGAGCAGTAACATTTGTTCTTCCGTTTTAACCATAAAACCTTATACCTGCATTCTATTTTAATACATATTTACCAAAAATGAAAGAGGAAAGAGAAAAAAAGTTACAATTTTTTGTTCCTGTTTTTGGTCACTGATTACGAATATCGCAGAACTTTTTATTTTTTCTCTATAAATCCTTCTCCATGAACCTCTCTGGCATCTGTCACGATCACGAAAGCCGCGGGATCGATCTCATCTACTTTTTCTTTCAGAATAACGATTTCTTTTTTATTTACCACACAGAACAGCATCAGTTTGTCCTGCCCGGAATACATTCCCTTTGCATTGATCCCTGTGACACCTCTGTCCAGGTCATTGATGATCATATTGGAAATTTCATCCGGCTTTCCGGTGATAATATAAGCTGCCTTGGAGAATTTCAGACCTTCGATGAGTCCGTCTGAAACTTTTGTCACCAGATATACGGCAATGATGGCATACAATGCTTTGTGCATTCCAAACACATACATACCGACAATTACAATCACCGCATCGATCACCTGCATGATCTGGGCAATGGAATAATGTTTCAGGAATTTCTGGATGAGCGCAGCCATCATATCGGTTCCGCCTGTGGTTCCTCCCCCAAGAAACACCAGACCGATTCCCACACCCTGGATCACGCCGCCGTACAGGGCCGCGAGAAGAAGGTCATCTCCCGCCAGATTCCAGACCGGCTGGAACGCAAGCCAGGCGGAAAGTGAAACTTCTCCCAGGATTGCCTTACTCACAAAAGAAAATCCTCTGATCCTCCATCCGATCAGAAACAGAGGGATATTCAGCCCAAAGTTTGTGACCCACAGAGGGATTCCGCCATACACGATTCCTTTTGTCCACGCCTTTACAATGATCGACACGCCGGAAAATCCTCCGGTTACCATTCCTGATGCATCAAAAACAGAGTTGATCGCCAGTGCCATCAGACCGGTTCCTGCAATGATCATCAGATATTCCAAAAGCTGTGATCTTTTTCCATTTGCTAATTTCATCTTCCGCCTCCTGTTCTGCTTTCAATATAGTACTTTATCACTGCGCTGTAATTTTTTTCCTGTAAATTACAAGAACGGCAGCAATCCGCAAAGGACTGCTCCCGTTCTTATTCTTGCCTTATTTTCCAGGCTTATTGATAAAAGATACAAAATGATAACTCTCCATTATCTGGAAATACCTGACAATCCTCGGATAAAGCGGCTCTGCTTTCTCTCCGAACTGCTCTTTTACCAGTGCTGCAATATCTGCCACTGTTTTTTTCCCATCGATCAGAGGCCAGATAAAGGTTCCGTTCTCATCCAGGTGTATCTTCGTATATCTGGGTCTGTGGAACAGCTTCTGTGCAATCGTGTTAAACGCACCCTTGTTCTCTACCTCCAGCACCATCTTTCCTCTGATGTCTTCATGCCAGCGAAGCTGTGAAGAGCGCTCCGGGACAAGATCCAGATAATTGATCTGTGATTCTTTTTTCTTATTTTTCATTTTGTCTCATTTCTTTTGATTGTTCAAACTTGTTGATCCACTGGTTTGTTTCGTCTGATCTTCAGGCTTTTTTCTTATTCCAGATGCTGAATTTCAGCAGGCTCAGAACCATGAGAAGCATAAGGATCACGCCTCCGGCATTGCCGAGGCTGATGCTTCCTGACAGGTCAAAGACACCGCTTACATTTACAACTGCAAGGATTGCAAGAAGAATACCTACCAGACCTTCACCTGCGATCATACCCGCACAGTAAAGAGTACCGTCTGTAGCCTGTGCTTCTTTTGTTTTCGCATCTACGTTCTTTCTTCCGTCAACGAACATACGGACAATACCACCGATCATGATGGTAGCATTCAGGTAGATCGGAAGGTAAAGACCGATGGCAAATGGCATAACCGGAATTCTTAAGATTTCCAGACCAAGTGCAAGGAATACACCGATAAATACCAGTGTCCACGGAAGTTTGCCGCCCATGATACCTTCTACGATCATCTTCATCAGGGTTGCCTGTGGTGCAGGTACTTCTGCGCTTCCGTATCCCCATGCAGAGTTCAGGAGATAAAGGACACCACCGATTGCAAGACCGGATGCAATGATACCGATCAGCTCACCGATCTGCTGTTTCTTAGGAGTTGCACCAAGAATATAACCGGTCTTTAAGTCCTGTGAAGTATCTCCGGCGATTGCTGCGATGATACAGATAACAGAACCGATCGCGATCGCTGCTTTCATTCCGTCGATATCTGTTTTTCCGGATGCTTTGATCACCATTGTTGCGATCAGAAGAGTAGCGATTGCCATACCGGATACCGGGTTGTTGGAGGATCCGATAAGACCAACCATACGGGAAGATACTGTTGCAAAGAAGAAACCGAATACTACAATGATAATGGCACCGATCGGGCTTACCGGGATTGCCGGAACGAGCCAGATGATCGCGATCATTGCCACGATACCGATCAGGATGAAGTTCATCGGAAGATCCTGTGCAGTTCTTGCTGTGCTTGTGTTCTTTCCGCCTTTCATACTCTTCATGGAGTCACGGAAAGTTGTGATGATCAGAGGCAGGGATTTGATCAGGGAAATGATACCACCTGTTGCGATAGCTCCTGCTCCGATATATTTTACATAAGTACTCCAGACAGCGTCAGCTCCGCCTCCGGCATAGATTGCTGAGATGGTATCTGTTCCAGGATACAGGATGGTATCCGCACCGAACAGGCAGATCATCGGGATCAGTGCCATCCAGCCGATTAAAGAACCTACAAACATATAGGATGAAATCTTTGGTCCTACGATATATCCAACGCCGAGAAGTGCAGGATATACTTCCATACCGATCTCACCTTTCAGTCCTTTGATTGCTACTGCAACGTCTGACGGAATCACTTTTAATCCGTCAACTACAAATTTAAATACTGCTGCGATTCCCATACCGGAAAATACAGTAGCAGCATTGGAGCCGCCTTCTTCGCCTGCAAGAAGTACGTCTGCGCAGGCAGTTCCTTCCGGATAAAGAAGTGTCGCATGCTCTTTTACAATCAGTGCATTACGAAGTGGTACCATAAAAGTACACCCAGAATACCGCCGCAAAGAGCGATCAGTGTGATTTCCACAAGACTTGGGTTCTCGCAGAGACCCTCCTCTGCCCATAGGAATAATGCAGGCATGGTGAAGATCGCACCTGCTGCCAGTGATTCACCGGCAGAACCGATCGTCTGAACCATGTTACTCTCCAGGATGGAGTTTTTCTTCATGATCTTACGGATCACGCCCATGGAGATAACTGCTGCCGGAATGGAAGCAGAGACAGTCATACCGACACGCAGACCAAGATAAGCATTGGCTGCACCGAATACAACTGCGAGAATAACACCCATGATAATGGATGTCGCCGTAAATTCCGGTGTGATTTTATCCGCCGGGATATACGGTTTGAATTCTTTGTTTTCGTTCATGATTTCCTCTCCCTTTTGTATAATATAATAAGTGTTATGAATTTATAGCAATTCCAGAATACTGCTATAGAAACATTCTACATTATACCAAATTTGTACAAAAAGGCAAGTTGAAAATACTGGTTTTTTATGCACTTTGATGAGTTATATTGTTAGATTGTTATTACGTTACTTTGTTAACGTACTGATATTTCATATTTACTCATCTGAGTCAAGCTGCTTGATCAGATAACGTCCTACAATCTTTGAAAAATTGGAAATATCGCGGATATAGGCAAAGTCTTTTCCGAAAATTTTCTTCTCTGTTGCCAGATCTTTTTCCTCTCCTGCAAAAACGCCAAGGACGCTGACTCCCTGATTTCTGAGGTGGCGGATTTCTGTTGCTGTGTCATGAATGGCATATTTTCCCATGTAAGGTTCCGGATTCTTTGCATGAGGACGGTTGACAATGACATCATAAGGTTTTCCATCACTTAGCACGATCAGGATTTTCTTTTCCTCCGGACGCTGAAGCAGACCATATCCCACCGTTTTTATGGCAAGGCCGTCCCGGTTATTGGAGGAAGTCACATAATTGAAAATGTTCTCATTGGCAGACTGCGGATCATCATATTCCCGGAATCTGTGCAGGATCGTATAGTCCCAGAACGTACAGAAGCTCATGACTCTGTGCGGTAGTTCCACATTGCTCAACGCCTCACTGATGATATATGCCTGCAATGCCACATCACCCTGACGCACCATCTGCGAACCGCTGGCATCGATCAGAACATCTACCACGAAATCAGACGCATCTGATTTCAGCTCCCTCCGGAAAAGGTTTGCCTCACTGCTTCTTCCCACTCTCCACAGTCTTGATGGAATGATCGTTCCTCTGTCAGACAGAACTTCCTGTGTCTCGCTTTTCAATACCAACGTTTTCTTTAACAGTTCTGTCAGTGATGCAATATTTCTTTTTACGATTCTGTGCTTGTCGTGATACAGCCAGATATTCTTATTCTTCAGACGTACCGCATATTCATACTGGTAATTGCGCTTTACCGGATTCTTCAGGATTCCTTCTGTGAAATAAAGGCTGCAGTCTCTGTGGAGTTCCCTGCACATGAGGTAATTCATCCTTTTCTCTTCCGCCGGAGTCAGATAAGTTTTGCCAAAGTTCAGTTCCACGTAGGTGTAAGCTTTCTCCAGTTCTTCTTCTGTGAGGATCGTGACCTTATGTTTCGTCTGGCGTTTTTTCTCCATCTCCTCTGTGACAGCAGTGTCTTCCATATCTGTGATCTTATTCGTCATCTGCTCAATATAACTTTCCAGTGCCTCCTCATAGAGCTCCTCTGTGAGAAAATCCTCCCAGTTATATTCCGTCAGTTCTTCCATGGTCACTGCCATGACCTGTGTAAGACTTCCGTGAAGTTTCTCAAACTCCGGATCAATAATGGTATTGTAAAGCTGGTCGATCACCCGGATCAGTTCCATGGTATCTGCCACTTCTCTCGCCTGATATACCACGTCCCTGATTTTTCTCAGGTGCTCCTCTACCTGATGGTTTCCGCCACTCAGCCTGTCTCTCAGGATTGCAATCTTCAGTCTTCCCAGGATATCTCCGTAGGCAGGCATCCGTTCAAATTCCTGATCCAGGATATCTTCGAAGGCTTTTTTCTGCATTTCCCGGACTCCCGGACGTTCTTCACAGATTTTCTCCCCGATGGCTTCTTCCACACATAGCTGTGCGATCACGGTCAGTTCCCCTTCGGACGCCTGACAGAATACCTTTTTTACCAGGTACATTCCCAGTAAATCCTTGTCAAAATATTTTGCCAGTGCCCCCTGTTTGATCCCGTCATACAGAGCAATTGCCTTAGAACGCAGATACAGAGAAACATCTACTTTCATATTCAGGGAATAGTCTCCGCTGATCGTCCAGAGAAGATTCCGGATCCTGTTCTCCAGTTCCAGGCGGTAATCGTCAATCTCTACGATCTTTTCATCCTTCATATACATCTTCCTTTGTCCAGTCTGCCGGGATACGGGTGCTTACCACATCCTCCACGATTTCTTTTTCAAATACATCGAAGGTTTTGTTTACCACACCCATGGTCACAGCCTTTCTCGGTGAAAGCCCGGTTTCCACGATCTTCATGGCAGCAAGGAGTCCTCGAAGGTCCAGCGGCTTGGTCGAAATCTCGCTGTTGGATGCCTTTAACTGAAGATCCAGAAATACTCCGATAAACTGTTTTCTGGCATTTTCTTTTACATTCGGGAACATCTTCTGAAAAATAAATTCCAGGGAATCTTCTGTCTGAGCAGGCATATCGATTACCAGGAATCTTGATACCAGTGCCTCATTTAATTCTTTCGTTCCCGCATATCCATAATTCATGGTTCCGATAAAACGTGCTGCCGGATGAAGATCAATTTTGTCGTATCCCGGCACATCAATGGAACGA
Source organism: Ruminococcus sp. AF41-9 (assembly GCF_003477525.1). Lineage (GTDB taxonomy): Bacteria > Bacillota > Clostridia > Lachnospirales > Lachnospiraceae > Blautia_A. The sequence continues at coordinate 32,354 of NZ_QUDO01000015.1, forward strand.
CGATAATCCAGAGTAGCATGGAGAACGGAAACCGCATCGTTCTTCGCCATGTTGATCTCATCCAGGATTCCAAATCCACCGTACTCGGCACACTGGTAAATCGTTCCCTTTCTCAGCTTCACCTCATTGTCCACAAACGTATCTGTGCCAATCAGATCACCGCTGTTGGTATTTACATGAAAAGAAACATTATAGGCCGGGCGGTTAAAAATATATGCCAGATTCTCTGCCAGAATATTTTTTCCGGTGGCTTTCGGTCCTGTCAGAAGAAGGTTCTCTCCTTTCAGAAGTCCGGCGATCGCCATTTCCAGAATATCTTTTCCATAAAAAGGAATGGACGGTTTTACTATTCTCTCTGCTGTCTCCGGTGCTACTTCATATTGTTTTCTGAATTCCTCTACTCTTTTTATCAGTTCCGGGGAAACCTGCTGCTCCTCCAGAAATTTCAGTTCTTCCATATGCATCTCCTTTTAGAATCAAGAAAGAATCCTGCCATAATAAACAGGATTCCTTCCATATTATATATGATATTTATATCTGTCTTAAACCTCAAATACCAGATCCCCGTAAGACGGCATCGGCCACATTTCCTTGTCCACGATCATTTCCAGTTCATCTACAGGCTGACGTAAAGCTTCCATTGCAGGAACAACTTTCTCCTTGCAGAACACAGCTCTGTCACGTCCTTCTGCGTATTCCGGAATCTTCTCAACCAGTTTGCTGAGTTTACTCATGGCACTGTTTGTACTCTTTAAGAGTTTGGATGCCTTCTTGAGCAGGTCAAGCTGTACGCTGACATCGATCAGACCTTCGCCCGCTGTTTTTACTGTGTTGATAGAATCGCCAAGTACGGTTGTATATCTGATCACTGCCGGGATGATCTGCTTGGTTGCAATGTCGATCATGGTCTTAGCTTCGATGTTGATCGCCTTGGAGTAAATCTCATATTTGATCTCTGCACGGGATTCCAGCTCTGTTCTGGAGAATACGTCAAACTCTTCAAACAGTTTGATGGATTTCTCTGTGGTAAGTGCAGGAATAGCATCTACCATCGTCGGAAGGATCGGCAGGCCACGGCGTTTCGCTTCTGCTTCCCATTCCGGAGCATAGCCGTTTCCGTTGAATACAATCTTCTGATGCTCTGTTGCATATTCTTTGATCAGGTCATGTACTGCCAGTTCAAAATCAGGCGCATTTTCCAGACGGTCGCAGGCTTCCTTGAATACCTCTGCTGTGATCGTGTTCAGAACTACGTTGCATCCGGAAATGGAGTCTCTGGAACCTACCATACGGAATTCGAATTTATTTCCTGTGAAAGCAAACGGTGAAGTACGGTTACGGTCTGTCGCATCTTTCATGAAGTCAGGCAGTGTCTTAACACCTGTTTCCAGTTTGCTTCCTTTTTTACTGTGTGTTGCAGTTCCTGTGTTGACCAGCTGCTCGAGAACATCCTCAAGCTGTTCTCCAAGGAATACGGAGATTACAACCGGAGGTGCTTCATGACCGCCAAGTCTCTGGTCATTTCCTACATCTGCTGCGGATTCACGGAGAAGGTCTGCATGCTCATCCACTGCTTTCAGGATACAGGTCAGAATCAGCAGGAACTGGATATTGTCATGAGGTGTTTTGCCCGGATCCAGAAGATTGATTCCGTCATCTGTGGTAAGGGACCAGTTATTGTGTTTACCGGAACCGTTTACCCCTGCGAATGGTTTCTCATGAAGCAGGCAGCGCATACCGTGGCGGCTGGCTACTTTCTTCAGGATACGCATCATCATCTGGTTCTGGTCTGCTGCGATATTGACCGGTGCGTAGATCGGTGCAAGCTCATGCTGTGCAGGAGCAACCTCGTTGTGCTGTGTCTTGGCAGGTACACCGAGTTTCCAGCATTCTTCGTTGACTTCTTTCATATATGCGGAAATTCTCTGGCGGATTGTTCCGAAATAATGGTCATCCATCTCCTGACCCTTAGGAGGCATGGCACCAAACAGGGTTCTGCCTGTATAGATCAGGTCTTTTCTCTGAAGCCATTTCTCTTTGTCCACCAGGAAATATTCCTGCTCTGCTCCTACAGACGGAGTTACTTTCTTAGAGGTTGTGTTTCCGAAAAGTCTGAGCAGGCGGAGTGCCTGGGTGTTGATTGCTTCCATAGAACGCAGTAACGGTGTTTTCTGGTCAAGGGCTTCTCCTGTATAGGAGCAGAATGCGGTCGGGATGCAGAGAGTTGCACCTGCTGCATCATGGCGGACAAATGCCGGTGATGTGCAGTCCCATGCTGTATATCCTCTTGCCTCAAAAGTTGCTCTTAAACCGCCGGACGGGAAGGATGACGCATCCGGTTCTCCTTTGATCAGTTCTTTTCCGGAGAAAGACATCAGAACCTTGCCGTTATCCATCGGAGCTGTGATAAAGGCATCATGTTTCTCTGCTGTCACACCGGTAAGAGGCTGGAACCAGTGGCTGTAGTGTGTTGCACCTTTTTCAATAGCCCATTCTTTCATCTCATGTGCAACGACATCTGCAATTTCCATAGACAGCTCTTTGCCTTCTTCTATGGTTTTTTTCAATTCTTTGTAGATCTTCTTCGGGAGACGTGCCTGCATGACAGAATCATTAAACACATCGCATCCAAAAGTCTCTACTACATTGATATACTCACCCATTTTAGTTCTCCTTTTTATTTATTAATGGGGACAGACCGGAAAGCCTGTTTCCCTCATTTCTGGTACTTTTCAGATAAAGATTCAGTGCCTCATGGCAGTTCTCAATATCCACCTGCGTATGGCTTCCTCCAAATTCTCCGTCCAGCGTCCAGGGAACCGCTTCCTCTGAAGTGATCGTCAGTCTTGATGACTTGAAAGAATGGATCAGATCCGTGTTATCCTCCGCTGTCAGCATGGCTGTCATGATCTCCTGTAATTCCAGCGGATTTTTCGGACGTGTGATCATGGTGACTTCAAAAAGTCCGTCATTCATGTCAACGTTTTTGCCTGTCAGGTTCTTAAATCCTCCCACAGATCTGGAGTTGGTGACCATTCCGAAAATGAAATCATTTTCTACTGTCAGTTCTTCTGATTCAATTTTCATATGGTATGATTTGATATCGAAAAGACGTTTGACACCTTCCAGAAGGTAAGCAACATGACCGAGGATATTTTTCAGATCCTGGTCTGTCTGGTAGGCTACGTCCGTGAAAAGACCGAAAGCTGCAATATATGTAAAACTCTGGTTATTGAATCTGCCGATATCGCAGTGATAAAGCTGCTCTGTCATGATCATGGAAGCTGCTTCTGTCATGCTTTTCGGCATAAAAAGACTGTTTGCAAAATCATTGGTACTTCCTGCCGGAATATACCCGATGGGAACATTACTTTTTTTCTCCATCACTCCTGTGACTACTTCGTCAAGAGTGCCGTCACCGCCACTGCACACGATCAGGTCTACCTTATCATGATATTCTTTGGCTTTCTCATAAGCATCTCTTGATTTCTGCGTGGAATAGATGATGACTTCATATCCACCTTTATTGAATATATCTACGATATCGAGCAGGTTTGCCTTGATCTTGCCTTTGCCTGCTTTGGGATTGAAAATAAAGAGCATTTTCTTTTCCATTCAGATTCTCTCCTTTTTTCAAAGTCTGGGAGCCGCACCTGCTGTCATAAGCAAGATACAGATTTCTGCTGTCTGCATCCGTTATGATTTTACAGATCGCGGATTTCTATTTATATAATATAAAAAAAATGAAGCCAAAAGTCAATGGTGAAGAAACACTGACTGGAAAAATTTCTGTTTCCATGATAAAATAAATCCGTTATTTGACTGTTTATCATTCTGGAAGGAGTCCGATCTATGATTAAATTAATTGCAACGGATATCGATGGAACCCTGGTAAAGGACGGAACCCTGGCGATCGATCCGGAATATATGGAGGTTGTGGGAAAACTGGTTGAAAAGGGAATGATCTTTGTGGCATGTTCCGGGCGACAGTACCGGAGCGAACGCAAACTGTTTGCCCCTGTCGCAGACAGGCTGTTATATATTTCAGATGGAGGCACGGTAGTCCGTACACCGGAAAAAATCTTAAAAGTTCATACTCTGGATGAAGCAGTCTGGAAAGGAATGTGCACCATGGTCCGTGAGCAGATGCCTTCCTGCGACTATTTTCTTTCTACCCCGGAATGTTCCTTTGCAGAGGATGGCGGAAGTCGGATGTTCCACTGGTTAAGAGATTCTTATGGCTATGACATGCATGAACTTTCAGAGCTGTCACGTCTTACAGACCAGCAGGTGATCAAGTTCTCCGTATACCATCCGAATGCCTGCGAAGAAATGTGTGCGCCTTTATTTACCCCGTCCTGGAAAGACCAGGTGACTCTGGTTTCCGCAGGAAAAGAATGGATGGATGCCACGCCCATTGGTGCGGGAAAAGGTTCTGCTCTGGCATTTCTGCAGGAATTTCTTGGAATCTCTCCGGAGGAAACCTGTACCTTCGGTGATAATATCAATGACATTGAAATGCTTCAGGAAGCCGGTTTAAGCTTCGCGGTCTCCAATGCCAGAGAAGAAGTCAGAAACGCAGCCAAGGATATCTGCAGACCTTACTGGGAAAATGGAGTTCTGGAGATTCTGAAATCCTTCCTTTAACACTGTAATACAGAAAGCTGATTTCAATGGTTTCATTTTATAAAATCACTGCATATTGTATTTTTAAACGCAAAAATATTCTCACCGACAAAAAATTATATCCGGCGAGAATATTTTTATGTTTTTATCTTTCGTTTTTATAGATTATATTTTATGGATCATAAAAATCACAGGAACATTTTCTTCCCATCATTTCTGCCAGTTACATTATAATTCCTTTAATCTCTACGTCCGCATCTACATCCTGCGTATAGTCGATATCGTCATAACGGAATCCAAACATATGGTAAAAATCTTCCCAGTACCCTTCAATATCGCAGTACTCTTTCACAGTATCCGTGGTCACTGCTTCCCAGCATTTCCTTACTTCTTTCTGGATTTCAGGAGTCAGCTCATAGTCGTCCATGCGGATAAATCCGTTTTCGTCCGTCTGAAATCCTTTGTCTGTGTAGAGTTTCTGCGTAAACAGTCTGGAAATCTGCTGAATGCAGTTTTCGTGGGTTCCGGCTTTTTTCATGACTTTATAGAGGATGGCAAAATACAGCGGCACAACGGGAATTGCGGCACTTGCCTGTGTAACCAGTCCTTTATTTACTGAGATCACGGCACGAACATCCGGATGTGCCTGATTAATTTCAGACATGGTTTTCTGCAAATGCTGTTTGGCAGTTCCTATTGTTCCGTGATAATAAATTGGATAAGTCAGCTCTGGTCCGATATAGGAATAGGCAACTGTTACTGCATTCTCAGCCAGTACATCTGCCTCTTTCAGCACATCAATCCACTCTGCCCAGTCTTCGCCGCCCATCACCTTCACGGTACTGAGAACTTCTTCTTCTGTTGCAGGTCCTACAGTTTTCTCTGTAATCTCATTGTTTCTCAGATCCAGGCTTTTCTCTGTAAAGGATTCTCCTGTGGTCTTCAGACAGGAGGACCATGTTCTGCCTTCTGCATCGGTACGTCTCGGCGCAGCCAGACTGTAAACGACCAGATCCACTTTTCCCAGATCTTTTCTGATTACTTCGATTGCCTTCTCTTTAATTTCTCTGGAAAAAGCATCCCCATTGATCGTTTTGGCATAAGCACCTTTCTCTGCTGCCAGGCGATGAAATTCTGCCGTATTATACCAACCCGGTGTAGCCGTTCTTCTGCCGTTTGCCTGACGTTCAAACATAATTCCCAGAGTATCTGCCCCGCAGTTCTCCAGCGCACAGATACGGGATGCCAGACCATATCCTGTGGAACATCCGATGATCAGTGCTTTCTTTGTTCCGTTTACTGTTCCCTGCCTACAGGCATACTCTGCCTGATTACGCACACTTTCTGCACACCCCAGAGGATGTGCAGTTGTGCAGATATATTCTCTTACTTTTGGTTCGATGATCATGATTCCCTGTTCTCCTTAATTCTTAAATTGTATTATATATACTATATGTATGAGTTGCAAATATTTTGATTTCCAAAGTATTATATCAGAGAAAAAGCAGAACGTAAAGAGAAAAACATTTCTTCCTTTTCATTTCTGCTTTTTAAACACTCGGTAACGGTTTTTATCAGACTGCTTTGTGAAAGATTACTTTGTGGTACTTCCAAATCCACCGTTACGGATTTCTGTTGCATCGTCATCCACCGTAATTCCATACTCCACAAAGATTCCCTGCATAAATCCGGTATCTGCCGGAATTGTCAGTGTCTTATCCTCATTGGAATCGTTCGTGATCTTTGCGAAAATATGTCCTTCGTTGTCTGAATAGAAATAGTCGCTGTCAATGATTCCAACGGTGTTGTTGAGCTGAAGACGGTATTTGAATCCCAGACCGCTTCTCGGATAGCATTTCAGTACCCATTCCGGCTGCATTTCCACGCGGATTCCTGTAGGGATCTTGACTGTCTCGCCCGGTTTCAGGGTAAATTCTGCCGGTGCAAAGAAATCGTATCCTGCGCTTCCGGCTGTCGCTCTTTTCGGAAGGCGGATCGCATCGTATACTTTCTCTGCTTCTTCCTGAGACTGTGCAAAAGTATCGATCCAGTCTGCTGTGAAGCGTTCTTTGCTTACTTTATGGAATTTCGCGATTCGTTTCATTTTCATTATCCTCTCTTTGGCAAAACAGGCAGTTCAGGTACACCTGAATGAGTATACCTGAACTGCCTGAGTTATTCTTTCTGTCATGCATCCTTTTATGCATAAATTCAGCCATACAGCATTTTTATTATGAATGCAGTACGATTTTTCCTTCATGAAGAGTTTTGGGAACATCGATCACTCTCTGATTGCTGGAGCCTTTCCATTTCAGGGAAAGTTCTTTCCTGTCCACCTCAAATTCACCGTCTACGCAGACATCCAGATAACGCACGATCTCTTCTTTGCAGATTTCTTCCCAGAGAAAACCTGTATAAAGCCAGATGGTCTTGCCCGGATATCTCTTTCTGATTTCCTTCGCAAAGGCTGTTACCTCAGTGATATTCGCCGGATGCAGTGGATCTCCTCCTGAAAATGTGATTCCGCTAACGTAATCCTTATCCAGTTCCGCAAAAATCTCTGCGCGCTCTGTCTCTGTAAAAGGCAGTCCGCCATTTGGGTCCCAGGTCACGGGATTCTGGCACTGTGGACAGCAGTGATTACATCCTGCTACCCAGAGAACCACACGAAGCCCGTCCCCGTTCAGCATATCGTCCTTGGTAATATTATGATATCTCATATAATTTACGCTTCTTCCGGTACATCTTTCATGCTGAAGCTGATTCTTCCCATCTTGTCCTTGCCAAGGCATACAACCTTAACTTTATCGCCAAGTGTAAGAACATCTTCAACGCGGTTGATTCTTTCTTTACAGATTTTGGAAATGTGAACCATTCCTTCTTTGCCCGGTGCAAATTCAACGAATGCACCAAACTCTTTGATGCTGACAACTTTACCTGTGAAGACCTGTCCTGCCTCGAAATCAGTTGCAATGATCTTAACCATGTTCGCTGCCTCATCCATGCTCTTCTGGTCTACACCGCAGATAGATACTGCACCCTCATCTGTGATGTCGATCTTGACACCTGTGCGCTCGATGATTGTGTTGATGGTCTTTCCTCTCTGGCCTACAACATCACCGATCTTCTGAGGATCGATCTGGATCTGGATGATCTTCGGAGCATATTCGCCTACAGTTGTACGTGGAGCTGCAATGCATTTCTCCATAACTTCTGTCAGGATGTATTCTCTTGCTTCTTTTGTACGTCTGATTGCTTCTTCTACGATCGGTCTTGTCAGTCCATGGATCTTGATATCCATCTGGATTGCTGTGATACCATCATGTGTTCCGGCTACCTTGAAGTCCATATCTCCGAAGAAGTCTTCCAGACCCTGGATATCTGTCAGAACGATGTAGTCATCGTCTGTCTCACCTGTTACCAGACCACATGAAATACCGGCTACCGGTTTCTTGATCGGTACGCCTGCTGCCATCAGAGACATAGTAGATGCACAGATACTTGCCTGAGAAGTAGAACCGTTGGATTCAAATGTCTCAGATACCGTACGGATTGCATATGGGAATTCATCTTCACTAGGAAGTACAGGAACCAGCGCTCTCTCAGCAAGTGCACCATGTCCGATCTCACGACGTCCCGGTCCTCTGGATGGTTTTGTCTCACCTACAGAGTAGGACGGGAAGTTATAGTGATGCATATATCTCTTTGTAGTTTCAAACTCATCAAGTCCGTCAAGTCTCTGTGCTTCTGCAAGAGGAGCCAGAGTTGTGATGGTGCAGATCTGTGTCTGTCCACGTGTGAACATAGCAGAACCATGTACTCTCGGGATGATATCTGTCTCTGCTGCCAGAGGACGGATCTGTGTGATTGCACGGCCATCCGGACGTTTGTGGTCTTTTAAGATCATCTTACGGACAGTCTTCTTCTGGTACTGATATACAGCTTCGCCCAGAACTGCAAGCCATTCTTCTTTGTCAGCGAAAGCTTCTTTCAGCTTCTCTGTTACCTGGCGGATGTTTTCTTCTCTTGTCTGTTTGTCGTCAGAGAATACTGCAACTTCCATTTCTTCCGGAGGTACGATCTCTTTCATTGCTGCGAAAAGTTCTTCCGGAACAGCACAGGATTCGTAGCTGTGTTTCGGTTTGCCGCATTCCTCTACGATCTTATCGATAAATTTGATGATTTCCTGGTTTACTTCATGAGCTTTGTAGATAGCTTCGATCATCTTGTCTTCCGGAACTTCTTTTGCACCGGCTTCGATCATGATTACTTTTTCTCTTGTGGAAGCTACTGTAAGCTGAAGTTCGGAAATGTCCTTCTGTGCCATAGTCGGATTGATGATGAACTCACCATCGATCAGACCTACCTGTGTGGTTGCACACGGACCGTCGAACGGGATATCGGAAATGCAGGTTGCGATAGCAGAACCAAGCATAGCCGGGATTTCCGGATTACATTCCGGGTCAACAGACATAACCATATTTACTAATGTTACATCGTTTCTGTAGTCCTTCGGGAACAGAGGACGCATCGGTCTGTCGATAACACGGGAAGTAAGGATTGCATGCTCGCTTGCTTTTCCCTCTCTCTTATTGAATCCTCCAGGGATTTTACCTACTGCATACATTTTCTCTTCGTATTCAACGCTTAACGGGAAGAAATCAATTCCTTCTCTTGGCTCTTTGGATGCAGTTGCTGTAGATAAAACAGTAGTATCGCCATAATGCATTAATGCAGCGCCGTTTGCCTGTTTTGCAACACGGTTGATGTCTACGGTTAAGGTTCTTCCAGCTAATTCCATGGAATAACTTTTGTACATACGTTCATTCTCCTTTTTTCATATTCTGGTTGTTATATTACTTCTTATCAAATCTGCCTGTATCCCTATACCTTTCCATACAGGAATATCGGGCTTTTATAAAATCTCACACATCAAAACAGGAGTCCGAAACAACTGAAAAAAATACTTTGTTTAAAGTTTCTTTCTGTTTCCCATAACTGAAACAGGAGCCTTAACTTAAGTCTGTTAAAATACTCTTTTCAGTAGTCTCGGAAATAACTCCTGTAAAAAGAATTCTGCCTGTTGATTTTTATAACTTTTTTCTCATTGCCTCTAATAGCAAAAAAGGGAGCGGATGGAAATCCGCCCCTTCCGCATACTAAAAGGCTATTATTTTCTTAAGCCTAATTTTTCAATCAGTGCACGGTATCTTTCGATGTCTGTTTTCTTCAGGTAAGCTAACAGTCCACGTCTCTGACCTACCATTTTCAGAAGACCACGTCTGGAGTGATGATCTTTATGGTTGCTCTGTAAATGCTCTGTAAGTTCCTGAATTCTTGCTGTAAGAACTGCTACCTGTACTTCCGGTGATCCTGTATCTCCTTCAGTTCTTGCATATTCTTTCATGATTGCTGCTTTCTTTTCTTTTGAAATCATCGTGATTTCCTCCTGTATTCTTATAATTATTATTGATTAACCGCCACACATTAAGAGATGGTCGGAGTGTCCAGTCCCTGAACATGGGCTAAATTCACCTTGGTTAGTATAGCACATTGATTCTGGCGTGTAAACCACTTTTTTCAGAAAGTTAAAAATAAAAAATCTGTAAAAAAATCAGTGATCCAAAGTCAGGCAGATATCCGCAAAGGAAACAGGGGTAGCTTACCTGTTTTGCTTAAAGTACTCTCTTCCCTTATCTGCATCTCTCTCCAACTGTGCCTTCAGCGCTTCCAGCGAAGAAAATTTCTGTTCCGGTCTGAGGAATTTTTTGAAGTCTACTTTGCAGTATTCCCCATACAGATTCTCATCACAGTCAAACAGATATGTCTCCACACCGATAAACTTTTCACCGCCGACGGTCGGCTTATGTCCTACATTGGTGATTCCCTGATAACTTCGGTCTTTGAAATGGGAAACTGTGATGTAAACGCCGTTCGGCGGCATTAGTTTCTCTACCGGAGGGATCAGATTCGTGGTCGGAAGCAGGTATTTATGTCCCATTCCGCGGCCATGCTCGATGATTCCCTCCACTGAGAAATCCGTTCCCATCAGGAAATGAAATTTCTCCATATTTCCTCTGTTCAGTTCTTCTCTAACAAATGTGCTGCTGATCTTACGGTGTCCGTCCATTTCTTTGGGAAGGATTTCCGTATGAAATCCATATTTCTTTCCAAATTCTTTCAGCATGGCAGGAGTCCCTTTCCGCTCAAAGCCAAAGCGGAAATCCTCTCCAACTGCCACATAGGAAACCTGCAGGTCCCCTATCAGTATTTCTTTTATAAATTCTCAGCCTTCATATGCCGGATCCTGTCCGTAAGCGGACACTCCAGAAGGACGTCCACTCCCATTTCTTCCAGCACACGGCATCTCTCTTCCTTTGTGAGGATTGTTCTTGAGGCAGTTCCAAGCGCAAGTACAACCGCCTGTGCACCTTCCTGTTTCTGCTCGATAATTTTCTCAACCAGTTTCTGATGTCCACGGTGTATGCCGTCAAACTTCCCAAGTGTTACTGCACTGTGTGAAATTCTGGGAAAATCATTCTCAATCCTTAAGTATTCCATCATGTCTCCTAAAACATCTTAACAGGAAAATACCTGTCTCTTTTTTCATCCCACTGGTAAACTCCAACGAAGTTTCCCTCACTGTTGCACATACGAACCCAGCCGTCTTTCTCCTCTGCATCGACCAGTGCCTGTACCAGCGGATTCCCGTTTGCCAGAAGTCTGTCGCCTTCTTTTGTACAGCATACACGCGGATACTCTGCCAGGATTTCCTCGATGCCGAAAATCTTATTCCCGATCTCGCCGGACTGCATTGCCGCTTCTGCCTCTGCCAGAGTGATGGCACCATCCAGCGTAAATCTGCCTACTTTTGTACGGAGAAGAGTTTCCATCGCAGCTCCGCAGCCCAGTTTCTCCCCGATATCATGGCACAATGTGCGGATATAGGTTCCTTTGCTGCATGTCACACGAAAGCGCACCAGAGGAAGGCTGATCTCAAGGATCTCAATCTCGTAGAAATGTACAGGTCTTGCCTTACGTTCCACGGTCTTGCCCTCTCTGGCAAGTTCGTAGAGTTTCTTTCCATTGACCTTCAGTGCCGAATACATCGGGGGCACCTGCATGTAATCCCCAACAAAAGATGCGATCACTGTTCGCAGTTCTTCTTCTGTGATATTCAGCTCTGATACCTGTGAAAGTATAGTTCCGCTCATATCCTGCGTATCTGTCACAACTCCCAGACGCATCACTGCCTCATAGGTTTTCTCTTTATCCGTGATCAGGTCTACCAGACGGGTCGCTTTTCCCAGAGCCACCGGGAGTACGCCTTCTGCATCCGGATCAAGAGTTCCTGTGTGGCCGATTTTCTTCATATGAAGAATCCCACGCAGTTTCGCAACTACATCATGGGAAGTATATCCTTTTTCCTTGCGGATCACAATCATTCCATCCATCAGTCGCAGCACTCCTGAATCTGTTTGCAGATTTCTGCCGTGATATTATTGATCACATCGTACACGGAACCCTGAAGGTCACAGCCTGCCGCCCGCATATGTCCGCCGCCGCCAAAGTATACCGCAATCTTGCTGACATCGATCTTTCCGTTGGAGCGCAGAGAAACCTTGAAGTTCTGAGTTTCCAGTTCATAGAGGAACATTGCCACTTCCACGCCTTCTGTCAGGCGGAGCTGGCTTACAATGCCATCCAGATCCTTTCCTTCCACGCCGTAGAAATCCATATCTTTTTTCTTAAGATATCCGATAATGCATCTTCCATCCAGAAGCAGGATGCTCTCTGCCAGAACACGTCCCATGACCTGATTCTGGATATATGTCTTCTGATAGAAGGATTCATCAATGATCTTACTGAAGTTGAATCCTGTTTTCATCAGTTCGCCGGCGATGCGCATGGTTTCCGGTGAAGTTGAGGAATATTGAAAAACACCTGTATCATGAACCATTCCAGTATAGATTGGTTTTGCGATCGTGCAGTTGATCTTTTCCGGGTCCAGAAGTCCGTAGAGAACTTCGCATGCAGAGCTTACTTCTCCTCTGATATGGTTGACCTGCGCAAAACCCGGATTGCTGATGTGATGGTCAATGCAGGCTGTCTTTTTCGCAGTGTCGAAATATGGACCTGCCAGTGCAAGTCTGTCTCTGGAGCTTACGTCGCAGGTGACAAAAAGATCATATTCTTTTTCACCGTCAAGTTCCATCTTGATCTCATCCATACAGTCAATATGTCCGAAAACAGGCTTCGGATGATCCAGATAAACATCCACCGCAATTTCCGGATAATAGGTTTTTACATATAAATACAAAGCCATACAGGAACCGACACAGTCACCATCCGGACGAATATGTCCGCCGATTCCCATTGTTTTGACACCTTCCAGTATTTCCGCAATATTCTTCATGTGTTCACCCTCTCAAATTTCTTCTTTGTCCTCGTCCTGTTTATGGGAGTTATCTTTTCTGGTCACGTCGTCGATGAGTTTGGACATATTCACACCGTACTCAATGGATTCATCCAGGATAAAACGGATCTCCGGTGTGTTTCTAAGATTTAAGTTACGTGCAAGCTGGCGTCTGATATAACCTTCTGCACTTTTCAGACCTTTGATGGTTGCCTCTTTTGCTTCTTTTTCTCCGAGCACACTGATGTATGCTTTACATGTTTTGAGATCAGGAGCCACTTCTACAGCCATGACAGATGTCATTGGATGAATACGCGGGTCCTTGATCTCATTGCGGATAATGGTACTGAGTTCTTTCTGAACTTCTCCATTGATCCGTGTATTCTTGATACTGTTTTTTCTCATTTTATTACTCCTATAAATAAGGTGCGCGTCACACTGTCCGTAACACCATGAATCGCGCACCTTTTATTTAACATTGACTATCTCGGTACTGTTCACTTCGTTCACAGTACAACGCTCCGCGATGCACAGAATTTATGCTAATCGCATAAATTCGCGCTGTATGTCTCGGGATTTTGGCATATTCATGCCAAAACACCTCGCGGAATAATGGTATGTGACAGTAACTATCTAGGTACTTCTACCATGATATAAGCTTCTACTTTATCTTCTTCTTTGACATCGTTAAATCCGTCAAATACAAGACCACATTCGTATCCTGCCTTAACTTCCTTAACATCGTCTTTGAATCTCTTCAGGGATGCAAGTTCGCCTTCAAAGATCTGCTCGCCTTCTCTGGAAATACGAACCTTGCAGTTTCTCTGGAAAATACCATCCAGAATATAGCTTCCTGCGATGGTTCCGACACCGGATGCCTTGAAGAGCTGACGTACTTCTGCATGACCGATGACTTTCTCCTCGAATACAGGATCCAGCATACCCTTCATGGCAGCTTCCACATCCTCGATTGCCTGATAGATGACTCTGTACAGACGAAGATCTACACCTTCCTGTTCTGCAAGCTGTTTTGCAGTTGCATCCGGACGAACGTTAAATCCGATGATGATCGCGTTGGATGTAGCTGCAAGACTTACGTCAGATTCGTTGACAGCACCAACACCACCGTGGATCACTTTGACAACGACTTCTTCGTTGGAAAGCTTGGTTAAGCTCTGTTTTACGGCTTCTACGGAACCCTGTACGTCTGCTTTGACGATGATCGGAAGCTCTTTCAGATCGCTTGCCTGAATCTGGTCAAAGAGATTATCCAGAGACAGTTTGCCTTTGGTTTCTTCAAGAAGACGGTTCTTGTTCTCAGATACAAATGCACCTGCGAAGTTCTTCGCTTCTTTATCGCTCTCGAAGGAGAGAAGGATCTCACCTGCATTCGGAACGTCACCAAGACCAAGGATCTCTACCGGAGTAGAAGGACCTGCTTCTTTGATTCTGCGTCCCTTGTCGTCCATCATGGCACGTACTTTACCGTTGCATGCTCCTGCTGCGATGAAGTCTCCTATATGGAGAGTACCTTTCTGAACAAGGATGGTAGCAACCGGGCCTTTACCTTTATCAAGCTGAGCCTCGATAACAAGACCTCTTGCCTCACGGTTCGGGTTTGCTTTGAGTTCACATACTTCTGCTGTAAGAAGGATCATCTCAAGAAGAGTATCGATTCCTTCTCCTGTGTGTGCAGATACAGGAACGAAGATTGTGCTTCCGCCCCAGTCTTCCGGAATGAGTTCATACTCGGAAAGTTCCTGTTTTACACGTTCGATGTTTGCACTTGGTTTATCGATCTTGTTGATGGCAACGATGATCTCAACACCTGCTGCTTTTGCATGGCTGATAGCCTCCACTGTCTGAGGCATGACACCGTCATCTGCTGCTACAACTAAAACTGCGATATCTGTGGAGTTTGCACCACGCATACGCATTGCTGTGAAAGCTTCATGTCCAGGTGTATCCAGGAATGTGATCTTCTGGCCGTTCACTTCTACTACAGAAGCACCGATGTGCTGTGTGATACCGCCGGCCTCGCCGCGTGTTACGTTTGTCTTACGGATGGCATCCAGAAGGGATGTTTTACCGTGGTCAACGTGACCCATAACACAGACTACAGGTGGTCTCGGAACCATATCTTTTTCGTCTTCTTCATCCTCTTTGAGGAGTTCTTCGATGACGTCTACTTTCTCTTCCTTTTCTGCGATGATATCGTAATCCAGAGCGATCTCCTGTGCTTTCTCGAAGTCGATCTCATGGTTTACAGTAACCATCATGCCTTCCATGAAAAGTTTCTTAACGATCACTGACGGCTGCATCTTCATGGCATCTGCCAGTTCACGGATTGTCATTTTCTCCGGAAGTGTGATCTCTTTTACTTCAGGTTTCTTTTCTTCCTGTTTTGGCTGTGGAGTTGGTTTCTGCAGAGCTTTCGGGATTCTGGAATTCTTGTTGAATCCGCCCTGATTTGGTCTGCGTCCGCTGCTCTGTGTCTTATCAAAATCTTTCTTTTTGTTCTTATTTTCTCTGTCGCGTTCTCTCTTGCTGTCTTTGGAAGTTTTGGTCAGCTCCGGTGCAAATACCATATCATCATTCTTTCTGGTATTCTGACGCTGTCCCTGACGACCCTGTCCGCCGCCGAAACGTCCGTCACGTCCTTCGCCTCTGTTTCCATCCGGACGACCCTGTCCGTTACCCTGTGGACGGCCTCCCTGACGGTTTCCTTCGCCCTGCGGTCTTCCCTGACCGAAGCGTCCGCCCTGACGGTTATCTCCCTGAGCGCGGCCTCCCTGACGGTTTCCTTCGCCCTGCGGTCTTCCCTGGCCGTCTCCCTGAGGTCTTCTGTTTCCTCCGAAACGGTCGTTGTTTCTTCTCGGTCTGTCGCCGTCTGCTGACTGGCGTGTATTGGATGAATCAGAATTTCTCTGTCCATCTGCATTTCTCTGTCCTGCCGGTCTGTCTCCTTCAGATCTTACAGGTTTCTTTTTGGTCTTGCCTCCGTCGCTTGCATTCTGTGCATGATAAACGCGGATGATATTTTTTTTCTTTTTCTGTGTATCAGCTTTCTCTCCTTCGGATTTTGCTGTTACAACCTTTTCTTCTGTCTTGGGAGTATCCAATTTCGCAATATGCTCCTTTCCCCTATTGTTAAATTTATTTTTCACCTCTGAAATCCAGGGTTCTTCCACCATGCTCATATGGCTTTTGATGTCAAGTCCTCTGGTTTTCAGGTAATTCATGACTTCTTTGTTCTGTCGTCCGATCTCTTTTGCCAGCTCATGTACCCGCAATTTCGACAATCGCTATACCTCCTTCATGATTGCTTTTGCAAAATTCTCATCCTGGACAGCCAGACAGGCACGGTACTCCTTTCCCATTGCCCTGCCAAGGCTCTCTTTATCTGAGAGAAAGGAAATCGGAACTTCGTAAAAACTGCACATGTTCCGGAACTTCTTCTTTGTATTCTCGGAGGCATCCTCTGCAACGATCACAAGCAGTCCTTTTCCGGTCTTTACAGATTTCTCTGTGGAAAATTCTCCGCTTACGGTCTTGCCTGCTTTGGTAGCCAGCCCTATCAGCGACAGTATTTTGTTATTTTTCAATGTTTTCCAGCTCCTTCTTAAGTCGTTCATATACCTCATCCGGAACTGCGGTTTTTAAAGAACGTTCAAGGCCGTGATTTTTCACTGCCTTTTCCAGACAGTCTCTGGAAAAACACAGATACGCGCCTCTGCCGTTTTTCTTACCGGTCGTATCCAGCACGATTTCTTCTTCTGTGGTTTTCAGGACCCGGATCATTTCTTTTTTGCTTTTCATTTCCCTGCATCCGGTGCACTGGCGCATGGGAATTTTATTCTTCGTCTTCATCTGCCTCAGCTTCCTCAGTGTCTTCTGATTCTTCCGTTTCTTCTGCTTCTGCAAAAGTCTCTTCTGCTGTTTCCTCAGTTTCTTCTGTCTCGGCATCTTCTGTAAGGTTTTCTTCCTGTACGTCCTCTGTCAGTGTTTCTTCACTGTCTTCTGCGGATGCTTCCGGAGCTTCGTCATCATCATAATCGTAGAAATCACCGGATTCTTTTGCCTGTGTTTCGCTCTTGATGTCGATCTTGAAGCCTGTCAGTCTTGCTGCCAGACGTGCATTCTGTCCTTCTTTACCGATTGCCAGAGATAACTGATAATCCGGAACAACTACCAGTGCGGTTTTCTCATCCGGATCAGCCATAACTGCGATTACTTTTGCAGGGCTTAATGCATTTTCGATGAGGATTGCCGGGTTTTCGTCCCAGTTGATGATATCGATCTTTTCGCCGCGGAGTTCTTCTACAACTGCATTGACACGGGCACCATTCATACCTACGCATGCACCTACTGCATCAACGTCCGGATCGTTGCTCCATACAGCGATCTTTGTACGGGAGCCTGCTTCACGGGCAATGCTCTTGATTTCTACGGTTCCGTCTTTTACTTCTGCGACTTCAGATTCAAAGAGGCGTTTTACAAGACCCGGATGAGTTCTGGAAACGAGGATTCGTGGTCCTTTTGGTGTGTCTTTTACTTCGAGGATATATACTTTGATTCTCTCGGTAGGTTTGAAGGTTTCGCCTTTTACCTGCTCGTTTTCGCTTAATACTGCGTCTGCTTTTCCAAGGTTGATGCTTACATTCTTGCCCATGACACGCTGTACGATACCGGTGATGACTTCTTTTTCTTTTCCATAGTATTCGTCAAACAGAACCTTGCGTTCTTCTTCGCGGATTTTCTGAAGAATAACGTTTTTGGCATTCTGTGTTGCGATACGTCCGAATTCTTTAGACTGGATCGGAACCTGTACGATTCCGCCGATTTCTGCTCTGGAAGTGATCTTGAGTGCATCTGCAAGGGAAATTTCCAGTGCCGGATCTTCTACATATTCTACTACGTTTCTGTCAGCATATACTGAGAAGTCGCATGTTTCCGGATCAATGGTCACATGTACGTTGTCAGCTTTGCCGAAATGGTTTTTGCAAGCCTGGATCAGAGACTGCTCGATTGCTTCAAGCAGTGTATCTTTGCTGATGTTTTTTTCCTTTTCAAGGATATCCAGCGCCTCCATTAACTCTCTGTTCATTTTTTTCTTATCCTCCCGAATTTATCTATCACTTTTATCACATTTTTCGTGTATGACTAAAATTCGATTGCCGGACGTATCAGGGCGATTTCTTTTTTGTCGAAAGTGCGCTCGGTTCCATCCTCATCGATCGTCACACTGTTACTATCATATGCGGTTAATGTTCCGCAGAACTCTTTTTGTTTTTCGATCGGCCGGTAGGTACGGACCTCCACCAGTTTTCCCATGTTGCGTTT
This sequence comes from Ruminococcus sp. AF41-9, assembly GCF_003477525.1. Taxonomy (GTDB): domain Bacteria; phylum Bacillota; class Clostridia; order Lachnospirales; family Lachnospiraceae; genus Blautia_A. Next base: position 50,739 of record NZ_QUDO01000015.1, read on the forward strand.
GAAATCTTTTTCTTTTTTCAGCGGTCTGTCCAGTCCCGGAGAGCTGATCTCCATAATGTAGCTGTCCTCAATGAAATCATTTTCATCCAGTTTGTCGCTGAATGCTCTGCTGACTGTTTCGCAGTCATTTACTGTGATCCCACCCGGTTTGTCAATGTAGCCTCTCAGGTACCAGGTACCTGCCTCTTTGACGTATTCTACGTCAACCAGTTCGAAACCATTAAGTTCTACGATCGGTGCCAGAAGTTCCTCTGCGCGCTTTTCATATTCTTCCCGTCTGCTCATTTTTCCCACCTGCCTTTCCTTTCAGCAAATAGGAGTGGGCTTTCGCCCACTCCTATGCCTACAAGTTCTAATTTAGCTGTATTGTAACACCAATGATCGGTAATTGCAAGGGTTTTCGGAAAAAAGATGAAAAAGGGACGCTCAGAAAGGTTACTGTTCACTCCGTTCTCAGTAACACGCTTCGCGATGCACAGAATTTATGCTAATCGCATAAATTCGCGCTGTATGTCTCGGGATTTTGGCATGTTCATGCCAAAACACCTCGCGGGATAGTGGCGTGTGAACAGTAACTCAGAAAGGTCTTCTGTGTTCCTTAAATACGGGGTTTTGTTCCCTTAGTGTCACGTTTGGAAAGTTTTATTTTGTTCAGTGAATATGGTTTATCGTGGTATGTGATTGTATATTCCTGGCGGCTTTCGAGGAGGTAGGCGTGTTCGAGTTTATCGCCTTCTGCCAGTTTCATTCCGCGGACTCCCAGGGATGCTTTCTTTACTGTGGAAACTTCCTGTTTCTGGAAGCGGAGGAAAGCGCCGCCTGTGCTCTGGAGGACCACCTGTTCCATTTCGTCTGCTGCGCCCACAAATACAAGAGTGTCTTCTTCTGCCAGTTTGGTGGAAGCGATGGTTCGTTTGGCTACGTCAAATTCTGTGCCGGATACAAGTTTGCACATGGAGTCTGCGGTTACGAACATCAGGGTGGATGCTTTGATGGATGCCAGAGGTGCCACGTAGAGCATGCGTTCCTGCGCGCTGTTGTAATTGCTGAGGTTATCCGCAGGGGTTCCTTTGTCACGGAAACGGACAAGTGGAATGTCTGCCACTTTGATGCTGTGCATTTTGCCGGCGTCTGTGAAGATGCAGATTTTGTCTGTGTTCATACAGTTGAATACATATTTGTTTTCTGCATTGGCTGCTTCTTTGTTTCGTTCGTATGCGGATTTGTCTATGGTTCGCATATAGCCGAAGCGGTCCATCAGGAAAGTGACTTCCATTTCTTCCATTTTCTTTTCTTCGTATACAACTTCTTCTGCATTCTCGATCACTGTGCGTCGTTTGGTGCCGTATTCTTTTTTGATGTGGTCGAGGTCTTTGATGATGACTTCTGCCATGGAATCGTAATTGTTCAGGATGTCTTCGTAAAGGGCAATGTTTTTCATAGTTTCTGCGTAGTCTGCCTGAAGTGCTTCTATTTCCAGTCCGATGAGTTTGTAGAGGCGCATTTCGAGGATGGCTGCTGCCTGTTTTTCGGAAAAGTGAAGTTTTTTGGCTTCTTTTTCACTGGATTTGGTTTTGAATTTAATGCCTTCAGTGGTTCCGTCTACCAGACATTTTTTTACCTGTTCTCTGCTTTTGCTGCCGCGGAGGATTTCGATGATCAGGTCGATCACATCACAGGCTTTGATCAGACCTTCCTGAATTTCTTTTTTCTCCTGTTCTTTGTTCAGGAGGGTGGTGTATTTTCTGTTGTTTATATCAAAGATAAAGTTTACGTGGTGTTCAATTATCTGTTTCAGGCTGAGGGTTTCCGGTCTGCCGTCTGCGACTGCCAACATATTGACACCGAAAGTATCTTCCAGTTTGGTTTTTTTGTAGAGCATGTTTGTGAGATTTTCCACGTCTGCATCTCTTTTCAGGTCAAGGACAATGCGGATTCCTTCTTTGGATGACTGGTTGGAAATATCTACGATGTCTGTTGTTTTTTTGTTTTCTACAAGAGAGGCAATATCGTTGAGGAATTTGCCGATATTTGCACCGATCATGGTATATGGGATTTCCGTGATGACGAGCTGCTGTCTGCCGCCTTTTAATTTCACAGTTTCCACTTTTCCTCTGACACGAAGTTTTCCGGTTCCTGTCTCGTAGATTTTCAGAAGGTCGTCTTTGTTGACTACCAGACCTCCGGTCGGGAAGTCCGGTCCTTTGAGATAGCGCATCAGACCTTTGACGCTGATGTCGTTATTTTTCATGTAGGCTTTGACTGCGTCTACCACTTCTCCCAGATTGTGTGGCGGGATGCTGGTCGCCATACCGACTGCGATTCCGTCTGCACCGTTTACCAGAAGGTTCGGGATCCTTACCGGAAGGACTACCGGTTCTTTCTCTGTCTCGTCAAAGTTTGGCATGAAGTCTACTACATTCTTGTCCAGGTCTTCAAGAAATACATCCTGGGTTAATTTCTCAAGTCTTGCTTCTGTGTATCGCATGGCAGCCGCACCGTCACCTTCGATGGAACCGAAGTTTCCGTGTCCGTCTACCAGTGTTTTTCCTTTTTTGAAATCCTGCGCCATGACAACGAGGGCTTCGTAGATGGAGCTGTCACCATGTGGATGATATTTACCCATGGTATCACCTACGATACGGGCACATTTTCGATAAGGTCTGTCGTAGCGGATTCCCAGTTCATACATATCATAAAGTGTTCGTCTCTGTACCGGCTTTAATCCGTCACGTACATCCGGCAAAGCTCTGGAAATGATAACACTCATGGCGTAATCAATATAGGATTTCTGCATGACCTCCGCATAGTCGGTAGGAATTACATTCTCCTGTTTTGTTTCCATTTATTTCTTTCTCCTAATTATATAATTGAATTTCCGGTTATTCCTTTTGTTCAGTGGACTTTTAGATATCCAGTTCTGCATCCTGTGCGTGTTCGTAGATGAATTTCTTTCTTGGCGGAACATCGCTTCCCATGAGGACTTCTGTGATGCTGGATGCAAGGCGGGCGTCTTCGATCTCCACACGTTTCATCATTCGGGTTTCCGGGTTCAGGGTTGTTTCCCAGAGCTGTTCTGCGTCCATTTCTCCCAGACCTTTATATCTCTGTAAGGTAAAGCTGCCTGGTTTGTGAGAGCGTCTGTATCTTTCCAGTGCCTTGTCGTCATAAAGGTATTCTTCCTGGCCTTTTTTCGGCATTACCTTGTAAAGTGGCGGCATGGCAATGTAGACATGTCCTTCTGTGATAAGATCCGGCATGAAGCGGTAAAACAGCGTCAGAAGTAATGTGGAAATGTGGGCACCGTCCACATCGGCATCTGCCATGATCACAATTTTATCATAACGGAGTTTGTGATGTCGAAATCGTTTCCGTATCCTTCGGAAAATCCACAGCCAAAGGCATTGATCATTGTCTTGATCTCGGCGTTGGCAAGCACTTTATCGATGGTGGCCTTCTCTACGTTCAGAATTTTCCCTCTGATCGGGAGAATGGCCTGATAATTACGGTTGCGGGCCGTCTTTGCGGAGCCGCCGGCGGAATCTCCCTCTACAATAAAGATTTCACACTGGGAAGGATCTTTCTTCTCGCAGTTTGCCAGTTTGCCGTTGGAGTCAAAAGAGTATTTCTGTTTGGTGAGAAGATTTGTCTTGGCTCTTTCTTCTGTTTTACGGATTTTGGCTGCTTTTTCTGCACAGGAAAGGATTGTTTTCAGGGTTTCCAGGTTTCGGTCAAAGTAGAGAACCATCTGCTCTCCGACTACCTTGCCGGTTGCGCGGGATGCGTCCTGGTTGTCCAGTTTTGTCTTGGTCTGTCCTTCGAATCGGGGTTCCGGATGTTTGATGGAGACAACTGCGGTCATTCCATTACGGATGTCTGCACCTGTGAAGTTCGGATCTTTATCTTTCAGAACGCCGATTTCTCTGGCGTAGGTGTTCATTACTGTAGTGAAGGTGGTTTTAAATCCGGTCAGATGTGTGCCGCCTTCTGCATTGTAAATGTTGTTACAGAAGCCGAGCACATTCTCACGGAATTCGTTGGTAAACTGAAATGCCACTTCTACCTGAATTCCGTCTGCTTCTCCTTTCAGATAAACCGGATCGTGAAGTACTTCTGCACTGTGGTTCAGGTCTTTGATAAATCCGATGATTCCGTCCGGTTCATGGTAAGTGATATCTTCTGTCTCTGTACCTCTGCGATCCTCGAAATGGATGGTAAGATCCGGATTCAGATAGGCAGTCTCATGGAGACGGCTTTTTACTTCTGTTGCAGAAAATCTTGTTTTTTCAAAAATCTCCGGATCAGGGAGAAAGTTAATGCTGGTTCCGGTCTGTCTGGTTTTTCCCAGTTTCGGAAGAAGTCCTTCTTCCAGTTCGAGTGTCGGGATTCCACGTTCATAATGGTCATGATGGATGTATCCGTCACGGCTGATCCTGATGTCAAGGTAAGTGGACAGTGCGTTTACAACTGATGAACCTACGCCGTGAAGTCCTCCACTGGTCTTATATGCAGAATTGTCAAATTTACCTCCTGCATGAAGGGTGGTAAATACCAGTCGTTCTGCGGAGACTCCTTTCTCATGCATATCTACCGGAATTCCTCGTCCATTATCTGTAACTGTGCAGGAGCCATCCTTTTCCAGAACTACATGAATCAGGCTGCAGTATCCTGCCAGATGTTCATCTACTGCATTGTCTACGATCTCATAGATCAGGTGATTCAGACCTTTTCGTGAAACACTTCCGATGTACATTCCGGGACGTTTCCTTACGGCCTCCAGTCCCTCAAGAACAGAGATACTCCCTGCATCATAGGTGTTTTTCTTTGCCATGTCTGTTATATTTCCTTTCTATATAATATTACATTGCGAACAGCACTTGACTGTTATACTGTTTATATGTTGATCAGATTGCTTACTGCAAATCCGGGAATGTTTTTTATATTGCAAACGTTTGTTCGTATTATAACTGAATTTTTTATTTTTTTCAAGTATAAACCTTCCCCTGTTGATTGAATAAAATATAAACAAGAATCCTGCTAGCAGGATTCTCCGCCTGCGGCGGGTCGCTTCTGCGACATAATTCCTCTCCGCCGCAGTGTGATCCTGACCGGAAGGCTTTTTGTGTCACAGGAACATTACGGAGTAATTTCCTGTGACACAAAAAAATAATCAGAACCGAAATTCTGATCCTTTTTCTGACTGTAAGTCTGTTCTGTTATAATTTGAGTGCATTTATCTTATCATTGGTTTTTCCAACTGTCAACTGTTTCACCCGGTCAATATATCTTCTGAACGCAAAAAATAACCAGAACCGAAGTTCTGGTTAAATTCTCACTATTTTGTAGCAGCCAGTACGGGAATCGAACCCGTGTTTTCGCCGTGAGAGGGCGACGTCTTAACCCCTTGACCAACTGGCCATTTCTCTTTGTCAACTTGCTGTTCCCTGTCGACTCGTTTAATATACACCATCTTTTTCTAAAATGCAAGTACTTTTTTTAAAAAATTTCAATTTTTTTATTTTTCTCGAATTTTTCCTGTGAAAAAGCCATTTTTTCCAGGGAAATCCCGCTTTTGATGTTTCCTGTTTTTGCTGTTTATGCAGGCAAAAGTATTTCCGTCTCAGTGTTTCTCACGGGATTTCCCTGTTTTATCCATTTCCCCGGTAAAATTTTCTCAGGAAATCAATAAAAATCAAATCAAATGATAATGGGAAAATTATTTCTCAAAGATTTCTCTGATCTTTTTGTCCAGAGCTGCCGCCAGTTCTTTATGGCCCTGTGCGGTCAGATGCATATGGTCAATGTCATTCGGCGCTGCCTGCACCACTTTATTTGCATCCAGATAATAACATCCAAACTGATCTGCGATCCGTTCATATTCTGCGGCCAGTCCCTGAGATTTCTCTGCGCATCCTTTTCCCATGGTTCCTGACACATTTGAGTTTTCGTATTCTTTGCCGATATTCTGTGGAATCACGATCAGGATCTGCGGCCTGCCGTTTCTCCAGCAGTCTGTGGTTGCGATAGCTTTTTTAACCAGACGGATCATCCCCAGACCGATGGCAGGTGCGCCTGCGCTGAAGCGTTCCTTGGTGTCATTGGTTCCCAGCATGATCACCAGCAGATCTACCGGCTCGTGGCTCATCAGACATGGATAGAGATAATCCAGTCCGGAAAGTCCTTCAAATACAGGATCCCGGAAGCTGGTGGTTCTGCCGGAAAGTCCTTCTTCCAGGATCAGATAATCCTCTCCTAGAGATTTCTGCAGCAGACAGGTCCATCTCTCATTCTCGTCAAAACGTCCGTCATTCATAGCACAATAACCATGTGTATTGGAATCCCCATAACATATGATGTGTTTTTTCATTCTTCGTTTCCTCCTTGGTCAAGCGGATAAAATCATCCGCTTCGCTGCTTGTTCATAACCAGATAACTGCTCCGTACTTTCGCAGTTACGCACCAAAATCAGGCAGATGTTTCCCACCTGCCTGATTTTCTTTCTCCCATGATTTTATAAATCCTTTGTATCCGCGATCGCCTGTTTAATATCTTTATAGAGTTCAACCAGTTTCGGATCATCGGTAGCTACAGGCAGGAAAGGAAGTCTCGGATCACCCATCGGGCATCCGTCCAGAGTGATGATTCCTTTTACTGCTCCGTGCATGGAAGCAAAGGAGCATAAACGATAGATCAGAGGAGTTACGATCGCCTGTACTTCGGCTGCTTTGTCCCACTCGCCTCTCTTGATCAGTTCATCCATCTTCATATAAAGTTCCGGCATTGCTCCATAGGTACCGCCGATTCCGGCATCCGCACCCATGATGCGTCCTGCTACGAACTGCTCATCCGGACCATTGAACACAATGAAATCTTTGCCGCCCGCCAGTTTGAAGCGAAGAACATCCTGTGCAGGATCAGAAGAGCATTTTACGCCTGCCACTCTGTCATTCTCCAGCATTCGGTTAAACAGGTTCATGGACAGATTGAAACCGGTCAACTGCGGAATATTGTAGATAAAGAATGGAAGATCTGCCGCCTTTGTGATCTCAGTCCAGTGCTGATAAACGCTCTCTTCGCTCGGGCGGTAATATACACATGGAACCGCAGAGATCGCTGCCGCACCGATTTTCTCAGCATGTTCTGCCAGAATACAGGAATGTCTGGTATCTGCACAGCCTACATGTACAATAATATTCATATCCTGTCCGACTTCATTCACCACTGTTTCCGCCACAAGTTTACGTTCCTCTGTATCCAGAAGAAAACCTTCGCCCGTACTTCCGCAGACATACATCTGTTTCACGCCTTTATCTCTGAAATAGCGGGAAACTGCTTTTACTGCCTCCACATCTACGCTGCCGTCTTTGGCAAAAGGAGTATTTAACGCTACTGTAACGTGTTTGAATTTTTCAATATTATACTTGGACATTATTCTCTGCCTCCCTTATATATTTCCGGCTGCCGGTCAGACCGCAGCCTTAATTGCTGTTCACTCCTCAAAATGTACTTTTCGGAATATGCCGGTGAACATTATCCATCTTATCCTCTGCACGGAATTTAACCTTTAACAGCACCCATGGTAATTCCCTTGGTAAAGTATTTCTGGAAAATCAGGAATACTACAATAATCGGAACTGCTGCCAGAGATGCACCTGCCATGATCAGACCGAAATCTGTGGCATTCTCTGCCTGAAGTTTTGCGATACCAAGTGAGATCGTCAGATTATCTGTGCTGCTGAGCATAATCAACTGCATGAAGTAATCATTCCATGAATTGATAAATGTAAAGATTGCCAGTGCTCCGATACCTGGTTTGATCATTGGAAGTGCGATCTGGGAAAAGGTTTTCCACTCGCTGGCACCATCGATCCTGGCTGCCTCCATCATTTCTCCCGGAATTCCTTCCGCAAACTGTTTGATCAGGAACACACCGAACGGCCATCCGACTGTAGGGAAAATAACCGCCCAGATGGTATTATACATATTCAGTGAAGACATTTCACGTAATAACGGGATTAAAATAACCTGTTTCGGAAGAGCCATCGCACATACGATCAGAGAAAAGAGGATCGTACGTCCGATAAATCTTTTCTTTGCAAGTGCATATCCTGCCATAGCTGCTGTAAAGCAGGTCAGAAGCATTGCCACTACTGCCATGAAAACCGTATTCAGTAACCAGCGGATCGCTGCCGGAACCTGTGGACCTGCCAGCGAAAGGCTGGTAAATGGAATATGGATTTCCCACAGAGGTGCTACCTGTCTGCTGAAAAGTTTCTGGTAGTTTGCAGTTACCCATTCACTTGGCCACCATTCTGGAGTCGTTGCATTGATCGCCGCACCGGTCTTAAAAGATCCTGTGATGATCCAGTAAAGAGGAAAGGCGAAGCTGATCGCAAGCAGTGTGATCACGATAATGGAAAATGTTTTGTACGCTTTTGTGCGTGCTGCGGTATTTTTCTTCATTTGCTTTTCCTCCTTTCTTAATCTGTCTTGGCCATCTTAAACTGGATACCGGAAAGGATGGCGATAGCGATGGCAAGGATTACACCCATGGCATTTCCATATCCATAGCGGTACAGTTTAAATGCATTATAATAGATATAATACATAATGGTATCTGTGCTGTGATTCGGACCGCCGCTTGTCAGAAGCTGGATCAGCGCGAAACACTGGAAGCTGTTGATGGTTGTGATAACCAGAATGTAAAGAGTTGTCGGCATGATCTGCGGCCATTTGATTTTCCAGAAGCACTGGAATTTCGTTGCACCGTCTACTTCTGCTGCTTCTACCAGACTCTGGTCTACGTTGTTGAGAGCAGATACATACAGCACGATCGGCTGTCCCACAGAAGTCGTAAGCAGGATCAGAATGATACAGCCAAGAGCGTATCTCTCATCACCCAGCCAGTTGATATTCTGTTTCAGCAGTCCGGTTGCCTTTCCCACATAATTGAAAATTCCGTAGTAATTGTTGAACATCCATTTCCATACAACTGTAACGGCTACTGAACCGGTTACTACAGGAAGATAAAAAATACAACGGAAAAGTGAACAGAAAGGTTCTTTCAGATCATAGATAACAGAACTTACCCATAAAGAAAAAATACATACAACAGGAACAGAAACAACTACGATAATGATCGTATTTACTAATGCTCCAAGAAAAATTTTGTCCTGAAACAGCTCTTTGTAGTTTCCAAGTCCGACAAAAATATCTGCGCGGTTCATAGTGGAATCAAAGAAGCTGGTAATTACGCACTGGATCATCGGATAGATTACAAATCCAAGAAAGAAGATCAGACTTGGGATCATAAAGGCATAGCCTGCGATCGTTTCTCTGCGCACCAGTGCTCTTGATGTACTGCTTTTACCTGACACCGGAAATTCCTCCTTTTTTCATAAAGAGTGCCCTTCCCACGATAAATGCAGGAAGGGCACATAAAGTTCCTTAATACTACTGTGCTGCTGCAACGTTTGCAGTTGTTGTAAATTCTTCTACTGCTGTCTTCACATCAGTACCGGAACCAATCTGCTGAAGCATGTTCCACCATGCTGTACGAGCTTCTGCCCATCCGCCAACTACCTGATAATAGTCGCCCATGTATGGAATGAATGCAGAGTATTCTGTCATCAGTTCATCGCCTTCGTAAACGTTTCCGAGGTCTTTTACAGGCCAGAAGTTGGAAGCTTTTACGCTCTCAGGAGCCTGTGTTTCGTCGTTTGCCATGAAATCGATAAATGTCTTGGATGCTTCGATCTTCGCTTCATCGCCGTTATCAAATACACCAAATCCCCAGATACCGCCGCAGAGCTGTGGATCGCCGCTCTCTGTCGGGAATGCCATTGGAAGTACGTCAAAGCTTAAATTCTCAGCGTTATTCTTCTCCTGGGATACGTTCCAGCAGAATGCCATTGCCAGTGTTCCGTTGCAGAACAGGTTTACTTCATCGCCGCCTGCGATAGATGCGTCAAAGTTGATTCCATCCATGGAATTTAACAGTTCGAGAGCTTTGATATTCTCTTCGCTGTTTAATGTGTATTCTGTGTGCTCAGCATTTGTAAATGTACCGCCGTAGAGATTGTTTACAAGTGCTCTTGTTCCCTGGTCACCGCCCTGGCCGCTGCAGTATACTGCGCCAACGTTCTCCTGACCGGAATCATAAACTGCCTGAACTGCTTTCTGGAAGTTCTCTGTTGTCCAGGTATGGTTTTCTTCATCGAGATACTGCAGTGCATCTGCTTTCTCGAAAATATCTCTGTTAACTGCCATTGTATGAGCTGTCATACATAATGGATATTCGTAGAATACGCCGTCGTTGTTCTGGCATGCTTTTTCTACAGAATCATAGATTGCTTCTTTGGCATCGTCTGTCCACATATCGGATAAGTCTGCCATCAGCCCTTTTGCTCCCCAGTTTGCTACCAGACGTTCCGGTCCTTCCAGAACGATGTCCGGTGCCTGTCCGCCTTCGATTGCGGTGTTGATCTGGTCATCACCATTTGTATAGTCCAGATATTCTACAGTTACATTGATCTCCGGATGAGCTTCATTGAAGTTTGCGATCATTCCGTCTACAGTAGCTGCATCGCCCCAGTTTCCGATCGGATAGGTCCAGAGTGTGATGTCTGTAGATTCAGAATCTGCTGCAAAAACATTCCCTGCCGGTACTAACATACTTGCTGCAAGTGCAACTGCCAAAACTTTACGATACTTCATAACGAATACCCTCTCTTTCCTTTTCTTGTACACCCATACTTTTTTGTCTGCTTTTCAGCTTTTTGGTTACTGTTTTTCATTTTCTTTTTGTACCGTTCCTCTGCTACCCCATTTGCAGATTTGACGGTCTGTGATTATCTTTTCACTTTGCCGGTCATGTGAATCTTTGATAATTTTTATATTCGTATTGTACATTCCTTTGTGCATTCTGTCAATAGTTTTTTAAAATTTTTTCATTTTATTTTTAAAATTAAAATTTTTAGCATTTTAGTGTGATGAAATTTATGGAAATATTTTTCATTTTTCTCCACACAGACATGCTCAGCTATTCCTTTTTCTATATTCCTGCCTTATATTTTCCACCCTGACTGCACAAAAATGCCATGGACTTTCTTCCGATTTCCATGGCATTTTTATGTTTCTTTTCTTACTTTTGTTTTGTTTCTTTTCTTAATTTCTATTTCGTTTCTTTTCTTACTTCTGTTTTTTCTTTTATTTGCTTATTCCTCTACATCCTCCGCCGGTTCTGCCGGGATAAAGACACGGGATTTCTTTTCTTCGTGTTTGTGAAGGGATGCTTTCTCTGTCGCTTCCATGCAGAATTCCATCTGGGAATTGATCTGAGTCTTACCTCTTTTGTCCGGTTTGACATAGGTGCCGTCCGGCTGAAGCAGATGTGCCTTTACATTGTCCCTAAATTCCAGGTCAAGGACATGTTCGAGTTCTTTCTTTATCTTTTCGTCTTCTACAGGGAAAACAATCTCCACACGGCGGTCCAGATTACGCGGCATCCAGTCTGCGCTTCCCATATAGATTTCCGGATTTCCACCGTTTTCAAAATAGAAAATACGGCTGTGTTCCAGAAATTCTCCTACAATGGAACGAACCTGAATGTTTTCGCTCACTCCCGGAATCCCCACTTTCAGGCAGCAGATTCCTCTTACCAGAAGTTCCACCTGTACGCCACAGGAAGAAGCATAGTAAAGTCCAGCGATGATCTTCGGGTCACAGAGAGAGTTCATTTTGGCACGGATCTGTGCCGGAAGTCCTTTCTTTGCATTCTCCGCTTCTCTCTCAATCAGGCTTAAGAAACGGTCTTTCATCCAGATCGGTGCCACGATCAGTTTATTCCAGCGTTTCGGCTCTGAGTATCCGGAAAGCATATTGAATACTGCGGTAGCATCTTCCCCGAACCGTTCATCGCAGGTAAAAATTCCGCAGTCCGTGTAGAGTTTCGCAGTGGAATCATTATAATTACCGGTTGCCAGATGTACATATCTGCGGATTCCGGTTTCTTCTCTCCTTACCACCAGTGTGATCTTGCTGTGTGTTTTCAAACCGACCAGGCCATAAATCACATGGCAGCCTGCCTTTTCCAGTTTTTTCGCCCACACAATATTATTTTCTTCATCAAAACGTGCTTTCAGCTCTACCAGTACGGAAACCTGTTTGCCATTCTCTGCCGCCTGCGCAAGAGCTGCAATGATCGGAGAATTTCCGCTGACACGGTACAGAGTCTGCTTGATCGCCAGTACATCCGGATCTTTTGCAGCCTGACGCACGAAATTCACAACCGGGTCAAAACTCATATATGGATGATGTAAAAAGACATCTCCCTCCCGGATCACCCGGAAAATATCTTTGTCATTCTGAAATTCCGGTACAGGTGCCGGCTGATACCGCGACGTTTTATATTTGTCAAACCCTTCCGCACCATAGACTTTCATCAGCATCGTAAGGTCCAGTGGTCCATTGATTGCAAAGATATCCGCATCCTTGATATCAAATTCCATTTTCAGGATTTTCAGCAGACGCTCATCCGCCTTGTCCTCTACTTCCAGACGGATCACTTCTCCCCACTGGCGTTTCTTCAACTGACGCTGGATCTCAACCAGAAGGTCTTCCGCCTCATCCTCGTCAATGGTAAGGTCTGCATTACGCATGATACGGTAAGGGTGCGCACATACCACATCATAACTCAGAAACAGTTTGTCAATATTTCTCTCAATGATCTCCTCAAGAAGGATCACTGTGGTATCTCCGTCTTTTTTTGACGGAATCTGCACCACTCTCGGAAGAACGGAAGGAACCTGCACTGTCGCAAAGAGAAGTTCGCTTTCTTCCGTTTTACTGTTCTTGTCATTTTTATCGTTTTTACCTTTTTTATCTTTCTCTTCTTCCCGGTTCTTCTTTGAGATCAGGGCTCCGATATTCAGAGTCTTATTGCGGATCAGTGGAAACGGTCTGGAAGAATCCATCGCCATCGGTGTCAGTACAGGATAGACATTATCTTCAAAATATCGGTCCACAAACATTTTCTGCTGTTCTGTCAGATCCTCATGAGCTGCAACCAGATGCATTCCTGCCTTCTCCAGTGCCGGGAGCAGGGAACGGTTCAGGGTATTATACTGCACATGAACCAGTTCATGGGTGCGGGCACTGATCTCTTTTAGCTGTTCTTTTGCAGTCATGCCGGAAATGTCTGTTTTATGGTACCCTGCATGTACCTGATCCTTCAGGGATGCCACACGGACCATAAAAAATTCATCCAGATTGGAAGCTGTGATGCTCAGAAATTTCAGTCTGTCAAACAGCGGCAGGTTTTTATCCCTCGCCTCACTTAACACACGTTCATCAAATTTCAGCCAGCTCAGTTCACGGTTTACAAAATATTCTTTTTTTTCAAATTTTTCCAGTTCCATAGCCGTTTCCTCCTCTACGCCCTGCCTTTGCGTCTGAGTACCAGACGGATGCCAAACACTTCTTCAAAAAATGCAACCTTATCTTTCAGAAGCCCCAGTTCCAGGGAAATGTCCTGGCTGGAATCCACGATCATCTGCAGCTCTCTGTCTTTGAGAACCGTCTTGATTCCTTTTACTTTCTGATAATGGCTTCTGTCCATGGCATTGGCAAGTCTTAAAATCGCTGTCATCTTTGCAATTTTGATATAACTTTCTCTGTCGATGCCGTCTCCCATCCTCTGCACCGCATCATAATCCACAAACGCAGAAGTATTATAACGCACTGCATAGGCGATCATTTTCCGTTCCAGCGAAGAGAGACCGATAATGTCCGTGGACATGATGATCTGGTAGGAACACTCCGCAACATTTTCCATGCTGATATACTTTCCGCAGTCGTGAAGAAGGGCTGATATCTGTAACAGAAGGCGTTCTCTCGCACCCATGCCATGTACTTTTTTCATGCTGTCAAAAATATCCAGACACAGATTCATGGTTCCCTGAATGTGGCTCTTGCTGCTGGAATAACGTTTGGCAATGTTTTTCGATGTAACCAGAATATCGTTTTCAAAGTTGTGGACACTCTTGATAAATTTCTTTTTTTCCGCGAAATCATACGCCATTCCGTCAAGAAGGGAAACTCCCGGTGCCCACAGTGCTTCTGCATTGAAAATGTCAATAAAGTTTTTGCACACGATCATGGTCGGTGCGACCAGGGAAGCATACTCCGGATCAATTTCCATCTCCTGTGCCAGAATATCCTCGGATTTTCCCACCGTTGCCTCGTACCGTTTCATAAACTCTTCTTTTGTGATGATCTTATCTTCCATCTTTTCCTGGAAGATCATATCCGTGATAAAATCACCCATAAGAATCACATTTTTAATATCGCGGTCCTTCAGGTAAAGACGCTGGAAATTGGTCAGGTCATTCCGGATAAATTCTTCCACCAGCTTATCATAATGGATGGTCGTTTTTTCCAGTTCCTGAAGGCGCTGACGGATTCTTAAACTTCCCATTTTCAGGCTTTGTGTGGTCACCAGGGCATCTTTGTCAAAAAGAGATACCTGAAGGCTGCCACCACCTACATCCAGTATGGCTGTTCCCTTCTGGATCATTTTCTTGAACCCTTTTTCAATTGCCGCAATAGATTTGTATCCCAGAAAATGCTGTTCCGCATTGCTGAGAATTTCAATCTTCAGCCCGGTTCTGCGGTAAATCTGTTCTATAACGATCAGCGGACTGGCAAGTTCCCGAAATGCACTGGTTCCGCAGACGCGATACTCCTGCACGCCGAAATCCTGCATCATTCTCTTAAAATCATTCAGAACCTCGCATAAAACATCCAGCATTTCTGTGTCGATCTTTCCCAGTGCGTATGCTCCCTTGCCAAGCTCCAGACTGCATCTGACATCATTCAGTTCCCGAAAGCCAATTCTCTTTGACAGTTCGAAAATCTTCATGCTCACTTCATAAGAGCCAATGTCAATTGCCGCAAATGTCATGACTGCCATATATGTATCTCCTTTCTGTGTATTGCTCATTTACCTGTTACTTACTTTTTGTATTTTCCCCTGCCACCTTTGTTCCTGATAGCTGTTTTCTGTATGAAACTAACACTCTGATTCCTATTCTTCTGCAGCACCAAGCAGATGATCGATAAACTGCTGTGCGGTTCTTCCTGTCAGGCCGCCATGGGAAAGTTCCCATTTGTTTGCTTCCAGAAGAAGTTTGTCTTCCGGCATTTTGATCCCGTTTCTCTCTGCCAGAGCCCTGACAATGGTCTGGAACTCTTTTTTGCCCGGAGCTCCGTAATAGATACGCACACCGAAACGATAAACAAGAGACAGTTTCTCCTGTACGGTATCGGAGGAATGCAGATCATCATCATCCATGATCTCAAGTTTGTCACTGGATTTCTCTCTTACCAGATGTCTACGGTTACTTGTCGCATAGATCAGGATATTGTCCGGTTTCTTTTCCAGACCACCCTCAATGACTGCTTTCAGGTATTTATACTCAATCTCAAACTCTTCAAAGGACAGATCGTCCATATAAATGATAAATTTATAATTTCTGTTCTTGATCTGTGCAATGACATCATTTAAATCCTGAAACTGATGCTTGTACACCTCGATGATACGAAGTCCCTCATCATAATAACGGTTCAGGATTCCCTTGATACTGGAAGATTTTCCGGTTCCCGCATCACCAAAAAGGAGGCAGTTGTTTGCTTTTCTTCCTCTTACAAAAGCCTCTGTGTTCTCGATCAGTTTCTGTTTCGGAATTTCATATCCGACCAGATCTTCCAGTTTCACATGGGCGATTCTGGTGATCGGCTGAATTTCCACATTATCATTTTCATCATGACCTACACGGAACGCCTTATGCAGTCCCAGCTTGCCTACACCGAAATCTTTGTAAAACTGCACCATATCTTTCATAAATTCTTCGGTTGTCTCTGCTGCTGCCAGAGTTTTGCTCAGGTCACAGATGCGGTCCCTGATACGGGAATTAAACATCTTGCTGTTGCTTCCTGTATTGGTATAATCTGCCAGGATCTTACAGCAGGAAATGCCAAATGCCTCATCCAGTACAGACAGGTCAAAATCATATAATTCTTTAAATACCCCGAAATCATTCAGTGCCAGTTCATTGATACTTCCCTCAACTGCACCTCTGATCTCGCAGGCCGTGCTGAATGCATTTTCATTATTTACCATAAGGAAAGTCAGATAACAATGCCAGAGATTTCCGGAAAAGCCATACAGCCCTGCGGTTTCCACCAGACCGTTGGCACATTCGAAAAACAGACCCTCTTTTTCTTTCAGATCCGGGCTTTTCTGCTCCCAGGCATTCATCAGTTCTGCCATCTTTTCCAGAATTTCACCATGTTCAAAGTTACGATAAAGAATACATTCGTTTAATCTAGCCATTTTTGTTACTTCCTTTTTGTCTCATTTGTTTGTCTTGGTTTTTATCAATAATTTCCCAGAATCCGCATTCTGTTTGTCTCTGCTTCCAGTCCTCTCAGTGCATTCTTTACTGCACTGTCCCTTAAATTTCCCTCAAAATCCACGAAGAAACGATATTTCCAGTTTCTTCCCAGGATCGGACGGGATTCAATCTTTGTCATGTTCAGCCCATTGTAAATGATATGGGAGAGCATGTTATAAAGAGTTCCGCTCTCATGAGGCAGTTCAAAGAAAACACTGATTCTGTGCGCATCTTTTACATAGATCGGTTTCTTGCTCACAATGATAAAACGTGTCTCATTCTGTCCGTTATAGCAGATATTTTCAGCCAGGATCTTCAGACCGTAAAGTTCTCCTGCCTGTCTGCTGGCAATGGCTGCCTGTGTTTTATCAGCATCCTCTCTGACTTTCTTCGCAGAACCCGCCGTATTTTCCATTTCTTTTTTCTTCCAGCCCGGATGTGCTTCCAGATATTTTCCGCACTGCGCAAGTGCCTGTGGATGAGAGCATACACAGGTAATATCCTCCAGCCCGGCATCCGGCATTCCCAGAAGGACATGTTCCGGACGGATGATCTGCTCTCCTACGATGCTCAGATCATACTCTGTCAGAAGGTCATAAATATCTGCCACGATCCCTGCTGTGGAGTTTTCGATCGGAAGCACTGCGTAATCCGCATTTCCCTTCACCACTTCTTCCATAGCATCTCTCCATGTTTTTACATGGTAACTTTTGATATCGTCACTGAAATATTCTCTCATGGCAGCATAACTGTACGCTCCTTCCACCCCCTGAAAAACAACCGTCACATTCTCCAGTGGCAGGGAATCTACCATCTCCAGTTTCTCATCGTCTTCAATCCCATGCTCTGTCAGAAGCTGATACTGTCTTTTACGGCTGATCGCCATGATCTGCTGAAAAAGCTCCTGCGCACCTAACTGGTTAAATTCACCGTGTGCTTTTTCACGGAGAGATTCCAGTTTCTGCCTCTCCCTCTCCGGATCCAGAACCTTTTTTCCGGTCCGGATCTTATACTCGGCAACATCCTCGCACACCTTCATTCTTTTTTCAAAAAGGCGGATGATTTCGCTGTCGATCTTGTCTATTTCATCTCTGCATTCCTGTAAATCAATCATTCTGTAATTCCTTCCATCCGGCTGCCCTTCTCTCCGGCAACACCCGTTTTTTGTTTATTTTTGTTTCTTATGTTCTTCCACAATATCTGTCATCTCACCAATAAAGGAAAGAGAACCAAATGCAAGGATCACATCCTCCGGTTTCGCAATGGCAAAAGCTTCTTCCACAGCCTCTCTGATGCTGTGCTTTGCCTCTGCATTCGGATTATGCTCCCTGACTGCTTCTGCCAGTTCCTCTGCCGGAAGCGCACGTACGTTATCCGGAGTCTGAATTGTAAAGATTTTGTCTGCAAAATGCGCAGTCTTTCTGATCACACTTTTATAATCCTTATCTGCAAAAACACCCATAATATAGATAAGATGTTTTCCTTTAAAATAATGCTCAATGGACGCAGCCAGCATATCTGCTGCTGCCGGGTTATGTGCACCGTCCACGATCAGCAGAGGTTCTTTGCACAGAACAGTAAATCTTCCATCCCAGGAAGCCTTTTCCAGTCCTTCCTTTCTCTGCTCCTGTGAGGTCGGAAATCCCAGTCCGTTCAGTACTTCCAGCGCATTCAGTGCAACCACTGCATTCTCTTTCTGATAAACACCTGCCAGCGGAATCTGATAAGTTTCCCCACGATACCGGATGGTCTGACCCAGACAGCTCTCTTCGAGCGTCTCTGCCCGTGATGCATCTGCCACTGTACAGACAGCCTGATGCTTTTTGCAGGTCTGTTCGATCACTTCCATAGCCTCCGGCTTCTGAAGGGCAGTTACCACATGACAGCCGTCTTTGATAATGCCTGCTTTTTTTTCTGCGATTTCTGACAGGGTATTTCCAAGAAAAGACATGTGATCCATACTGACAGATACCAGAACCGCCAGCAGGGTATTCTTAATAATATTGGTGGCATCCAGATTTCCACCCATTCCGACCTCAAGAAGAACAAGGTCACAGTTCTTGTTTTTAAAATACAGAAATGCCACAGCCGTTTCTATTTCAAAAGCTGTGGGATGAGGATAACCATCTCTGGTCATAGCTGTGATGGCATCTGCCACCTGTGTCAGATATGCAGCAAAACTTTCTTTTTCGATTCTGCTGCCTGCAACTTCAATCCTCCCTCTGTAAGAATACAGGGTGGGAGAAACATATCTTCCTATGCGGTATCCGCTGCGGGATAACGCGGAATATAAAAAAGCAATGACAGATCCCTTGCCATTGGTACCGGCAACATGAACAAATTTCAAATCATCCTGAGGATTTCCCAGTCGCTTCATCAGCTCACGCATATGGTCAAGTCCCAGCACACTTGGAATTTCCCGTGTGACCCTGTCAATGTATTCCCGGCTTTCCTGATAATTCATCGTCTTTTACTCCTCGTTTCTATCGTTCATATAGCAGTCTGTAAAATCAGTCAGTGAAGTTCTTCTATCAGACTGTTTTCTTAAACCATTTTCACCAGATTATTTCCCGAAATTATTTTCAGAGCGACTGCTATAATTGTTTTTCATTATATCCTACGCGTATGTTTTTTTCAAGGCAGGCAATACTAGAATCAGATAAAATTTGCGTAAAAAAAGCAAGGAGATCCAGCATGAAAAAGACATTTATCCTCTGTGGCTTCACCGGACTGTGTATGGAAGTTCTGTGGACAGGTCTGCACTCCATTCTCGCCGGCGAGTTTACCATGACCGGGAAAACTTCTCTTTTAATGTTCCCGGTTTACGGATGTGCTGCCGTCATCCGTCCTCTCTCTGAAAAATTTGCCGCCATTCCTCTGTGCATCCGGGGTTGTATTTACACGGTGGGGATTTTTGCTGTGGAATTTATCAGCGGTTCTTTTTTCCGCCTGCTTCATATCTGCCCCTGGGATTACAGCAGAGCCCCGCTCAACTATAAAGGTCTGATCCGTCTTGACTATGCTCCCTTATGGTTTGCAGCCGGAATTTTTTTTGAAAAAATACTTGGAAAACTCTCTTGAAAAAAGTGTCAGGTTATTATATGATGTTAAGAAGGATGATTGCGTCCGGGCATTTTCCGGAATCCTTCGGGAACCCTGTACACAACTCTTACATCAGCAAAATATGGAGGTATGAAATGAGACACTTAATGAGTCCTCTGGACCTGTCTGTAGATGAGTTAAATACTCTTCTTGACCTGGCCAGTGATATTGAGAAACACCCTGATAAATATGCGCATGTCTGCGACGACAAGAGACTTGCCACTTTATTCTATGAGCCAAGCACCCGTACCCGCCTCAGCTTCGAAGCTGCAATGATGAATCTCGGCGGTAAGGTTCTTGGTTTTTCATCAGCCGATTCCAGTTCCGCTTCCAAAGGCGAAAGTGTTGCGGATACTATTCGTGTCGTATCCTGTTATGCAGATATCTGTGCTATGCGTCACCCGAAAGAAGGTGCTCCGTTAGTAGCTTCTATGGCTTCTTCTATTCCTGTTATCAACGCCGGAGACGGTGGTCATCAACATCCTACCCAGACATTAACTGATTTACTTACCATCCGTTCTTTAAAAGGACGTTTAGACAACCTTACCATCGGTCTGTGCGGTGACCTGAAATTCGGACGTACCGTTCATTCCCTGATCGAAGCACTGGTACGTTACACAAATGTGAAATTCGTACTGATCTCCCCGGAAGAACTGCGTATCCCAAGCTATATCCGTGAAGATGTCCTGAAAAAGAACAACATTGAGTTCCAGGAAGTTGAGAGACTCGAAGATGCACTTCCTGACCTTGACATTCTCTACATGACACGAGTACAGAAAGAACGTTTCTTCAACGAAGAAGACTATGTCCGCATGAAAGATTTCTACATTCTGGACAAGCAGAAAATGGAGCTTGCAAAAGAAGATATGTATATCCTCCATCCACTGCCACGTGTAAACGAAATCGCAACAGAAGTAGATTCTGACCCGAGAGCAGCTTACTTTAAACAGGCACAGTACGGCGTATATGTCCGTATGGCGCTGATTCTTACATTACTGGAGGTAAAATTACCATGTTAAATGTTGGAGCACTTCGCGAAGGCTATGTATTAGACCATATCAAAGCCGGTAAAGCCATGACTATCTATCATGATCTGAAACTTGACAAACTTGACTGTACAGTTGCGATCATCAAAAATGCCCGCAGCAACAAAATGGGAAAGAAAGACATCATTAAAGTAGAATGCCCGATTGAGGATCTTGACCTTGATATCCTCGGTTTCATTGATCACAACATCACTGTAAATATCATCAAAGATGAAAAGATCGTTGAAAAGAAAGAACTGAAACTTCCGAAACAGGTCGTAAACGTGATCAGATGTAAAAATCCTCGCTGCATCACTTCCATCGAACAGGGACTGGATCAGATTTTCGTTCTCGCTGACGAGGAAAAAGAAGTTTACAGATGTAAATACTGTGAAGAGAAATATTCAGGTAAACGTAATAAATAAGTTACTGTTCACTCCGTTCTCAGTAACACGCTTCGCGATGCACAGAATTTATGCTAATCGCATAAATTCGCGCTGTATGTCTCGGGATTTTGGCATGTTCATGCCAAAACACCTCGCGGGATAGTGGCGTGTGAACAGTAACATAAATAATTCGTCGATATTTCATATTGTTTCTTACATAACCGGGAGCCATTTTGGTTTCCGGTTATTTTTTAGCCTGTCGTAAAATAATGTCAGGTTCAAAAAGTATTTTGCCAAAAACAAAAGTCCCACTGGCCAATGCAGATTTCCACATCGACAGTGAGACTGTATTTTTCTATACTTTTTTCAATTTTTCATTCCTGTCATCTTATACGCAATCAGACCGATAAGCCGGGTTATGTCATTGGGTAATCATCTGTCTAGGCCCTACGTTGCCATAAGGCTCAAGCGACCCACCTGAAAGCACGACGGGCAGCCGTATCGCTTTCTTTTCGGTCTTGCTTCGAATGGAGTTTACATGTGCCCGGCCTGTTACCAGGACGGCGGTAGTCTCTTACACTGCCTTTCCACCCTTACCCCAGCAAGTGGGGCGGTTTATTTCTGTTGCACTGGTCTGGGAGTCACCTCCACCGGACGTTATCCGGCATCCTGCCCTGCGAAGCCCGGACTTTCCTCGTCTGAACCCTTTCGTCTGTTCAGCCGCGATTACCTGGCCTGGTTGCGCAACTGCTATTCTAGCACGATTCTTTTCACTTGTAAAGAATAAAATTAGTTATTATTCACTTCGTTCTCAGTAACACGCTTCGCGGGACATTATCCGGAAACAGCAGTAAAAATCATCACACATTAAAACAGCTTCCACCGACGAACTCCCTCAGGATCGAATTATGCGGAACTGCCTCACTCGGAACAGGGACAAAATAATCCAGGAATTTCAGCAGTCGTTTTGCCTCAATATACTCCGGTTCATTTCTGTCGATTCCGAACAGCAGCGGCTCTGCATAAACCTTCAGGCATGCCAGTTCATAGATCAGTGCAGAATTAAACATCACATCTGCCTCTTCCTGGAACGGGAAAATATTCTGCTCCTCCCCTCTTCTCACAGAAGGCCATCTGGCAATGGTTTCTTTCGCTGAAGTTCCTCTGGTTCTTGCATCTCTGACGATCCTGCGGATCAGGCGTCCGTCCGTTGTCGGGATACGGTTGTGTTCATCAATGTTCAACTGCGTCAGGGCACTGATATAGATTTTGAACTTGCTCTCTTTCGGCAGCGCATAGCTTAATTTATCATTGAGTCCATGGATGCCCTCGATCACAAGAACATCATCTTCTTCAAGCTGAAGGAAATCGCCCTTGTATTCTCTCTGTCCTGTCTTGAAATTAAACACCGGCATTTCCACCCGCTTTCCTTCGAGAAGTGCCAGCATATCTTTGTTAAACTGCTCCACGTCGATAGCTTCCAGGCACTCAAAGTTCTTCTCTCCAAATTCATCCACAGGCGTAAATTCTCTGTTTACAAAATAATTATCCACAGCGATCGGATGTGGTTTCATTCCATGCGCTGCAAGCTGAATGGAAAGTCTGTGAGAAAACGTAGTCTTTCCAGAAGAAGACGGACCCGCGATCATCACAAATTTCTTATTTCCCGCAGATGCGATCTTGGATGCGATCTCAGAAATCTTACTCTCCTGCAAAGCCTCCTGAATCAGCAGAATATCCTGAATCCCGCCTTTTGTGATCTTGTCATTCAGATCTCCCACTGTAGAAATCTCCAGCTTATTGCCCCATTCCTGAGATTCTCTCTGTACATGGAAAATCTTCTCCTGCGGCCGGAATTCAGCAATCTTATCCGGTTCCTTTTTATCCGGAAGCAGTAATACAAATCCACCTTCATATAAAACCAGATCAAATTTTCTGATATATCCGGTATGGTTTGCCATGAACCCGTAAAAATAATCTTCAAAACTCTCAATACTGTAGAGGTTCACTTTTGAACCCAGGCGGTAATTGAAAAGCCGCTCTTTATCATACATATGATGTTTGCGAAACAGCGCAACTGCCTCATCTGTGGCAACGCTTCGTTTCAGGATCGGCAGATTTGCATCCACAATCTCATGCATTCTGGCTTTTACCTGGTCGATAAATTCCTGCGTCAGGTCCGTTCCGCCCTTCATGGTGAAATAATAGCCGTTTCCTATGGAATAATGAATCACCACTTTATCAATATTCTCCTGTCCGGCAACATCATAGATTGCCTTTAACAGGATCAGGCATGCACTTCTCTCATAAGTTTTCTGACCGATCGGGTCCCTTGTCGTTATAAACTGTAAAGTGCAGTCTGCTTTCAGATGCTTATGCAGCTCCCGAAGCCTGCCGTCCACCATCACCAGTATAATCGGTGCCTCTGTCTTCCCCTCATAATCTTTCACAATCTCTCCGTAGGTAATTCCCCTTGGATATTCTTTTGCGATTCCTTCTATGGTAACCTTATATGATTCCTGTTTCATAATACACGGCCTCCATTTCTATAAGATTCTATAAGAACACTTCCAAATTCATAAAAAGTTGCTGTATAACGCTATCTGATATTATATAAAACGATGTCAGGGGTAAAAATCACCTTACCCCTGACTTTAAACATTAATTATCTGTGAGTCTCTTTATAAAATCGTATATGGACTTTTCACAGCAGCACAGGAAACCTTCAGTTCCGGAAATGCCTGATTCAATTCTTTCTTCATCGCATCCATAAAAATGTACTCTGTGCCATAATGTCCCGCATCGATCAGTGCCAGACCCTCTGCCACTGTATCAATTCCCGTATGATGATCAATATCTCCCGTCACATAGGCATCTGCGCCTGCTGCAAGGGCATCATGGATCATGCTTTTACCGGAACCGGTACAGACAGCGATCCGTTTCACTTCTCTGTCCAGATCTCCATATACTTTGACATCATTTAATTTCAGAGATTCTTTTACAAGTTTTGCATAAGCTCCCAGCGTCATAGTCTCTGAAAGCTCACCCACTCTGCCAAATCCCTGTACTTCGCCGTCCCGTTCCTCTGTCGGGGAAAGGACAGTACAGTTTTCCAGTTTCAGATATCCGGCGCTTAAATCTGCCATTCCCAGCACATCATAGTTGGTGTGCATGGCATAATAAACAATTCCCTTCTGAATCAGTGTCAGGATCTTTCTTCCTGTAAAACTGTGATTATTGATTTTCTTAATTCCCGAAAAAATCATGGGATGATGGGTCAGGATCATATCCACCCCGTTCTTTACTGCCTCAGCCAGTGTCTCCTCTGTCAGATCAAGTGCCAGAAAAACATGGCTGATCTCTCTTGTGTCATCTCCTGTGAGAAGCCCTACATTGTCCCAGTCCTCTGCTGCTGACGCAGGGTATTTCTTCTCCAGCCAGGAAGTCAGCTCATATGCCTTCATAGATTTTCAGGGCAGTTAAAATTACCTGCCGCTCCTCCTCGATCTCACCCAGCCGCTTTCCGGCAGCCGGTGCATTTTTTAATTTTTCCACGATATCATTGCGGATACGAAGTTCCCTTTCCAGATACTCCTTCAGAACCGGATGGCGTCTTTTCAGAAGCAGCCCGCCAAACCACTCTTCTAAAGTATAAGGCGTTCCTTCTGAAATATGCTCCTTTTCTCCGTGAACCACCTTCATCATGGGATAAAACTTACCGTCCTCCAGGATCAGCTCCTCTTCCACGACCTTCCAGCCAATCTGCGAAAGAAATCTGCGAAAATGCGGAATATCTGACTGCGGCTGCAAAATCATCTCTAAAAAACTCTCCCGGACTTTTTCTCCGTCTGTCAGTATCCTCTCCATAAGAGGGCCGCCCATTCCCGCGATCACAAGGGTATCTCCCTCTCCTTCTTTCAGGGCGGCAAGCCCGTCGGAAAGTCTGGTTTCTATGTATTCGCCCAATCCATACTGTGCAATGTGCTCCTGCGCCCTGGAAAGAGGGCCTTTGCGCACATCCATCGCGATCGCTTTCGGAATGATCTGATTCTGATAGAGATACACCGGCAGATAACCGTGATCACATCCCACATCCACCAGCCGGTTTCCCCTGGTTACCAGGCCTGCCACTGCAGACAAACGTAATGAAAGCTGCATAACAGGCTCCTTAGTCCAGGTAATCTTTCAGCTTGCGGCTGCGGCTCGGATGACGGAGCTTACGAAGTGCCTTCGCCTCAATCTGACGGATACGTTCTCTTGTTACATTGAATTCTTTTCCTACTTCTTCCAGTGTTCTGGCACGTCCGTCATCCAGTCCGAAACGCAGGCGCAGAACTTTCTGCTCTCTGTCTGTCAGTGTGCTTAAAACTTCTACAAGCTGCTCTTTGAGAAGTGTAAAGGCTGCTGCATCTGCCGGTACCGGAACATTGTCATCCTGGATAAAGTCTCCCAGATGGCTGTCCTCTTCCTCACCGATCGGAGTTTCCAGAGATACCGGTTCCTGAGAAATCTTAAGGATCTCACGGACACGCTCCACATTCATATCCATCTCTTTTGCAATCTCTTCCGGCGTAGGTTCACGTCCGAGATCCTGCAGTAACTGACGGGAAACGCGGATCAGCTTGTTGATGGTTTCCACCATATGAACCGGGATACGGATGGTACGTGCCTGGTCTGCGATCGCTCTTGTGATCGCCTGACGGATCCACCATGTCGCATAGGTACTGAATTTGTAACCTTTACGGTAATCAAATTTCTCTACTGCCTTGATCAGGCCAAGATTTCCCTCCTGGATCAGGTCAAGGAAAAGCATTCCACGTCCCACATATCTCTTGGCAATGCTGACAACCAGACGAAGGTTTGCTTCTGCCAGACGTTTCTTGGCAGCCTCATCTCCCTGCTCCATTCTCTTGGCAAGTTCGATTTCTTCTTCTGCGGAAAGAAGCGGAACTTTACCGATTTCTTTCAGGTACATACGAACCGGGTCTTCGATGCTGACGCCTTCCGGAACGGAAAGGTCGATCTTGTCAAGCTCGATCTCTTCCTCATCCAGTTTGTCGATGTCTGCATCGTCATCGTCCAGGATCATATCATCTACATTGCCGTCTGTGATTCTAAGCACATCCACACCGCTGGCTTCCAGAAAGTCGAATACTTTCTCCATCTGTTCCACTCCCAGCGGCTGATCCTTAAAGAAGTCATTGATCTCCTGATATTCCAGAACATTTTTCTTCTTTTTGGCAAGCTCCAGAAGTTCTACCAGTTTCTCACTGAATTTACCCATATTCATTTCCATATGTGCTCTAACCTCCATATAGTGTTTATATTTTATCCTTATTCGAAAGAAATATGCAGCTGCTGCCGCTTTCTTCCGAGATCTTCCAATTCTTTTTTTGCTTTTACGATTTCCTGTAAGCCCTGCATATCTGTCGGGTCCCAGGTTCTGTTGCGTTCTTTGAGGCTCTCATCCTTGATCCGCAGGACCGTATCCGAGAATGCCCGGTTCTGTTCCTCCGGAGTTTCCAGATGGATTGTCGCATTGAAAAGGGAAGAAACCTCTCTCTGCTCCTCGCTGTCAATAAACGCATTCATCAGTCTCGCCGGATTCACATCTCCCTCTCTGTGCTGCTGGTAAAGCATCTCTGCCACCTGCCTGTAAAGAGGTACCACGAAATCCGAAGGCTGAATATATTTCTCAACCGTTTCAAAAATCCCCGGATAAGTCACCAGCCAGGTAAGCATCAGTTTCTGAGCTTTCTCTGCGGCACTTTCCTTCTTTTTCGGCTGTCCTCCTGACGGTTTCGGCTGTACCCTCTGCTCTGCCGGTGTTCCCTTCAGTGCCAGAGCGTTGACTCTCTTTTTCAGACTCTCTGCTGTGATCCCGTAACTGCGGTAATCCCTCACAATGGCCTCAATGTAAAGATTTCTCTCCAGCTCATCCGACAGTTCCAGAAGCATCTGCGCGCATCGTTCAAAGAAACGGTTCTGCCCCTGAGGATCTTCCATGGAAAATTCCTTCTGTGCCATACTTACCCGGAACAGAAAACTGTCCATGGCCTGTTCCAGACGTTTCTCAAACTCCTCTGCTCCCAGTGCCTTGATAAATTCATCCGGGTCTTTATGAGGTTTTAAATTCACCACTCTGGATGTCACCCCTGCTTCTCTCAGGATCGGAATGGCACGAAGTGCCGCCCGGACACCTGCATCATCGCTGTCATACAGCAGCAGGACTTCCTGCGTGTACCGCTTCAGCAGGCTTGCATGGCCGGAAGTCAGTGCTGTTCCCAGCGAAGCCACTGCATTGGTAAAACCTGCCTGATGCATGGAAATCACATCCATATATCCTTCACACAGGATCAGATAATTTTTCCTCGTGGTCCTCGCCACATTCAATCCATACAGGTTCCGGCTTTTGTCAAAGATCGCAGTCTCCGGTGAGTTCAGATATTTCGGTTTCCCGTCTCCCATGACACGCCCGCCGAATCCGATCACACGGTTATTTACATCCATGATCGGGAAAATGACCCTGTTCCAGAACTTGTCGTGCATTCCATGGCGTTCATCCACATTAAAGAGCCGGAATCCCGCAGCAGTTCATCACTGTAATTCTTTGCTTTCAGATATTTGTACAGATCATCGCTGAACTTGTCCGAATATCCCAGCCCGAATTTCCGGATAGTTTCTTCACTCAGCCCTCTGCCCGTGAGATAGGCATGTGCCTGTGCTCCGCTTTCCCTGCGAAGCTGATAGTAAAAATAGCCCGCAGCCTGTTTGTTGATCTCGAGAAGGGCTGCCCTTCTCTCTGCTTTTGCTTTCGCCTCTCCGGAATACTCGATCTTCGGAAGCTGCACCCCTGCCCTGTCAGCCAGGTGTTGCAACGCCTCACCGAACGTGTAATTCTCGTATTCCATCACAAAGTTGAATACATTTCCCCCTGCCCCGCAGCCGAAGCAATAATACATCTGCTTGGAGGGAGTGACCGAAAAGGAAGGAGTCTTTTCATTATGAAAAGGACAAAGACCAAAATAGGTACTTCCCCTCCGGGTCAGTTTTACATATTGGGATACAATATCTACAATATCATTTCTCATTCGTACTTCTTCAATGATATCGTCTGAATAACGCATGATTCGTCCTCCTAAAAAACTTTCCATGCTTTTGGTATGTAAATCTCCCGGAATTTCTTGATGGAATACTGATCCGTCATTCCTGAGATATAGTCACAGACAACCTGTTCCTTCTTCTCTCCCCGAATAAGCAGTTTCTGGTATTCCGCAGACATTGTGTCCGGGTGTTCAACATAATATTCATACAGTTTCGCCAGCATCTTTGCAGCCCTGTCTTCTTCCTTCTTGGCAACCGGATTCTCATACACACTCTGAAACATCAGTGCCCGGATATCCATCAGGCCTTCGTAGATCTCTGGTGACATTTTTATGGTATCCTGCTCAAGACTGTTCTCTATGATATCATGTACAAAGGTACTCAGTCTCTCTCTGCCCGTATCTCCGAGAAGTAATCGCAACGTAATGGGGATGTCATCCTCTGTGATGATCCCTGCCCTCTGTGCATCGTCCATATCGTGATGGATATAGGCGATCTTGTCGGAAAGTCTCACGACCTGTCCCTCCCGAGTTGAAGGATGTCCACTGGTTCGGTGATTCAGGATTCCGTCTCTCACCTCCCAGGTGAGGTTCAGCCCTTCCCCGTTCTTCTCCAGAATCTGAGCAGTCCGGACGCTCTGTTCATAATGGGTAAAACCGTCCGGATTCAAAGCATTCAGTGCCCTTTCTCCCGCATGGCCAAAAGGCGTATGTCCAAGATCATGTCCCAGCGCGATTGCTTCCACAAGATCTTCATTCAGCCGCAGCGCCTTGGCTATGGTCCGGGCAATCTGGGATACCTCGAGGGTATGCGTCAGCCGCGTACGGTAATGGTCACCCTTGGGTGCCAGAAATACCTGTGTCTTATCCTTCATCCGGCGAAACGCCTTGCTATGAAGGATTCTGTCCCTGTCTCTCTGATAGACAGTCCGTATATCACATTCTTCCTCCTGCCGCTGTCTGCCTCTCGAAAACCGGCTGCAGGCAGCATAGGGACTCAGCATCTTTTGTTCTCTTAATTCCATGCTCTCCCTGATATTCACAGACAGTACCTCCACTTACTGACAAAAAAATTACTGTTCTTATCTGCTACAGCAATATACATACTCATATCTTTTTCTGAACCGCCATAACATCTCCCAGTCAAAAATCCTGCCGGATCATGACCTGTAAACAGTAACTTTAAAATTCCTCTTATTAAGTATATTCTACATAAAATTTCAAATTCCTCTTTTTTTCAAAAAAATTTTGAATTTTTTTTATTTTTTTTTATAAAAGGTGTTGACATATGATTTCAACTCTGGTATAGTATCACTTGTCGCGAGGGAGAGATAAAAAATTCCCAAAGAAATGCGATATGCGGAAGTGTCGGAACTGGCAGACGAGCAAGACTAAGGATCTTGTGAGCATTGCGCTCGTGTGGGTTCAAGTCCCATCTTCCGCATTTAAAGAATGAGGAGCTGTGAGAATTCATGGTGCCTTATTTTTTTGCGTTTTTCCGGATGATATGGTATCTCTCTGCCACTTTGTATTTTCATATCTTTATCACAGTCAAGCGGATATTCGCAATCCGCTTTGCTACTTGCTCATAACCAAATAACTGCTCCGCAGTTTATCAGAAGGCGCTTGCACGCCTCCTGATACAAGCAAGTCCCCACCCACTGCTTATTGCTTTTCGCAATTGAAACAGGGGACTTACTTGATTTGGTTATAGTGTTACTGTGCATTTCGTACACAATAACCTGAAGTTATCCTCTTTTGCAGACTGATTTTTCTGTATGCTAGGTATGTCAGGCTACTTTTACTGTAATTCTGCAATCCTGCTCACTGCCACATAGATTTCCTGAATTTATACCAGGTAAGATAATCCACGATTCCCGTCTGAGACAATCCAAAAATCCCCTGAAAGATCCGCACTGCATCCCTGGTTGCATTTCCATAGATTCCATCCACAGTAACTCTCGGTATTGCCGGATATGCTCCTGCGATCGTATTTAACTGTTCCTGAATCTGGCTGACTTTATTTCCCGACGCTCCGATGTCCAGATCATAGCCAGGCCAGGATACCGGAATCCCGGATACAGCCTCCGCCACATTAATATACATATCATTTCCATAAAATGCCCGAAGAATCTCAATCGCAGAATATCCCTGGTCTCCCAGTGCCTTACTTCCCCACTGTGTCATCCACCCCCGGCTTCTGCACTGCACCTGTTTTCCATCACAGTACTGTGTCAGAATCGGCTGCCGCACATTCGGCCTGGAAAGATAATTCTCAAATAACTCATCTACAATACGGTCGATACTGTCAAAAATATTTCTGCCATAAATCCATTTGTGATCATAGGCAGTGGATGAGGTTATGGTGAAATCGTAGCCTTTATTCCGGTACGTCGTGATAGTCAGTAATTCGGGGTAGCGTGAAGAAGTCATTCAGATTGATTTTGAAGCGGATATTGATATTATCTCTGGTAATATCAATTCTCTCGATCAGCTTATCTACAAGCACTCTCTTTGTTGTAGTATCTGCATTCCAGAACACATCCTGCCATGTGGGAATCCTGCTTCTGATACTCTCCCAGTCATCCATGGAAACTTTCATTGCGTCCAGTTCTGCTTCCTTTTCTTCTACAATCCTTTTATGCTTCTTTTCCAGTTCCCTATGCTTCCTGATGATATCTGCCAGTTCCTCCAGACTTAAAGGATAATCTCCTGTCATGGCATTTGGAATGTTGCTCTCCATAACTGCAATCTTATTCTGGATATTTTTCAGTTCACTCTGCTCCCTGTCCAGTTCCGACTGCTTGATTACTTTCTGTCGGTTCTGATTTTCCTCAATCTGAGTAAATACATTCTCATTCTCCTGAAGCTTTCCGATATATTCAGCAAGTGCCTCAAATACCATAGGTTCAATCTGATCTGCACGATACTGACTGGTTTTGTTATGGGGAACCCCACTCCAGGCATTCTGGCATTTATAAATAGCTATCTTACTGGTACGCCTTTCTCCTGTATCCTTAATCGTCCAGTAATTATATCTGCTGCCATTTGTCATTTTTCGTCCACAGTAACCACAGTGAAGAACATCAATCAGTGCAAGCATCCCACTGTTTCTTCTTATTATAGTGACATCCTTATTTTCCGGAGATTTAATATATTTGTCACCTCTCTGTTTTCTGGTATCCTGTGTTCGGTTCCACACATTCTCATCTATAATCGTAATTTCAGGATCAGGCTTCTCGGCATATATCCAGTCCCTGCTTTCCAGCTTGTGATATCTGCCATCAATCCGTTCTCTCCGCTTATAAGCTGTATAACCTGCATAAATTGGATTTGTAAGAATGCTGACAATCGTACCACACTTCCAGACATCTCTGGGTGCTCTGTTCTTATAAACTTCATGCTCATTCAGAATCCTGGCAATCTTCGCCGCTCCAAATTCTTTATGTAAAGAAAGTTCATAAATATATTTTACCACTTCTGCCTGCTCCGGCACAACCACCAAATGATGCAAAGCACGGCCATGTTTGCTGACTTCCCCGGAAAGTTCCAGCTTATATCCGTATGGAGCCTTTCCACCCATGAACTTGCCTTTCTGCACCAGCTTCTGTGCAGTATCCTTTACACGCATTCCTGTATCGGAACTGCTTTTCTGGGCGTTTCCATATCTCAATGCTAGCATCATCTGACCCATGATATCATCAGATTCCGGGGAAATACAGCCATCTTTAACTGTATAAATATCCACGCCAAAACTTTTCAAGCTCATAACATATGCGCCAATTTCCCACATACGCCTGCCGATACGGTCATCCTTGTATACAACCAGGATATCATATTCTTTCGCTTTTGCGTCCTGCAGTGCTTCCTGCAGAATATTTCTGTCTGCCACTGCATTCTTGTAACCACTGTTACTGCCCTCAAAATATTCCTTTTCATCCAGCTGCCAGTCAGACTGGCTGAATATGTAATCTTTCACAAGCTGTCTCTGCACACTTAAATCTCCGTCCGCTTCCAGCTGCTGGTTGGAGCTTACACGGAGAAGCATTCTGACTCTCTTCATTGGATTTATCCTCCTAAAAAAATACAGGGGCAGGAAATTTTCCTGCCCCGTTGGCCTTAACTAATGTAAATCTTGCGGGATTTCTCTTTCAGTTCTCCTGAAATGATATCTTTCACTTCCTGCTCGATCAGCTGATCTCTCGCTGACTTTGGCGGAAATTCAAAGTTGATCTGCATGCCGTTCCGTTTGATTTTTATAGTATCATACATTTTGTCTGTCATTGGCTTCCTCGCAGAGATTGCCTTTTCTACAATTTTATTGCTTGACAGCTCGTCATATGTAATCTTATTCATTTCGATGCCCTCCTTATACAGTAACCTGTCTCTGTTTTATAATCTGTTTTCACAATTATTGGTCTTCCAATACGCCGTCCCTCAATTTCCAAGTCTCCAATAGCTATAGATTCTCCAATTTTCAAATGCTTTAACTGCAAAATCATGCGTTCCACATTCGTTCCATCAATCTGCTGAGCAAGAATTCTGGCTTCGCTTACTGCCGGCCGAAAATATAATCTCACAGCAGCTTGGTTCAATGCTACCAAAGTTTCCTTTGAAAACGTTGCCAATGTCTGTGTCGCCAGTACCATATCCACACCGTACTTTCTGGCTTCTCTGAGCATCTGTTCAATGGAAGAATTTTTCCCTAACATCAGATTTTGGAATTCATCAATCACCACTGTAATTTTATTTGCTCTCGCTTCACGAGCTTTTTTCCAAAGATTTCTCAAAAAAATCTCGACGATAACCTTTTTCAAATCTGCTTCAAAACCTTCAAAGGAAATAACATTCACATTGTTCAGTTGGATTTCCTTTTCACTTTTTCTGAAAACTTTGCATTTAAGTAATGGCCATATTTTATCTCTTACACCCAAAGCTTTCTCTGTTCCAATTTCCTCTAACCCAGCTTCTATGGCAGAAAAATCACTGGTAAATTTGTTTTTATTTTTAATGGCCCATAATATTGCAGTCCTCAATATGCCTCGCTGCCGATCTCCCGCTTTTGTCGTACAAAGCATAAGATTTGCTATCTCTGACACATATTCAGAAACTTCATCAGACGGTCTGTTTAAAATTTCTGTATCCAGAAAATTCAAAGCAATGCCATCTTTACGAGCAACAATAACATTTTCACCATTCACAGAATAATGGCTACCATCTAAATCTAAAACAATTATTGTACCACCATCATTAATTACATTTTTTTCAATGTCACAAATTCTCTGAGATTTTCCAGTTCCACTTATCCCCGAAATTATAATGCTCTTATTCGGAGAATCTGAAGAAGTTCTAACTTTAGTTCCATTTGATAATACGCCAATATATCTCATATCTCTCATAATGTCGCCTCCTAGTTTTTATTCCAAAAAATCTTCCAGCATCAGGTTATCTTGGAAACTTAACATAGTCTTTTGTACCTTAATCGCACGCATACGCCCACAATAACCGGACATTGTTGTAAAGCGTTTCTTTATTGTGTACCCCTGCCCATTGCAAACTATAATTCCTTGATCTTTTAACATCTTTTTCAGTTCACCGATCGCCATTGTTTCCATCAGAGGCTGTGCGATTTCCTTAATAAGACGTTCCGGAAAATAATAAAACTCTTCGTCATACAGAATAGCTTTATCAACTTTCATTGCCTCGTATGCATGACCTGAGACATTATCCACATTTGATACAACGACATCCACATGTTCCATCAAAAAGTTCCATATCAAAGATGATATTTCTTCTTCTATATCACAATAATCTGAGTAGTCGTCAAAACCTTTTACAATTTCTGAAATATCAGCCATATATGCTTTACAGAAATTTTCTGCACTCGCTTCAGAACAATTATTTGCATAATACAGTTCCCAAATATAACCAATGACATCAAGTACTCGAAACGCCGGATATTTATCGGAATATTTATCGGAATATTCGTTACTATTATGCAAATTTTCTTCATTTAAATATTGAAGAATTGATTTTTTTACAAACCCCACATTCTCAATAACAAACTCTCTGAACGCTTTGTACTCTTCGCTGAATGCAGAAATACTTCCTGCATTTCTTATTCTGAATACGTAACTATCTTCACGCAGAAAGAATGGAAGAATTCCACTTACGACTAAAGTTGGTAAGAATTCACACTTCATCAAGAAGTCTTTTATGTCTTCAACATTATCTCCATCTTTTAACATATGTACTCCAGCCTGATAATTCAGTACTTTTGTACTTTTGAGCTTTTGAATAATTTTACCATCCACTTTACTTTCACATTCCTGGCACCAAAGCCTTGCCTGTGTATTTGAATCCATTAAAACAACTACTCCTAAATCTATATCTGTATCTGTAGCCTGTAAAAGTGGTCGCATAAATGCAAGTCCAAAAATCATTCGCAATACATTCTGTTCATCTACTCTGCCCATTTTTTCACATCCTCCCAAATAACTCTGGAATCATCAATAAACTGCATCTGTCCCTCTTCATCGATCCACCATCCATAATGTTCTGCTATCAGGACATCATTTTCATCCTTGTTATAGACCGCAGTCCAAATTTTAACGAGATAATCTTTCTGCGCCTTCCTATTTGCCGCATATACCTCACAGCCTTTAGCGTTAAATTTTGTCAGTAAATATTCAGGATCACCCACTTTACTGTCTTTTAGATAAATAACCACATGTCTCGCGGATACCTCGCACTCAAAAGCCCAAATAATTTCCGCGTCTCCTTTAGCCATTAAGCGTGTCAGATGTGGATGAGTAAAATTGCAGACATATCTTTCTTTTGATTCAAAATCCAAATTTTGAGTTTCGACTGTCACTCTACCGTCTTCTAAAACAGTTACAACTTCAACCTGTTTTTTTCTTTTTTCACTAATTTTCTGGCGCTGAAGTTCTCGCGCAATCTCATAATCCAGCTGAATGTCTTTCCGATTGATGTTTTTGATAGCATCTTTCTTGATTTCTGCCTCATAGTTTGTTATACTTGGAACGTAATTAACCTATTGTGCTACTTCAAATAAATTATGTGAAAACCTGTGAAACCGCAAAGAATCCCTGTAGTTATTGAAAGAATAAAATTTTTAAAATATCAATTTCTTGAT
>NZ_QUDO01000150.1 GCF_003477525.1 Ruminococcus sp. AF41-9
TGTCGCTATATCTGCGACTCAAAATAATTCTATTTTTCCGTCTTTTCTCCATCTGATCCTGCATTCAAAAAGTTCATGATCTCCTCATATGACCGCCCACTTTTTACAACCGCTGACAGGATCTCTTCTTTTCTTATGGCATCTCGCTTGTCTAACAGTTCTTTCAGATTTGCGCTGTTGCCTGGTCATACTTTTTCTTCGCTGCGATCACATCAGCCTCTGCTTTTTTCAGTTCCTTACTCAGCTCTGATGCAAAATATTTTATACTGTTCGCATTCAGTCCAAAGGCTTTCAATATTACTTTCTGATTCGCTGTTACTGCATGATCCAGACAGTATATATTGTCCAACTGACGTACCATTTCTATTTTTTCCAGCTCTTTTATTGCCGCCGATACCGTTATATAGTTCGGTTTCTTATCCGGTTTTTTCATCTCTTCTTTTAGTTTTATATACCTCTTGCAGCGCACTATCATGGATACAAATCCAACAAATATCTTCGCTCTTGCTGATTCTTCTGACTACACCCGGATGCTTTATCCAGCATGAACTGAAGCTGGGAGATATCGTTCAGACTTCCTGGATATTTTTCATAAAATAATGGTTCCTGATTATGAGTATCATACGCAACTGCATAATTAAATACC
>NZ_QUDO01000151.1 GCF_003477525.1 Ruminococcus sp. AF41-9
AAATCAATTCTGTTTTAAACAGCTATGGCATTGCTTCTATTGAAGAAGCTGAGAAAATCACAAAAGACGCAGGTCTTAATGTATACGATCAGATCAAAGGCATTCAGCCAATCTGTTTCGAAAACGCTTGCTGGGCATATACAGTAGGTGCTGCAATCGCAATCAAAAAAGGATGCAGAAAAGTAGCAGACGCAGCAGCAGCTATCGGTGAAGGTCTTCAGGCATTCTGTATTCCTGGATCCGTTGCTGACACACGTAAAGTAGGTCTTGGACATGGTAACCTTGGCAAAATGCTTCTTGAAGAAGAAACAGAGTGCTTCTGCTTCCTGGCTGGACATGAGTCCTTCGCAGCAGCTGAAGGTGCTATCGGTATCGCTGAGAAAGCTAACAAAGTTCGTCAGAAACCATTACGTGTTATCCTGAACGGTCTTGGAAAAGATGCAGCTCAGATCATTTCCCGTATCAACGGCTTTACATATGTAGAGACAGAATACGACCCATACAAGAACGAAGTTAAAGAAGTATTCAGAAAAGCATACTCCGAAGGACTTCGTGCAAAAGTTAACTGCTACGGCGCTAACAGCGTTCCGGAAGGCGTTGCTATCATGTGGAAAGAAGACGTTG
>NZ_QUDO01000152.1 GCF_003477525.1 Ruminococcus sp. AF41-9
AACCCAGACTGGCGTATGAGAATCATGCCATGCCTGTTTTTTATCGTGATGTCATGTACAGAGAGGGAAAAGAAGGAAAAGACGAAGCATACCTGAAACTGTATGATGGTCATGACTGGAAATGGTTTTGTGTGCGTTTAAATCACACAGATATGGAATATCTGCGCAGGAACTGGTCGGGGAAAAAGGCATCAGCCCCGACACTGGAGAAAAGGCACCATAAATATTTCCTACGTTTTTCTTATACGGAAGAAGTGACACTTACGAAAACACCGGTAAAAGAACAGATCATCTGTAGTGTGGACTTAGGGATCAATACCGATGCGGTCTGTACCATTATGCGGGCAGACGGAACTGTCCTGGGGAGAAAATTTATCGATCATCCCAGTGAAAAAGACCGGATGTACCGCACACTGGGCCGGATCCGGAGATTCCAGAGGGAACACGGCTCTGTGCAGTCACGGGGAAGATGGGCATATACGAAACGCCTGAACATAGAGCTGGGAAGAAAAATTGCAGGTGCGATCGTAAAATATGCCGAAGAAAACCATGCGGATGTGATCGTATTCGAATATCTGGAAATGCAGGGGAAGATATCCGGAAAGAAAAA
>NZ_QUDO01000153.1 GCF_003477525.1 Ruminococcus sp. AF41-9
TTCTGAGATCCTTCCGGGTCTTACTGTTATGGAGGCACTGAACACTGACTTAGTTTGTGATGCGATTAACACAGCTATGAGAGAACTCTTCCTTCAGATCGTTTACGGACGTACACAGTCTGCATTCTCAGAAGAAGGACTTCCGGTAGGTGCCGGACTTGAAGACCTTGGTAAAGGACTTCGCTCTCAGGTTGGTACAATGTATGGAACTCTGAAAAAAGGACCTCGTTACCTTGAAATGGCAGAAGGTTATGTAACAGGTATTGCTCTTGATGCAGATGATGAGATCATCGGATATCAGTTCGTAAGTCTTGGAAAAATGACTGATTTCATCAAAAAAGGCGATGACCCGAATACTGCATGGGAAAAAGCAAAAGGTCAGTATGGCCGTGTTGCAGACGCTGTTAAAATTATCGACCCAAGAAAAGAATAATTTAGGAGGTAACAGGAAATGGCTTTATTTGAATCATATGAGAGACGAATTGACAAAATCAATTCTGTTTTAAACAGCTATGGCATTGCTTCTATTGAAGAAGCTGAGAAAATCACAAAAGACGCAGGTCTTAATGTATACGATCAGATCAAAGGCATTCAGCC
>NZ_QUDO01000154.1 GCF_003477525.1 Ruminococcus sp. AF41-9
CACTTCCACCTCTGCCCTATCTACCTCGTCGTCTTCAAGGGGGTTTACTTCTTTCGAATGGGATATCTCATCTTAAGGGGGGCTTCACGCTTAGATGCCTTCAGCGTTTATCCCTTCCGGGCTTGGCTACTCGGCCGTAGACTTGGCAGTCTAACCGATGCACCAGCGGCCCGTCCATCCCGGTCCTCTCGTACTAAGGACAGCTCCTCTCAGATATCCTACGCCCACGCCGGATAGGGACCGAACTGTCTCACGACGTTCTGAACCCAGCTCGCGTACCGCTTTAATGGGCGAACAGCCCAACCCTTGGGACCTACTACAGCCCCAGGATGCGATGAGCCGACATCGAGGTGCCAAACCACTCCGTCGATGTGAACTCTTGGGAGTGATAAGCCTGTTATCCCCAGGGTAGCTTTTATCCGTTGAGCGATGGCATTCCCACTTAATACCACCGGATCACTAAGCCCTACTTTCGTACCTGCTCCACCCGTCGGTGTCGCAGTCAAGCTCCCTTCTGCCTTTGCACTCTTCGAATGGTTTCCGTCCATTCTGAGGGAACCTTTGGGCGCCTCCGATACCCTTTCGGAG
>NZ_QUDO01000155.1 GCF_003477525.1 Ruminococcus sp. AF41-9
TTGATGAATATCCGAATCTGGATCTGATTGGCAATGCAAGGATTGATTCTGTCATGTATGATCTTGCACCTGCACAGACCGGTCGTCGGGGACGTCCTGCCAAACATGGAAAACGTCTTTCTGTTGAAACAGATTTTACGTTTTCCTATGAAAAGATCGGTGATTATTATACCGGTGTCCGCCGGGTTCTCACTAAGATCTTCGGCAACAGGGAAGTCCTTGCATATGTCACTGCCACAGAAAAAGAACATGGTACAAAACGACTGTTTTTCAGTACCATTTTCCCGGAAGATCTGCAGATTTTCTGTGCCTGGCAGGAAAAAGCACCATTGAACCAGACCGGAAGCGACCGCATGAAATACATTCCACTGTTGCTATATTCGTTTCGCTGGAATATTGAAACAAGCTACTATGAACAGAAAACGTTCTGGTCTTTTTGTAACTATATGGTGCGAAGCTGCAAAGGGATTGAGATGCTGGTCAATCTGATTAACATCAGTTACTGTGCCATGAAGATTCTGCCCTATCAGAACGAACATTTTTCTGAGTACCGTACAAAAAGCGTACAGGAGTTTCGTTTTG
>NZ_QUDO01000156.1 GCF_003477525.1 Ruminococcus sp. AF41-9
CGAGCCGCAATCCAGCATGCATTGGGAAGTGTATCTTCTTACGAAACACGGATGGATCTGTGGGAAAAGTCAGGAGAAAAAGCAGGGAAACCCAGACTGGCGTATGAGAATCATGCCATGCCTGTTTTTTATCGTGATGTCATGTACAGAGAGGGAAAAGAAGGAAAAGACGAAGCATACCTGAAACTGTATGATGGCCATGACTGGAAATGGTTTTGTGTGCGTTTAAATCACACAGATATGGAATATCTGCGCAGGAACTGGTCGGGGAAAAAGGCATCAGCCCCGACACTGGAGAAAAGGCACCATAAATATTTCCTGCGTTTTTCTTATACGGAAGAAGTGACACTTACGAAAACAGCGGTAAAAGAACAGATCATCTGTAGTGTGGACTTGGGAATCAATACCGATGCGGTCTGTACCATTATGCGGGCAGACGGAACTGTCCTGGGGAGAAAATTTATCAATCATCCCAGTGAAAAAGACCGGATGTACCGCACACTGGGCCGGATCCGGAGATTCCAGAGGGAACACGGCTCTGTGCAGTCACGGGGAAGATGGGCATATACGAAACG
>NZ_QUDO01000157.1 GCF_003477525.1 Ruminococcus sp. AF41-9
CGAGCCGCAATCCAGCATGCATTGGGAAGTGTATCTTCTTACGAAACACGGATGGATCTGTGGGAAAAGTCAGGAGAAAAAGCAGGGAAACCCAGACTGGCGTATGAGAATCATGCCATGCCTGTTTTTTATCGTGATGTCATGTACAGAGAGGGAAAAGAAGGAAAAGACGAAGCATACCTGAAACTGTATGATGGCCATGACTGGAAATGGTTTTGTGTGCGTTTAAATCACACAGATATGGAATATCTGCGCAGGAACTGGTCGGGGAAAAAGGCATCAGCCCGACACTGGAGAAAAGGCACCATAAATATTTCCTGCGTTTTTCTTATACGGAAGAAGTGACACTTACGAAAACAGCGGTAAAAGAACAGATCATCTGTAGTGTGGACTTGGGAATCAATACCGATGCGGTCTGTACCATTATGCGGGCAGACGGAACTGTCCTGGGGAGAAAATTTATCAATCATCCCAGTGAAAAAGACCGGATGTACCGCACACTGGGCCGGATCCGGAGATTCCAGAGGGAACACGGCTCTGTGCAGTCACGGGGAAGATGGGCATATACGAAACG
>NZ_QUDO01000158.1 GCF_003477525.1 Ruminococcus sp. AF41-9
AACGGGTGCTGACCGATGCTACTGGATGGAACAATCCCAAAAATTGTGAGCTGTGGCGGAGTGAGTGGGCAAAGGTGTGTAATGAACATCTTCCTTTGCATAATCAGGTTAATCACCGTTCTTATGAAAAACAGGGAAAACTCCAGATTCCTACCATCCATGAAGGTGCTGACGCAAGAAAGATTGAACAAAAATTTCTTGCCGGGCAGGAAATAAAAGGTTCGTGGAAAGTAGCGGAAAATCAAATCATAAAACAGCAAAACACGTTATTGCAAAAGATACTGGACACCTTTGGAAAAGTATCAGGTGCATTATCATTATGGAAGGAGCGAT
Source organism: Ruminococcus sp. AF41-9 (assembly GCF_003477525.1). Taxonomy (GTDB): domain Bacteria; phylum Bacillota; class Clostridia; order Lachnospirales; family Lachnospiraceae; genus Blautia_A. The sequence goes on from NZ_QUDO01000158.1 coordinate 334, forward strand.
TAAATGACATTAGAAGAAAGCCGGGAAGTCATTCCCATGATGGAATCAATGATAAACCAGATCGAGGAACAGCAGAACCTTATGGCAGAGATGGTACAGGAATTACAGGAAAAAGACAGACAGCTTCTGTCCTTTCAGGAGCAGAACCAGAGTTTGCAGATATTAAACAGCGAGTTATCCGGACTGCTGAATCTTTTGCCAGATACAGAAGAACTGCTTTCCCAGATCGAACAG
>NZ_QUDO01000159.1 GCF_003477525.1 Ruminococcus sp. AF41-9
GGGGCGTCAAAGCCTACCGAAGAATATCAAACTCCGAATGCCGCGTAATCGATTATCGGGAGTCAGACTGCACGAGATAAGTTGGGCGGTCAAAAGGGAAAGAGCCCAGACCTCAGTTAAGGTCCCCAAGTGCGCGTTAAGTGGAAAAGGATGTGGGATTTCGAAGACAACCAGGATGTTGGCTCAGAAGCAGCCATCCATTCAAAGAGTGCGTAATAGCTCACTGGTCGAGAGGTCCTGCGCCGAAAATGTCCGGGGCTGAAACGCGCCACCGAAACTAAGGAACCGAAAGGTTGGTAGAGGAGCATTGCATGCGGAACGAAGCAGTACCGTAAGGAGCTGTGGACTGCATGGAAGAGAGAATGCCGGAATGAGTAGCGAGATAGAGGTGGGAATCCTCTAGGCCGAATATCCAAGGTTTCCAGAGTAAAGCTGATCTGCTCTGGGTAAGTCGGGGCCTAAGGCGAGGACGAGAGTCGTAGCCGATGGACAACAGGTGGAGATTCCTGTACTGCGGTATGACAGAACTGTGGGGACACGTAAGGAAAGCGGAAGCCGGGAATGGA
>NZ_QUDO01000016.1 GCF_003477525.1 Ruminococcus sp. AF41-9
AGTCCTGCGTCAGATATCTTTGCCGTGCGTCAGCACGCCTGCAGATACCTTCCTTGTCCTTCGCACTCTGCTGAACTGTCTTGATTGCATTATTTTCTGGAATTGCTATAGTTTACTGTTAGTTTACCAGACCTGGCGGCTGCTTTTGTAGTTTATTATTATAACAGTCGAAGTAGAGACCTGCAACTGAAAATTGCCTGTGAAGTTTTCAGAATAATATATTGACATTTATAAGGAAAGTTTTATAATGAAGCCAGTCATCGATGGCGTTACATTACATGAAAAAATAAAATTTAAGGAGCAGAAGAAATGAAAAAAGAGAACATGAAAAAATTTCTTACAATATGTATGTTTCTTATGGGACTGGTGATTTTTTCTGTATTGCCGGTACAGGCTGCTGCGCCGAAGATGTACACGCTTCAGCCGGGAAAAACCTATGATCAATATGATATTACCGGAGATGGAGAAAAAGACAAACTGAAAATTGTTCAGGTAGAAGGAGCATACGACGGCTATTGGGCGGAGCTGAATCTTTATGTTAACAGCAAAAAAGCCGGCACTATTAAAGGAAGTTTTAATGAAATGTCTGCAAGAATCATTACACTTTCCAATGGAAAATCTTTCCTTTGTGTAAGAGGTGGCACTGACAATGATATCAGCATTTTCAATGGATTGTATCAGTATCGTAACGGAAAAATCGTACAGGTTGTAAATTTCCTGAATACGATCTATGGACGTCCGGTAAACGATGCTGCGATATATTTAAATGGAAATTCCGTCACTGTAAGAACTGAAGAAATGTCTTATTCCCTTGGGTACTGCACAACAGCATATACCTATAAATATCAGAATGGTTCTTTGGTGCGTACATCTAATTATGGAAAATATACCAGACTGAATGCAGCAGATAAGACAACCGGACTTTTCACAGCAGCCAAAAATATTCAGGCATACAAAGGACCGGGTTCTGCTGAAAAGGCATTTGCAATCCGAAAAAATTCAACAGTGAAAATCTTAAACTGCTGGACTTCAGGAAATAAGATGTATATCCGCGTAAAATGCGGCTCCAAAACAGGATGGATAAAAGCTGTAACATTCAAGCAGTCAGCAGGACATGCAGGTTCTCCACAGTTTTCTAATGTAATGTATACAGGTTGATAAATCTGGAACATCTGGAATGCAGAGAACAAAATAAGAAAATAACAGTGGGACGGTTTATCCGTCCCATTTCGTATAAAAAATGACTTAAAACAAGAAAAAATAAGTTATAATCGTCTTAAAAAGATACTATAGCGGTCCTCTAAAATAACGCATCTTAATCCAGTCCATCAGAGGGTGAAATCCTGCGTCAGATATCTTTGCCGTGCGTCAGCACGCCTGCAGATATCTTCCTTGTCTTTCATAAGAAATTTCCTATAGATAAATATAAATAGTTATGCTTCCAGTCTTACATGAAATTCGTAGTTAAAAGGAGAGAGTGCCGGATTTGATGGTTCTTTAAAATATGCAGCTTTTTTTGTGGGATGGTAATACACATAAATGTACATCAGATCTTTTGTGGATATTTTTGAACCATTTCTGATTTTTTTGTCTTCGTAATTTTCTTCTCCATGCCAATAGTATGCAGTGATCTTATCAATTTTGTATCCGGAAGCTGGTGTAACCTGAATTTTTGCGGTCTTACCTGCTATTTTGGTTTTAGTTCCCCAGTATCCTGCGAAAGTGGAGGCATAATCTTTGTTTCCGATTTTGAAGCTTTTGAAGACCTGATCAAATTTCTTAAAGGTAATTCTGGAAGAAAGTTTATAGGTTTTTCCATTCTGTTTTACTTTAAAATTAATGGTTGTTTTTTCACCATCTTTTATATTATGATTTGATTTCTGACCTATCCAGATGGCATTTGAAGCCAGACCGCTCTTTTTAGCCTGAAAATTCTTATTCGATGATGTAATTCCAGTCACAGCAGCAGACGATGACAGATTTCCGATATACAGACTCTCCATCACAACCTTTGTCCTACCTTCGTTAATCTGATAGTGCAGAGTTGCTGCTTTCTGACATACCGGCTTTGCGGCCGCTTCTGCTACAGTAGGCATTGCTGCTGCAAGAAACATAATTATAAGAAAACCGTATAACAATGTACGTATTTTTTTCATTTTTGTCCTCCTCATATAATTAAATGTTTTTCGTTGAAAATGCAAGGTTTTTAAGTCTTTCATATCTCCCGGTACATATACTATTTGAATACAATTTCTATAAATTCAGATGTCTGACGCTTCTCATTGAAAAATTCTGCTTTCAAAATATAGTTGCCTTTTCCTCCAAAAGCCTTAAATTTCTTAATTTCTTCAATGTTAAGCTGATTTCCGGATTTGTCAAATGCAACTAGAGAACGAAGAGCCCATCCTTTTTTTGCAGTTATTTTCAGTGTATTATTCTGCCTGGAGTATTTGCTATAGCTTAAATAAAGGCGGTCTGTTTTGTTTAATTTATTTCCGGATATATTTGTATTTCTGATTTTAACGGAAGAAACTGGATTCTGATATTTTAATATGGTAAATGGATACTTGGTTGTTTCTGCTTTAGAGCCAGAAAGTTTATCTTTTGCTACAACAGTAATTGTTGTATTTCCAGCCTTAGCAGGATAAAAATAATACCAGGTGTAACCATCGGAACGTTTGGTAGATTTTACAGTACCAAGTTTCCTGGACTGTGTGATTTTTACACTTGTTTTATTCAGGTTGTAAGAACCGAGAATATAACCTTTCTGTACATTAACCTGTGAATAAACCGAGCGTTTTTGTGCAGTACTTGTAGTTTGGGCTGACGCTGGAACGGACGCCAGCAACATTACCAGAACAACAAGAATGGCAGTGAGCTTCTTAAAATACTTTTTCATTGTTAAAAATCCTCCTTTGTATTGATGTAAAAATTATACATCTGTTCGAAAAAAAAAAACAGACCTTGTTTGTATTGTTCAGATATTTTCCATTTCTGTCTTTATATGATACAGAATCAGGAAGATGCCTACGATATTACGTAGGAAACTTTTCTAAAGTTTATTAAAGAACTTTTCCAGAGAGCAGAAGCACAATCCGGTCCGGATCAAAAGCAGTTATTAAAAGCGTGTCAGTATCTTCAGAAAGAAATGCTCAAAGCAGAAGATAAAAAATATAAAATTTTATGTAACGTTTCTCTTTTCCATGACTTAGTTATATAGAAAGACATCAAACAGAGTAGAATAAAAAATAACAAATCAGACAGGAGAAAACTATCATGCGAGGAAGCAGAATTTGGAAAAAACAGAAATTGAAATAATTTACCGGAAGTATTTCCGTGATGTCTTTCTCTATATCCGCGCACTTTCCGAAAACGAGAGTCTGGCAGAGGAAATCACTCAGGAAACATTCCTGAAAGCAATGAATAACATTGAGAAATTTGACGGCCGAAAGGATATCCGCGCATGGTTATTTGTAATCGCGAAGAACACATACTTCCGTTACTGCAGACGAAACAAAATCTATGTGGGCGAAGAATTTTCGGAGACAATACAGGATTCCATGCAGGATGCATCCCCTGCGGTATTAGATCAGATTGTGCAGGATGAGACAATTCAGAACCTTAAACGCCATGCAGAACTGATACCGGAACCATACAGGGAAGTATTTCATCTGCGGATATACGGCGAGCTCTCCTTTGAGCAAATTGGAAAATGTTATCAGAAAAGTGCCGGATGGGCGAGGGTAACTTACCACCGTGCGCGACAGATGATAAGAGCACAGATAAGTCAGGAGGAAAAATGATATGGGAAAAATAAATTGTAATGTGATCCAGGATATTCTCCCATTGTATATTGATGATACAGTGAGCGATGACACAAAAGAACTGGTAGAAGAACATCTGCAAAACTGCGAAATCTGCCAACGAGTATATCATGAGACAAAGGCAGATCTTGAAAATGACATGAAGCTCTCTGCACAGACAAAAGAAAGCAGAAATGGAGCAAATGATCTGAAGAATTTCAGCAAATTTTTAAAGAAAAGAAAGATAAAAACAATTCTGGTTTCAATTGCAGCAACCGTAATTTGCTTTGTGGCAGTATTTACTTTTATGAACAAACATGTTACATATATCAGCTGCAAAGATGCCGGAATCACTATTGTTGAGGATAATGAAGATGAAGTAACATATAAAACGAATATAAGAGGAAATTACCACTGGAATACATCTTTAGACAGAGAAACAGGCGTAGAAACTATCCATTTTGAACAGAGTTTATGGGAGAAATATGTAGATAGTATTTTTTATCCATTTGATCATATTCACAGCAGTCTGAAGAAAGATGAGATAAAGGAAATGTATGTAGATAAAGATGGAACTACAACCACAATCTGGGAAGCTCCGGAGGAAGAACAGAAAGCTTATTTATCTGAGGAGCATACAGAGCCGGTGGGCTAAAATATGGGAACAAAATTCAGGTTATAAAGATTTATTAAGAGGTTGTCAGAAAGAGACGGCCTCTTTTTGTAATTGCCGATGGACATTCTCTTTCCATATGTTAAAATAGAACAAGACTAAGGAAAGAAAGACAGGAAAACTAACTATGAAAAAACAATTAAATTACGCAGATATCCTAAAGGAAACCGTAATCCTTACCGGAGCAGTAGCGATCATTGCGGCAGCAGTTTATTTCTTTCTGGTGCCGAGCCACACCTCAGTAAGCAGTATCTCAGGTCTTGGTATTGTGTTATCAAACTTTGTGCCATTGTCATTGTCAGTAATTACCATGATCCTGAATGTCGTGCTTCTGATCATTGGCTTCTTCACCTGTGGACGTGAATTTGGCGTAAAAACGGTTTACACAAGTATTGTTCTGCCACTGTTTATCGGTCTTTTTGAAAAAATATTTCCGGATTTTGGTTCCATGACCAACAGTCAGGAACTGGATGTGCTCTGCTACATTCTGGTAGTCAGCGTAGGTCTGAGTATTCTTTTTAACAGAAATGCATCTTCCGGCGGACTGGACATCGTGGCAAAGATTATGAACAAATATCTGCATATGGAACTGGGAAAAGCAATGTCCCTTTCCGGCATGTGTGTGGCACTTTCCGCAGCACTGGTATATGACAAGAAAACAGTCGTACTGAGTATTCTGGGAACTTATTTTAATGGCATGGTTCTTGACCATTTCATCTTCGACCATAACATTAAACGGCGTGTCTGCATCATTACGAAAAAGGAGGAAGAACTCCGCAAATTTATCATCGAAGATCTGCACAGCGGTGCAACGATTTACGAATCTATCGGTGCCTACAATATGCAGAAACGTAACGAAATCATTACCATCGTAGATAAGACAGAATATCAGAAATTAATGAATTACATCAATCATGAAGACCCGAAAGCATTTGTGACTATCTATAATGTATCAGATATGCGTTACCAGCCGAAAAAGTAAAGATGAAATCTCCCGTTTCTTTTGGCAGAAGCAGACGGGGGATTTTTTTCTTAATGAAAATATTTTCCTGCTATAGCATAGAAGTGGTTAATATGATAGAATAGACGATAACGCAGTGAAACAAAAAGAAAGCGAAAGTTACTGAGTACAGAGTAAATAGTAACAGGAAAAAATAAAAAGGAGAAAAAGATGAGAAAAGAAAGAGGAATTGCCCTGCTGCCAATCGGTGTATTTCTTGTATTATACCTTGGCCTGGGCATTTTATTTGAATATGTGATGAAAATACCGATGGGATTTTATAATGTTCCTATTGTAGTCGCATTTCTGGCCGCAATTCTGGTTGCCTGTCTTCAGAACAGAGAATTGAATTTTGATAAGAAACTGGAAATTATGGCACAGGGAGTCGGAGATAAGAACATCATTACCATGCTTTTGATCTTTCTGACAGCAGGTTCTTTTGTCGGCGTTGTGGGAAGAAGCAGTGCGGAAAGTGTAGCATACTGTATGCTGAGTCTGATTCCTGCCAGATTTTCCGTGGCGGTTTTATTTGTGGTTGCCTGTTTCGTGTCCGTGGCAATGGGAACATCTGTGGGAACCATTACGCTTCTGGTTCCTATTGCATCAGCCGTCTCCACAGCTTCCGGATTCAATCTTGCATTCTGTGTGGCATCTGTGATGGGAGGTGCCATGTTCGGAGATAACCTTTCCTTCATTTCCGATACAACGATCGCAGCCTGCAACGGTCAGGGATGTGAAATGAAAGATAAGTTCCGGGAAAATTTCTGGATCGCTTTTCCGGCGGCAGCAGCAACACTGATCTTAATTCTGATCCTGTCATTTCAGACAGAGATTCAGGGACATATCAGCCAGTCCTATCATCTGCTTCAGATTCTTCCATATGTACTGGTGCTGATCGGAGGAATCATTGGGATTAATGTGTTTATAGTACTGCTCACAGGAATCGTGTCCGGTGCAGTGATCATGCTGATCGGCGGACATACCACATCGGTAGATCTTCTGATAAACATGGGATCCGGTGTGTCAGGAATGTTTGAAACCTGTATGGTGGCAATTCTGGTAGCAGCCATGTGTGCACTGATCCGTGAGTACGGAGGTTTCGATGCACTCTTAAGCTGGATTCACAAAATTTTCCGTGGAAACAAGGGCGGCCAGCTTGGAATGGGACTGCTGGTAGGGACGATGGATATTGCTACTGCAAACAATACAGTAGCAATTGTCATGGCAAATCCAATTGCAAAAGAGATGGCACAGGAGTATGGGATCACACCAAGAAAAGCGGCATCACTTCTGGATACTTTTTCCTGTATTTTCCAGGGGCTCATTCCATATGGTGCACAGATGCTGGTGGCGATTTCCGCAGTGAATGAACTGGGTGGTGAAATCTCCGCATTCCAGATCATGCCGAAACTGTTTTACCCGATGTTCCTTTTGCTCAGTTCACTGATAATGATCATGAAAAGCGGAAAAACTTCTGAAGAGCAATGCGGTCAGAGTGAAACTGAGTTTTAGCCTGAATATATAGAAAAACACTAAGGTTACACCCACTGGAAGCTGTAAATTTATTATTTTTTTTCAAAAAATACTTGACTTTCCACCTTATGGAAGCCGTATAAAGTAAGCACAGACAGGACAGCAAATTTCTAGGTGCACTGTCAGAAAGCAAAGAGGTATCAATATGAAGATCAAACAGGTGGAGGAGTTAGTAGGCATCACCAAAAAGAATATCCGTTTCTATGAAGACCAGAGGCTCCTGAATGTAGAGCGCGCGGAGAACGGATACCGGGAATATCATCGGGAAGATATTGTCCGACTTCAGGAAATCAAATTATTCCGGAAGATGGATATTTCCATTGAAGAAATGCGAGCTCTCTTCGAGAAAAAGAAAAGCCTGCAGATCTGCCTGGAACAGCATCTCAAAGAACTGGAACACCGCAGGGAAGGTCTGGCGAAGATGCAGGAGATGTGCGAGCGCCTGATCGCAGAGCACCAGTCTCTGGATACCTTAAATGCCGAGAACTGTCTGGAAGAAATCGAGCAGATGGAGAAAGAGGGTGCAAGGTTTATGGATGTAAAGAAAACAGATATCCGTAAGAAACGAAAAACAGGGGCAATTGCCGGAGCTGTGATCATGACAGTGCTTATGGCGATTTCAGTAGTATTCGTGTTATGGGTAAATACAGAAGATCCCATGCCGGCCGCACTGCTGGCGATTCTCATCGCGATTCCGGTAGTGATCACCGGAGGAACTCTGGCGGCACTTGCAGGAAGAATGAAAGAGATCGAAGGAGGAGAAGAGGATGAAGCTTCTAAGTATTGAATATATTCCGGGTGTGGAATTTGAGGCACTTGGCATCGTAAAAGGAACTGTTGTACAGACCAAAAACGTAGGAAAAGATTTTATGGCAGGTATGAAAACTCTGGTTGGCGGTGAGATTACAGGTTACACAGAAATGCTCAACGAGGCCAGACAGATCGCTACAAAACGTATGGTGGATGAAGCGAAAGCGATGGATGCAGATGCGATTATTGGCGTGAAATATGGTTCCTCCCAGGTAATGTCCGGGGCAGCAGAAGTCATTGCTTACGGGACTGCTGTGAAGTATAAACAGGATTAAAGAACAATTGATGTCGTAAATAAAGACTTATTTCTGAAATACAATTGGAAATAAAATTTTGTTTCAAAAGTAAAAATGGATAAATAATGATAAACCTGGCGCAGGCGGAAAGTGATAATCCGCTTGCGCTATTTTGCTTTACAGGGTATAGTTATAGCGATCCTCTAAAATAACGCATCTTAATCCAGTCCATCAGAGGGTGAAATCCTGCGTCAGATATCTTTGCCGTGCGTCAGCACGCCTGCAGATATCTTCCTTGTCTTTCACCCTCTGCTGAACTGTCTTAAACCGAATCAAGTAAGTCCCCTGCTTCAATTGCGAAAAGCAATAAGCAGTGGGTGGGGACTTGCTTGTATCAGGAGGAGTGCAAACTCCTTCTGATAAACTGCGGAGCAGTTATTCGGTTATGAGCAAGTAGCGAAGCGGATTGCGAATATCCGCTTGATGCTAAAGTAATCAATAAGCGGAAGGAAAGAAAATCAGAAAATTTTTCTGCAATAAAGAACGGAAAATATCAGGATAATGATGAACAGATACATAAAAGACCCGGAAAAGAGGAATGAGTATGTACTATACAGTTGGAAAAACAGCGCGCCGCCTGGGAGTTGCGGCATCTACGCTTCGCTATTATGACAAAGAAGGACTTCTTCCATTCGTGGAACGTTCCAGTGGAGGAATCCGGATGTTCAAGGAAAGCGATTTCGAGTGGCTTTCCATTATTGAATGCCTGAAAAAAGCAGGAATGCCGATCAAGGAAATCCGGAAATTTATTGACTGGTGTCTGGAAGGTGACAGCACGATTGAACAGCGTTTGCAGCTTATTCAGGAACAGAAACGCCGTGTAGAAGAGCAGATCGTGCAGATGCAGGAAACACTGGGTGTACTGGAATATAAAGAATGGTATTATGAGAAGGCAAAAGAAGCCGGAACCTGCAGGGTGCATGAGAATCTGAAAAAAGAAGAAATTCCGGAGAAACTGCGGAATGAACGAGATAAGGCAAAGGGCGTTCAGTATATAGAAGAACAGTAGAAATATTGATTATTTGTAACTGTTCAGCTCATAATCTGGCAATTCGGACAAGAGAAAGAAAGGTAAAAGAAAGGTATAAGAAATATCAACATGAGTAATGACAAAAATACAAATACAAACACACCTCAGGATAAAGGTCTTCAGGGAAATGAAAAAATAGAGCAGGCGATCGCAGCTCTTCAGCAGGAAGCAACTCAGGAATTACTGGCACATGCACTGACCGTAATCCGCAGACGAATGAACGAAAACGGTCAGTTTATCCTTGCAGTAGAACCGCCGACAGGCGACAATCAGCTTCGAATCGGCACAGTAAAAACAGGTGATAATAAGGTCTGGTGGGTAGCATTTACCGGTTTTGAGGAAGAACTGAAAGGCGGCGGAAGCGTCCAGTCCACTTTCCTGACAGACATTGGTCAGCTTTTCAATTCTGCATTGCAGGTAAATGAGATTGAGGGAATCATCCTTAATCCGTGGAACCGCACGATCATGCTGGATAAGAACCTGATTAATATTGTTTTGGGAAATATATAATAAAAAATCCCTGATTTAGCAGTATTTCAGTAAAGAGATGACTGTTAAATCAGGGATTTTTGTTTCTGAAAATCACTTATAGCAATCCTCGTAAATAATGCATTTAAGACAGTTCAGCAGAAGGTGAAAGACAAGGAAGATATCTGCAGGCGTGCTGACGCACGGCAAAGATATCTGACGCAGGACTTCACGCTCTGATGGGCTGGATTGCTTGCATTATTTTCTGGAGTTGCTATAAATACCATTGGTTCACTCCGTTCTCAGTGATACGCTTCGCGATGCACAAAATATGAACCTCCTTGCGCAAAGCCCAAGGAGTATTGTTTGCTTCGCAAACTCAATTTATGCTAACCGCATAAATTCGCGCGGTATGTCTTGGGTTTTCTGTGACCTTCGCTCACAAAAAACACCTCGCGGGATGTTGCCATTGAACAGTAACAAGTATTGTATAGTCTTTACAAATTTACCCATTATCATTGCTATTTTTTGGTAAAAAGAGTATACTTTAAAGCACTAAACACCAGGAGTACAAAATTATGAACACACACTCATCCGGATATTACAGCATAGACAAAGACTATAATATCCTAAGCTATAACGACACTGCCAAACAACTGTACCCCAATCTCCAGCCGGGAGTGAAATGCTATAAGGCACTTATGGGGCTTGATTCCCCATGCCCGCCCTGCCCTGTAGCACTGGGGATACAGGGGCCAAAGACTTACCTGGATCCGATCCGTCATATTTATGAAACAGTTGATGCAGTAGAGACGGTACATTCCGATGGCAGCAGAGGACATGCGCTTGTATTCAGCACAGTAGCCGAAGGAGAAAGCCTGTCAAAGTCTATTCCCACAGGTGAGAACTCTCTCCGTCTGCTGGGTGCCATCAACCTGCTTGCTTCTGACTACATGTCTGTTTATGGCGTAAACCGGGAAACCGGGAAAATCTCCGTATATCGTTCCAGATTTACGGATGCTTTTGCGGATCTCGATATTAAAGATAATTCAGACTATAAGCTGTCATTTGATTTTCTTATCCAGAAATATGTTCATCCGGATGAGCGTTCCTATGTGTCCAGACACCTGAATTATGAAACCTTGCTGGAAAGACTTTCTCAGGAAGCCTCTTTCAAATTCCATTTCAGGGTTGTCACAGATACTGTCCATTACTATTATCTGCTCATTGCCAGAAACGGAAACGCCGATGACTATCGGGATTTCGTAATTGCAGTGGCTTGTGAAGACAATGATGTGACAGCACGCAAAATTTATGAAAACCAGCTCCACTCTCTTCTGGCATCCATTACCCATGCTGCCGGCTACTTTCATCTCGACCTTACAGATGATAAGATTCTGAAGATCGGAGGCACCTCTGCCCTGGCCTATAAGATGGATGCTGACGCTTCCATTGACCATTTTATTGCAGAGACTGCTGTTTTATACCGGTATTAAAGGACAGAAACGATTTTATCAACGCATTTTGCCGCAGTTCCCTGATGAAAAGCTACGAGGACGGTCAGGTGGAAGTCACCAGGGTTTCCCGCTGTCTCTACGATGACGATATAATCAGGCTTTCCAAATATGTGGCAAGACTGCTGCTCAATCCTTCCAATAATCATCTGGAAGCAATCCTTTACGGTGAGGATGTCACCAGAACACAGGAAGCCTATGAGACACAGGTAAGCATTGTCCAGACACTGAGCAGCAACTACCTGAACGTATACCTGATCAACCCCAGAGAAAAAACTCTCTCTGTGATCAAGCAGGAAGACCACGATGTCCCTGATCCGGACAAAAAACACAGCAATACATACCCCTATGATCTTTTCCTCTCAGACTATATCCAACAGCGTGTATATCCGGATGACCGTACAATGCTGGAAGAATCACTGGAACTGGATAATGTAATGAGTGTTTTGTCCGGTCAGTCCGAATACAAGGGAAATTACCGGATAAATGACAGGGATGGTATCCATTACTATCAGTTCCGCTTTATCAAAAACGAAGACTCCGGTATCATTGTTCTGGGATTTTTGAATGTGGACGATGTGGTGGAATCAGAAATCAGGCACCAGAAGCTTCTCAAAGAGGCTCTTGATGCTGCCGAACGTGCCAATGCAGAGAAATCCAATTTCCTTTCCCGTATGTCCCACGATATGCGTACACCGCTGAATGGGATCATTGGTCTGCTGGAAATTGATAAAAAGCACGAAAATGATATCGGATTCCTGAAAAGTAATCGTGAAAAAGCATTCATTTCAGCCAGTCATCTGCTCTCTCTTATCAATGATGTACTGGATATGTCCAAGATCGAGGAGGGCGGACTTGTACTCAACCATGAACCTTTTGATCTGATCAGATATGAAAAAGAGACACAGATGCTGATTAATATGCAGGCACAGAAAAACGATATTGATTTCACCGTTCATATCGCACCGGAGATATACGAACATCCCTTTGTATACGGCAGCCTCTGCACCTCCGTCGTGCCATGATGAATATTTACAGTAACTGTATCAAATACAACAGAGAGAATGGGGCGATCCATACGGAGATCCATGCTCTCTCTTCCCATGATCATAAGCTGGTCTGCAGATGGACGATCTCTGATACGGGAATCGGCATCAGCAGAGAATATCTGGAAAAGATCTTTGAACCCTTTACTCAGGAGAATATGGATGCCCGAAGTGTATATCATGGCACCGGACTGGGTATGAGCATTGCCAAAGCGCTATTTGAACAGATGGGTGGTACCATTGAGATTTCCAGTACTCCGGGTATCGGAAGTACTTTTGTGATCACGCTGCCATTTGAAGAGGCAGAAGAAACGGATATCTCTTCTGAGACAGAAGCTGAGCGAAACTCCATTCAGGGCATAAAGATCCTGCTGGCGGAGGATAATGAAATAAACAGAGAAGTGGCACAGGTACTCCTTGAAGAGGAAGGTGCTGTGGTAACTGCAGTATCCAATGGCAGGGAAGCTGTAAAACTTTTCTCCCGTCACCCTGAGGGGACATTTGATGTGATACTTATGGATATTATGATGCCTCTGATGGACGGATACGAAGCCACCCGCCAGATCCGGAAGCTTGACAGGCCAGATGCTTCTTCTGTTCCCATCATCGCACTGACCGCCAATGCTTTTGCAGAAGATGTCCGCCATGCATTGGATTGTGGCATGAACGCACATCTGGCCAAACCACTGGATGTAGAAAAAATGATCCATACGATTGCCCTGTGTTACTGTTCAAAGGTTAGCTGGACTTAGAAGAACCGATGGTGTAGACTGATAACAGTCAAAGCCATCGGTTCTCTTTATCCAAATATTCTGGACACTCTGTCATATATATTTGCCGGATCTTTAAAGCGCATCAAAACAAGCATGCTCATGCATTGGCAGAGATTCTCGATGCTTTCGAAATTCCTGAATGTCACAGCCTGCGCCTGTTTCCGCTTATAATTTCTCAGAAGACTTTCCGCTTCATTATTAGTAGCAGGTATCCGGAAATCATGCAGGAATAGCAGATGATTCTGCATGTATTATAGGATGTATAGGTTCCAGTTTCTTTCGTCATTTTTTACAATGACTTACGCATACCTCTGAACAGTAATATGGAGAATCTTATGATAAAAAATAATTGATTTCTAAGAGACAGTCTGTTAGAATATACCTGTGAAAAGGGAGTAGCTTGCCGAATGGATTCGGTTCACTTCTTCGTCAGGACAGTTATTGAAACATATAACTCGGAAAGTGATGAAATTGCGAGACTTTTACTGTGAATGCAGTAGGAGTCTCTTTTTTTATACCTACTGCAAAATAAATGTATTCCCGGAATCTTTTTATATTTGATTTTGTGAGTACGTAATAAAAGAAAGAGAGGTAGAAATGATGTTTTTACAGGTTATTATTTTGCTGGCAGGTTTTTTGTTTCTGGTGAAAGGTGCAGACTGGTTTGTGGAGGGTGCAGCCAGTATTGCGAAAAAGCTGGGAATTCCGCAGCTGATCATTGGATTGACCATCGTAGCAATGGGAACCAGCATGCCAGAGGCAGCAGTCAGTATTACTGCTGCAATGAATAAGAATGCAGGTATTACCATTGGAAATGTAGTCGGAAGCAATATCCTGAATATTCTGATCATACTGGGAGTTACAGCAGTAATTACGAATGTAGCGATTCAAAGATCCACGCTTCTTTACGAAATTCCGTTTATGATAGTGATAACAATTGTTCTGCTGATCTTTGGTATCACAGGTTCAGAGGTGACTTTTATTGAAGGCGTGATTTTCTGGATACTGTTTCTGATATATCTGGGATATCTGTTTGTGATGGCAAAGAAGGGGAACAATCAGGAAGAAGCAGAAGCAAAGGATAATCCGGTATGGAAATGTATGCTCCTGATGGTAATCGGTGGAATTCTGGTCGTAAAGGGCAGTGATTTTGCAGTCAGCGGAGCAACGGAGATTGCCCGTTATTTTGGCATGAGTGAGAGATTTATCGGGCTGACAATTGTTGCACTGGGAACATCTCTTCCGGAACTTGTCACATCAGTAACAGCGGCCAGAAGAGGAAATGCAGGAATTGCCATTGGAAATATAGTCGGAAGCAATATTTTTAATATTTTGTTTGTTATCGGTACAACAGCACTCATCTGTACTGTGCCGTTTGAGAGTAAATTTATTATTGATACTGTAATTGCAGTTCTGTGTGGAGCAATACTCTGGATTGGTACATTCAGACATAAAGAATTAAGAAAACCCTGTGGTGTGGTTATGCTGTTGTGTTATGTCGCATACTTCCTGTATTTATGTCTGGTATAACGAATAATTGCTTTTCACAACTTCCGCAGGGGATTTATCTGACCCGGTTAAAATAAGAAATGGAATAAAGTATATTATGGATAATTATGAAAAACAGGTATATACAGGAAGAGAGTTGTTTTTAAAATATGATCAGGATAAGCTGATAGAGAAATATGGTTTGAAACATGATGAAGAATATCTGTATTTGAGATATATTGGAACAGAATATCGGATCAATCGCAGAAACGGTGCTATTGAATATGCCACAGGCGAAGAATGGACGGACTGCAGAGAATATACAGTTGTTATGACAATCTATGATTTTCTCTGCTGTTCCGGGCAGGAGATACTGCCTCCTTTTACCGGGCAGTGGCAGCCTGTGGGCAGATTTGTAACTGCCGGGAGCAGTCCGTCAACAGATCATTTTGTGAAAAAGTATGCAAGAGCATTTTCCGGCAAAGTGGAAGAGGTAAAGCAGGCCTGTATCTGTCTGGGAGGAAAGCAGACGAAGCGTCTGGCTGGGGCAGATCTGACATTTGAAATGCCGGTTCTTCCGGATTTCTCTGTGTTGCTTCAGTTCTGGGATGGGGATGAAGAATTCCCGCCAAAGATCTTATTGTTGTGGGATAAAGTATCGTTATCATACCTTCATTTTGAGACGACATATTATCTTCAGGGGGATCTTCTGAAGGCTATACTGCAGACAATCGGCTGAATACACTGCAGCCGATCCTTATGAAATTACTCCGTAATGTTCCTATAACATAAAAAAGCCCTCCGGGCAGGATCGCACTGCGTCGGAGAGGAATTATGTCGCTGAAGCGACCCGCCGCAGGCGGAGAATCCTGCAAGCAGGATTCTTTCTTACGATGTTATTTCATAAGCGTAACCATAATGATTGTATCGAAGAAGAGAGAAAAAATATGAAAATCAAAAAAATACAAAGTGCATGTCTTATTTTGGCATGTATCGTAGCAACAGGACTTATAGGATGTGGGAAAACAGATGAAACGTCAAAGAAGCACGAAGCAATTACTTTTATGGCTCCTTATCTGGAGGTGGACAGCTTTATAGAAGAGGTGCATAAAACATATCCGGAGATTGAACTTGAAGTAGTCCCGTACAGCGGAGCAAACACAACAACCTGTCTGCAGAATATGTTAGAGGCAGATGATCTTCCGGACATCTGCACACAGACTTATTATAAGCCGGATGTGGTGGATGCCAGTGATAAGATGATTGATCTCTCCGGATACGATTTTACAGACAATTATGTGGAATCACGTCTGAAAGATGTATCCGATGATGGTGCACTTTATATGCTTCCATCTTTGTACAACTGTTATGGAATCACTTATAATAAAACACTGCTTGAGAAAAATGGCTGGAAGCTGCCAACATCTTTTACAGAGCTTGAAGAACTTGCAGACAAAGCAAAAGAAGCAGGAGTTACGTTATGTATGGCACAGATTCAGTACCCTGGTTCAGCCTTTCAGTATATATGTAATATTGCGGATGCGGGATTCCTTAGTACCATGTCTGGAAAGCAGTGGCAGAAAGATTACCTGTCAGGAAAGGCAAATGTAAGCGATACACCAGGCATGATGGAAAGTATGGAATATATCCAGAAGTGGAAAGACCTTGGGATGCTTGACTGCAGCAACAGTGATCCGGCAGATGATGGCAAAACAAGAGATGATTTTATAAAGGGAAACTCACTGTTTCTATTGGGACCACAGAATGGCATTATGGACGCAGAAGATACAACGGACAAATTTGGTCTGATGCCATACCTGTCTGAAGACGGAAGCAGGAATGTATTTATTTTAAATGTAAACCGTTATTATGGATTGAATAAAGAGCTGGAGAATCATCCTGAGAAACTTGAAGATGCATTAAAAATCATGAAGGTGCTGTCTACGGTAGAAGGAACCAGCGCCCTGTATCCGGACAGCACATTAAAAGCAGGACTACTTCCTTTCAAAGATGCAAAGGCAGATGACACCTTCTATGCAGATATTTCAGATATGATCAATGCAGGGAATACGACACCGTTTATTTATGCCGGATGGGAAAATACGATTGTAAATACCGGAACCAAAATGCTGGAATTCATGCAGGATAAGGCATCAATAAAGGATGTGGCAGATCAATTGGATGAGGATCAGGACAGAGTGGTAAATAACCAGCCGGAAGTGATCACAACAGCCACAGAGAAAATCTCACAGGAAAGCTGTGCAAAGCTGGTGGGCAGATGTTTTGCCGAGGCGACCGGAAGTGACGTTGCTCTTATATCCCTTGGAACATGGATCAGTGGAAATGGCACAAACCAGAACAATGATGGCGTGAGCGGAAAACTGTATGCAAAGAATATTACAGACTATGATATCTGTACCATTCTTCCGACTGGCTGGTCACAGACGATTAAAACAATCAGGCTGACAGGAAAACAGATTCAGGCATTGTATGAAGAAGGTTATGATGCAGTTGGTACAGGCAAGAATTATCCATATATGCTGGTAAATCCTGAAGATATGAAACTGGAGAATGGAAAGACTTATCAGGTCGCAATTTCCGGAATCAGTGAAAAACTGGCGTCAGAAACGGAAGTGACAGACAGTGGTATTGTGGGTATGGATGCGACAAAAGAGTTTTTTGGACAGTTTGAGACTTTAAGTGAAGCAGACGCTGAATGGAAATAAGCGGAGGAGAAAGATGCAAAAGGCAAGGAATTACCGAAACTTAATATTGGGTTGCTGTATGACTGGTATAGCGATGCTTCTTGCATTCTTTTTTCTGTATCATACTTATATCCAGGATATTATCTATGAAGAACGATTAAACCAGATGGAAGAGATTACCCGTCAAATGTTTCAAAATCTGGAGGATGTGATCGATTCCCACTGGAACCGGGTAACAGAAGAATGTAATTATCTGAGAGATGCAAACGTGCAGACTACAGATGAACTCTGCAGACATATGAAAAAGAAATATGAATTATCAGTATATGCCATGCAGAGGATTACGTTGATGGCAGTGGATTCAGAAGGCGGATATTATACAGAATCCGGAAACAGGGGACTTTTTCGGGATTTGGATTACTTTGAAGAAAGTCCTGAAAAGATCAGTTTTGTTTTTGATTCTATGACAGATAACCAGTCAAAGATGGTATTTCTGGATCGTCTGCCGGAACCAATACATCTTCAGAATGGAGAAAAGAAAACTACAATTCTATATTTTGGAATTGTTCAGGATATGGAACAGTTGAATCCTTATTTTGAATGCGATGCATATAATGGGAACAACAGTGTGTATGTACTGGATGATAATGGATTTAAACTGTTCAACAGCAATCAGGTGGAACTGATCAAGGGCCATAATGTATTTTCTGTTTTACAGAATATGAAGTATCTTCACAATTCTTCTTTTGAGAAAACAAAGGCGGAACTGGAAGAAAAAGGCTGCAGTTATTCTAATGCAGTTCTGGATGGAACAGAATATTTTTACGGATTAAAAAGAATGGAAAATGCCGAATGGACACTTATCTTTCTGGTTCCGGCAGAATATGTTGCTACGAATACATTAAAACTTGTCAATTTTGTTATGGTATTTATTGTTATCTTTACGGTTATCGTAGCTGTCTGTGTTATGCTGGGGATTTCCTTTGTCATGTACAGAAATCAGCAGGAAGCGATCCGTGTGGAACGGGAAAATAATGCCAAGCTGGAAACAGTGAATACAAAACTGCGTCAGGCAAAACAGGCGGCGGAGGATGCTTTTCAGGTGGCGCAGGAGGCGAACAGATCCAAGAGCAGTTTTCTTGCCAATATGTCTCACGATATACGAACCCCTATGAATGCGATCATTGGTATTACGTCCCTGATCAGACATGATGCCGGTGATAAAGGCAAGGTAATAGAGTATGCGGATAAAATTGATACTTCCTCACAGCATTTGTTGGGGATTATTAATGAGGTTCTGGATATGAGTAAGATTGAAGCAGGAAAAACTGTCTTCAAGTATTCTGATTTTTCTATTCTGGATTTCATACAGGAGCTTGACACTATATTTCATTCTCAGATATCTGAAAAGAAGCAGACTCTTACAATTACAAAAGAAAACCTCCGGCATGAGTGGGTGAACGGGGATCAGGTTCATCTGATGCAGATTTTCAGTAATCTGCTGTCTAATGCAATAAAATATACACAGGAAGGTGGAGAAATTCAGCTTCTGGCAGAGGAATGTGAATCAAATTCATCTGTTTATGCAAAGTATCGTTTTTTAGTCTGTGATAATGGGATGGGAATGTCGGCAGATTTCAAGGACACGATTTTTGATGCGTTTACCCGCGCAGAAAATTCTCTGACAAATAAGATACAGGGAACCGGCCTTGGAATGGCAATCACCAAAAATCTGGTTGACTTGATGGGCGGAACCATTGATGTAGAAAGTGAACCGGGACAGGGCAGCTGTTTTGAGGTTTTTATGGATCTGAAAATCGCAGAAGAAAGATCTGTTTCTCCGGCTTCACAGGCAGAAACAGATGAGCAGGATGGTAATATCCTGCTGGGAATGCGGTTCTTGTGTGCAGAGGATAATGAGATAAATGCAGAAATTCTGACGGAACTGTTAAAGATTGAGGGCGCAGAGTGTACGATCTGTGAAAATGGTAAAATGGTCCTGGAGACATTTGAGCAGTCTGTTCCTGGTGACTATGATATGATCCTGATGGATGTGCAGATGCCTGTCATGAACGGCTATGAGGCAACAAAGGCAATCCGCAGAAGTTCCCATAAACTGGCAAAGACAATTCCGATCATTGCCATGACCGCCAATGCATTTTCGGAGGATATTCAGCATTCTCTGGCAGCCGGTATGAATGCCCATATTTCAAAACCGGTTGATATGAAAACGTTAGAAAAGACAATAAGAAGCATAAAATCCGGCGGGGGGGGCACCGAACCGCAGGGCATTGCTCAGTAACCATTAAATAATAAACCCGTACTCTAAAGAATAATAAGAAAGCAAATATCCCAATCGTTGCCATGACCGCAAATGTATTTGAGGAAGATAAAGAGAAGTCATTTAAGGCAGGTATGCATGCACATATTACGAAACCAATTGATATAAAAACCATACTTGCTGTTTTGGATCAGGTGCTTGGAACATCAAATTCCTGATAGCGATAGGTGGAAGCCTTTATTGTTAATAATAACTCAAAAACTTGACTTTTAACAGACACTAAGTTAAAAAGAAATAAACTGAGTTAAAAGGAGAATGAGAAATATGCTCACAAGCGTATTCGGGATTTCTATAAAATATGAAGCATGGAATCAACAGGATTCTTTGCCTGTTTATATTGCCGGAAGTTATGATTTTTACACAGCATATATTGGGAATAAACGTTGTATGATTCTTATTCCAATAGAAGAACTTGCAACACTTCCGGCACTGAAAAAGCAAATCACAAAAATACAGCAGATAGATAATGTGCCAGTTGTATTTGGACTTGCAGCAATATCAAATTATCGGAGAAAAAGTCTTATAGAAAATAATATACCGTTTATTACTGACAAGCAGGTCTTTCTTCCCTTTATCGGAACAATGCTCACAGATGAGAAAGAGCCCCTAAAGCAAATTGAAAAATTTGTTTACTCTACACAGCAGTTATTTTTGTTTTACCTGTACAGTAAGAAAAAACGATTGTATATTTCAGAAGCTGGAAAAGTACTTCCATTTACAGCGATGACATTGACCAGAGCAGTAAGGCAGTTGGAAGCGACGGACTTGTTTTTGGTGGCAAAAGACGGTGTCAATAAGTTTATTGAGTCAAAATATAACCGATATGAATTGCTTGAAAAGTCAAAAGTATATTTGTCTACTCCTGTCCGCAGAACTGGATATATAGATAAGACACAAATTACAGAGAATATGGTTTTTGCAGGGGAAATAGCAGAGGATATGAAAAAATTCTTATCTGAAATAGCTGATGAAACGGTGGATTTCAAGTCCCTGGGCATAAGAGGAACAGATAAACAAAAAATGACAGATCTGTTGTACCAGTGTTACGGTTTAAAAGAGAACACGTAATAAACGAATTATGCGGTTTGATATTTACTACAATTTAGTGCACATCTATAACTTCTATACCCATATCGGGTAATTTATCAGAAATAGGTTACAAGAAAGTCCCCATCCACTGCTTATTGAAGGAGGAGAAGAGGATGAAGCTTCTAAGTATTGAATATATTCCGGGTGTAGAGTTTGAGGCACTGGGAATTGTAAAGGGAACAGTTGTACAGACAAAAAATGTAGGAAAAGATTTCATGGCAGGGATGAAGACTCTGGTAGGCGGAGAGATCACAGGCTATACGGAAATGCTCAATGAGGCAAGACAGATTGCCACCAAGCGTATGGTAGATGAAGCCAAAGAGATGAATGCGGATGCTGTGATCGGAGTAAAATACGGCTCCTCCCAGGTAATGTCAGGGGCTGCAGAAGTGATCGCATATGGAACTGCGGTGAAGTATAAACAGGATTAAAAATTAAGAACAAGAGCAGAGAACGCATAAAGAGATCTTAAGTAAAGCAGAAAATCCGTAATGAAGGTTGGGAAAGGAAATTCAACATATGAAGATTGAAGGAAATCAGAAGGAATTAGACGCAATGGCTGAGTTTCATAAAGGAAACCGCGCAGAGGGTCTGCGTCTGCAGGAGGAATTCGCGGCAGAATTTCGTGAAGAATACAAGGAGAAGGATCACTGTTCCTGTCAGAAGGCCTGTCGTTATCACGGAAACTGCAAGGAATGTGTGGCAATCCACAGAGCACACCAGGAGACAACCAGCTCCGGATTGGCACAGTGAAAACCGGAGATGGCAAAGTCTGGTGGGCGGCATTTACCAGCTTTGAGGAAGAACTGAAAGGCGGCGGAAGCGTCCAATCCACTTTTCTGACAGACATAGCTCAGCTTTTCAATTCAGCATTACAGGTAAATGAGATTGAGGGAATCATCCTCAACCCATGGAACCGCACGATCATGCTGGATAAGAACCTGATTAATATCATATTGGGAAATATGTGAAGCTATATAAAGAACTCTCATGTTCAGTTAAATAAAAGTCCTCATTGTTTATCCTTTTTACAATTTCTGCAAAGTTATGCGATAGTTAAAAATGGATAAATGATGGGGACTTTTCTGCTTATCGAGAGTTTTCCATTTTATTTAATTCAGGCAATATTGTGATCAGCATGGTAATAAAACACAGAGAACCACCGATTACATTGGATACAGGCTCTGCCATAAACACGCCATCTGTGCCCATGTGTAATCCATAGGGCAGGAAATAAGTCAGCGGAACCACAATAAATACTTTACGAAGCAGGGAGAAAAAAATCGCCTGCTTTTTTTTATTTAATGATTTAAATACTGTCTGACCAATATACTGCAGATCCATAAAAATAAATGCTGCAAAGTAAAGCTTCAACGCAGGAACTGCATCCTTCAATAACAATTTGTCTGAACTGAAGATCCCTATTAGAAATTCTGGCGCAATAAGGATGAGGGTCCACATAATTCCCGTATAAACCAGAACCATAATGATCAGAACAACACCTGCTTTCTTTACCCTGTCAGGTCGTCTGGCTCCGTAATTATAGCTGAGGACAGGAGAGGTTCCCTCATTGATCGCATGGATAGGCGTCTCTACCATCTGGCGAACACTGGATATAATAGTCATGACAGAGATATAAATATCGCCGCCTGTTACGGAGAGAACATTATTGCAGCAGATACTTACCAGGCTGTTGGTCAGCTGCATGATAAATCCGGCAGACCCCAGGCTGATAATATCTCTGGCGTGATTAGTGCACTGGGAAAGCTCATTTCCATGCAGCCATCTTACCTTTAATTCTGCTTTTCCATGAAGAAAACAAAATACAAGCAAGGCGGAGAGAATCTGAGAGATCACAGTAGCAATGGCTGCACCCTTAATCCCCATATCCAGAACAAAAATAAAAACCGGATCAAGAATAATATTTGCCACTGCACCGACTGCCACTGACAGCATACCGATAATGGCATATCCCTGTGCATTGATAAATGGATTCATACCTGTTGCTATCATAGATGGCAGGGTTCCCAGCAGATAGATGATCAGATAGGGATAAGCATAACCAAGAGCATCTGTGGAGGCACCAAACAGAGTGAGCAAAGGTCTGGCAAAAAGAATTCCTATCATCATCAGGATTGCGGCACTTCCGCACAACATAGTAAATGCTGTATTCATGATCATATCAGCAGTTCTGGAATCTCCTTTCCCGCGGTTGATGGAAAAAATCGGGGCACCTCCCGATCCAAAGAGATTGCTGAAAGCTGTGATGATCATAATGATCGGAAAGCATAAGCCCACAGCACCCAGTGCTGTTGTACCCACATCCTGGATTCTGGCAATATAGATACGGTCCACAATGTTGTATAAAAGATTTAAAATCTGAGCCACCAGCATGGGGAGCGCAGCACTTAATATATTGTTGGTTACAGTTCCGTTTTCAAAATCAATTCGTTTCATTATAAATTTTCCTATGTAAATCGCTATTTTTCATGCTTATTGTTTATTGAATCCTAAGTTTTACCGTGCATATAAGTATATCATAAAGCAGACAGAAATTCACCCTGATACAGTGGTGTTGGAGCAAAATATTTTCGGAAATTGTCATAAGTCATGATACAGAGAATAAAAAAGCATTTTTTATCCATACTATTTTCATGTAACAAAATACAGTATTTCTTAAAAAGGAGACAACAGACTATGATTTTAAAAGAAAAAGAGCGTAATGTGATCGAAGATCTTCAAACACAGGAAAAAAGCTGCATTGAAAAATATGGAAAATATGCACAGCAGGCAAAGGATCCGGAGCTGAGCAGCCTTTTCCGAAATATCCAGCAGGAAGAACAGAAGCATTATGAGTCTTTGTCAATGATCCTTTCCGGAAGCGTGCCGGAATGTAACTGCAATGACAGATCAGGCAGAGATTATCAGCCAAAAGCGGTCTATACAGCTATGAGTTCACCGGAAGATAAACAACACGATGCGTTTCTTGCAACAGACTGTATTGGTACAGAGAAGCTGGTGTCAGGGACATATAATGATGATGTGTTTGCATTTGAAGACAGCGGAGTGCGTAAGCTGCTGGCTGATATCCAAATAGAAGAACAGAATCATGCGGAGATGCTGTACAAGTATAAAACCGTAAATGGTATGGCATAAAAGTCAGAAAAAACAGGCAGTCTGTGCAGGCTGCCTGATATATAACTGGAACATGTTCCAGTTTGACGAAAGAAAGGGCTGCTTTTCGGCAACTTATTAATTGTAAGAACATATGCGCAGTGCTATACTTATCTTATCAAAATTTATTCCAGATTGCCTGCAGCAATGGGATTTTGGCATATGCATGTCAAAACACTTTGTAGGATAGGCATATGAACAGTAACTATTATGTGACTGTGAAAAGTAATAACAGAACAGGAAAAGTAAGTATGGCGAGTATAAGAGATGTAGCGCGCAGAGCAGGCGTAGGGGTGGGAACCGTTTCCAGAGTTATAAACGGAAATGGGTATGTATCAGCGGATACAAAGAAGAAAATTGAAAAAGCAATTGAAGAATTGGAGTATACACCAAATGAACTGGCGAGAAATCTGTTTCGTAATAAAACAGGAATTGTAGGAATACTGGTGCCGGATGTAGATCATCCGTTTTTTTCAAGTTATGTGAGACAGACAGAGGCAGCATTGTATGAACTGGGTTATAAGACTCTGATTTCAAGTACTATAGGAGTCAGCAACAGAGAAGAAGAATTTCTGGATATGCTGGATCGAAATATGGTAGATGGCATTATTGTCGGCTCTCATACACTGAAGGGTGAGAAATACCTGAAAAGAAAACATACGATTATTTCTTTTGACAGGGATTTTGGACCGGAAATCCCGATGATCGGTTCAGACCATGTGACCGGCGGCAGACTGGCAGCGGAGGTTTTGATTCAGAATAAATGTAAAAAGGTATTAAATATATACGGTGTGTCACCAAATATCGTGGCAAATGACAAGCATACAGTACTGAAAAAGACTCTGAAAAAACAAGGAATCGAAGTGGTAGATCTGATCCTGGAGTGGAACAGGTTTGGTCATGAGGATTACTGGGAAAGTGCCAGAAAAATAATGGAGAACTTTGACGGGATCGACGGTGTGTTTGGAACTGATCAGCCTGTGCTCAATATTATGCATCTGGCACTGAAAGCAGGGATAAAGATACCGGAAGAGTTAAAGATTGTAACGTATGATGGAATGGATATATCAAGACTTGTTTATCCGGAAGTTACCAGTATCCGGCAGAATGTAAAGATGCTTGCAGAGCTTAGTGCTAATTCGGTGGTTGATCTGATAGAAAACCGAAGACCAGTACCGAATAAGCAGATCATCCCCGTAGAATTGTATCAGGGACAGACAACTTATCCTGTAGATATGGTCATATAGACTATTATTTGACAATCCATGAGTTTTTATAAAAAGAAGAGATTTGGTTATAAATAAAAATACACAAATATCTCTTCTTTTTTTGGCTAATTTAGGGAAAAAGCAGTACTATATTGACAAAATCTAATTTGCATCATATACTTTATACAAATGGAACGGGTACCACATATAAAGTATCAATAATTTGTGCTTTATTATGTTTCGGATAGTATTTCATAATACATAATAAGCCCTGCAGACAGGGGGGGGCTTTTTATTTCAATGAATATGGAACGGGTACCACATCTATTATTTACGAGGAATGCTATAAATATCAGAAAGGGGATTTACGTATGTACACAGGAAATTATGAGTGTCTGGAATTATTTGTAAAACCGGATGAAGGCAAAAAAGGCAGTGTGCTCCTGAAAAATGTAAAAGAAAGCACAACAGAGACAAAAGAACCAAAACATATCTATGGAAACTGGATCAAATTTCCGGTAAGCAAAGATACAGAATATGAAATCTCAACACAGGACTGCACAATAACGTTTGCTTATTTAAGTGAATGTGAAAACATTATGGAAAATGGAATCTGTGTGTTGGATACTACAGACAATTATAAAGAAATGAATAAAGAAGAGTTCCTTCATTTCATAGATACTCCATACAGAGAACAGTATCATTTTTCGCCGGTTGTGAACTGGAATAATGATCCTAACGGACTTTGCTGGTTTAAGGGCTATTATCACCTTTTCTATCAGATGAATCCTTTTGGACAGGAGTGGAATAATATGTACTGGGGACATGCAGCAAGTAAGGATTTGGTGCATTGGACACATCTTCCGGTTGTATTAGAGCCTCAGGAAGAAATTCTGGATAATCTTGCGATTAAAGGAGGTGCTTTCTCCGGAAGTGCACTTCCGATGGGAGATGAGGTGTACTTCTATCTCACAAGACATATCGGACCCCAGGATGACGGATGGGACACTATTCAGTATCAGACAATGACAAAGAGTAGCGATATGATTCATTTTGAGCCGGAAAAAGAGATTATCAGGGAGAAACCGGAAGGTACTAACTATGATTTCCGTGATCCGAAAGCAATTAAAATTGGTGAGAAATATTATATTGTATTAGGTGCATGCGTAGATGAAAAAGGAACATTTCTTCTGTATGAATCTGAAGATGCAGAGAACTGGAAGTACAGATGTCCGCTGCTCATAGAGGAAACAAAGATCAGAACCATTGAGTGTCCGGACTTTTTCCCACTGGATGATAAATATGTAGCTATGGGCGCATGGATGAGCCATTATGATGAATACGGAAGATTCCAGCAGTGCAGATATTATGTGGGAGACTGGAACGGTGATGCAATGGATGTCCATACGCAGCAGTGGGTGGATTTTGGAAGCAACTGCTATGCTGC
This sequence comes from Ruminococcus sp. AF41-9, assembly GCF_003477525.1. Classification (GTDB taxonomy): domain Bacteria; phylum Bacillota; class Clostridia; order Lachnospirales; family Lachnospiraceae; genus Blautia_A. Next base: position 26,399 of record NZ_QUDO01000016.1, read on the forward strand.
ACAGAGTTTTCAGCATGAAGACCGCAGGATTTTGATTGGTTGGATCAGTGATTTCTATGGAGAGCATATTGCTACAGAACCGGGAGCTTATGGAAGTATGACTCTGCCAAGAGAACTCCATGTGAAGAATGAACATGTATATACAAAACCTGTAGAAGAAGTTTATACTCTTCTGGGTGATACAGTATATGAAGGTACTGGCAGTGAGATCAAAGTAGGATCTATTGCAGATAACAGATATTATGTATCTGTATCATTTGAAGAAACAGGAGATTTCAACATTCTTCTTGGTCAGGATGGGGATAAATCCATCAGTCTGACTGCAGAAGGGGGAAAAGTATTCTTTAAAATGGCCGGTGTGAAGAGCGATAAGGTACAGTTTGTTTCCTCTGTGGAGAAATGCAGAAATGCAGAAATTTTTGTAGACGGAAGAACAATAGAAGTATATTTAAATGATGGAGAAGATGCAGGAACCAGACTGTTTTACAATAGCAGCAGACAGGGAATCTTCTGTCTGAACAGTGATACAGAAGCGCAGGTTAAAATCTGTGAAATGAAATCTATCTGGAAATAAATCCGCAGAATACAGATATTTGCTTAAAGAAATGTGTCATATATCTGACGGCAGTAAAAAAAATGGTAACGGTTCCATAAAAATGAAAAAAATAAATAGAAAGAAGAGGGGGAAAATTGAGAATTCTATTTTCCCCCTCTTCTTTTGGAACGTGTAAAAAATAACAGGATATAGGAAAACTAAAGAAAAGAAAAAACAAGACACAGTTGTGAAAAATATATAAAAACATAGTGCTGATATTGTAAAAATATACGAATTGATGCGGAAAAAGGATTTTTAAGCTAAAATCTATTGACAAATAAGGCAAGAAAGATTATGATAAAACCATCATATGAAACGGGTTCCACAACGGATTAAATAAGGCTTCTAACCACAGCAGAATAGCTGTGGTTAAAAAAGGAAATACATGGAACGGGTTTCATAAAAACGGCATTTCCTGAACGAGATTAAGGAGATGTAACCGCAACAACCAATATATTTTATCAGGAGGAAAGAAACATGAAAAAAAGAATGAGCGTAATTCTGGCACTCACAATGGCGGCAACTACAATGTTCAGTGCAGTACCGGCAATGGCAAAAGATGGTGATGTAGTAAACATTACAATCTGGAGTCCGACAGACAGAGAACAGGTAGAGGCATGGTGGACAGAGAAGATTGCAGAGTGGAATGAGGCAAACCCGAATATCCAGGTTTCCCGTGAAGCAATCGACCGTTCCGATTCCTATGCATATGATAACAAGATTGCTACAGCAGTAACATCTAATGACCTTCCGGATATCTTCTATGTAGACGGACCGCAGGTTTCCTACTATGCAGCAAACGGAATCAGTATTCCGCTGAGTGATTATTTTACAGAGGATGATCTTTCTGATTTCGTTCCTTCATCCATTGCCCAGAATACCTATGACGGACAGTTATATGCAATCGGTGCAACAGAATCTTCTGTAGCATTCTATTACAATAAAGATTACCTCAAAGAGTGCGGTGTTGATACAGATGACCTTGATTCCCGTACATTAGACAATCCGATCACATGGGATGAGATGGCAGAGATTGCTGAAAAGTGTACAACAGATAATTATGTGGGAGCACACATTATCATGGATCATGGTGAAGGTCTTCCATATGCATTAGAGCCAATGTATATCTCTGAAGGAAAAGACTACATCAGCGAGGATGGTAAGGAAGCTGACGGATATGTAAACAGCGAAGAAGCAGTAAAAACAACTTCTTACCTTGCGGATCTTATTGCAAAAGGATATGCAAACATTGAGCCGATCACAGATGAGTTCTTAAACGGTGCGTGTGCAACAATGCTTGGTGGTTCATGGGAAGTTGCAACTCTGGAAGCAAATGCAGATTTTGACTGGGGTGTAACATACTATCCGGTATCTGAAACAGGTACAGCAGTTTCTCCTTGCGGTGACTGGGCAGCAGCAGTAAGCAAGGACTGTGAAAATCCGGATGCAGCAGGCGAATTCCTTCAGTGGCTGATGAACAGCGAAAATGTAGCAACTTATGCAGCAGCAATCGCAAAACCTGCAACACGTAACTCTGCTTATGATGAAGAAGCAATGGCTGATTACAAAGAAGGAGCACGTGCACTTATGGTTGAACAGCTGAACAACACAGCAGTTCCGCGTCCAAGAACACCTTCCTATGCAACATTCTCTTCTGCATATGCTGAAGCAATGACAAATATCCTTTCTGATGCAGCTACAAACGGAGAAGTTGATGATGATTATATCCAGTCTGAACTTGATACAGTAGCAGAAACATTCACAGAAGATTACGAAACATACTACGCTGAATAATCAGGATAGAAACCTGGCCGCATCGCTTCTGCGGTGCGGCCGTTTTAAGCCCAAAGCAGAGAAACTGAGGGCAAAGTAAAATTGCAGCAGATGTTAAAGACATGCATTTGAACAAAAAGGGGGAAAGGATTATGGCTAAAACGAAGTTGACAGGCAGAAAACGTGACGAGAGAATCACTGCATATGCATTTACTGCTCCGGCAGTTATCCTTCTGATCGCATTTCTGGTTGTACCGATGATCTATACCGTTTACTATTCCGGATTTAAATATCAGATTATGAGACCGGATGCCATAAAGATGATTGGTATTGAAAACTATCAGAAACTGTTCCAGGATAAAAACTTCTGGATGGCTCTGAAAAATACTGTATATTTCACAGTAGTTGTTGTACCTGTACAGTGTATACTGGCACTTGGACTGGCACTTCTGGTTTCAAAGAAATTCCGCGGAGTCGCAGTATTCAGAACAATGTATTTTAGTCCACAGTTAACTTCTATGGTTGTTATTTCTGTTCTGTGGTCAGTACTTTACAATGCAAATCCAAACACTGGTCTTATCAATTCTCTGCTGGTATCACTGGGAATGGATCCTATTAATTTCCTGAGCAATGAGCATACAGCCATGAACTCCATTATCTTCATGTCTGCATGGCAGGGCGCAGGTTATCAGATGATGATTTTCCTGGCAGGTCTTCAGGGAATTCCGAAAGATCAATATGAGGCAGCATCTGTAGATGGTGCAAACAAATGGAATCAGTTCCTGTTTATCACACTTCCGGGACTGAAAGGAACTATAAAATATGTTGTTATGATCACTATGATCCAGGCAATGAAGCTGTTCACACAGCCATACATCATGACACAGGGCGGACCAAAGAACTCCACCAAAACTCTGGTATATTACATTTATACACAGGGCTTCCAGAAAGGTAACTTTGGTTATGCCTGCTCAATCGCAACTGTATTCTTCGTTATTGTTGTGGCAATGTCACTGTTAATGAAGAAAGTAACTACTGCAACTGATTAAGGAGGACAGGAAAATGAAAAAATCATCAATGAAATTTTCAGCGACTTTTTCCAAATTTATGTTTTATTTTGGAAATATTGTCATAGGTATTATCTTTGTTTCTCCTCTGATCTGGATGATTTCCGCGTCTCTCAAACCGGAAGCTCAGATTTTTGCAAATATGAACTCACTGAAAACATTCTTTCCGGTATCTGCTTCTTTTAATAACTATATAGAAGTATTTACCAGAATGAATCTTCCTCAGGTATTTAAGAACACCTTGCTTTACATTGCGCTCATCCTGGTTCTTGATCTGCTTGTAAACTCCATGTGTGGTTATGCGCTTGCAAAATTTGAGTTTAAAGGAAAAGGCGCGATCATGAACCTGGTAGTAGCCCTGATGGTACTTCCGATGGAAGCAATCATGCTACCGTTATATATTGAAATGTCACAGCTTGGCTGGGTAAATACACTTGCAGCACTGGTAATTCCTTTTGTAGCAAAATGTTTCTCCATCTATATGTTCCGTCAGTTTTTCTGTGATATTCCAGATGATCTGATCGAGGCGGCTGCAATTGACGGATGTCGTCCGGCAGGAACTTTCTTCAAGATTGTTATGCCAATTTCCAAGACTGTATATGCAACTGTATTTATCCTTGATTTCGTTGCTCACTGGAATGACTTTATGTGGCCATTCCTGGTTATGACCGGTGAAGACAAGCGTACGATCCAGCTTGCAGTTCAGTCCTTCTTCGGAACACAGCCTGTACATTACAGTGCAATCATGGCAGCACTGGTAATCTCTGCAATCCCGATGATCATCATGTTCATCTTCATGCAGAAATACTATGTAGAAGGTATTGCATCTTCCGGTATTAAAGGCTAAGCCAATATATAAAGTCCTACAATGCGCCTGGATAGCGTTTTGTAGGGCTTTTTTTGTTAACCGAATCAAGTAAGTCTCCTGATGCAATTGCGAATATCCGCCTGACTTATGAAAACACTAGAGCGTGTTTGAAAAATCATTCCCGCAATCTGCACGCCCCACTTTGCGGTATATTTTGCCCGAATTCGGTTGCCGTAGCCCGGATTTAAGATAAAATAGTGTAAAAATATGTCAAAATTTCTTATTGAAACTAAAAATATGGATGTTATGATAATGAAAGGATTCTGTTGAAATTGATATTTGTATTTCAATGGGAATTCAATTAAACCAATAGCAAAGCAGATAATTTTATTAGATGGAATTGTTATAGAAATATAGAAAACGGGGGCAAATAGAAATGACAACATCTATGATAAAAGGCAATCCGCTGAAACTGATGTTACAGTTTGCGTTTCCTTTACTGTTAGGAAATTTGCTGCAACAGACCTATAATATTATTGATGCTGCAATCGTAGGCCAGATCCTTGGCGCAAAAGCACTGGCAAGTGTAGGAGCCAGCAGCAGTATTCAGTTTCTGGTACTGGGATTCTGCATGGGAAGCTGTACAGGCTTTGGTGTTCCTGTAGCTAAATATTTCGGTGCAGAGAAAATAGAAAAAATGCGGGATTATATCTTTAATGGAGCTGTATTATGTGCAGGAATTGCAGTGATTCTGACTGCGTTATGCAGTGTTTTATGTCCTCAGATTCTGCATATTTTATCTGTACCGGAGGACATTTATGACAATGCATACAGCTATCTGCTGATTATTTTCCTGGGGATCCCCTTTACGATTTTATATAATTACCTGTCCAGTATTTTGCGATCAGTGGGAGACAGCAGAACACCGTTTATATTTCTGGCGTTATCTGCTGTTCTGAACATTTTTCTGGATTTATTCTGTATCGTAGTGCTGAAACTTGGATGTGCCGGAGCTGCTATTGCAACCATTTCCGCACAGGCGATCAGTGGAATCTTGTGCCTTATTTTTATTATCCGCAAAATGAAACTTCTGTGGCTCAAGAAAGAAAACAGGACAATAAAAGGGGATGCAGTAAAGGAACTTCTGGCAATGGGAATGCCTACGGGACTTCAATTCTCCATCACAGCTATCGGAAGTATGGTTATGCAGTCTGCGAACAACGGGCTTGGAAGTACATATGTATCAGCTTTTACTGCAGCAATGAAGATCAAACAGTTTACCATGTGTCCATTTGATGCTATCGCAACGTCTGCATCTGTATTCTGCAGTCAGAATCTTGGAGCAGGACAGTCTGACAGGATTAAGAAAGGATTGCGCTGTGGTATTACAGTGGGAGTAGGATATGGTATTGCGGCAGGAATTTTACTGATTTTTGCAGGGCGTACACTTTCTATGCTGTTTGTTGGAAAGAGTGCGGTGGCAGTTCTGGATGCCTCTGCCAAATACCTCAGATGTATGGGATTTTTCTACTGGAGTCTTGGTATTCTCAATGTCGCCCGTATGGTCACTCAGGGACTTGGATATTCAGGCAGAGCCGTTTTCTCCGGCGTAACAGAAATGATCGCCAGAACAGTTGTCTGTCTTGGATTTGTAGGCACTTTTGGCTTCACAGCCATCTGCTTTGCAGACCAGACTGCCTGGATCACAGCAACCTGCTATATTTTTCCGACATGCCTGTGGTGTATCCGTAAATCTACAAGAATGCTTACAACTGATAATATGAAAAAATAAAGAAAACAATTATAGAAGCAAAACAGGAAAAATATCATATATATACTGCCTGGATTTCAAAAACAAAAATCCAGGCAGTTATTTTAATACCAGCGTGTCATTGGCAGATCATTATTGATTCCTTTAGTCATCAGAATCTGGTGCAGATCAATAATTCCGTTATGGAAGGTTGCAGCACATGCTGACAGGTAAAGTTCCCACATACGCAGGAAGGATTCATCAAACATGGTCTTTTCCTTTTCTATATTCTCACGGAAATTCTTTTCCCAGTGGAGCAGAGTTTTATTGTAATGCAGACGCAGATTTTCAATGTCCAGAGTGTGGAAATTGTCCTCTGCCATATGATTCAGGATTTCTCTCAGACTGGGAACGGTTCCGCCTGGAAAGATATATTTCTTGATCCATGGATCACCCGGATGTTCTTTCAGTGCACTGATAAAATGAAGCAGGAATAATCCGCCCGGTTTCAGAACTTTCTCTACACAGTCAAGGAAGAGCTGATAATTGTCACGGCCAACATGTTCCAGCATTCCCACACTGACTACCCGGTCAAACTGATAGTTATGTTTCGGCAGATCACGGTAATCCATCAGTTCCACTGTAAGATAATCTTCCAGGCCCTGATCTTTGATGCGCTTCTGGAATTCTGTATATTGTTCGTGGCTTAAAGTGATTCCTGTACCATGTACTTTGTATTTTTTGGCAGCCTCAATCAGCAGAAAACCCCATCCGCATCCGATATCAAGAAGACTCATACCTTCTTCCAGGTGTAATTTTTTCAGAATATAATCTACTTTATTAACCTGTGCCTGATATAAAGAGTCATCGTCATGAATGAAGTAGCCACAGGAATAACTCATGGTTTCGTCCAGCCATAATTTATAAAAATCATTTCCGATATCATAGTGGCTGGTGACTTCCTTTTCCTGATTTTTTTTGGATGTAGAACTGAACATGATCTTTTTCAGAGCAGATTCATTGGTAGAAAATTTGCTCATCTGTCCCAGAAAATGATCCAGTGCCTCGTAAAGATTTCCTTCAATATCCAGATCTCCCCGCATATAAGCTTCACCTAATGCCAGGGAAGTGCTTTTGAGCAACTCGGCCAGAGGAATTGTTTTCTTAAAATTTACTGTAAATGTGGGTTCTCCCTCTCCGATCGGATATTCGGAATTCTTAAACCTTACCAGAAATGGATAGTCTGTAAAGCGTTCAAGGAATTGCACCATTGCTTTTTCTTCAGCCTTTTCTCCTAATGTCTCAAACATAATAGTTTACCTCCTTTAACACAAAACTATGATACACCTTTGGGGGCGCTTATCGTCAAGGGGAGAATTAAACAAAGATATCTGGGAAATTGGTCAGACTTGTGGCAGAATAATGGAAATAGAAGAAGAAACAGAAAGTTCACAAAAAACATCTTGACCATCAAAGAAACACAAGTTATAATCCCCTATATAAAAATTTTCGTGCAAAGAGCAGACAATGGGGTCTGAGAAAGAATCCCATTGTCTGCTCTTTTTTGTGTGCTGCGAGGATTTTTACATATTATAATCCGCACAATTCGAGAGGAGGAATATCATGAGGCTGAATCCCAAAGAACAGGAAAAATTAATGCTTCATATGGCAGGAAATCTTGCAAAAGAGAGAAAGGAAAGAGGTCTGAAACTGAATTACGTGGAGGCACTTGCGTATATCAGTTCTGAACTCCTGGAGCTTGCAAGAGATGGTAAAACAGTGGTAGAGCTGATGCAGCTTGGAACCAAGATCCTTACAAAGGATGACGTAATGGACGGTGTTGCTGATATGATCGGTGAAGTCCAGGTAGAAGCGACATTCCCGGATGGAACCAAACTTGTGACAGTACACAATCCAATTCAGTAAGGAGGAAAATGAGCATGAAGATCGGTGAAATTATGGCCGCAGATCGTGAGATCACACTTAATGAAGGCAAAAAAACAGTGACAGTAACAGTGGCAAACAAAGGCGACAGACCGGTTCAGGTCGGTTCTCATTTTCACTTCTTTGAAGTAAACAAATGCCTTTCTTTTGACAGGGAAAAAGCCTATGGATATCACCTGGATATTCCGTCAGGAACCTCTGTAAGATTCGAGCCGGGTGAAGAAAAAGAGGTTCAGCTTACAGAAATGGGCGGCAGACAGAGAGTGTTCGGACTGAATGACCTTACCCGCGCACAGGCAACTGACGATACAAAAGCAGCATCCATGGAAACTGCGAAATTAAAAGGATTTCTGTAAGGAGGGACAACAATGAGTACAAAAATTTCCGGAAGCAAATATGCGGCAATGTATGGCCCGACTACAGGAGATAAGGTACGTCTGGCGGATACAAGCCTTGTGATAGAAGTAGAGAAAGACTATACAACTTATGGCGATGAAGTGAAGTTCGGCGGCGGCAAGACCATTCGTGACGGCATGGGACAGTCTGTAAAAACCTGCAGCAAAGATGGTGACCTGGACCTGGTAATTACCAATGCCCTGATCGTGGATTCCACCGGAATCATCAAAGCAGATATCGGTATCAAAGACGGCAAGATTGCAGGAATCGGTAAAGCCGGAAACCCGGATATCATGGACGGAGTGACACCTGGAATGACAGTCGGTGCATCCACAGAGGCACTTGCAGGAGAGGGAATGATCGTAACTGCAGGTGGAATTGATACCCATATCCATTTCATCAGCCCGCAGCAGATTGACTGTGCATTATACAGCGGTGTAACTACCATGATCGGTGGTGGTACAGGCCCTGCAGATGGTACAAACGCAACTACCTGTACACCTGGACCATGGAATTTAAGAATGATGTTAAAGGCAGCCGAGGAATATCCGATGAACTTAGGTTTCCTTGGAAAAGGCAACTGCTCAGACGAAGCTCCTCTCATTGAGCAGGTCAAAGCCGGAGCTATGGGACTGAAGATTCATGAGGACTGGGGGGCAACACCTGCAGTTATCAATCACTGCCTGAATGTAGCAGATGAATATGATGTACAGGTTGCTATCCATACAGATACATTAAACGAAGGCGGATGCGTAGAAGATACACTGGCAGCCATCGGTGGCAGAACCATCCATACTTATCATACAGAAGGTGCCGGCGGCGGACATGCACCGGATATCATCCGCGCAGCAGCAGCTCCAAACGTACTGCCATCTTCCACAAACCCGACTATGCCATATACCGTAAATACTCTGGATGAGCATCTTGATATGCTGATGGTTTGCCATCACCTTGACAAGAGAATCCCGGAAGATGTGGCCTTTGCAGATTCCCGAATCCGTCCGGAAACAATCGCAGCAGAAGATGTTCTTCATGACATGGGTATTTTCAGCATGATGAGTTCTGACTCTCAGGCTATGGGACGTGTCGGTGAAGTTATCACACGTACCTGGCAGACAGCAAGCAAGATGAAAGATGAGAGAGGCGCACTTCCGGAAGACGCAGGACACGATAATGACAACTTCCGTGTAAAACGTTACATTTCAAAATACACCATCAACCCGGCGATCACACATGGTATTTCTCAGTATGTCGGCTCCGTGGAAGAGGGCAAATTTGCAGACCTCGTTCTCTGGAATCCTGCATTCTTTGGCGCAAAACCGGACATCATTATTAAAGGCGGTATGATCATCGCATCTAAGATGGGCGATGCAAACGCATCCATTCCGACCACACAGCCGGTTCTCTATCAGCCAATGTTCGCAGCACATGGAAAAGCTAAGAACGAAGCCTGCCTGACATTTGTATCCCAGGCAGCTATGGATGAAAATGTAAAAGAGAAATACGGTCTTGAGAAGACAGTTGTACCTGTAAAAGGCTGCAGAAATATCAGTAAAAAAGACATGGTATTCAACGACAGAACACCGGAACTGACAGTAGATCCGGAGACTTATAAGGTTACTGTTGACGGGGAAGAGATTACTTCCAAACCGGCAGAGAAACTTCCACTGACACAGCTTTATAGCCTGTTCTAAGGAAAGTTTGAATTACTGTATTCAGATTATATAATAAAAATAACAGGTGCAGGGTTGTTAGTCTAACTGAGATTAAAACAGACATTGTCTGACTGGCAGCTCTGCCAGTAAATAAATCTTTTTTGGTGCAAAATCTGAAATACAGTTGGAGAAGTATACTGTCGAAAAGCAGGAGAGGAGAGAATATTATGTTAGGAGTTTGTCTTTTATTCGTAGGAATCGTACTGATCAACAACGGTATGTGTTCCTTATACAACGTAGACGGAAAATCAACCGCCATCATGAACATTTTCACAGGTGGTCTTTCTTTATTCATTAACTTTGTCAATCTGGTGCAGGGCAATTATTATGCGGCAGGAACAGGATTACTGTTCTGCTTTACCTATCTTTTCGTAGCCCTGAGTAAATTCCTGAAAGCAAGCCCGATCCCATTTGCATGGTTTTCTACTTTTGTAGCTGTCAATGCTGTAATCTTTGGTACCATCGAGGGCTTTACAGGAAGCACTGCACTGGGAATCACACCGGATCTCCGCTGGGCAGGAATCTGGTATCTGTGGGCAATTCTTTGGGGAACTGCTTTCGTAGAAGATATCTGCGGAAAAAAACTCGGAAAATTCGTTCCATATCTTCAGGTATTTGAAGGAATCGTAACTGCATGGATTCCAGGAGTTATGATGTTACTTCAGATTTGGTAAAAAAACAATCTGGTTGATGAAATACCTGCTGATAAAATAAGTTTAGAAAAAATCTGCAAGAAATAAGACTTATCAATAAAAGAATAAGTGGTAATAATCAATTACATAAAGCAGATGCAGGAGGTCGAAAATAATGCTGTGTGAACAGGTTTTAGGAAAGCTTCATGACTTTGATACTACAGGAAAAACAGTAGAATATGTAGATATTGAATGGCACGAAGCATTCAAAAAAATACATAAGAAAACAACAGACAAAGGGACAGAAGTAGGAATCCGCATGGATGATTCCATTCTTGCCAGAGGTCTGTATCAGGATGACGTGATCTACGCAGATGATGAGAAACTGGTAGCAGTAAATACACCACCATGCGAAATCATCCGCGTTTCTCTGACTCCGGGACATGAGAAAATGTCTGCAAAAGTCTGCTATGAAATCGGCAACAGACATGCACCTTTGTTCTGGGGAGAGAATGACACTTTTATCACGATTTATAATGAGCCAATGCTTGTCATGCTGCAGAAAATCCACGGTGTTCAGGCAGAAAAAGAAGTGCTGAAACTGGATTTTGACAAGAGAATTTCTGCAAGCATTCATAATCACCATCACTGAAAATGATGATTCAGGCGTTAGCTGTGATCTGAAAAATAACTATGGAGGTCCTACATGTCAGAAAAACAGTTCTATCTTCTACAGGTAAATGATGCGCTGTTTCCCATCGGAGGCTATTCCCATTCCCAGGGACTTGAGACTTATATTCAGCGTGGAATTGTCCATGATGTAGACACGGCCAGAGAGTACATTACTCACAAAATCAAATGGAATCTTGCATATACAGAACTTCTGGCAGCCAGACTTGCATACGAAGCTGCTGAGAAAAAAGACCTGCAGGAACTTCTGTATCTGGAAGAACTTCTGGAAGCGTCCAGAATCCCCATGGAACAGCGCGAAGCCGCCAGAAAAATGGGTTCCCGTTTTGCGAAGACTATTGAGAAGCTTGGACTTTCTATCAGCGAAACAGGGATTTTCAGAGAATATCTGGATGCAAGAAAAGGAAAAGCAGTGAACCATTGCTGTATTTACGGAGTTTTTTGTGCAGAAATGCAGATCCCGTTAGAGGAAGCTCTGACACATTATCTTTACGCCCAGACATCTGCAATCGTCACCAACTGCGTAAAAACAATTCCCCTCAGCCAGACATCCGGGCAGCAGCTTCTGAGCGGATGCTACGGAGAATTTGATGAAATTTTAAAAGATGTCATGAACAAAAGCGAAGAGGATTTATGTCTCTCTGCACCTGGATTTGATATCAGAGGAATCCAGCATGAGAAGCTGTATTCCAGATTATACATGTCTTAGAGCATGTTTGAATAACAGAAAGTTCCAGAAAATAATATATGGATAATTCAGCAGTTTGCTGTGAGAATTTGTGAATAAGAAACGAAGAAAAGAGGAAATCGGTATGTCATATGTAAAAATCGGAGTTGCCGGACCGGTAGGTTCCGGAAAAACAGCACTTATTGAAGCATTATCAAGAAAGATGGCAGGCGACTACAGCATCGGAGTCATCACAAACGACATCTACACAAAAGAAGACGCTCAGTTCCTTGCAAAGAACAGCGTTCTTCCGGTAGAGAGAATCATTGGTGTAGAAACCGGCGGATGCCCTCACACAGCCATCCGTGAAGATGCGTCCATGAATCTGGAAGCAGTAGACGAGATGATGGAGCGCTTCCCTGATATTGAACTTCTTTTCATCGAAAGTGGCGGAGATAACCTGTCTGCAACATTCAGTCCGGAGCTGGTAGATGCGACAATCTTCGTTATCGACGTAGCAGAAGGAGACAAGATCCCGCGTAAAGGCGGTCCTGGAATCACACGTTCTGATCTCCTTGTCATCAATAAGATCGACCTCGCACCATATGTAGGTGCAAGCCTCGAAGTAATGGAAAGAGACTCTAAGAAAATGCGCGGTGACAGACCGTTCCAGTTCACTAACATCCGTGGAGATGAGAACGTAGATAAAGTAGTAGAATGGATTAAAAAGAATGTCCTTTTAGAAGGAATGTAAAGGGAAATGCCTATGGATCATATGGATAATAAATTCGGAAAGATATCCCGCATCAGTGCCTGTGCAGCCCTGAAAGATGGAAAAACTATTCTCGAGGACCTGTCTTTTACAGCTCCATACAAGATCATGATGCCATTTGAAAAAGAAAACGGTGGCATTCAGATCATGCCACTCTGTGCTTCAGCCGGAATCATGGCAGGTGATTCTCAGGAGTTTTCCTACCATGTAAAAGGAGGCGCAGACCTGGAAGTCCTGTCCCAGTCCTTTGAGAAAATCCACAAAATGGACGAAGGTTCAGCCACCCGAACCATCGAAGTACAGGTAGACAAAAACGCCACACTATATTACTATCCCCAGCCAGTCATCCCCTTTGCACAGTCAGCTTTTGACAGCAAGATGACCATCCATCTGGAAGACGAAACCTCCCGTTTATTCCTGCTGGAAATCATCTCCTGCGGTCGAACCGCACACGACGAACGCTTTCAGTACCGCAGATTTTCCTCAAAAGTCCTGCTGTACAGAGGCGACAAACTCATCTACCGCGACAACACCCGCTACGAACCGGACAAGATGCCGATGGAAGGAATCGGGATGTACGAAGGATACACACATATGGCAAACTTGTTTCTTTCTAAAATCAGCAGCAGAGATGGTGAAAAGTGCGGTCAGGAATCTGGAACTGCAGAACCAGCAGATTCAGCAATCAATCTGGAACTTCAGGAAAAAATCTGGCAGATTCTTGACGAAGACTCTGAAATAGACGGCGGCATCACCCGCCTCACAACCGGAGATCTGGCACTGAGAATTTTCGGACACCGTGCTCAGAAATTACAGCAGGTGGCAGAGAAAATTAAGAAGTTATACGAAAAAGAACAGAAGTAAAAGATGGCGGGATTTCCCGCCATCAGATTATAGACAAACTTGGTGTTGGGCTTTATGCCCAGCATTATTTTTTTAAGCTATGCACATTAAACATGCATAGCCTCGATCCATTCTTTCTCTCTGAAGCCTGTAAGTACAAAATCATCCCCGATCACCAGTGGACGCTTCACCAGCATTCCATCTGTAGCAAGAAGTTTCAACTGTTCATCCTCAGACATCTCTTTCAGCTTGTCTTTTAACCCCATTTCCTTATAGATCATCCCACTTGTATTAAAGAATTTCTTCAGCGGAAGCCCACTTTTGGTGTACCATTCTTTTAATTCTTCATAGGTAGGATTTTCTTCTTTAATAGCCCGTTCTTCATAATTGATATTGTGTTCATCCAGCCATTTCAGAGCTTTCATGCAGGTGCTGCATTTGCGGTAAACTAAAACTTTCATAGACATTCTCCTCGTATAGATTTATCGTAACTATTTACAGGTAATTACTTCCTCCATTATTGTTCCAGATAGATATATCATAAATTGGAAAGGGCGATTTTGCAAGAGAATGTTATGGAAGAATTGTAAGGTTCAGGTTTTCATGTTAATATATCCATATACAAAAGAAAAAACAGTCCCAGTTCCCCGGAGAGGAGAAATCATGCGTGATGAGACGAAGATGGACGTATATACGTCTGGAGTGACTGGCGCAGAGTATGATGTAGGAATGAAACAGCTTATGAGTAATAAGGAAATTATTATTCCCATCCTGCAGATGGCAGTGCCGGTGATATAAACAGGATACAAAAATATTCACATATAGAATGGTCAGAACCATTTCAGGAGGAGGCAGGTAAAATGACAGGATTTGGAGATAGAATTTATGAAAGAGGAATAAGGAAAGGAGAACAGAGAGGAATGATTCTTGGCGCTCTTATGAGTGGGAAAACTCCGGAAGAGGTTGCTGAAATGTTGAACTTGCCTCTGGAAGAAATAAAAAAAGTTCAGGAGCAGCAGACAGCAGTGAACAAATAGTGAAAGTAAATTGTTGATATAAAGTTAACAGGGAACTGGGAAAGCTATAACTGGAAAGAGTTGAGTTCATGTATATTACAACACATAAACTCAACTCTTTTTTTAACCAAATCAAGTAAGTCTCCTGCTTCAATTGTGAAAAGCAATAAGCAGTGGGGTGGGACTTGCTTGTATCAGGAGGCGTGCAAGCGCCTTCTGATAAACTGCGGAGCAGTTATTTGGTTATGAGCAAGTAGCGAAGCGGATGCTTTTATCTGCTTGACTCTGAAAGTATAAAATTATTTGCCCGCACCATAATTCTGACTGGTAAATGTCACAGCAGCCTGAAACATCAATATGACTTTTATAAATCTTTTTTATAAGTTGCAATCTGAAAATGGTGACATATCCCTTTAGAGGTGGGAGGCTTCTCGCTGGAAAAGGATAAAAAATAGTAAAGACGATTTTCAGAGAAAGTTTTTCAGCAGTTTTTTTCACACAGGATGGAAAAAATGTCGTGACAAATATCTGCTTGACTAAGCATCCAGATGTGTTATACTCTCCCGTAAAGTTAAAAGATTTACAGAAAATGATAAAAGGACAGGAGGAGTTGTGCATGAGTAACAGCACATTGGAAGGTAAGAAGAAGACGGAAAATGGCGTGAAACGATTAATCTTTTCTGTGCTTGCGATTCTGTTTCAGGTGGGATTTATGCTGATGGTGTTTAAGAGACTGAATGCATATGCAGGAGCGATCGATCTGTTTACCCGTATTTTTGCAATTATTCTGGTATTGAAAATTTATGGCAGGCATCAGACTTCATCCATGAAAATGCCGTGGATCATTCTGATACTGGCGTTTCCGGTGATGGGTGTCACCTTATTTCTGTTAGTAGGTCTGAATGGCGGTACATGGAAAATGAGAGCCCGATATGAGAAGATTGATGCGAAATTACTGCCGCTGCTTCCGGAAAATAAGGAGACGCAGGAGAAACTTCAGCAGCAGATTCCGAAGGCAGGAAACATTTCTTCCTATCTGACCAGTTATGCGAAGTATCCGGTTTATCAGAATACGGATATGACCTATTATGACGAGGCCATTAAGGGGCTGGATGCACAGCTCGAAGATATGAAAAAAGCTGAGAAGTTTATTTTCATGGAATATCATGCGATTGAAGATGAAGAAGCATGGCAGAGAATCCAGGCAGTGCTGGAGGAACGGGTGAAAGCAGGCGTTGAGGTGCGTGTTTTCTATGATGATATGGGTTCTATCTGGTTTGTCAATATGGATTTTGCCAGAAAGCTGGAGGGGATCGGCATTAAATGCCGTGTATTCAATCCACTGTCACCGGGCTTCAATATGTTTCTGAATAACAGAGATCATCGCAAGATCACCGTGATCGATGGAAAAGTGGGATACACAGGCGGCTATAATCTGGCAAATGAATATTTTAACATTACCCATCCGTATGGAATCTGGAAGGATACCGGTGTGAGAATGGAGGGCGATGCCGTGCGTTCCCTGACTGTGGCGTTCCTGGAAATGTGGAATGCAGCCAGCAGTATCCATCCGGATGAGATCAACATGGAACAGTATCTCCGCCCGTATCCATATCAGGCAGAGCAGAAAGGTTATATTCAGCCTTATGCAGACAGTCCTCTGGATGGGGAGCAGGTAGGGGAAGAAGTGTACATCAGTATGATCAACAAAGCAGAGAAATACTGCTGGTTTATCACGCCGTATCTGATCATTACGGATGAAATGACGCATGCGCTTTCTTTGGCTGCCAAACGTGGCGTGGATGTGCGGATCATCACACCGGGAATCCCGGATAAGAAGCTGATCTACAGTGTGACCAGATCTTTCTACAACGGACTTGTGATCAACGGAGTCCGTATCTTTGAATGGACACCGGGATTCTGCCATGCGAAGATGTGTGTGGTGGATGACTGTATGGCAACATGCGGAACGATTAATCTGGATTACCGCAGTCTTTATCATCATTTTGAAAATGGATGCTTTATGGTGGACTGTGATGTAGTAATGGATATAAAACATGACATGGAAAAAACAATGGCAGAATCCAGGGAAGTAACGGATCAGTATAAAGAAGGCCGCAGTGCAACGCTGAGACTGGGACAGTTGTTCCTGAGGCTGTTTGCAGAGCTGCTTTGATCTGGTAGCGGTTGTAGATAGAAAAGTGGATAAAAGTCAATATTAAAATGAAGACTCAATATCATAAATAAAAGTTCCATTTGATGAAAGGAAAGTTTTTCATTCGGAGGAAGGATATTAAAAATGCTGCACAGCAGACTCTGAAAATCTGTTGTGCAGCATTTTTTTGATATATTATCTTAACACAAAACAATCTGTAATATCTGCGCAGAGGACAGAATATTTTTATTTTTCTTCCTGTAATACATTCTCCAAGAATTTTACAGCATCTCTGACACAGTCATCACAGGAGCGGAGCATTTTCCCTGTTTCAACGCCCTTGAGGTCTTTACAGATAACGGAACCGTTCTGCTGTTTAAACTGATTCATAACGGAACGGACACTCTGGGAAGTTCCCATTCTGTTCTGGTTGATCAGACCGGCGACAACTGCGGCACCGGAGATGGCTCCGCAGGTACCGTCCATGGTCCCGAGTCCTGCACCGAATCCCTGAGTGAGATTAAAAAGGGTTTCTTCGTCCATGTGAGCTTCGTCACAGAAAGAACAGGCAACTGCCTGTGCACAGTTATATCCGTTGTGTTTCTTTTCGATTGCTTTTTCGCATTTTGAATCTGACATATCGTTTGTTCTCCTTTTGTTTATGTTCTGTTTCTTCTTTTGGCAATGGCTTTTACTTTTTGCTTCATTTGTATTCTACGGTTTCTGTGAGCTTTTTGGCTCTGTCAGTTTATGATAGCACGACGTGAGCCGTTTTACAAGATGAGGGAAGCGGCGTACTCATACAAAGTTGTGAGACCTGATTTTTGGTGTTAAGAGAAAAGTAAAAAAATTAAGTCGTGAAAAATTAAGTAAATCTCAGACAGAAACCGGATTTCTTCGGGGATCTGTTTTTACAAAGATTTTACTTTAGCGCGATTTTACATTTAACTTTGGATTTTTATAATAGCACTTGTAAATGAGGCAACAAGATATAAAAAATAAAAATATAAAAGAAAATGAGCCATTCATTTTACTAAGAAAACAGGGTTCATTGAAAGAGGAGAAAATTATCATGAAGAAAAAAATCGCAACAATTCTTACAGCAGCAGTTATCGGAGCAACAGCTTTCACAACAATCGTAAGTGCAGCAAGCGGAGATATCACAGTTGTTTCCCGTGAAGATGGTTCTGGTACAAGAGGTGCTTTCGTAGAGCTGTTTGGTATCCAGGAAGAACAGGATGGCGAGAAAGTAGATATGACTACTGATGAAGCAAGTGTTACAAACAGCACATCTGTTATGATGACTACTGTTGCAGGTGATGAGAATGCGATCGGTTATATTTCACTTGGTTCTCTGGATGATACAGTTAAGGCAGTTAAGATTGATGGTGTGGAAGCTACTGTAGAGAATGTTTCCAATGATTCTTACAAGATTGCACGTCCATTCAATATCCTTACATCTGATAAAGAGAGTGATGCAGCAAAGGATTTCGTAAACTATATCATGAGTGCAGACGGACAGCAGATCGTAGAGGACAATGGTTACATTAAAGAAGCAGCAGATGCAGACGCTTATGAAGCAGCAGACGGTGTTTCCGGTAAGGTTGTTGTAGCTGGTTCTTCTTCTGTAACACCGGTTATGGAGAAACTCGCAGAGGGTTATGAAGCAGTAAACAAAGACGTAACAATTGAAGTTCAGCAGAGTGATTCTACAACTGGTGTAAACATGGCAGCAGAGGGAACCTGTGATATCGGTATGGCATCCCGTGAACTGAAAGATGATGAAAAAGACCTTGGTCTTACAGCTACAGTGATCGCAAGAGATGGTATCGCAGTAATCGTAAACAAGGACAATGATGTAGATGAACTTACAAGTGATCAGGTAAAATCTGTTTACACAGGTGAGACTACAACATGGGAAGACCTTGCTAAATAATCCGCAGAACAGAGGATTTCTATCTTATATGGATGGATTCTATGAGTGATATGGATACTCATAGACAGAGTTATAGATAGGGAATAGCAGATAAAAAGATAGGTTTCAGAGCAGTTCGCCTGTGGAGGGAAACAATGCAGGCGGACTGTTTATGTATATTGGTTTTGATACAGGGAAAGAAAGGTGTAATGAATGAACCATTTTAAAGAAAAAGCCATGAAATGTGTGTTTCTGATCGCAGCCTGTACCTCAGTGCTGGCAGTGTTTCTGATCTGTGCATTTCTGTTTGCAAATGGTATCCCGGCGATCGGGAAGATCGGTCCGCTGAAGTTCCTGCTGGGAACGAAATGGAAGCCATCCAATAATATTTTTGGAATCCTTCCAATGATCGTAGCAAGTATTTATGTAACTGCCGGTGCGATCCTGCTGGGTGTGCCGATTGCGTTATTTACTTCTGTTTTTATGGCGCGTTACTGCCCGAAAAAAATTTACAGACCATTGAAATCCGGAATTGAGCTGATGGCTGGTGTGCCTTCTATTGTATATGGTTTCTTTGGACTGGTTCTGATTGTGCCGCTGATCCGTCAGACTTTTGGAGGAACCGGTACAAGTATGCTGGCAGCGTGTGTGCTGCTTGGTATGATGATCCTGCCGACGATCATTGGTGTTACGGAATCTGCGATCCGCAGTGTGCCGGAAAGTTATTATGAAGGTTCTCTGGCACTGGGAGCAACGAAGGAAAGAAGTATTTTCTGTGTCATGCTTCCGGCTGCGAAGTCCGGTATTCTGGCAGCGGTTGTACTGGGAATCGGTCGTGCGATCGGTGAGACGATGGCAGTTGTCATGGTTGCAGGAAACCAGCCGAGAATGCCGCAGGGTATCCTGAAGGGTGTCCGTACCATGACCGCAAATATCGTTACAGAGATGGGTTATGCAACAGGTCTTCACAGAGAGGCTCTGATCGCGACAGCGGTAGTATTGTTTATCTTTATTCTGATCATTAACCTGAGTCTTTCTTTACTGAACAGGAGGGCAGAAAATGCAAATTGATACAGTGGCAAAAATGGATTTGTCAAAAGAAAAAAAGCAGAATGAGTCTTCTTTCTCAGACCAGTTGAAGGCATATGTGAAACATCCGGGTTCCGGGATTCTGGCACTGCTTACAGTGCTGGGAGCAATTATGACTTTTGCACTGCTGTTCTTCCTGATCGGATATATTCTGGTCAAAGGTGTGCCGTATCTGTCAACGGATCTGTTCAGTCTGACTTATAATTCAGATAACCTGTCATTGCTTCCATCTTTGATCAATACGTTTATCCTGACAGTGGTTTCTCTGGTGATCGCGGCACCGCTGGGAATTTTTGCAGCGATTTATCTGGTGGAATATGCGAAAAAAGGAAGCAAACTTGTGAAAGTGATCCGTATCACAGCAGAGACACTTTCCGGTATTCCTTCTATTGTATATGGTCTGTTTGGTATGCTGTTTTTTGTAACTGCACTGCATTGGGGACTGTCTCTTCTGTCCGGCGCATTTACACTGGTAATCATGATCCTGCCTTTGATCATGCGTACAGCGGAGGAAGCGCTGAAATCCGTTCCGGATTCTTACCGTGAGGCAAGTTTTGGTCTGGGCGCAGGAAAACTTCGTACGATTTTTACAATTGTTCTTCCATCTGCGGTGCCTGGAATCCTGGCAGGTGTGATTCTTGCCATTGGCCGTGTGATCGGTGAGACTGCAGCGTTAATTTATACTGCTGGTACAGTTGCAGAGGTACCTCAGAACCTGATGGGTTCCGGACGTACACTGGCACTTCATATGTATGTGCTTTCCGGTGAAGGTCTTCATATGAATCAGGCATCTGCGACAGCAGTTGTTATTCTGGCATTTGTTCTTGTGATTAATTTCCTGTCCGGAATGGTTGCCAAACGAATTGCGAAAGGATAAGAATGAGCGAAATGAATGCAAAAATAATTGTTGAAAATATGAATTTACATTATGGAAAATTCCATGCACTGAAGAATATCAACATGGAGATTCCGGAGAAAGAGATCACAGCTTTTATCGGACCGAGTGGTTGTGGTAAGTCTACATTGCTGAAATCTTTGAACAGAATGAATGACCTGGTGGAAGGCTGTGTGATCACCGGTAAGGTGGCTCTGGACGGTGAGGATATTTATGGAGATATGGATGTAAACCTGCTGAGAAAAAGAGTGGGTATGGTGTTCCAGAAACCAAATCCGTTTCCTATGAGTATCTATGATAATATTGCATATGGACCGAGAACTCATGGCATTCGTTCAAAGGCAAAACTTGATGATATCGTGGAAAAATCTCTCAGGGATGCAGCTATCTGGGATGAAGTAAAGGATCGTCTGAAAAAAAGTGCGCTGGGTATGTCCGGCGGACAGCAGCAGAGACTTTGCATTGCCAGAGCTCTGGCAGTTCAGCCGGAAGTGCTTCTGATGGATGAGCCGACATCTGCTCTTGACCCTATCTCAACTTCCAAGATCGAGGAGCTGGCGATGGAGTTAAAGAAGAATTACACGATCGTAATGGTAACTCATAATATGCAGCAGGCAACCCGAATTTCTGATAAGACAGCGTTCTTTTTACTGGGCGAGGTTATTGAATTTGCGGATACAGATAAGCTGTTCTCCATGCCTGCTGATAAGCGTACAGAGGACTATATTACAGGAAGGTTTGGTTGATTATGTCTAAGTATTTTGAGCGGCAGCTTGAAGAACTGCATGTTCAGCTTATTACGCTGGGCAGTTACTGTGAAAAGGCGATTTCTTTTTCTGCGAAGGCGATCCAGAATGTGCAGAATGAAGAGATTGCGCGTCAGGTGTTTGAGACGGACCGGGATATTGATGCGAAGGAGAGAGAGATTGAGAATCTGTGTCTGAGTCTTTTGCTTCATCAGCATCCGGTGGCAAGGGATCTGAGAGAGATTTCGGCTGCACTGAAGATGGTTTCTGATATGGAGCGTATCGGGGATCAGGCGGCGGATATTGCGGATCTGTCTTTGTATATTGCGAAGAATACCAGTGCGATTCCGGATACGATCACGAAGATGGCAGAGGATACGGTGAGCATGGTGACGGAGAGTGTGGATGCTTTTGTAAAGAGTGATCTGGAGTTGTGCAGAAATGTCATCAGCAGGGATGATGGCGTGGATGATGCGTTTAATGAGATTAAGGAGAAACTGGCTGATATGATCTATGGTGGAAAGCTGGATGCCAAGACCGGGCTGGATCTTCTTATGACTGCCAAGTATTTTGAGCGTATCGGGGATCATGCGGTGAATATTGCGGAGTGGGTGGAATTTTCTATCACAGGTCAGCACAGGAATAATGAGCATCAGGATTATGTGAACAATTAAACTGAATTGAAGGAAGTTCCCTGGCGGAATGCAAAGAGCAGGCGGCAGGGACTTTTGGTATCCGCAGGCGGGAAGCGTTTGCGGATATTTGAGTATATAAAAATATTTTTGAGAGGATGAAGGACAGGGAAGATGACAAAGAAGATTTTTAAATCAACAATGCTGGTGTGTGCAGTGGTTCTGGCTGTGGGACTGGTGTTTGTGCTGGGAGTTCTTTACCGGAATTTTGGCGGACAGATGCAGGAGGAACTGGAAAAGGAAGCTGCTTATCTGGAGTATGGTGTGGAGCATCAGGGAGCCTCTTATCTGGAGAATGTTACGGATAAGGGATCGAGGATTACTTATATTGATCAGGATGGAACGATATTGTATGACAGTGAGGCGGATGCTTCTGAGATGGAAAATCATGGAGACAGGGTGGAGTTTCAGAAGGCTGAGAAGTATGGTGCAGGGGAGTCTTCGAGGTATTCGGATACGCTTTCTGTGAAGACGATTTATTATGCAGTGAGGCTGGCAGATGGAAAGGTTCTGCGTGTTTCGGGAACGCAGGATACGGTGATTGCGCTGGTTGGGAAACTGGTGCTGCCGTTGTGCTGGGTTCTGTTTCTGATGTTGATTTTTTCGGGGGTGATGGCGTCTGCGATTTCGAAGAAGATTATGAAGCCGGTGAATGAGATTGATCTGGAACATCCGGAGGAAAATCAGGTTTATGAGGAACTTTCGCCGTTGTTAAGTAAGATTCACAGGCAGAACAGGGAGATTCAGCAGCAGTTGGAGCTGGCGAAGCAGCAGCAGGAGGAATTTGCACTTATTACAGAAAATATGCAGGAGGGGCTGATCGTGATCGATAAATATACGATGATCCTGTCTGCAAATTCGAGTGCATGGAATCTGTTTCATGTGGATAAGGTGTGTCAGGGAGAAAGCGTTTACTGTCTGGACAGGGCGGAGGATTTCAGACATGCGATTGAACATGTTCTCAGCGGAGAGCATGCGGAGCTTGTGCTGAAGTTGAATGGAAATGATATTCAGTTGATTGCCAATCCTGTGGTACGGGGAGCGAAGACTGAGGGTGCGGTTATATTGCTTGTGGATGTGACGGAGAAGCTGGAGAGGGAAAATTTACGGAGGGAGTTTTCTGCAAATGTTTCGCATGAGCTGAAAACGCCGCTGACTTCGATTTCGGGGTTTGCGGAGATTATTCAGGGCGGTTTTGTGAAGGCAGAGGATATTCCGAAGTTTGCGGGGCGTATTTATAAGGAGTCGCAGAGGCTGCTGCAACTGGTGGAGGATGTGATCCAGATTTCGCAGCTTGATGAGGAGAAGATGCCTTATGTCTGGGAGCCTGTGGATGTTTATCAGGTTTGTAAGGGGGCTTTTGATGGATTGAAGGAGAAGGCACAGAAGATGAATGTGCATCTTTATATCTGTGGGGAGTCGATGAAGATGGAGGCGATTCGGACGCTTCTGGAAGAGGCTGTTTATAATGTGTGTGATAATGCAATCAAGTATAACCGGAATGATGGCAGTGTGAGTGTTTTTCTGACACAGACTGCGCAGGAGATTCAGATTGTGGTGAAGGATACGGGAATTGGGATTCCGCGGGTGGATCAGGATCGTGTCTTTGAGAGGTTTTACAGGGTTGATAAGAGTCATTCCAAGGAGATTGGAGGGACTGGGCTGGGGCTTTCGATTGTGAAGCATGCGGTCAGTACTTTGAAGGGGAGTGTTGTTCTTCGGAGTGAAGAAGGGATTGGGACGGAGATTACCTTGAGGTTTCCGAAGGTGCATAAAGAATAGGTTTTATTTTGACGTAAAGGAAAAAAGAAAAAAAGAAAAAGAGAAGAGAAAAGAGGACAGGAGGGACGCACAAAGCAGCCTCTATCTACGGGTTCAGATTCCGGGGCTAAGGAACTCTAAGGCTTGGGAAATCCGCTAAACCCATGAAAAAAAACGCAAAACTCGCTCCGTTGCAAACTTCGCTCAGACAAGTTGCTGTTTTTTTCATAACGCGGATTCCCCAAACCTAAGACTTCCTAAGCCCCTCCAAATTCACCCGTAGAGAGAGGCTGCTTTGCGCTGTGTATTGGAAGGGAACTTGTCTATATGATTGGAAGCTGTTTAACCAAATCAAGTAAGTCCCCTGCTTCAATTGCGAAAAGCAATAAGCAGTGGGTGGGGACTTGCTTGTATCAGGAGGCGTGCAAGCGCCTTCTGATAAACTGCGGAGCAGTTATTTGGTTATGAGCAAGTAGCGAAGCGGATTGCGAATATCCGCTTGACAGGGGAACTTCTGTTATTATGGGGGATTATTTTCCTGTAAATATTTAGTGTTTTCAGTGTAAAATTTTTCTGATAAGATGATGATAGAAAGAAAGCATTGAAGAAGGCGTCCAGAGATATTGTTACATGGCAATGGTGGTTCTGAAAAGTAATAAATATGGGGACGTTTTTCTGTAAAGGAAAGGATAAAACATGAATAGTTATAAGCTGGATTTGGAGAAGTATGCTGCGCTGGCGAGACAGACGGCGGCAGAGGGTTGTGTATTGCTGGAGAATGAGGAGCAGGTGCTTCCGTTGAGAGAGGGAGAGCGTGTGGCTGTCTTTGGCCGTATGGCTTTTCATTATTATAAGAGTGGTCTGGGCTCCGGTGGTCTGGTGAATACCAGGTATGTTGTGGGAATTCTGGATGCGCTGAAAGAGTGTGAGACTGTTCATCTGGATGAGAAGCTGATGGGGATTTATGAGGACTGGATTCAGGAGAATCCTTATGATGAAGGCCAGGGCTGGGGGCGTGTGCCGTGGTGCCAGAAGGAGATGGAAGTTACGGAGGAGATGCTGGACTGTGCTCGTGATAATGATGTGTCTTTGATCATTATTGGAAGAACTGCGGGGGAGGATCAGGATAATAAGGCCGAGGCTGGAAGTTATTGTCTGACGGAGGCTGAGGAGGATATGATCCGCAGAGTGTGTGAAGTGAGCAGGCGTACGGTTGTGCTTCTGAATGTAGGTAATGTGATTGATATGAGCTGGGTGAAGAAGTATCATCCGCAGGCGGTTCTGTATGTATGGCAGGGTGGTCAGGAAGGCGGCAGTGGTGTGGCTGATGTTCTGACCGGCAAGGTTTGTGCGTGTGGTAAACTGACAGATACGATCGCAGAGAGGATTGAGGATTATCCGTCTACGGAGAATTTTGGTGATCCGTTTAAGAATTATTATAAAGAAGATATTTATGTAGGTTATCGCTATTTTGAGACTTTTGCGAGGTATAAGGTGCTTTATCCGTTTGGATATGGTTTATCTTATACTGATTTTGAGACGAAAGCGGAGATTATGAAGAATACGGAGGATGAACTTTCGGTAG
Organism: Ruminococcus sp. AF41-9; assembly: GCF_003477525.1. GTDB lineage: Bacteria > Bacillota > Clostridia > Lachnospirales > Lachnospiraceae > Blautia_A. The sequence continues at coordinate 51,905 of NZ_QUDO01000016.1, forward strand.
CTGCGACGGTTACCAACACAGGTGATGTGAAGGGGAAAGAGGTTGTTCAGGTTTATGTGAAAGTGCCGCAGGGGAAACTTGGAAATCCGGCGAGAAAGCTGATCGGGTTTGCGAAGACAGGGGAATTGAATCCTGGTGAGAAGGAGGAAGTTGTTATCGTTGTTCCGAAGTATGATATGGCTTCTTATGATGACAGTGGTGTGACTGGTCATAAATCCTGTTATGTTCTGGAAGAGGGAACTTATGAGATTTTTGTGGGCAGTGATGTGAGAAGTGCGAAGGCTGTGGGTACTTATGAGGAGGAGTTTCGTGTACTGGAACAGCTGCAGGAGGCGTATGCTCCGGTTGAGAAGTTCCGGAGGGTGAAGGCGGTTTTGATGCCGGATAGTACTTATCAGGCGGTGACGGAGGAGGTGCCGGTGCGTACTGTAGATCCGCAGAAGCGAAGGAAAGAGAAGATGCCGGAGACTCTGGAGTATACTGGAGATAAAGGCTATAAGCTTGTGGATGTATTGGATAAAAAGGTTTCTCTGGAGGAGTTTGTGGCTCAGATTGGAGAGAAAGATCTGATTGCCATGTTCCGTGGAGAGGGTATGTGCAGTCCGAGGTTACGGCGGGAACTGCGGCAGCGTTTGGCGGTATCACGGATTCTTTGAAGGAGCTGGGTGTTCCGGTTGGCTGTTGTGCGGATGGTCCGTCCGGGATTCGTATGGACTGTGGAACGAAGGCGTTTTCTCTGCCGAATGGGACATTGCTGGGCTGTACTTTTAATACGGAACTGGTGGGGAATCTGTATGAGATGACGGGGAAGGAACTTCGGCTGAATAAGATTGATTCTCTTCTTGGACCTGGTATGAATATTCACAGGAATCCGTTGAATGGGCGTAATTTTGAGTATATTTCTGAGGACCCGCTTCTGACCGGAAGGATCTGTGCGGCGCAGGTGAAGGCGATGGCGAGATCTGGAATTGGAAGTACGATCAAGCATTTTTGCGGAAATAATCAGGAAGTGGGAAGAAGTACTTCGGATTCTGTGATGTCTGAGAGATGTCTGCGTGAGATTTATCTGAAGGGATTTGAGATTGCTGTGAAAGAGGGCGGTGCGCGTTCTGTGATGACTACTTATGGAAGCGTGAACGGACTCTGGACTGCGGGAAGTTATGATCTTTGCACCACTATTTTGAGGAATGAGTGGGGATTTGACGGGATTGTGATGACTGACTGGTGGGCGAAGGCAAACTATGAAGGTCATCAGGCAGAAGTGCCTGTGAAGGCTCCGATGGTGGCTGCTCAGAATGATATTTATATGGTAGTAAATGATGCGAAGGTGAATCCGGAGAAGGATGATGTGGAGGAGATGCTTCATGCGGGAAAACTGACCGTGGGTGAGCTGCAGAGAAATGCGGAGAATATTCTGGGATTTCTGCTGAAGAGTCCGTCGATTCTGTTGCTGACAGGCAGGATCTGTGAGGAAGAGCTGGAGGCTATGAATACGAAGGAAGAGGATGATGTGGATGCGGGAAATCTGGTGAATCTGATCAGTGATCCGGATACACAGGAGATTGTGATCGATGGTTCACTTTTGCATCCGGTTAAGGGGAATGCGGATGTGCTGGCAGTTTCCAGATGTTATGAGGGGGATTTTGAAATGAAGTTTGTTTTGAAGTCTGATCTTGGGGAACTGGCGCAGCTTCCTGTTTCTGTATTTTTGGATAATATTCATAAGATGACGGTTTCTGTGCAGGGTACCAATGGAAAATGGGTGGAAGAAACACGTATTCTGAATATGGGATTTGGACATAATCATTATATTAAACTGTACTACGGTGCGGATAATCTGGAAATTAAGGAAATTGTGCTGACACCGAAGAGGTAAGACCAATTTCAGAGATGCTTGCAAAATTATTTTCTTTATGGCATAATTGTAAAAATACAGGTGACTGTAAAGGTACGGAACAGTTACGAAATATGTAAGAAACAGAGTGAATGTAACAGAAATATAATGTAAAGTGTGATGAGGAAAAGAGATTATGTCAGGATTTACAAAGGAAATAATTGCGAGGACATTTACTGAGCTGTTGGATGAGAAACCTATGTCCAAGATTACCGTGAAGGATATTGTGGAGCACTGTGGGGTAAACAGGAATACTTTTTATTATCATTTCAGAGATATTCCGGATGTGGTTGAGTTTATCCTGAAGAAGAAATGGGATGAGATTCTCGAAGCTCCGCAGGAGAGGACTTCTATAACGGAATGTGTGGAAGAGATGGCTGCGCTGATCAGAGAAAACAGGAAGATCATGCTGAATGTTTACCGGTCAGTAAAGCGGGATACGTTTCTTATTTACCTGAATGATGTTGCTTCCTATATTGTTACGGAATATTTCAATAAGAATGTACATAAATTTCATTTGAATGAGAAAGAGATTCAGATGCTTATCAAGTATTATAAATGTATTTTCGTGGGAATCCTGATGGAGTGGCTGGATCATGGACTGGATTATGATCTGGCGGCGGAGATGCGGCAGGTATCTGAATTGCTGGAAAACCATCCGGAGTTACATGCGATTATGAACAGGCCGTAAGATATCTGTTTTGATAAATAGTTGTACAAAGTTGAGCTCATGTCTGATTTTTGGACATGGGCTTTTTTTTGTCTATTTATTGTTAAAAATATCACAGGTATAATACAGGCATAAAAGAGGTAAGGATAATCATTATCAGGAAGGAGGAGAGGTAGGATGGATGCAATGAAGCAGTTAAAGATTGCGAAAAACGGATATATTCTGATGTCTGTTTTATTTATGATCCTGGGTGCCTGTCTGATCATCTGGCCGGATTGTTCGATGGCGGTGTTCTGTACGGCAGTGGGAATCATGCTGATCGTGTATGGACTGATCAAGATTCTTGGATATTTTTCCAGAGATGTGTATTGTCTGGCGTTTCAGTTTGATCTTGCCTTTGGAGTGCTGCTGGCAGCAGTGGGAGTCATTATTATTGTTCGCAGAAATGTAGTGATAAATCTTATTTTTGGAATCTTTGGGATTCTGATCCTTGCGGATGCATTGTTTAAGATTCAGATGTCTGTGGATGCGAAGAAGTTTGGACTGAATCTCTGGTGGAGGATCATGCTGGTGGCGATCCTGACAGGTGTTCTGGGATTTCTGCTTCTGATCAGGCCGTTTGAGGCAGCAGAAGTGATGATGATTCTGGTGGGAGTTTCCATATTGTTTGAAGGAATCCTGAATCTGTGCGTGGCATTTTATACCATAAAAATTATTAAAAATCAGAGACAGGATATCATAGATATGGATGAGTATTGAATAAGATAGGATAGAACTATAGTAATTCGTGAGATTTCATTTTACACATTACAACAAGGAGGAGCAATCACATGAAGTTAATGGACAAAGCAAAACAGGCTGCACTTGTTGCAGCAGTGAAAACAGGTCTGGGTTATCTGGAAAAGGACCCGGAGGTGAATATACCGAAGCTGATGGAGCTGGTAGATAAATTTGTACCGGAGGGATGGTATGAGGCACAGAGACATGCAATCCGTGAAGCAATTAAGGATAAAGACAGTAACTGGTATAAACTGATTCTGAGAATTTATGATCTGGACCCGGGTGTAAGGGAAGCGTTCTTTACGAATTTTATTATCAATGCCAGTCTGAAGGGCAGTGCGCTTCAGGAGGAAACAGCAGAAGAGAATAACTGTAATGTTCCGTGGGCAATCCTGCTTGACCCTACAAGTGCCTGTAATCTGCACTGCACAGGATGCTGGGCAGCGGAGTATGGCCATAAGCTGAATCTTGATTTCGATACCATCTGTTCTATCGTGGAGCAGGGAAGAAAACTTGGTACCTATATGTACATATATACTGGCGGAGAACCTCTGGTGCGTAAGAAAGATCTGCTCCGTATCTGTGAAAAGTATCCGGACTGTGAGTTCCTTTCCTTTACCAATGGTACTCTGATTGATGAGGAATTCTGCCAGGAGATGCTTCGTGTGAAGAACTTTGTACCGGCGATCAGTCTGGAAGGTTCTGAGGAAGCGAATGACGGACGTCGTGGAGATGGTGTATATCAGAAAGTTATGCATGCGATGGAACTTCTGAAGTCACATAAACTTCCGTTTGGTGTTTCTACCTGCTATACTTCTGCAAATGTGGACAGTGTAAGCAGTGAAGAATATTTTGATCATATGATCGACTGTGGTGCTCTGTTTGTATGGTTCTTCCATTATATGCCGACCGGTAATGATGCAGTGGTAGAATTAATGCCGAACCCGCAGCAGCGTGAGAAAATGTATCATAAGATCAGAGAGTATCGTTCCACAAAGGCAATCTTCAGCATGGATTTCCAGAATGATGCACAGTATGTTGGCGGATGTATCGCAGGAGGCAGACGTTATCTGCATATCAATGCGAATGGTGATGTAGATCCTTGTGTATTTATTCATTATTCAAATGCAAATATCTACAAGGAGAGTCTGCTGGATGCATTGAAGAGTCCGATCTTCATGGCATATCATGACGGTCAGCCGTTTAATGAAAATATGCTTCGTCCATGTCCGATGCTTGAAAATCCGCAGAAGCTGCGTCAGATGGTTGCAGAGTCAGGAGCGAAGTCTACGGATTTACAGTCTCCGGAGTCTGTGGAGCATCTTTGTGCGAAGTGTGATGCTTACGCAGAGCACTGGAAACCAAAAGCAGAGGAATTATTCCAGAAAAAATAATTAACGATAGATCAAACAGGTAAAGTAAATAAGTAAACCTGATAACCATGAAAAAGCATTAACCCAATAAAGCCAAAAGAAAGCCAGAAAGAGCTTCCTGTCCGGTCTCCCCTGTTCCGGATGGGAGGCTCTTTTTATGAAAAACAACTTGCCTGAAAATTCAATATGTATTAAAGTAATATCAGATTTATTTTGAGAGAAAGATAGAAGTTTTTGATGGAACCAGAGGGAGAAGAGAATAGAATGTTAAAAACTTTTTTGGTGGAAGATGAGGTTGTAGTGAGGGAGACGATCAAGAGGATGATTCCCTGGGAGCAGTATGGGTTTGAGCTTGCGGGGGAGGCGTCTGACGGGGAGATGGCGCTGCCGTTGATCCTGAAGAGTAAGCCGGATCTTCTGATCACGGATATTAAGATGCCGTTTATGGACGGGCTGACTTTATGTAAATTGGTAAAGAAGGAACTGCCGGGGATTAAGATTGTGATCCTGAGTGGATATGATGATTTTAATTATGCGAAGCAGGCGATCAGTATCGGGGTGGAGGATTATCTGCTGAAACCGATTACGAAGAATGCCTTTATTGAGAGGCTGGAAGAGATTCATAATCGTTATGAACATGAACGGACGCAGAAGGAATATTATGAGAAGTTTCGTCTGGAGATGCAGGAGTATGAGCGAAATGCGAGCCGGGATTTCTTTGAGTCTCTGGTGCGGGCAGATTCGAATCTGGAGGAGATTTACCAGAGGGCAGACCGGTTAAATCTGGATATTGTGGCGGAGGCTTATAATATTCTGATCTTCAGTCCGGATATTTCTGACAGCAGTTGTAATTCTTCGGAAGGATATTCTGACTGGGAGGCGGAAGTGCATAAGAAGATTGAGAATTATTTTCTGAGCCATCCGGTAGCAATGCTTTTCCGGCATCAGGTGTTCAGTTATGCGATCCTGGTGAAGGGGCAGAAGGATACGATTGAGGAAAATACGCGTGAGTGTGTGGAAACCATCCAGGAAATCATGGAAGAAACGGGGAAAAATGCCGACTGGTTTGTGGCTGTGGGTGAGGAAGCGGACCGCCTGAGCAAGATCAAGCAGAGTTATCATACGGCGGCCAGAACGTATTCTTTCCGTTATCTTTATGATGGACATATTCTTTATTATGATATGCTGGAGGAGGGCAATGCCGGCTCAGCGGAGGCGGCTGTGAGCAGGACAGAGGCTTTGCAGCTTAAGAATGTCAATGTGAATGCATTGAATCCGGAGATTCTTCAGAAGTTTCTCAGCAGTGGTCTGGAAGAAGAAGTGGACAGTTTTGTGCATGATTATTTTCTGGCGATCGGGCAGGAACCGATGGGGTCACTGGTGTTCCGGAATTATGTAGTGCTGAATGTTCGTTTTTCCGTGCTGACATTTTTGAAGAAGATGGGGTATGATGATTCGGAACTTTCAAGAGAGGAAACCGATGATATTATAGAAAAGACAGGGGAGTCGATGGAGGCATCGATCGGTTACTGTGAGAAGCTTCTGAAGAAGTCAATTGTCATTCGAGATGAGAATGCGGGAAATCAGAACCGGAATCTGCTGAAGCAGGCGGTGGATTTTATTGATAAGAATTATATGGATGAAGAGATTTCTCTGAATAAAGTGGCTCATGTGGCGAATGTCAGTGCTAATCATTTCAGCGCCTTGTTCAGCCAGAACATGGGGCAGACATTTATTGAGTATCTGACCGCATTGCGTATGAGTAAGGCGAAGGAACTGCTTCGTTGTACTTCCATGCGTTCCAGCGAAGTTGCGGGGGAAGTGGGGTATAAGGATGCACATTACTTCAGCTATCTTTTTAAGAAAACGCAGGGTATGACACCGAGTGAATACCGTAAGACGAGGGGAGAAGTCTGATCGATGTGGGAGAAGCAGGAAAGGCCGGAGAAAAAGGAGAAACAGGAAAAGCTGGAGAGTAAGATGAAGTGGATGCTTCTCAGCACTATGATCCCTATGGCGATTCTGATCATAGTGCTTCTTATTTTTTTCTGGCATTATACAGATAAATATAATCAGTTATCCAATAACCTGGCAGTGAGCACGGAATATAATGCAAATTACCGGAATTCAAATAATGATATGAGCTTCAAGGATGAAGTGGATATGGACATTTACTATGTCAGCATCGGCAGGAAGGGACGGGATGGTCTGCCGACAGAGCAGGTAAAAAAGGCAATTGACACGGTAGAGAAACTGAAGAAGACTACGACGAAGAAGGAGAGTCTGCGTTCACTGAAGTATCTGACGAATTATCTGGACAATCTTCAGAAGAGAATGAATCAGCTTGTGGAGATTAAGGATTATGAGAAGCGTCAGGAGTTTATGGCAAATAATACAGAGATTCTGACGACTTTGTTTGAGAAGGAAATGCAGAATTATATTTATCAGGAGGCTGCGCAGCTGGTTGAGGTGGAGTCTCAGCTTGCGGGTAATGTGAGGCTGACGATTCTGACGATGTGTGCGGTGATTCTGATTGCAACGTTTATTCTGATGCGGCGGTCTTTTCGACTGACGTATAGTATCACGAAGCCGATTTCGGAAATCCTTCATAATATTAAGAAGGTTGGAAAGGGAGAATATAAGACGATCAATGCGGTATCTGCGGATTGTATTGAGATTCAGGAACTGGACAGTGGTACGAGGAAGATGGCAGGAAGGATCGAGGGGCTTCTGGAAAATGTGCGTAAGGAGCAGGAAGCGCAGCATATGACGGAGCTGCAGCTTATTCAGGCACAGGTAAATCCACATTTTCTTTATAATACACTGGATACGATTGTCTGGCTGGTAGAGGGCGGCATGGAACAGGATGCTGTGGATATGATCACAAGTCTGTCTGTCTTTTTCCGGACTTCTCTTTCCAAGGGGAAGGATATCATTCCGCTGTCGGAAGAGGAGAGACATACGTTGAGTTATCTGGAAATCCAGCAGTCGAGGTATCGGGATATTCTGGAGTTTGAGATCAGGATTCCGAAGGAACTGGAGAGCGTCATGGTACCGAAACTGACTCTCCAGCCACTGGCGGAGAATGCACTTTATCATGGAATTAAAAATAAACGTGGAAAAGGGAAGATTCTGATCGAAGGTTTTGACCTGGGGGATGATATGATGCTCCGGGTGACGGATAATGGTCAGGGCATGACACCACAACGGCTTCATGAAGTACAGGAAGCGATTCAGACCGGAGAGCGTGCGGGATTTGGGCTTGCGGCAGTTTCGGAGAGGATTGCGCTTTATTATGGACCGGGGTATGGACTGAAGATTTCCTCTGTGGAGGGTGAAGGAACGGTCATGGAAGTGTATATGGCAAAACGAATCAAAGAAAGTTGATACAAGCAAGTAGCGAAGCGGATTGCGAATATCCGCTTGACAGGGAGCAAAGGAATTCTCCGGAAATAGAAAGACTTTGTATAATATGAATATAAAACATAGAAAGAAATAGAATAATATATTCATGATGCATAATAAAAAAATCAACTTTCTGAATAAAAAAACAAACTTTGTATAAATTATGAACAAAATATGATAGAAGAATAAACTTTTTACGGAAAATATTCTATGGAATTTCTCTGGGTTTTTACTATAATAAAGACATCTTAAATGAATCGGGAGGATTTACAAAATGAAGAAAAAAATGGTGTCAGCTTTATTAACAGCAACTATGGTATGCGGTATGTGTGTAGTTCCTACAGTTGGGGTAGCAGCAGCGGACGACACAATCACAGTTGGTTTCTCACAGGTTGGTGCTGAATCTGACTGGCGTACAGCTAATACAGAATCTATGAAATCCACATTCAGCGAAGAGAACGGATATGAATTAATCTTCGACGATGCACAGCAGAAACAGGAAAACCAGTTAACAGCAATCCGTAACTTCATCCAGCAGGAAGTTGATTACATCCTTTTAGCTCCTGTAACAGAGACAGGTTGGGATACAGTTCTCCAGGAAGCTAAAGATGCTGATATTCCTGTAATCATCGTAGACCGTATGGTTGACGTATCTGATGACAGCTTATATACAACATGGATCGGAACTGACTCCTTACTTGAAGGTAGAAAAGCTGCTGAATGGCTGAACGCATACACAACAGCTAAGGGAATCGATGCAAAAGACGTTAACATCGTTGATATCCAGGGTACAATCGGATCTACCGCTCAGATCGGACGTTCCAAAGGTCTTGAAGAAGGCGTTGACAACTATGGATGGAACTTACTTGCTCAGCAGTCCGGTGAATTTACACAGGCAAAAGGACAGGAAGTTATGGAGTCCATGCTGAAACAGTATGACAACATCAACGTAGTATACTGCGAGAACGATAACGAAGCATTCGGTGCTATCGATGCAATCGAAGCTGCTGGTAAAACAGTTGGTTCTGATATTGCAAACGGCGAGATCATGGTTATGTCCTCGATACAACTAATGCAGGTTTAACAGATACATTAGCCGGAAAGATCACATGTGATGTTGAGTGTAACCCATTACACGGACCACGTGCTGAGGAACTGATCAAAGCTCTTGAAGCTGGTGAAGAAGTTCAGAAACTGAACTATGTAGACGAAGAAATCTTCGCAGCAGACGACACAGTAGATAAAGTTACAGCTGTAAACAGCCTTGATGAAGAGGGCGAATATGCAGTTACACCTATCACACAGGAAATTATTGACGGACGTGCATACTAATTTTTGACAACAGATCATAATCGTGTAATAGAAGGAATATAAATAATCCGGAGCGTGGTTCATAGTTCGGAGAAACCCGGATTTATGAATCACGCTCTCTTTATGTCAAAATGATCCGGTGTGCCGACAAGTTGATTTTGGGCACACGAAAGATACCCGATTTGCTGAATATGTTTTTGAGGTTGGTTTCGCCGATGATGTGTGGCAGGAGAAAGACTGGAAAAGAGAACGGTATTTCAGTGAATGAGGGGTAAAACCAGTTTAGAAAGCAGGTGGAAAGAATATGGAACAAAACGTAGTATTGGAAATGCGTGATATCAGCAAAAACTTTACAGGAGTCCGTGCCCTTTCCCATGTGGACTTTACCCTTCGTAAAGGTGAAATCCACGCACTGATGGGGGAGAACGGTGCAGGTAAATCAACACTGATCAAGGTGCTGACTGGTGTGCATGAATTTGAAACCGGAACGATCCGTATGGCCGGAAACAGCAATGTTATTGTAAATCATTCACCTCAGGAAGCGCAGGCAAATGGTATCAGCACTGTATATCAGGAGGTTAACCTTTGCCCGAACCTTACCGTGGCAGAGAACCTTTTTATCGGCAGAGAGCCGAGAAAGATGGGAATGATTGATTGGAAGCAGATGAATGAGCGATCAGGAAAACTTCTTGAGAGCCTGGACATTCATGTGCCGCCAACACAGATGTTGGATGAATGCTCTCTGGCAATCCAGCAGATGATCGCCATCGCGCGTGCCGTAGACATGAAATGCCGGGTTCTGATCCTGGATGAACCGACTTCTTCTCTGGATGATGATGAAGTTGAGAAGCTGTTCGTACTGATGAGAAGGCTGCGTGATGAAGGGGTAGGAATTATCTTTGTTACCCATTTCCTTGAGCAGGTTTATGCAGTCTGCGACAGAATCACAGTTCTTCGTAACGGTGAACTGGTAGGTGAGTATGAGACAAAAGATCTTCCGCGAGTTATGCTGGTTGCCAAGATGATGGGTAAAGACTTTGATGATCTGGCAGATATCAAGGGTGAGCATAAAGATAAGAGAATTAAGGATGCAGAACCTGTAATCGAGGCGAAAGGACTTTCTCATAAGGGAACCATCAAACCGTTTGATATTACGATCAATAAAGGTGAAGTTATCGGTCTTACCGGCCTTTTGGGTTCCGGACGTTCCGAGCTGGTCCGTGCAATCTATGGTGCGGATAAAGCGGATGCAGGAACTCTGAAAGTAAAAGGAAAAGAAGTGAAGATCAACACTCCTCTGGATGCCATGAAACTTGGTATGGCATACCTTCCGGAAGACAGAAAAGCAGAGGGTATTATCGCAGACCTTTCTGTAAGAGAAAATATTATTATAGCACTCCAGGCTAAACGTGGTATGTTCCATCCATTGAGTAAGAAAGAGATGGAGGAGGCAGCCGACAAATATATTGAATTACTGCAGATTAAGACAGCCAGCCGTGAAACACCGATCAAGAGTCTGTCCGGTGGTAACCAGCAGAAGGTTATCCTTGGAAGATGGCTGCTGACAAATCCGGATTATCTGATCCTGGATGAGCCGACACGAGGTATTGATATCGGTACCAAGACGGAAATTCAGAAACTGGTTCTTGATCTTGCGGATCAGGGAATGGCAGTTACATTTATCTCCTCAGAGGTTGAGGAAATGCTCCGTACCTGTTCCCGTATGGCGGTTCTTCGTGACGGTCAGAAGGTAGGCGAACTGGAAGAGGATGAACTTTCCCAGAGCGGAGTTATGAAAGCTATTGCCGGAGGTGACGATAAATAATGAATAAGAGTAAATTAAAGAAAATAACGAGTGCACGTCTGTTTCTTCCAATTGTGTGCCTGATTGCAGTGCTTTTACTGAACGTGATCAAGACACCGGATTTCTTTAATGTATCAATTCGAAACGGTGTACTGTATGGTTACATTATTGATGTTATTAACCGTGCTTCAGAGCTGGTTATCCTTGCAATCGGTATGACGCTGGTAACAGCAGCTTCCGGTGGACAGGATATCAGTGTTGGTGCAATCATGGCGGTTGCAGCGGCTGTCTGCTGTCAGATTCTTTCCGGTGGACAGGTTTCTGTCAATGATTATCAGAATCCGCTAATCCTGGCTGTTATCGCAGCACTTCTTGCATCTGCTTTATGTGGTGCATTTAATGGTTTTCTGGTTTCCAGGCTGAACATTCAGCCGATGGTTGCCACTCTGATCCTTTATACAGCGGGCCGTGGTATTGCCCAGTTGATCACAAATGGTCAGATTACTTATATCCGTGTGGATTCTTATAAGATGGCTGGTGGATATATCGGTAAATGCCCGATTCCGACACCGATTTTCTTTGCGATCGTTACTGTTATTGTGGTATATCTGATTCTGAAGAAAACAGCTCTTGGTCTTTATATCGAGAGTGTTGGTATCAATGGAAAAGCTGCCCGTCTTGTAGGTTTAAACTCTACAATGATTAAATTCCTTACCTATGTGATCTGCGGTGTACTGGCTGGTATCGCCGGTATCGTGGCTTCCAGCCGTATCTACTCCGCAGATGCCAACAACATTGGTCTGAACCTGGAAATGGATGCCATCCTCGCAGTTGCACTTGGCGGAAACTTCCTTGGCGGTGGTAAATTCAGTCTGCTTGGTTCCGTTATCGGTGCATATACCATTCAGGCACTGACCACAACACTTTATGCGATGAACGTTAAGGCTGACCAGCTTCCTGTTTATAAGGCAATCGTGGTTGTTATTATCGTTACACTGCAGAGTGATGTCTTTAAGAAATATATTGCCAACTTAAAAGCTAAGAGAAGTGTGGCAGCAGAAGGAGGTCAGAAGTAATGAAAGCAAATGTACAGAAAAAGAAAATGACAGGAAATGGCTTCCTGCTTCTGATCACGATCGCATTGTTTGTAGTTATGTATGTTGCAGGTATGATCGTGTTTGCTGATAAAGGTTTTGCGAAACCGCAGATGTTTCTGAACCTGTTTGTATCGAATGCGGGTCTTCTGGTTATTGCGTGTGGTCTTACGATCGTTATGATCACTGGCGGTATTGATATTTCCGTAGGTTCTGTTACAGCGCTTGTATGTATGGTTCTTGCAGATCTCATGGAGAACAAAGGTGTAAATACATATGTTGCAGTTTTAGTTGCACTGCTGATCGGTGTTGCTTTTGGTATTGTACAGGGCTTCCTGGTAGCTTATCTGGACATTCAGCCATTTATCGTTACTCTGGCAGGTATGTTCTTCGGACGTGGTCTGACAGCTATCATCAGTACAGATATGATTTCTATTAAGAATGAATTATTCCTGAAATGGGCAAATTACCGTTTCTATATGCCTTTTGGTTCAACCAGTAAGAAGGGTAAATTTATCCCGGCGTATATTCCGCCGACAGTTGTGATCGCACTGATCGTTGTAGTTCTGATTGCAGTTCTTCTGAAATATCGTAAATTCGGACGTAAGCTGTATGCAATCGGCGGTAACCGCCAGAGTGCATTGATGATGGGTCTGAATGTTAAGAAGACTATCTTTAATGCTTATGTGCTGGATGGTTTCCTTGCAGGTCTTGGTGGTTTCCTGTTCTGCCTGAACAGTTGTGCAGGTTTCGTTGAGCAGGCGAAAGGTCTTGAGATGGATGCGATTTCTTCAGCGGTTATCGGTGGTACACTGCTTTCCGGTGGTGTTGGTACACCGATCGGTACTTTGTTTGGTGTTCTGATCAAGGGTACAATCTCCAGTCTGATCACAACTCAGGGTACTTTATCAAGCTGGTGGACAAGAATTATTCTTTCTGCATTGCTTTGCTTCTTCATTATTATTCAGTCTGTTGTGGCTTCTATGAAGAAGAAAAACAAATAAGCTGGCTGGGGATTTTATAGCGGGTAGTGTGAACATTAAAAAGATGAAAAGAAAATAAAAAAGACAGGTCGAAATTCTGGTTTGAGTTTCGGCCTGTCTTTTTTTGTGAGAAAAATGTATGGATTTTTTTTGAAAATATGACAAAGGTTATCGTGTGAAGTACAGGAAATCTGCGCATGGCCGCTGGACTCCACCGATCAGGTTGTTCATGACTTTGCCATTAAAGTACAAAGTTGCGGAGCCGCCGCCGTCAAGATTATAGGCGTAGGTGCATCCGTAAGAACTGAAAATGTTTATCATATCCCAGTGATTCAGACCACTGTAACTTCCGGTGTCTGTGACGAGAAGGATGTAGTCGTTGGGTTTTACCATTCCGACTGCGGTACGTGGATAGTATTTTTCGGTTTCTGCCCATGGAAGCTGTGCTTCGCCGTTCTGGATCAGGACGGGACCAAAGTTGTAGGTATCTTTGACACCGGCCTTCAGGAGGTCTTTTCCCATGAGTCCCTGTGCAGGAGTGTAGATGGTGCCGTCGTTTTTGACTGCCATGACGGAGTAGCTGGTCATGTAGTCACCGTAAAGGGTGCCGTTTTTGATACACATACCAAGTGGGGAAGGCTGTCCGGTTCCATAGTCAAAGGCGCTTCCGTTTACTCCGATCACACCTCCGTTGGAAGAAACCGCGGAGGAAGTGGTCTGGCGTTCACCGCCGTAAGTTCCATAGGAGAGGGCGGATTTCAGCTGTGTGGCACTGGCTGTTTTGATATGAGCAACCCAGTATGGGATTTCGTGAACGGATTTCCGGGAAAGGGTGATGCGCAGGGTGTCGCTTTTATAGGTGTAGGTGTTTCCTTTCTGACTGATGACAGGTTCGGAATCGGAGGACTTTACGCGCTGTCCTTTTTTATTGACATAATATTTGCCAACCCAGGTGTCGGTTGCGAGAACACCGGTCTTTTTTCTGAAGTAGTATTTGTATTTGCCTATTTTGTGCCAGCCGGTTGCCATGGTGGAATTACTGAGAAAGTAGTATTTTTTTCCCTTATCGGAGATCCACTGGTTAGCAACGGCGATACCGGATTTATTGAAATAGTAGGTATACTTGGTGCCGGTCGCCCAGCGGTTGCGGAACATGGCTCCGTTTTTACGATTGTAATAGTATTTGTTACCGGAGCGTTTGATCCATCCGGTGAAGCGTTTGCCGTCTGTGGTGCTGTAATAATAGTAGCCTTTGTATTTGAAAGAACCACAGATCAGGCGGCCTTTGGAGTTGTAGAAGTAATAATCTCCTTTAATGAGCTGCCAGCCTGTTTTTTTTGATGTGATACTGACAGAGGTGTTTTTCTGTTTTACATAAGCAGCAGCATGGGCGGATGTGGGATGTGCCGTGCTGACTGTTATGGAAAACAGGAGGATTGTTAAGAAAAATATTATTTTTCCTGAATTTCTTTTCATGGTTGTATTGTCCCTTCTGTAAATCTATATAGTTAAGTCGTATAAGCGAGAAATACTATATTTATTATACCAGAAATGACAGGAAGATTTGTAAATTTGAGGAAACGTAACAAAAAAGTAAAAAGAAAACGGCTCCGGGAAAAAGGAGCCGTTAAATGAATCCGGAGACTAATAATCTGTCTTCTGGTAGAAACGTCCGTTGATGTAGTCGGTTTTGATGATGTTAACGAATGCTTTCGGGTCAATTTCATGGACTTTTTTAACCAGAAATTTGGCCTCTTCGGTGGATACAACGGAGTAGATCATGCTGGTCTTCTCGTCTGTGTAGCATCCGGTTCCTTCGAAGCGGGTTGCGGTATGGTTTGTAAGTTTGAAGATTTCTTCGTAAATCTGGTATGGTTCTTTTGTGATGATAAACAGGGTGTGTTTCTTGTATCTCTGATGGAGCATCTGGATTACCTGAGTGGAGGTAAACTGGAAGATGATGGAGTAAAGTGCTCTGTCCCATCCGAACAGGAGGCCGGCCACTGTCAGGATCACGGCATTTCCACAGAGAATGTAGTTCCAGATATCACGTCCGCCTTTTTCGGAAAAATAAATGGCGATAAAATCGGTTCCTCCGGTGCTGGTGTTACCAATCAGGCAGAGGCTGATGCAGAAACCGTTGATCAGTCCGCCAAAGATGCTGATAAGCAGGGTATCGTAGGTGATCGGCTGGCTTGGAATGATATCCGTAAGCAGACCGGAGAGTACGATGACACAGACGGAGCTGATCGTAAATTTCTTTCCGATGAATTTCAGACCGATAAATACAGGAATGGAGTTCAGCAATACGTTGATGAGGGTATAGGGAACTGCAATTCCCACAAAGGTCTGAAAAATATTCTGGATCAGAAGGGTAAGACCGGTAAATCCACCTGGGAAAAGACCGCCAGCCCTTACAAAGGTTTTAATGTTTAATGCCATGATCGTTGCAGCGATAACAGCGCAGCCGTAACGTTTGGCTTCGTGTTTTAAGTTGAGTTCACTCATAAAGTTATTCCTCTTAATTTTTCCCTTCTATATATAAATGAAAATGGATGAGGCTTTATGCTTCCCAGCGTCCGGATGCACCGCATGGGAGAATCAGTCCGTTGGAACTTACAGGGAGTCCGATTTCCTGAGAATCTACATGACCGCCGAATTTCTTCAGTTCAGTAGAAAGCATGTAGGTCAGGACTGCCGGTGCAAGTCCGGTGGTGTAGGAGTTGATGAGGAAGAACAGTGGCTGATCGCTGAGAATTTTGGTACAGAGTTTGATCAGGTCGTGAATACAGTCCTCAATTTTCCAGATTTCACCTTTTGGTCCTCGACCGTAGGAAGGCGGGTCCATGATGATGGCATCGTAGTGATTTCCTCTGCGGATTTCACGTTCTACGAATTTTACGCAGTCGTCTACCAGCCAGCGGATCGGGGCATCGCCCAGTCCGGAAGCTACGGCGTTTTCTTTTGCCCAGGTAACCATTCCTTTGGATGCGTCTACATGGGTGACAGAAGCACCGGCTGCTGCGGCTGCGAGAGTGGCACCGCCTGTATAGGCAAAAAGATTCAGTACTTTTACAGGGCGTCCGGCGTTGCGGATCTTATTGCCGAACCAGTCCCAGTTGGTAGCCTGTTCCGGGAAAAGTCCGGTATGTTTGAAGCTGAAAGGTTTTAGTGGAAGGTGAGATCTTTGTAATGAATATCCCACTGTTCCGGCAGATCGAAAAACTCCCATTCTCCGCCGCCTTTTTTGCTTCTGTGATAATGACCGTTCATGTGTTTCCAGCCTTTGTTTGTCTTCGGTGTATCCCAGATTACCTGCGGGTCCGGACGAACCAGGAGATAATCCCCCCAGCGCTCCAGCTTCTCCCCACAGGAAGTGTCAATAACTTCATATTCTTTCCATCCGTCTGCAATCCACATTGTATCAGTTTCCTCCTAATGATTAAGTGTATGGATAGGAAGATAGGTTTTAATCTCCCTTATTTTCTACTGTTTAGAGTATAGAGGAAAACGGCGCTGATGGCAAGTGAAGCGTCATAATTCACAGTTATAAATGAATAAAGTATTACGGTTCACTCCGTGCCCGGTAACAATAAAGTACAAATTTTACAGTCGTGAAAAAGCCCCGTATTTCCTGTGTCTGTATAAAATTATAAAAATACCCGGACAATATAGCTATGATGAATGGTATCTGGCTGTCTTTGCCCGGGTGTTTTGGTAAAATATTAACAATTGTATAAAAACACTTGACAATCCCTACTTTACCATACTAAAATGTAAAAAGCATAAAAAATGTTGCTACAGGAAAAACAAATGACTGCCATTTACGGAATAGAGATGAACTTCCATGGCTCACAAGGAGGAATATTTATTATGAAGAAATACAGCGAAATGAGCAAAGAAGAATTGCTTACACTCAAAGCAGAGCTGGATAAAGAATACGCAGATATCAAAGCGCAGGGTCTTGCACTTGATATGTCCCGTGGTAAACCGGCAGCAGATCAGTTAGATCTCTCCATGGGCTTAATGGATGTATTAAGCAGCGATTCAGACCTGAAATGTGAAACTGGTGTGGACTGCCGTAACTACGGTGTGATCGACGGTATTCCGGAAGCGAAGCGTCTTCTTGGTGAGATGTCAGAAGTAGACCCGGATCACATTATCATCTATGGGAACTCCAGCCTGAACGTTATGTTTGACAGTATTGCACGTTCCATGACTCACGGTGTAATGGGAAATACTCCATGGTGCAAACTCGATAAAGTAAAGTTTCTCTGTCCGGTACCGGGATATGACCGTCATTTCAAAATCACAGAATTCTTTGGAATCGAAATGATCAATGTACCAATGACACCACAGGGTCCGGATATGGATATGGTTGAGAAACTTGTCAGCGAAGATGCAGCGATCAAAGGTATCTGGTGTGTACCGAAATATTCCAATCCACAGGGATACACCTATTCCAAAGAAACAGTAGAACGTTTTGCAAGACTGAAACCGGCAGCTCCGGATTTCCGTATTTACTGGGATAACGCATACAGCATTCACCATCTGTATGATGATAATCAGGATTTCCTGGTTGAGATTCTGGAAGAATGTGCAAAAGCAGGCAACCCGGATATCGTATATAAGTTTACTTCTACTTCTAAAGTAAGCTTCCCGGGTTCCGGTATCGCAGCAGTTGCAGCTTCCAAAGCAAACCTGGAAGATTTCCGCAGCTACATGCAGATTCAGACGATCGGTCATGACAAATTAAACCAGTTACGTCATGTAAGATTCTTCAAAGACCTTAACGGACTGCATGAACACATGAGAAAACATGCGAACATCATCCGTCCGAAATTCGAACTGGTACTTGATACACTGGAAAAAGAACTCGGCGGTCTTGGAATCGGTGAGTGGACCAAACCACATGGCGGATACTTCATTTCTTTTGATGCAATGGAAGGATGCGCAAAAGCAATCGTTGCGAAAGCAAAAGAGGCAGGTGTTGTACTGACAGGCGCAGGCGCAACTTATCCATATGGAAAAGACCCGAAAGACTCCAACATTCGTATCGCACCAAGCTTCCCGACTCTGGAAGACCTTGGAAAAGCAGCAGAAGTATTTGTACTCTGCGTAAAACTTACAAGTGTAGAGAAACTTCTGGAGAATGCATAAAGTTACTGTTTGTTCCGTGTAAAACAGCAATGCGTGAACAGTAATCGATAATCGGCAACTCTAATGAGAAACAACTGCATACTGTATTTACTTTCAGGATAAATCGTGTATACTAAAACTGCCCGGCATTTTTTGCCGGGCGGTTGCTGTTTCCTGAGATTTTTTATGTCATGGAAAATTACTACGCAGTGTTCCTGTGATATAAAAAGCCTCCGGGCAGAATCTTTTTTATAAGACTTTACAGAAAGGGGAGGTCGAATGAGTATCCGCAAAAAAATAATGATCAGCCTGATCACAATATTGCTTTTGATGACGGCAGGGGCGTATGGATATGGAGTTTATTATTTTACAGAACATTTTTTGCCCGGATCTATTGTGAATGGCTTTAACTGTTCCTATATGGATGTGAAGGAAGCCGAGGATCTTCTGACCAGAAAAATCGGGGCATATGCACTGACTGTAAATACCATGAATCGTGGACAGGAGAGCATTACTGCTGAACAGGCAGGACTGACTTATCAGTCGGATGGAAGTGTGAAAAAGCTGATGGAGAACCAGAACCGTTTTCTGTGGTTTACGGCGTTTAATCAGCATCAGGAGTATGAGATTCCTTCTTCCATTCAGTATGATGAGGAGAAAACGAAGTCTGCAATTGCGGCATTGAACTGTATGCAGGCAGACAATATAACGGAACCTTCAGATGCTTACATAGAGGAGAAAGACGAGCAGTTTGTAATTGTGCCGGAAGTAGAGGGGAATGCGCTGGATGCAGAGAAAACAAAACAGGTGATCATACAGGCACTTCTGACCGGAAAGACTGTCGTGGATCTGGAAGCGGATGACTGTTATAAGAAACCTTCTGTTTATCAGAATGATGAAATGCTGGTGAAGAACTGCGAACAGGCAAATAAGCTGACAGATGTGGTGGTTACCTATGATTTTGATGACCGGACAGAGACTGTAGACCGTGATGTGATCAAGGGCTGGCTGACAAAGAATGATGCAGGAGATTATGTCCTGGATCAGAACCAGATGGCATCCTATATCAGCGGACTGGCGGCCACATACGACACTGTTGGAATGGACCGGACATTTTCTACTTATGATGGACGCGGGATTTCCATTATGGGCGGGACTTATGGCTGGAAAATCGATCAGGAGGCAGAGGTTAAAGCTCTGGCAGAGATCATCGAAAACGGTGAGACGCAGGTGAGAGAGCCTGTCTATGCGCAGGAAGGCTTAAGCCGCAAGACAAATGATATCGGATATACTTATATAGAGATTGACCTGACCGCACAGAGGATGGTATTCTATAAAAAAGGAACACCGATCGCAGATGCACCTGTTGTGTCGGGGAATCCATATGTACCAAACTGTGCAACACCTACCGGATGCTATACTGTGGGAGAGACGAAAAGCGGTTATACAGTGAACGGAGAGGATTATCCTTCTGCGGTAAATTACTGGATTCCGTTTGACGGAAATCTGGGGATCAATGATGCACCATGGAGAGGTTCTTTCGGAGAACAGCTTTATGAATTTGAGGGAACGCATGGAAGTATCTGTGCACCGACCGATCAGGTGCAGATTATCTACAGTAATGTGGAAAAGAATACACCGGTAGTTATTTATGAGTAGACAAAAACAGAAATTACAGACAGACCAAAACAGAAACTGATCAGATCAGGGAGTGAAACGGATGCGTTTATTCGTTTGATAAATATACTGATTATCAGAGAGTAGATAAAGGAGAAGAAAGAAATGAAGATTGTAGTTTTAGCAGGTGGAACAAGTACAGAGCGTACAGTTTCTATTACATCAGGTACAGGAATCTGCAAAGCCCTGCGTCAGAAAGGTCATCAGGCTGTTCTTGCAGATATTTTCTGCGGAGTGGAAAATGTGGACTGGGAGAATCCTTTCCCACAGGAATATGATGTGGATGCGGCATCTGCATATATGTCCGGATTTAATGACAGAATTGAGAGCATGAAAGCAGAAAGAAGAAGTTTCTTCGGACCGAACATCCTGAAGCTATGTGAACTTGCAGACATTGTATTCCTGGGACTTCACGGAGCAAACGGAGAAGACGGAAAAGTGCAGGCCGCTTTTGACCTGATGGGAATTAAATACACAGGAACCGGATACCTGAGCAGTGCCATGGCAATGGATAAGGGTATCACCAAGCAGATGTTCCTGATGAACCATGTTCCGACTCCTCACGGAACATCCATGACAAAAGCAGAGATGACTACGGATGTAAAAGCTCTGGGAATGGATTTCCCGGTAGTAGTAAAAACATGCTGCGGTGGTTCCAGTGTAGGTGTTTACATTGTACATGACCAGGCAGAGTATGAGCAGGCACTGAAAAATGCTTACTCTTATGAGGATGAAGTTGTTGTAGAGGAATATATCAAGGGCCGTGAATTTTCCGTTGCAGTGGTAGATGGAAAAGCATATCCAATCATCGAGATCGCACCGATCCAGGGATTTTATGATTACAAGAACAAATATCAGGCAGGTTCTACAATCGAGACATGTCCGGCAGAAATTTCTCCGGAACTTACAGAGAAAATGCAGCATTATGCAGAAGCAGGTGCAAAGGCTCTGTTCATGGAAGGCTACTGCCGTCTTGACTTTATGATGAAGGAAAACGGCGATATGTATTGTCTGGAGGCAAACACTCTTCCGGGAATGACACCGACCAGCCTGATCCCGCAGGAAGCAAAAGTTCTGGGAATTGACTATCCGACTCTGTGCGAGAAACTGATCGAAGTTCCATGAAGAAATATCAGTAAAAAAATATGAAGAAATATCAGGTTGGGAGTGAATGCTTTTGGCTCCTGATCTTATCATGATAAGAAAGAAGATACAGACAAAATATTATGAAGAATTTAACATTGGAAAATATCACACAGGTTTGCAGCGGCACGTATTATGGTCCTGCCGGTAAACTTCAGGAAGAAGTATCTTCCATCATCACAGACAGCAGAAAAGCAGACAAGGGCTGCCTGTTTGTGCCAATCGTGGGGGAAAGAGTGGATGCACATAAATTTATCCCGCAGGTAATGGCGGCAGGTGCTCTGGCAACGTTATCAGAGAGAGTGCTTGAACAGGCAGATTTTCCGTATATTGTAGTGGAATCTTCCTTGCAGGCGGTAAAGGATATTGCAGAATTTTATCTGAAACAGCTTGAGATTCCGGTTGTGGGAATTACCGGAAGTGTAGGCAAGACCAGCACCAAGGAAGTGATTGCATCTGTACTCAGCCAGAAATACCGCACCTTAAAAACACAGGGAAACTTTAACAATGAACTGGGTCTTCCGCTGACTGTATTCCGCCTTCGTGATGAGGATGAGATGGCAGTGCTGGAAATGGGAATCAGCGATTTCGGCGAGATGACCAGACTGGCCAGGATCGCCAGACCGGATACCTGCGTGATCACAAACATCGGAACCTGCCATCTGGAGAATCTGGGAGACAGAGACGGTGTGCTGAAAGCAAAAACAGAGATTTTTAAATTCTTAAGACCGGACGGACATATTGTGCTGAACGGGGATGATGATAAACTTTCTACAGTGAAAGAACAGGAAGGCATTGCTCCGGTATTCTTTGGCATGAGTCAGGGATGCCAGGTTTACGGAGATGAGATCGTAAGCAGAGGATTAAAGGGCATGACCTGCACCATTCATATGGGAGAAGATTCTTTTAAAGTGGATATTCCGATGCCTGGCCGTCATATGGTATATAATGCGCTGGCAGCGGCAGCAGTGGGACGGATTTATGGTCTGACAGACGAGCAGATCAAAGCAGGAATCGAGAGCCTGGAACCGATCAGCGGACGTTTCCGAATGATCGATACAGAGAAGTTCCTGATCGTAGATGACTGTTATAATGCCAATCCGATGTCCATGAAGGCATCTCTGGATGTTCTGCAGGATGGCTCAGGACGCAGAGTAGCGGTTCTGGGAGATATGGGAGAACTTGGCACAGATGAAGTGCAGCTTCATGAAAGCGTCGGAGAACACGCGGGCAAATGCGACATTGATGTTCTCATCTGTACCGGAAAACTCTGCAAAAGCATGGCAGAAAAAGCAATACAGACCAACCCGGATCTGAAAGTAATCTACGAACCGGACAGAGAAAGCCTTCTGGAACATCTGGAAGGATATGTGCAGCAGGGAGATACCATCCTTGTGAAAGCATCCCACTTTATGAAATTTGAAGAAGTGGTAGAGAAACTTCAGAAGATGTGAGGACCAGGTGGAATAATCAGATCTCATAGTCAGATGTAATAACTGATATCAACAGAATGCATAGAAAATACAGAATCGCAGACTTGCAGATTCTGTATTTTTTTTGGAGAATTTGATGAACGATTTTTATTCCCTGATGCTGTGTGTGGCAGTATAATAAATCTATCAGCTCAATCGAGGATATTGTAAGGAGGATGTTATGCTGGAGAAAATCATGAACCTGCATCTTCTGCTCTATGCCATGACCGTACTGGGATGGCTGGGAGTGCTGGGGATGCTGGCCACACATCTTACTTATCGAAGACTGATCAGAAAGAATACAGGGATGCAGACGAATCTCAAAGAAAAATGGCTGAACCTTTGGAAAACGAGAGACAGGCTGTTAAGCCGCATGAACCGGCTGGTGTGGTATCCGTCGCTGTTTTGCACGGTTCTTCTTGGACTGGCCTTTTTTCTGAGCGGCAGGGTCACAGAGTGGGACGGACTTCCTCTGGGATACCTTTATGTGGGAGCAATCGTTCCGACTGCGCTGCTTTTGCTCAGACAGGCATTGGATTTTACATATAAGGAAGAGCTTCTTATGAATACTCTTTCGGATTATGTGGAACATGTCCGGACATGGGTGGAAGAGGTTCCGGCAGCAGAGAAACCAAGTGAGGCAGAGAAGGAAGAAATCGTGGAACATATTGCCGACAGCATCCGCCAGACTGCGGCAGCAGGAAGCCATTTCAGCAGAATGCTGAGCCCGGAGGAGGAAGAAATCATGCGGGAGATCATACGGGAATTTATGGAATAGAGGAGCGTATGGAAGAAAGAAGAAAAGAGAAAAACAACGTAGTAAATAAGAAAAATAAGCAAATACGGATAAAGTAAATAAAACGGATAAAGCAAATAAAACAAATGAAGCAAATGAAACAGATAAAGCAGAAATATTTTCCACATTAACGATGAACTACGGTTTTCCCTGTTGTATAAAAACAGTGGAGGAAACAGTGAATGGAAAAATATTTCTGCTTTTATTTTACATTATTTGGTATAAAGCTGCGCAGCAAATCAGGGATTACTCATCATCTTCTTCGATCACTTGGATTTCCAGATAGTCGAAGTCAATCTGTTCAATAAAATTATCCTGATAAAATCGTGCTTTTCCGTGTTTCTTAAAGTGCCTGATGGTGGATTCCAGCCAGATAGGATTTCCCAGATCCATCTCATAGCAGATGCTTTCCAGACCACGGAAAATTTTGTGCGTTCTTGTATCTTCAGAGTCATCACAGATGACGGTATCTTTCAGTAAGCGATTGTCTTTCCATATTTTCCCCCATAAACGAAACATAGTTGTCACCTCCGGTCCGTATTGATTGCGTAAATCAGTATAACGGATTTTCTTTCAGGTTGCAATGAAAAAAAGGGAAAGGAAATGCTATAATAGTGGGAGCAGGCTACTGTTCACTCTGTGCGCAGCAATGCGTCTGGCAATGTACTGAATGCAGGAACAGCGAAGCAATTGCTATATTTATGGGAGGAAAAACAATATGGAATTACAGCAGTTATGTGAAGGAATCGGGCTTCCGGAAGATGCGTATCAAAAGATGATGAAGGAAAAAGAAGCCTTGAATCTGTCGGAAATGGAGAAACAGATGGGACGTCTGACGGAGGCAAAAACAGCGGCAGAAGCCTATCGCCAGCTTGAAAACTGCCTGGGCAGGGACGAAGAACATATGAAAATGCTGGCGTGCCAGCTTGTGTGCGTATGCAGGGACTATGACCGCTATAAAGAGAAGGGCATTTCAGATGAAATTTATTTTGATACCATGAAGTGCTTTACCCGTTTTCTGGGAGAATGTCGGGAGAGAACCGGGACGGTCGTTTTTGACAGAGGATGGTGGACCTACCGCCAGGTGAGCATGACTTTGTTCCGGATTGGAGAGCTGGAGTATGAAATGTGCCGGTTCAGAGGAAAAAAGGCAATCAGCATTCACATTCCTTCTGATGCGGACTTTACCCCGGAGAAGGTACAGGAATCACTGAAGAAGGCAGGAGAATTTTTGGAAAAAATTTATCCGGATTTTGCAGATGCGGAATATTTCTGTGAATCCTGGCTTCTGTCTCCAAGGCTTGGAGCACTTATGAAAGATAGCTCTAATATCCGAAAATTTCAGATCCTTTTTCAGATAGAAGAAGATATGCCGCAGGATAAGGAATATATGGAATGGGTATTTGGGAAAATGCCGGATACTCCATGGCAGGAGCTTCCGGAACAGACTTCTTTACAGCGAAAAGTGAAAGAAATGCTGAAAAACGGGGAAAATCTGGGGGCCGGAGCTGGAATTTTAAGAGAAGATTACAGGATGAATTCCGGAAACGGGCAGGAATGATACTTTATTAACGAAAACGTTTACGCTTAAAAATTGAAAATTATAAATATATGAATGTAAATGTCGAAAAATAATTTAAAATAACAAACATAAGCGAAAAGCAATTGAGTAAAAATGCACAAATAAACAGATTAAATATAATCTATTTTATACGAAAAGCATAATTTAAGTAAAAACACGGTTGACAAATCAGAGAAAGTGCTGTTTAATAAGGGAAAGAAAACGATTAAGTAGAGCGAAACCAACAAAACTTAATCAGATCGGTGTTTCGAAAAGCCCGGACAGGGACGAAATCCATCGACACACACCCAACACCCAAATGTGTAGGAAATCATTTATTTAATTAAAGGAGGACACACAATGAAGAAAAAAGTTATGGCAATTGCTCTGGCAGCAGCAACAGTATCATCTATGATGGGTGCATCTATGGTAAGCGCAGCAACAGATGTTGCAAATAATGATCTGGCTTACAAAGGAGATCTGGAGATCATGCATTACTCCACATCCGAAGAATCCGAAGGAAACGGTGGTTCTGATGGATTCCGTACCGTACTGGCAGCATGGAACGATGCTCATCCGGATATCAACTTAAATGAGAACGTTCTTGCAAACGCAGAATACAAAACACAGATCGCTACTCTTGCAGCAGCAGATAACCTTCCGGACGTATTCCTTCTTCAGGGTATGAATACCAAAGCATGGGCTGAGCAGGGACTGATCATGGATCTGACAGATACCATTAAAGCTTCTCCATATTATGATCAGTATGATCAGGATTACTTTACACCATTTAAAGAAGGCGATAAGATTTATGGATACCCGGTACTGACAGGTGGTACCTGTACAGTAGTGATCTATGATAAAGCAATGTGGAAAGAAGCAGGATACGATGCATTCCCGTCAACATGGGAAGATGTAGAGAAAGCTTCTGAATACTTCAAAGATCAGGGAATCGACACTGTAGCATTTGGTAACGGCGGTAAATGGCAGGCAAACAGTGACTTCCTTTCTACACTGGGTGACAGATACACAGGTAAAGACTGGTTCCAGAGCCTGATCGACAAAGACGGTGCAGCATTTACAGATGAAGCATTTGTAAAAGCTCTGACAGAAACACAGCACCTGTTCACAGAAACAGATATCTTTAACGAAGATTACAACTCTGTAACAAACGAAGATGCACGTGAATACTACATCTCCGGTGATGCAGCAGCATTCATCGGTGGTAACTGGGATGAATCCTATATTGCAGCAACTCTGAAAGACAGCGATGAAGAGAAATTCAATAACATCGGATTTGCAGTTCTTCCACAGCCGGCAGATGCAACAGAAGATCCTGATTCTCAGAACATCGGTCTTGGATATGCAGTAGCAATCAATCCTAAGGTTGCAGATGATCCTGATAAATTAGCAGCAGCGATCGATCTTGCACAGGAGATCACAGGACCTGCATTCTCTACCTATGTAGCAGAGAACTATGCACTTGGCGGATTAACAAAGACAGACGATGTTGACCTGAGCAAATTTGACCAGATCACACAGGATTTCTACAACTACTCATATGTTGATACAACAAAATGTGAAATTTATGACTCCTACATCAACAGTGCTGTATGGGATGTTCTGAACACAGACCTTCAGACTATGATGAACGGTGAAATGACACCTGAAGAAGTAGCTGAAAACGCTCAGAAAGCATACGAAGAGAACTATTAATAATTGAAACCGAACTGAAACAGTTTCCTGATTCGGTTACGGAAAGCAATGCAAAGTAACCGTTCTGCCCACTGTGGTGGGCGGGGCGGTTTTGTACTATTATATGAATAAAATTTAACGCATAACTGCAAAGGTGTAAAACAGTTATGGTGGGCTGGCTTTTCTGTAATAGTATAATCCGGGGATTTTTCAGGAAAGAGAGGTAACAGCATATGTTGACGACGATCAAGCCCAAAAAGAAAACACTTATTTTATATCTGCTCGTACCTGTTTTGATGTTTGTATTTACTGTATTTGTTCCGCTGGTGACAGCACTGGTTTACAGCTTCTTCGAATGGAAGGGCGGTCCGATGAAAACATTCAACGGACTTGCAAACTATAAACAGCTTATTCACGATACAACATTCTGGCAGTCATTTGGACACAATATTTATCTGGTAATCGCGTGTATCATCGGACAGATCGGTATCGCATTTATCCTTGTCCTTATGGTAAATGCCAAATCTACCAGATTAAAAGGCATCCATCGTACCTTCGGATTTTTCCCGAGTACGATCGCAGCAGTTTGTATCGGTCTGATCTGGAATATGATCTACCATAATAAATATGGTCTGATCAACTGGTTTTTAAAAGCAATTGGAAGACCGGATCTCTGTCAGGTATGGTTAAACAATTCCAAAATTGTTATGCTTTGTGTAACCATTCCTCTGATCTGGCAGTTCATTGGTTATTATATGGTAATTATTCTGTCTGCGATCGCCTCTATTGATACAGAGATTTTTGAGAGCGCACAGATCGACGGGGCAAATGGCATCCAGACTGCATGGTACATTACTCTGCCGCTGATCAAGAACACAATGCTTGTATGTATTACCCTCTGCGTAGCCGGTAATATGAAAGCTTTCGATAATATTTATGTTATGACCAAAGGTGGTCCTGGTACCGCATCCATGGTTATGGCAATGTACGGATATCAGGTATCCTTCAGCCAGAGCAACATGGGTTATGGCAGCTGTATTTCTGTAGCAATCTTTGTGTTATCTCTTTTGGTAATCGGAGGTTCACAGGGGCTTATCAAATATCTGACCAGGGAAAAGGAGGCATGAGATTATGAATACGAAGAACGTACCGAAAACTCACAAAGTGAGAAAAGAGATCGCAGCAGTAGTCATGAACGTGATCCTGATCATCTTTTCACTCTCCTGCATTTTCCCAATCGTGTGGATGGCATATTCCTCTCTGAAAGAGAAACGTGTATTTAACGCAGATATCATGGGTCTGCCGAAAAATCCAACCCTGATCAACTACATAAAGATCCTCAGCAACAAAGATTATCATCTGGGTGAGTCTATGATGAACAGTGTCAGAACGACAGGACTTTCCATTATCCTGATCATTCTGTTCAGTTTTATCGTAGGTTATATTCTTGCCCGTGTTCATTTTAAACTGAATCGTGTGTTATATGTGATGTTCCTGATGGGTATGCTGATCCCGATTCATTCCCTTCTGGTTCCGATCTATGTTGTATTCCAGAAATGCGGGATCAACAACAGATGGTTTACCCTTCTTCTTCCATATGTTTCTTTCGGACTTCCGATGGGAATCTTTCTGGTAGAAGGTTATGTCAAAACGATTCCGGTTTCTCTGGAAGAAGCAGCAGCGATCGATGGAAGTAATTTCACTCATACTTTATGGACGATCATTCTTCCGATCTGCCGTCCGATCCTTACTACGGTAGCAATCATTCAGGTATTTAGCTGCTGGAATGAATTTTCATTTGCATTGGTTCTGATCAAGGACGTAAGCCTGCAGACCGTTCCTCTTGCACTGACCCAGTTCAAAGGACAGTTTGCATCTGATTATCCGAAACAGATGGCAGCTATGCTGATCACTATGGCACCGGTTGTTATTCTGTATTTTGCATTCAGCAAAGAAATTATCAAAGGTATGGTATCCGGAGCTGTGAAAGGCTGATGCCGTTTTGCCGGGCTGCTGTTCATTGGCAGCGTTTGGCATACCTCTTACAATTTAGCCAAGAATCCCCTGGAAGGTGTGTGACTCCTTACTTTCCGGGGGATTTCTTTATGCTTTTTGGTTCAGGTGGGAATATCTGTCGGTTTAAAACGGGATTTGGATGCAAAAAAATACTTGGTGTTCTGTACTTGATTATTCCCTCAAAATACACTATAATTAAGTTTAAATTTCCGTAAATTAGCGTGTGAAAGTGTACGACCGGATATCTTTGCCATAAGAAGGCAGGGCGGCGGTACAATCTGAATGACATGCAAAAAACCAGAATGGAGGATACATTATGAAATTATACGATACCGGAGTATATTTACTGAATGGTCAGAAGATCGTTCCGGAGAATCAGGCAGATGTTCCTGTTTCCAAAGAAGAAGCAGCGAAGAACACGATCGCCTATTCAATTCTGGAAGCGCACAATACTTCTGGAAATATGGAGAAGCTTCAGATCAGATTCGATAAACTGACTTCTCATGATATCACCTTTGTCGGTATTATTCAGACAGCCCGTGCGTCAGGGCTTGAGAAGTTCCCGGTGCCATATGTTCTGACAAATTGTCACAACTCTCTTTGCGCAGTAGGCGGAACCATTAATGAAGATGACCATATGTTTGGACTTACCTGTGCCAAGAAATATGGCGGCGTATATGTACCGCCTCATCAGGCAGTTATCCATCAGTTTGCAAGAGAAATGCTTGCAGCAGGCGGCAAAATGCTCCTCGGTTCCGACAGTCATACCCGTTATGGTGCCCTTGGAACCATGGCAATGGGTGAAGGTGGACCGGAGCTTGTAAAACAGCTTCTTTCCCAGACTTATGATATCAATATGCCGGGAGTTGTTGCAATTTATCTGACAGGTTCTCCACGTCCGGGCGTAGGTCCTCAGGACGTTGCGCTTGCAATTATCGGAAAAGTATTTGCCAATGGCTATGTAAAGAATAAAGTAATGGAATTTGTCGGACCTGGTGTGGCAAATTTAAGTGCTGATTTCCGTATCGGCGTGGATGTTATGACAACAGAGACAACCTGTCTTTCCTCTATCTGGCAGACAGATGAGAAGATTCAGGAGTTCTATGAGATCCATGGCAGAAGTGAAGATTACAAGGAACTGAAACCAGGTGAAACAGCATACTATGACGGATGTGTGGAAATCGACCTGAGCGAGATCAAACCAATGATTGCCATGCCGTTCCATCCGAGCAACGCTTATACCATTGATGAACTGAAGGCGAATCTGGATGATATTCTGGCTGATGTTGAGAAAAAAGCACAGGTCAGCCTGGATGGAAAAGTTCCTTATACATTAAGAGACAAAGTCATTGACGGCAAACTGTATGTGGAGCAGGGAATTATCGCAGGATGTGCAGGCGGCGGATTTGAGAATATCTGTGCAGCGGCAGATATCCTGAAAGGTAAGAGCATTGGAGCAGATGCCTTTACATTAAGTGTTTATCCGGCAAGTACTCCGATTTATATGGAGCTGGCTAAGAATGGTGTTCTGGCTGATCTGCTGGCAACCGGTGCTGTTGTGAAGACTGCTTTCTGTGGTCCGTGCTTTGGTGCGGGAGATACTCCGGCTAATAATGCATTCAGTATCCGTCATACAACCAGAAACTTCCCGAACCGTGAAGGTTCCAAGATCCAGAATGGTCAGATTTCTTCTGTTGCACTTATGGATGCGCGTTCTATCG
The DNA here is from genome assembly GCF_003477525.1 of Ruminococcus sp. AF41-9. Taxonomy (GTDB): domain Bacteria; phylum Bacillota; class Clostridia; order Lachnospirales; family Lachnospiraceae; genus Blautia_A. The sequence goes on from NZ_QUDO01000016.1 coordinate 82,439, forward strand.
CAGCAACAGCAGCAAACAAAGGCTTCCTGACTTCGGCAGAAGATTACACTGGTGGTTATACAGGACAGAAGTATTTCTTTGACAAGACTATTTATGAGAACCGTGTCTTTGACAGCAAGGGTGTTGCAGATCCGAGTGTTGAGATTCAGTTTGGTCCGAACATTAAGGACTGGCCAAAGATGGCAGCACTGCCGGAGAATCTGATCGTGAAAGTTGTTTCTGAGATTCATGATCCGGTTACCACTACAGATGAGCTGATCCCGTCCGGTGAGACTTCTTCTTATCGTTCCAACCCGCTTGGACTGGCTGAGTTTACACTTTCCAGAAAGGATCCGGCTTATGTGGGACGTGCGAAAGAGGTTCAGAAAGCGCAGGAAGCAATTCAGGAAGGTAAATGTCCGGTGGATGCACTTCCGGAGATGAAACCGGTTATGGATGTGATTAAGAAATCTTATCCGGATGTAAGTAAGGAGAATCTTGGTGTGGGAAGTACGATCTTTGCTGTGAAACCTGGTGATGGTTCTGCGCGTGAGCAGGCTGCTTCCTGTCAGAAAGTGCTTGGCGGCTGGGCAAATATTGCCAATGAATATGCAACCAAGAGATATCGTTCTAATCTGATCAACTGGGGTATGCTTCCATTCCTGATCAAAGAGGGTGAGCTTCCGTTTGCAAATGGAGATTATCTGTTCTTCCCGGAAATCCGTAAGGCTGTGGCTGAGAAGGATGATGTGATTAAGGGGTATGTTGTAGGTGAGAGTGAGTTGAAGGAATTTGAGGTGGCTCTTGGGGAGCTTACGGATGATGAGCGTGAGATTATTCTTAAAGGGTGCCTGATTAATTATAATAGGAAATAGAAATAACTTTGAGTTTCAAAGGTACAGTTGTTTATGCGGCTGTACCTTTTTTGACGATGAGGGGCAAAGGGGACGCAGAAAAATAAAATGGTTTCAACCGCGGTTTCGGAATCTGGGCACTAAGAGTTACTACGATCCCTGCAAATGCGGTTGAAACCATTTTATTTTCCTGCTGGGAACTGGCAGACGGGAGTGAAAACAGTGTCTAGGAAATGTTTATTTTGAATAAATAGTCAGAAAAACATAAGATAAATATAAATATTGTGAAATTTGCTCAAATTAAATAATAATAGAAAGAAAATAATGAAATAAAATGCAAAAATGTATTGACAAATATGGGGAGCGGTGGTATTATAATCACATCAAAAGAAAACAGGAAACAAAATCAAAAATCAAAGAAATTCATTCAATTCATAGTATATATAAATGTTACAATGAAAAGGATGAAAATATGAGAAAGGTTCAGGTGATTCCATTGGGAAAGAACTTATAACTTCATCAATATGAGAGAGTGACAGGAATTGCATTTCCTGCAAGAAAGACCGGATACATAACAGTAAAAGATTATTTTCCTGAAAATAAAAAGATACGCACAGTTAAGTAAGGAAAAAACGTATTCAGGGTATTATAGAAGCGATTACTCATATTGAATATCTGTCACGAACCTGGTACAAAGATTCTGATAAATATGTAAAGAAATATTTGATCAGAAGAGTATAACCCTTATCTCAATAGTTAGCCTGAAAGAAGAGTTTCAGGGAACAGAGAAATTGAAGGTAAGAACGATATTTTGAAATGTATATCAGAAATTGAAAAATATAGATGATATAGATTGAAGCTTTGCATCAGAAGAATATCAGGTATAGAAAATACAGGATATTGAGAAAGAAATAAGAAGATACTTTTTCATTCGTAGTATTACTTTCCATTGATTTCGGAACATTTGCCATTTATGTTCAATAAGAAACGTGAGAAAGTGCAGAGGAGAAATAAACAGTTGTGGATTTAAGAAGTTAAGTTTATGATTGCTTAACACGAGAGAAATGAAAAAGGAAATCTCATATTTCGAAAATACATATAAATTATAATCCGTGAAATTATAATTTAAAATCTATAAAACTTTCTAAGTAAGTTCAGTGATATAAGAATATGTTATATAAAATATGACG
>NZ_QUDO01000160.1 GCF_003477525.1 Ruminococcus sp. AF41-9
GGGGCGTCAAAGCCTACCGAAGAATATCAAACTCCGAATGCCGCGTAATCGATTATCGGGAGTCAGACTGCACGAGATAAGTTGGGCGGTCAAAAGGGAAAGAGCCCAGACCTCAGTTAAGGTCCCCAAGTGCGCGTTAAGTGGAAAAGGATGTGGGATTTCGAAGACAACCAGGATGTTGGCTCAGAAGCAGCCATCCATTCAAAGAGTGCGTAATAGCTCACTGGTCGAGAGGTCCTGCGCCGAAAATGTCCGGGCTGAAACGCGCCACCGAAACTAAGGAACCGAAAGGTTGGTAGAGGAGCATTGCATGCGGAACGAAGCAGTACCGTAAGGAGCTGTGGACTGCATGGAAGAGAGAATGCCGGAATGAGTAGCGAGATAGAGGTGGGAATCCTCTAGGCCGAATATCCAAGGTTTCCAGAGTAAAGCTGATCTGCTCTGGGTAAGTCGGGGCCTAAGGCGAGGACGAGAGTCGTAGCCGATGGACAACAGGTGGAGATTCCTGTACTGCGGTATGACAGAACTGTGGGGACACGTAAGGAAAGCGGAAGCCGGGAATGGA
>NZ_QUDO01000161.1 GCF_003477525.1 Ruminococcus sp. AF41-9
GGGGCGTCAAAGCCTACCGAAGAATATCAAACTCCGAATGCCGCGTAATCGATTATCGGGAGTCAGACTGCACGAGATAAGTTGGGCGGTCAAAAGGGAAAGAGCCCAGACCTCAGTTAAGGTCCCCAAGTGCGCGTTAAGTGGAAAAGGATGTGGGATTTCGAAGACAACCAGGATGTTGGCTCAGAAGCAGCCATCCATTCAAAGAGTGCGTAATAGCTCACTGGTCGAGAGGTCCTGCGCCGAAAATGTCCGGGGCTGAAACGCGCCACCGAAACTAAGGACCGAAAGGTTGGTAGAGGAGCATTGCATGCGGAACGAAGCAGTACCGTAAGGAGCTGTGGACTGCATGGAAGAGAGAATGCCGGAATGAGTAGCGAGATAGAGGTGGGAATCCTCTAGGCCGAATATCCAAGGTTTCCAGAGTAAAGCTGATCTGCTCTGGGTAAGTCGGGGCCTAAGGCGAGGACGAGAGTCGTAGCCGATGGACAACAGGTGGAGATTCCTGTACTGCGGTATGACAGAACTGTGGGGACACGTAAGGAAAGCGGAAGCCGGGAATGGA
>NZ_QUDO01000162.1 GCF_003477525.1 Ruminococcus sp. AF41-9
TCCATTCCCGGCTTCCGCTTTCCTTACGTGTCCCCACAGTTCTGTCATACCGCAGTACAGGAATCTCCACCTGTTGTCCATCGGCTACGACTCTCGTCCTCGCCTTAGGCCCCGACTTACCCAGAGCAGATCAGCTTTACTCTGGAAACCTTGGATATTCGGCCTAGAGGATTCCCACCTCTATCTCGCTACTCATTCCGGCATTCTCTCTTCCATGCAGTCCACAGCTCCTTACGGTACTGCTTCGTTCCGCATGCAATGCTCCTCTACCAACCTTTCGGTCCTTAGTTTCGGTGGCGCGTTTCAGCCCGGACATTTTCGGCGCAGGACCTCTCGACCAGTGAGCTATTACGCACTCTTTGAATGGATGGCTGCTTCTGAGCCAACATCCTGGTTGTCTTCGAAATCCCACATCCTTTTCCACTTAACGCGCACTTGGGGACCTTAACTGAGGTCTGGGCTCTTTCCCTTTTGACCGCCCAACTTATCTCGTGCAGTCTGACTCCCGATAATCGATTACGCGGCATTCGGAGTTTGATATTCTTCGGTAGGCTTTGACGCCCC
>NZ_QUDO01000163.1 GCF_003477525.1 Ruminococcus sp. AF41-9
TTAACCTATTGTGCTACTTCAAATAAATTATGTGAAAACCTGTGAAACCGCAAAGAATCCCTGTAGTTATTGAAAGAATAAAATTTTTAAAATATCAATTTCTTGATTTTTCCAATTTCACAGGTTTCACCGAAAATACTGTTCAATGCAATGCAGAGATTGTATGCCAGTACTTTATTAACCAAACGGGTACATAACCCCTGAAAGCTTTTGGCTAACACTCTTTCTGCATTTAACTGACCACTCAATTGAGAGAATACGGTTTCTACCCGTCTTCTCAGTTTGAATATTAACTGACGTACGGATTTTGGCCAGTTTTCCTTACTGTTGGAACGTTTCAGAGCAAAAAGACAGATATTCTTTTCCTGCATTTCCTGTCCCATGTTTTTTCCAACGTAGCCTTTATCCGCTAAGATTGTAACATTAGACCAATGAGCTGTCAGATCACGTAATCCTTCGCGATCATCTGTAGATGCCGGTGTGATCTCAAATGATGCAATGTATCCTTCCAATGTGATTAAAGCATGTACTTTATATCCGTAATAAGTTTCTTTTT
>NZ_QUDO01000164.1 GCF_003477525.1 Ruminococcus sp. AF41-9
CCATGTTTGGCAGGACGTCCCCGACGACCGGTCTGTGCAGGTGCAAGATCATACATGACAGAATCAATCCTTGCATTGCCAATCAGATCCAGATTCGGATATTCATCAACGATGGATACCAGGTTCTGTTTTGTATACCAGCTGTCACAAAGGATGATGACATGATCTTTGCTGTGAAATTCAGGCATAACCTGCCGGATCATGGAGGCTGCCAGTTCCAGTTTAGACTCTTTTTTCTGCCACATACGATAACCAAGAGGAACGGAAAGATAAGATACTTTATCCCCATTCCAGACAGGTACACAGAGCATGACACTCACAAAGCAGTGTCCATTCAGATAATTGGAACCGTTGTGTGCGGCATGGTCAAACAGTTTTGAAACATTTTCAAATTTTGTGCCAAATTTAGATACCATCGTATCATCCACACACAGAAATACAGGCTGCGTCCGTAATGAATCCGGTATCAGCTTCAAGGCAATCCGGGCAGTGGTATTCATAAATCTGGAATAATCAACCTTTGCATAGGAACATGCAT
>NZ_QUDO01000165.1 GCF_003477525.1 Ruminococcus sp. AF41-9
GCCCAGTTGGGAAAGAACTATTCTCTTCCAAAGGAAAAACGAATTCCTGGAAATATTCTACTGGGATTTGCACTGGAAACCATATCCAGTCTCAAATATTCCGTAGGTGGCGTTATGGAGTTTCTTGAATGCGAAGATAATGAATTTCTTCTGAGCTTTTATACGCAGAATCATTTCAAGCCATTTGATACTCGTATTACCGCTTCTCAGAATAATGAGCCACACACTCTGCATCAGCTTTTAAAATTTATTTGATTTAAAAATGCATGAAAAAAGCGACAGTCTGATTTACATTTTGTATTTCAGAAAACTGCCGCTTCTTTTTCTTCCTTATTCTGTTTTTCTTCCTCCAACTCCCGGAGGACTTCAGCACCGTACTTATCAATCATCCGTACCAGAAAATCAATGCACCGCTCAAATTCAATATTCTGTTGCATAAGCTCCTCCCGTTATTGTTTGTTCTGAGCTTATTTTACAGAACCTGCCTGAAAACCACATTGAATAGAAATTGATTGTAAATTGACACAATC
>NZ_QUDO01000166.1 GCF_003477525.1 Ruminococcus sp. AF41-9
GTTGCCGGAAGGGGTTTTAAAAGTTCCCTTATAAAATATCTCGCCCCTATATTACAGGATGCTGACAGGTCACAATGATATCGTTTTCCTGTCTGGAAAGTACAGAGGCTGTGATTTTCCCAGTCACGTGTTACCACCCCGGAACCATCATAAGCCAGTCTGCTGGTATTCCATGCACAGATTCTGGATACCCGCATCCCTTTCCTGTGTGCCTGATGTTCACAACACTTCTGGATATCTCTTTTTCTCCACAGGTGCAGTTTCTGCTTTTTCTTTCCCGATATCTTCCCCTGCATCTCCAGATACTCGAACACGATCACATCTGCATGGTTTTCTTCCGCATATCTTACAATCGCACCTGCAATCTTTTTACCCAGTTCTGTATTCAGACGTTTCGTATATGCCCATCTTCCCTGTGTCTGCGCAGAACCATGTTCCCTCTGGAATCTGCGGATCCGTCCCAATGTACGGTACATCCGGTCTTTTTCACTGGGATGATCGATAAATTTTCTTCCCAGGACAGTTCCG
>NZ_QUDO01000167.1 GCF_003477525.1 Ruminococcus sp. AF41-9
CAATCTTTTCATTGGAAAACGTAAAATCTGTTTCAACAGAAAGGCGTTTGCCATGTTTGGCAGGACGTCCCCGACGACCGGTCTGTGCAGGTGCAGGATCATACATGACGGAATCAATCCTTGCATTGCCAATCAGATCCAGATTCGGATATTCATCAACGATGGATACCAGGTTCTGTTTTGTATACCAGCTGTCACAAAGGATGATGACATGATCTTTGCTGTGAAATTCAGGCATAACCTGCCGGATCATGGAGGCTGCCAGTTCCAGTTTAGATTCTTTTTTCTGCCACATACGATAACCAAGAGGAACGGAAAGATAAGATACTTTATCCCTATTCCAGACAGGTACGCAGAGCATGACACTCACAAAGCAGTGTCCATTCAGATAGTTGGAACCGTTGTGTGCAGCATGGTCAAACAGTTTTGAAACATTTTCAAATTTTGTGCCAAATTTAGATACCATCGTATCATCCACGCACAGAAATACAGGCTGCGTC
>NZ_QUDO01000017.1 GCF_003477525.1 Ruminococcus sp. AF41-9
AAACTGCTACGGTTATTGTAGCATATTGGGTAACAATTTACAAGGCTCCTCCCACCGCCTAAAGGCAGTGGGTTTCCGCCTATGACAAAGGAAGGGATTTATTTATGAAAGGCTGTACCATTATTTATGTGGCAGTTGACGGAATGGCAGCCGGATATCTGGCTCTTTCTGATACAGTCCGTAAAGAAAGCCCGGACATGATCGACAGACTGACAGAAGAAAAAGTACATCCTGTCCTGCTTACAGGAGATCACGAAAGTGCAGCATCTGCCATCGCAGGACAGCTCCATATTCAGGAAGTTCACGCAAACTGCCTGCCGGAAGATAAACTAAACTGGATTGAACGCGCATGTACCTATCTGGAGCAGAATTATCTTAAGACTTATGAGATTGCCTATCGGGTAGGGTTCCGGGACGAGAAATATTTCTCCAGAGTGTTTAAAAAAGTAAAAGGAATGTCCCCGAAAGAATACAGAACAGGAAAAAGTCAGGAGCAGGCATGAAACCTGCTCCTTAGACTGTAGACAAACTTGATACTGGGAGTTATGCTTTTCGTTATTCTCCGAGAAGTTTTACATACCGTGGCTGATGATGCACAGCTGGCAGAAAGGTATTTAAGATATCGTCTGTTTTGATACAGAGACTGGAAGTATTGATACATGGATGACATCCAAGATAAGGATGCGCCAGCAGATCTTCATCGATCAGAAGCTGCACTTTATTATCTTTATCATTCATCAGTCCCATAACACTCACAGAACCCGGCGTAATATCCAGTAATTCTTCCATATGTGTTTCATTGGCAAAAGAGAGACGCGCAGTATTAATCTGAGACGACAGTTCTTTTGTCTTAAATTTCTTGTCACCCGGCATCAGGAGAAGATAAAAATCTGTTTCTTGTCTGTTGCAGAGAAAAAGATTCTTACACATATGTGTCTCCATCAGCTTATCAATATCCTGGCAGGCTTCAATCGTCATTGCGGGTTCATGATCTGCTCTCTGATAAGAAATGCCAAGAGAATCCAGCAGATCATAAACGCGGATTTCCTTTTCTAATCGTCCAGTGGTATCTGCCGGACGTCCGTTTAACAGTTCCATTTTTCATTCCTTTCGTTGAATTACAAAATTATTATATATCATATCGCAGGAAGAAAAATTTCACAAGAAAAACTTCACGGGAAAACTCACGCAACAATTCCGGAACCATAACCAACCAGTTTTATTCCGCTGGTTGTAGAGCAGGAGCTTACAGTTCCTTCATTAATCCCTGCGATTGCACCTGCACTGTTACCAAAATTAAATATTGCGCTTACGTTGACTACGCCGGTTACTTCACACATGACACATTGTCCGCTGTTAGTATTAACTCCTGTAATTCCACCAGCTTGCCATCCTGATGCAGTTATATTTTTTGCAGAACAACTTATGATACTTCCAGAGTTTTTGCCGACAATACAACCGGCACCAGTATCTGCCTCTCTTGTAGATGTCTTAGAGGTTACATTTTGGGCAGTACAATTCTGAATAATACCGTCATTAAATCCACAAACCCCACCACAGCTATTGGAATCAGAACCGGTAATATTAGTATTTGTAATAACACAATTTATAATTCTTCCCTTGTTTATTCCTGTGATTGCGCCGATTCCATCATATTTGTAACCATCACTTTGTCCATTTACCAGAAATCTATCGATTTTAACATTTGATATGTTTCCGGAAACAGCTACAAACAATGCAGAATGGGAGTCGCTGCTGATATTAAGGGTGGAAATGGTATATCCCTGACCATTGTAACTTCCGCTAAATGGGGCATCTGTTGTACAAAGTGGCTGGAAACTTTCATAATTGCCACTGATGTTTGCAGTCTGTACAAAGTGCTTATTTGGATACAGGCCGATTTTACGAAGCTGTTCCAGATTACTTACTTTATACGGATTAGAGGAAGAACCATTTCCTCCTGAGAAACCTGTTTTTGCATATACACGCAGATAAGCGGAATAAGTTTTTGTAGTACCTGCGGTGATGCAGATACGGTAAGCACCTGCTTCAACATTCTTACCATTGGATGTTTTTCCGTTCCACTGGAAAGAGTATTCTTTATTCTTTGTACATGAGGAAAAAGTTTTGGAATAATAAGTTTTACCAGTTGCATCTGTGACAGAAGCTTTTACATCTGTACAGTCTGCAGCCATCTTAAATTTTACATTTGCTTTTGTGGAATTTAAGACAAAATCTCCGCCGTCAGTGGTTTTAAAGGTAATCTTATTAGCTTTGGCATTTATATTTTTTACGGTAACTGCACATTTCAGCTGTTTGCCGGAAGTTGTGGCAGTAACAATTGCTTTCCCCGCCTTTTTTCCTTTGATCAGTCCTTTTGATGAAACAGTGACTATTTTACTGTTGCTGGTTGTCCATTTTACGCTCGTCGAAGTTCCACTGACTTTCAGCTGTTTTGTCTTTCCAACGTAGACAGAAACTTTCTTAGCGGAGATCGATGGTGCTGCATATACCTGCACCATAGAGACACTAAGCAGGATTGTCAGACATGTAAATAAGACAATCAATTTTTTTAAATTCTTTTTCATAGATGTTTTCCTCCTTTTTATTAAATTTTCATCTATAAAATGAGTATAGCAGATGGTATTTGGAGGGTCTATGGAATACTAATGGAGTGATAGTAAAAATAATTTTTGTGACACTTTTGGTGTGTAGAATTACAAATAATGTGAAAAGAGTTCTGCTGTTTCTATATGTATTATGGTTTAGGGGTAAGTTACCTGATGTAGGTATAGAAAGTATAGATATAAAAAACGAGAAAAGATTTTTGTAGGGTAAATGCAAAAAGAAATTTATAGCAGCAAAAATATAAATATCATAAAACGATAAATACTCTTACATATTTTTCTCAAAATCTTCCAGAGAAGTTACTTTCAGAGAAAGTTGAAACCATGATTGAAGCTTATTCATATCAGTTTCTGACGAGATTTTTTTGCTCAGAGCAGTTGAAACAGAAAATTTAGAGTTCAGGGAATCCAAAAGAAACTGAACTGCTATTTCCTGACGTCCTTCCTGTTTTTCATTACGCATCATTTCTTCTAAGAGCATATATCTTTCCTCCATGCTACGATCCTGCTTAATTGTATCAATCGTATTCTGCAAATGTCTGACAAATGGATCTGCAGTTGAAATTTCTTTCCTGCGCCCGGTGTTTTTTACATAATCCAGAAATTCTAATAATTTTTCTGGAATATCTTTTCGATTCTTTCCATGTGCATTGAGATAAATCGTCTTAACTCCATCATTTATCCGATTTCCAGTTTCTTCACAATAAGTACCTGTCGAATATCGATACAAGCCATCTCCAAATGGATCAAAATCACAGATAAATATAACATAAGTATCCGGTAAATCCTCATAAGAATTTCCGGTCAGTAATGCATCCATATCTATCTGATCGTGATAATAACGACTTCTTTTGGAAAGAAATTTCTGTAGCGTAACCTGCATTTCTACATTAAAACGTGTTCTGTTTACATCTGCCGCATAAACGTCCAGACGTACACCATGATATTCGGAGTGATAAGACATAGTTTTTTCTGTCTGGATATGTACTTCTGAAATTGGGATTCCCAATGCAAGTTCTAATACTCTGCGACAGATTTCCGGATCAGACATTACAGCTGCAAACATGAAAGCATCTCGTATAGTCAGATCTTTGAAATTTCGTTTGATCATTCATATGTCCTTCCTGAAACAGAAGAACTCTTTGGTCTTAGTATAGCGTAAATGGAAAGGCTTCACAAGAGAAATTTTTAAAATTTGATTATCAGAAATAAAATTCATTATTACAAAAAAATTCTGTTAAAACAGATATATCCAATTAATATTCATTTAATTTAATTGTGGGGAATCCATGTGGATGTTACAATGAAAAAAACGACACAATCCACAATTAGAAAACTAAGGAGGGACAGGCATGAAGGTGAAAAAGTTTGCAGCAATATTAACAGGTATGGCATTGATTATGTCAGACAGTGCTCTTGTTACAGCCAGTGATGCACAGACGGAAGCCGGGAGCGTGGTGTCAGCCGGGGAGTTTGTATCTGAGTCGGAAGGCTCTGACGGAGAGAGTGCAGCGACAGATGTGTTTACAGATTCGTTTTCGGATGGATTTGGTATGGGCGTGAATGTAGATACGGATGCGAATGTAAATGTAAATGCAGGTGCAGATGAACACAGCATCATAGACGCGGACAAAGATACAGCTACTGAAGCTGCATTTTCAGACGCGGAAGCTTTGAACATTTCAGACACGGAACAGAGTCAGAATCAGAGTCAGGATGCAGAAGCGGAAACCGACCTGGATGACATTCCAGATGCTTATCCCGAGGACGAAGATCTGACAGCGGAGGCATCAGCAAACAGTTATATTACCCTTGGCATAAGAGGCGATTATATTGCGGATATACAGGCTGCGCTTGATCGGGTCAATCAGATTCGTAAAGAGGCGTGCGAAGAAGCTGTTCGGGACCCACGTGATGAATCAAGGTTTCTGAAACCTTCCGATTATGTACCGCTCAAATGGTCATCAGATCTTGAATACATAGCCAGAATCCGCGCAGCAGAAGCCTCTGTTAATCCGGAACATACCAGACCGAACAAACAGAGCTGTTTTACAGTGGCATCTCCAAAAGGAATAAAGAGCAAGGGTGAGATTCTTTCCTGGCATCAGGCAGAGGTTAACTCCATAGTTCCCGGAATCAATATATTCTATGCAGAGAAGGCGGATTGGGTAAACGGAAACAAAGATGCTGTTACAGGACATTATACTATGATGATAAATCCCGATTATCGTTATGTAGGATTTAGTACTTTTATTAATCAGGATGGTGTAAAGAAAAGTACAACCAGCGGTGAATTCAGTTCCAGATCTCAGATGGATGAAACGAGAGGTTCTGTTGAGAAGAACGTTACAGTGAAAGTAGACTTTAGCGAATCAGAAGTCGGGGCAGCGATAAAGATGTCAAAGAATAAACTGGAGATCAATGAAACGGCAAAGGCATGGCTGGAATTCTATGGATGCAGATGCAGAGTTTATTCCATTAGAGGAACTACGGGAACAATCACCTGGAAATCCAGCGATCCTTCTGTTGCCAGTGTTGATGAGGGTGGTAACGTAACAGGTGTTTCGAGTGGAAAAATAAAACTTACAGCGAAGATTGGAAATGTCACTGACATGGAATATGTAACAGTTAACGGACCGACGGCACCGACACCAACTCCATTTCCGGAGAACAATATTAATAATACAAATATTAAAATCCAGGTAACTCCAACAAATTATACTTATGATGGTAAAGCAAAGAAGCCATCCGTAAAAGTTATCAGACGCGATTCACAAACAGGAAAAAATACAGATTTGCAGGAAGGTAAAGATTATACACTTACTTATACCGACAATATAAATGCCGGAGAGGGACATATAACAATTACCGGAAAAGGAACTTATTCAGGCAAAAAAACAGTAAACTTTACAATCATAAAAAAATCTCCGGAAATTTCAGCCAGTAGTCAGGACATAGTACTTGGCAGCAGTTCAGGAAACATTGCAAAGAAAATCGTCACAGACGGAAAAGTAACTTATGAGTCTTCTGATACAAAAATCGTAGCAGTTAAAGGCAGTAAGTTTATTCCGAAAGATATCGGAAAAGCCACGATCACGATCACTGCGACAGAGGGCAAAAACTATAAAAAACTGGTGAAAAAAATTTTTATCAGAGTATATCCTCAAACGGTTTCTGTGAAAACTCTGAAATCCACAGCTTCCAGAACTGCGACTGTGACATGGACTCCTGGGAAACAGCTTACCGGATATCAGATACAGTACAGCACGCAGAAGAACATGAAAGGTGCCAGAACTGCCGCAGTAAACACAAATACAGATAATTTTACCATAAAACGTCTCAGCCAGAACACAACTTATTATGTTCGTATCCGCGCATTTAAAAGAGCCTCAAATGGCGTGAGATATTATTCTGACTGGGGAAGTGTGAAAGCAGTAACAGTAAAATAGAAGGAATAAAAAATCTCTATTTTTTCAAAGTAATATTCTGTTTCCTGTATTTCTGTGGACTGCACCCTTTTACCCGGGAAAATACTTTGGCGTAGTAGTTGGAGTCTGTGAAACCTGATTTCTGAGCAACATCCATGATGCTGTCTCCGGAACTGAGCAGAAATTCCAGGCTTCGCTCTACGCGGTATTCCTGAAGAAACGTAAATAAAGATACGTTCATGTAACGCTTGAACAGGCGGCTGCATTCACTCTCGCAGAGATGGATCTCGGCTGCGATATCTTTCATCTGGATTTTATTCATATAATTATGTTCCAGATAATCCATGATCTCACGCATACGGTTTCGTTCCAGTTTGCTGTGCTCAGTATAAGGAAGATCTTCCGGGAGATTCTGGAGCATGCAGCGCCACAGCTTCTGCAAAGTTCCGGTGATATCCAGTTCATAAAATTCTTTTTTCTCTTCATAGAGACGTATGATTTCTTTTACATACTCAGCGAAGAGACTGTGCCAGGACTGGGAGTAATCAATATAAATCGCAGGGAGAGAGAAGTTCTGTAAAAAAGGCTCCACATATTTGCGGCGCAGAATACTCTCATAGGAACCGTAGATGATTTTGGGCAGAAAAGTGATGGAAACATATTTGCCATCCTGCATATCTTCCATGAAACCTGCGTGGAGAACATTGGCATTTCCCAGCAGGATATCACCGGTTTTCATATGGTAGGTACACTGGTTTACTTTATAAAGGATCTGGCCTTCCAGACAAAGAGTAATTTCTATTTCCGGATGCCAGTGCCATAAGAAAGAGCCGGATTTATAGCCGGAAAGCTTCTCATAGCTTACCAGCAGCGGAAATTCATCGCTGCCATGTTTTTTCAGTTCCTTCTGGGAGCCGTCGGTTATGATCTCTGCCATTGCTTCGTATCCTCCTGTGATAAAATAAATATACTGTGATCTATAGCAGGTATTGTCTGGTGTATACAGATGAAATAAATTTGGTGTGCAGGTATGAAACAGGTGCGGGTATCTATAAACTTATTGTACACGTACGCAGAAAGAAACGCAAGATTTTACTATTTTCTCCCCAGATTATCAAGGATTTTCCGATAATTGCGGGATATACTGGATTTTAAGAGTGTAGCCGGAATAAGGCTGCTCCCAAACTTTCATACACATATTCCCATCCGCCGCCGGGTTTCATGCAATGCCACTGCGTAACGGCGGCCGGATCGGAGAAAGCAACGGAGGATTTTTACAATGAATATTCCAAATAAAAATGAATTAACACGTATTTACGGCGAAGCAGAGAACTCAGCAGCACGTTTTCAGGTAGTAGCTGACCACTTCGCAGAAATTTACCATCATGATACAGCAGAATTCTTTACCGCACCTGGAAGAACAGAGATTATCGGAAACCATACAGACCACAATGGCGGCCGTGTACTGGCAGCCTGCATTGATATGGATACCATTGGTGCAGCATACCCGAACAACAGCAGCATTATCCGTATCACAAGTGAAGGATATGACAAAGAAGTTGTCGTAGATATCGAGAAACTTTCCAGTGTTCCGAAGGCTCAGGGAACCGTATCCCTGGTTGCAGGTATGGTGGAAGCTATCCGGAAATTCGGTTTCAAGGCAGCCGGATTTGACGCTTATGTGACCACAAACGTAATCCGTGCAGCAGGTGTAAGTTCTTCTGCATCATTTGAAATGCTTGTATGTTCCATCATCAACTACTTCTTCAATGATGGTGCCATGACATATATCGATTATGCAAAAGCAGGACAGTACGCTGAGAATGTATACTGGCTGAAAGCATCCGGATTAATGGATCAGCTTGCATGCGCGGTAGGCGGCCCGATCCTTCTGGATTTCTCTGACAAAGAGAACCCGAAATATGAGAAAGTAGACTTCTCTTTCCATGATTACAATCATCATCTTGTAATCGTAAACACAGGAAAAGGACATGCGGATTTAAGCCAGGAATATTCTGAAATCCCGATGGAAATGAAAGAAGCAGCCAAAGCAGCAGGTGCAGAACTTCTCTGCGAGACAACTCTGGATGATGTGCTGGCAAATATGGATAAGATCGAGAATGACAGAGCAATCTTAAGAGCTATCCATTTCTTTAAAGAGAATGAACGTGTAGAAAAAGTCGCAAAAGCTGTTGAAGAGAAAGACGGAGCAACTGTACTGAAACTGATCAGCGAATCCGGAAAATCTTCCTGGGAATTACTTCAGAACTGCTACCCGATCAAAGCATTTACAGAGCAGAAAATCTCTGTTGCACTTGCTCTCACAGACCTCTTCCTTGAGAAACTGGGCAAAGGTGTCTGCCGTATCCACGGAGGCGGATTTGCAGGTGTTATCATGTGCGTGGTACCGGAAGAAGAAACAGAAAACTATGTTTCCTACATTTCCAGATTTGCAGGAAAAGAAAACGTATATCCGATGAATATCCGTGCAGTCGGTGCAGTACATATTGAACTGTAATCTTTATTGTTATTTCAGATAGTTATCTTATAGTTATCTCATATAAGCTGAAATTGGCAGCAGTAAGGCGTATTTTGTTAAGAATATACCTTGCTGCTGCTTTTTCGCTTTTGAGAACTGAGTGAGCAACCGTGCTTTTTTCCTTTTCAACATAAAATTTCTGTATTATAATTATGATAATAATTTTTTGAGGGGATTTATAAAATGAAACATAACAAATGGACGATGCGAAATACTCTGCTTGTCCTGTGTATCGGCAGTGTGGTATTTGCGCTGCTTTTGCAGACTTTTCTTTTTCACCAGTCACTGCGCAGGCAGATACGGGCGGAGAGCATTTCGGATCATGAAATATCTTTAAATAAAATGCAGACAGATCTGTCTAATTTTATTCACACGATACGGGGAGAAATGCTTACGATCTACAGTGAGCAGGATCTTATAAATTCTATGCGTGATGCCGCAGAACAGGATACCAGTCTGAAAGAATACTACTGGAGAACCTGGTATCTGGCAAGAAAGCGTTTTACAAAAGAGGATCAGGTTCTGGCCATGTATCTTTATGATACGAAAGACAGGCTGATCAGTGGCTATCGATACAATTCTGTTACATATCCAAGAGACATTTACAAATCAGACTATGATGACAATGCGGACCGGGTTTATGAGTATGTGCATGGGGACCGCACGGATCTGATGATTTCCGGTTATCATAATCCGGATGCGAAAAAAGACATTGTCCGTTTTGTCCTGAAACTCCACAATTACGATTCAGACCGCAGCAGTCTGGGCTATCTTGTCTGCGACATCAACAGCGCAGCTTTCACTTCGATTATGGGAAAATATGTGGATGTGGAGCAGGTCTGCCTGTGGCTTCAGCCTTTGAATGATCAGGTAATTGCAATGACAGGCGAGGCATCGGAAAGTCAGCGCAGGATTCAGAAACAGCTTGCAAAAGTGGTAGAGGGTTACTATCAGTCCAGTAAACTGGAACAGGAATATGATGGCAATTATCTGATCCAGGTTTCTCAGGAGAACTATAATCTCGAAGCATTTGTCCTTGTTTCCCAGTCACTTCTGACTGCAACACAGAAGGCTCTGATCCGAACACTTCTTATTATAATGGTTGCCATGATTCTGGCAATTATCGTACTGGTATTGTTTGTGTCACAGTGGATGACGAAACCGGTGGAAGAGATGAGCAGCACGATCACACGGATCAAGAACGGGGAAACGCAGCTTCGCGTGCAGCCGGTCGGATGGTCACAGGAGCTGACTACATTAGGGACAGAGTTTAATGAAATGCTTGACCGTATGGAAGTTATGGCGCAGGAAGAATTGCAGCACAAAATGCTGGTAGAGCGCACAGAATACAAAATGCTTCAGGCGCAGATCAATCCGCACTTCCTTTATAATACACTGGATACCATGAGCGGTATTGCGAATGCACAAAACTGTCCGTTGGTAAGCGGAATGTGCCGGTCGCTCTCTGCGATTTTCCGTTACAGCCTGAACATGACAGACGAACTTTCTACTTTGCAGAATGAGATGGCACATGTGAGAAATTATCTCTATGTTATGGATGTGAGAAATGGTTCTTCCATTGCCTATGATTATCAGATAGACAGCGACACCCTCCAGGACCCGATGCCGCGTATCTGTATCCAGCCGGTTGTCGAAAATGCCCTGACACATGGCCTGAGAAATGTGCGGAGAAAAGACAAGAAACTTCTGATCCGTTCGGAACATGTGGGTGAAAATCTGGTGATCACGGTTCAGGATAACGGGGCAGGCATGGATGCAGAAGCTATGAACCGTCTGTTAGAGCAGAATGATATGAAGCGTGTAGAGTCCGGTGTTTCCATTGGAATCCTGAATGTAAATGCACGTCTGAAAAAACTTTTTGGAAAAGAATACGGGCTGCATATTGAGAGCACGGTAGGAGAGGGAACTACCGTGACGATTAAAGTTCCGGCGGTGCTGGAAGAAGATACCGGATATTCTGACGGCAGTGCAGAATAAATCCGGAGAGAAAGGTATTTTTTGAAAAAGGCTGCCATCAGTGCAGAGAAACGCAAAATGAGAGATTACAGATGATAGAAACAGGAGGATATATCATTGAAATCCATGAAATACAAAGTCCTTGCGGCGGACGATGAATTCTGGAGCCGCGAAAATATACGAAGCCTGATTCCATGGGAGGAATATTCACTGGAATTTCTGGAGCCTGCCTGTGATGGGGAGGAGGTTCTGGAAAGAATCCCCGAGGAGCATCCGGATATTATTCTGACAGATATCAATATGCCGTTCTTAAGCGGTCTGGAATTATTGCAGAGACTTCAGAAAGAGTATCCGGATATCGTGACGGTCGCGATCAGCGGATATGATGATTTTGATAAAGTAAAAGGAGTATTTGTATCCGGGGGGCTGGACTATCTGCTGAAACCGGTGGGAAAAGAAGAACTGGTCAAAGTCCTCACCAAAGCACTGGGAGTTCTGGAAGAAAGAGAGAACGCGAAGAAGCAGGATGAAACCAGCCGTATCCAGGAACATAAACTTTCATCATTTCTGGAGGACAGTGAATACTCCGCACTGCTTTCCGGAAAATTATATGGTCAGTCTGCATCTCAGACTTATGTTTCCAGTACAAATACATTCTCAGAAGTGACGACTCTGATGGTGAAGTTTTACAATATCACAGAAATCGCGGAGCAATTTGAACATGACAATCTGCTGATGTCCTGGAATATCAAGTACAGACTGAGGGAGCTGACCGGTTCTGCGGGAAATCCGATCATTTTTAATAACAGTAACAAAATGAGTGAGTTTCTGATCGTAAAAACAGCAGATGCCAGGGAACTCCGGACACTTTCAGAGAACATTCTGAAAGAATTTCCACTGGAAGAATACGGACCGGTTTCCGTTGTTCTTCATGAACAGACCAGTTCGCTGGACGATATCGGCACGGTTTACAGGGAACTGATCTCAACTCTTGTTACCCGTCCGTTTAACCGCAGCCATTGTATTCTGTCCTGCCCGGAGGAGAAAAACAGCGGGCTTCAGAAGAATGAGGATATTCAGATGTCCGGAAAGGCGGCACCTGCCCATATGGAGACGGAGCTTTATCATCTGCTGTCAACCGGACAGAAAGCAGAGACAGAGAAGCTGATTTTCAAGACCTGTAATTTCAGACATTGCGATGATGGCACCTGGAGCTATCTGGATGTAAAGCAGTATGTTGGAAGAATTACGGGAATCATGTACCGTTATGTGCAGGAGAAATGCCCGGAGCTGACCGCACAGGCAGAGGAAGCCATGGACAATATTGATTATTATATGAAATGTCTGAATGCACCGTCTCTGTTCGCGTCCCTGAAAATCCTGCTGGACAGCCTATGGGAGAGTGGAGAGGACAGAAGCTCTGACTCTAATTCCAGTTCCATCGTGCAGCAGGTAGAACAGATTCACAGATATATGGAACGTTCTTACCACGAGAATATTACACTTACCGCTCTGGCAGAGCAGTACCATATGGATGCCAGCTATCTCTCCAGAATTTTCAGCCAGAAATACGGGGAGACGATCATTGCCTTTCTCACCAGGATCCGTATGGAAAAGGCAGCAGAACTTATGAAAGATCAGGATAAGAAACTGGAGACGATTTCGTTTCTGGTGGGTTATGATGACTATAACTATTTTAGCAGAGTATTCCGCAAAAAGATGGGATGCAGCCCAAGAGAATATCGGAACAATCTTGCACAGTGATCCAGGAAAGCGACCATACAAGTTACAGCTATTTTGTATAACTTGTTCACATTTTGTCCAACTTTCATATACAAACTGGTCAAAAATGTGCAACAAAAATTTCCAAATATGTCCTAACTGCCTAATCCTTAAATATGGTTTAATATAGTCACAGAAGGAACGGAAAGCCCGGAAAAAACTTCCGTTCAAAAACAAAAAACCAAATTATTCAAGGAGGGTTTTACAACATGAAAAAAAGAATGAGAAAAGCAGTCGCTATCGCAGCAACAGCAGCAATGGTTGGTTCTTTACCAATGGGTGCAGTAACAGCACAGGCAGCCGATGACGATATCACAATCGGTGTATCAATCTGGAGCTCCACAGACGTACTTGGAAGCCAGAGTAAGAAAATCATCGACAAAGCAGCTGATGCTCTTGGCGTTAACGTAATGTATGTTGACCAGGGTCACGTATCTGAGCAGGTTACAGCTTCTGTTGAACAGCTTTGTGCAGCAGGATGTAACGGTATCGTAATCTGTAACTCAGCAGACTCTGAAATGACATCTGCAATCCAGACCTGCGATGCAAACCAGGTTTACCTTACACAGTTCTACCGTATCATCTCCGAAGAGAACAGCCCTGAAGTATATCAGACAGCATGCAACTCCCAGTATTATCTTGGTGCAGTTCATGAAGACGAAGTAACAAACGGATATACACTGGTTAACCTGCTTCTTGAAAACGGCGACAGAAACATCGGTCTTGAAGCATGGACAGTTGGTGATGCTACATTCCAGCAGAGATGGAAAGGTTATCAGCAGGCAGTTGACGAATGGAACGAAGCTAACCCGGATGATCAGGCAACAATGACAGAGCCTGTATACGCTAACACATCTTCTGAAGAAGGCGCAGCAGCAGCTCTTTCCCTTTACAACTCCAATCCTGATATGGACGCTCTGATCGTTGCAGGTGGCGGCGGTGACCCACTCGTTGGTTCTATCGGTGCTCTGGCAAACGAAGGACTTACAGGAAAGATCGACG
The DNA here is from genome assembly GCF_003477525.1 of Ruminococcus sp. AF41-9. Taxonomy (GTDB): domain Bacteria; phylum Bacillota; class Clostridia; order Lachnospirales; family Lachnospiraceae; genus Blautia_A. Next base: position 13,356 of record NZ_QUDO01000017.1, read on the forward strand.
TTGTTTCCACAGACTTCCTTGATGACCTTGGCGAGCAGCTTCAGTCTGGCGGAATGTTTGCTGAATCAGGCGGACACTTCTGCGACCCGTTATATGCATTCCTTATCACATATAACGCAATCAAAGGCAACTATGTAAAAGATGAAGGATCCTTCGGATACGAAATCCAGTTCCCATATCTGTATGTATCTTCTTCCGAAGACTATGAAAACTACAAGAAATACTTTGTAGATGATGATCCATATACAGACGAAGAACTCGTTGAATTAGCAGGATACAGCTTCGACGATCTGAACAAAGCTGCAACATCACTTTCTATCGACGACGTTATTTCCCGTCACAGCAACTAATATGACGAACTTAAACTCCACTGCCTTTCCTCCAAAAGGCAGTGGAGATTTTAAAAAGAGGTTATGATTAGCGCCCGCCCGAAGCAAAAGGCCAAACCTGATAAAGTGTCTGACCTCCTGCTTTTGGCGGGCGAAGAAATGGATAAGGAGAATGGTTATGAAGAAACTCAAACAAAGCCAGTATTACGGAATCGGCATTCTGATTCTTATGCTTGTAGTTTTCTGGGCAGTATTCAAAGTGCTTGCACCAACTACGTTCGGTTCCCCTGCAAAACTGGCTACTTACATGAAATCAGCATTAATTTACGCAGTCGGCGGATGCGGTCTCTACTTTATCTGCGTAATGGGACCTTTCGATATGAGCGTTGGTGCCAATATCGTACTTTCCTCCATTATCGCCTGCAACGCAAGTGAGAAATTCGGTTATGCCGGTCTTATTATTGCACCGCTGATCTGTGGCACTATCATCGGTCTGATCAATGGTATCGTTTATATCAAATTACATATTTCTTCCCTGATCGTTACCTGTGCGCTGTCCCTGATCTATGAGGCATTCAGTGTATATGCAACAAACGGAAAGAACGTAATCCTTTCTACAGATTACAGAGCATTCGGTGATTATCCGGTCAACCTGATCCTGGCACTGATCGCATATATGCTCTGCGCATTCATCCTGAAATACACCAAGATCGGTACTTATACTTACGCAATCGGAAGCAACGAAGTTGTAGCGAAGAACATGGGTGTAAATGTTCCAAAATATAAAATCGTAGCATTTACTCTTGCAGGATTCTTCTTCGGACTTCAGGCAATCCTGACAATCAGCTTTGGTACTTCCATGACATCAGCTTCCAACCTTTCCTCAATGAGCCGTAACTTTACTCCTCTGATGGGAACCTTCTTTGGACTGGCATTTAAGAAATACGGCCATCCGGTTATCGCTATCGTAATCGGTGAAATGATCATTCAGCTTATGTTCAACGGATTCGTTGCACTCGGTGCTCCTACCACAATCCAGAACGTGGTAACAGGTGTTGCCCTGCTGGTTATCGTTGCACTGACAACCAAACCGGTTAAAGGTCTTGTAGTAAAATAAGGAGAACGATTATGGGTGAAATATTATTAAGAGCAGAAAATATTGATAAACATTTTGGCATCACACACGCCCTGGACAACGTTTCCTTTACCTTTGAAAAAGGTGAGATCCACGCACTGATCGGTGAAAACGGTTCCGGTAAATCCACACTGACTTCCTGCCTGACAGGTATCTATCAGAAAGATTCCGGTAAATTCATCCTTGAAGGCAAAGAAATCACTGCAACCAACCAGGTTGAAGCCAACCATCAGGGTGTAGCCATCATCGTACAGGAGATCGGAACACTTTCCGGACTGACTGTAGCAGAGAATATTTTCCTTGGAAACGAGGACCAGTTCACAAAACATGGTATCAAAAATACCGCAGCAATGAACAAGAAAGCCCAGGAATATCTGGACAGCTACGGATTCAACTATATTGATGCAACAAAAGTAATCGATGATTACAACTTCGAGGATCGTAAATTAGTAGAGATCGTAAAATCCACTTACTTCAATCCGAAGGTACTGGTTGTCGATGAGACAACAACAGCACTTGGTCAGAAAGGCCGTGAAGAACTTTTCAAAGTTATGCACAGAGTCCGTGACACAGGAACTGCGTAATCTTCATTTCCCATGACCTTGAGGAAGTTATTGAGCAGTCTGATAACATTAGTGTTCTTCGAGATGGTGTCAAAATCGGTTCTATTACAAAAGCAGAAGCAACTCCTGACAGACTGAAAGCCTTAATGGTAGGTCGTGAGATCGGTGACAGCTATTATCGTACAGACTACGGCGAACCAATTTCCAAAGAAGTGGTTCTTTCCGCTAAGAATGTAACTGTAAAAGGTCAGATCGAGAACCTGAATCTTGATCTTCACAAAGGTGAGATCCTTGGTATCGGAGGACTTTCCGAGTGCGGTATGCATGAAGTTGGTAAGGCACTTTTCGGCGCTTCCTATTATCGTCAGGGAACAGTAACTCTGGGCGACGGCACACCGATCAATTCCATTCCGGATGCCATCAAACACAGTATCGCATATGCTTCCAAAGACCGTGACAATGAGTCATTGGTAATCAATGATACCATCGGCGATAACATCTGTCTCCCATCCCTTGAGGATCTGAAGACACATGGATTCCTTCGTGCAAAGACCATGAATGAATTTGCCAATAAATTTGCAAAACAGATGAGTACAAAAATGACAGGCGTTGACCAGTTTGTATCCGCTCTTTCCGGTGGTAACAAACAGAAAGTCGTTCTTGCACGCTGGGTTGGTAAAGACTCCGACCTGATCATCCTTGACTCCCCTACCCGTGGTATTGATGTCAAAGTAAAAGCTGACATCTACGCCATGATGAACGATATGAGAAAAAGAGGAAAATCCATCATTATGATTTCCGAGGAAATCATGGAACTTCTGGGTATGGCAGACCGTATCCTGATCATGAAAGACGGCAAGATCAATGGTGAATTCCTTCGCTCTCCGGATCTGAAAGATACAGATCTGATTGACAATATGATTTAAGGGGGTAAAAAAATGAGTACAACAAAAAAATCAACTGAGCAAGTACCATTTCTGGAACGTCCCATTGTGCGTACGATTCTTCCTATCGCAGGATTCGTGATCATCTGTGTATTGTTTGCAATCCTCACAGACGGCAGACTGTTTCAGCCGAAAAATATATCACTGCTTCTGAGCCAGTCATACATGCTGCTGATCTCATCCATCGGCGTATTCATGGTCATGACAATGGGCGGCCTGGATTTCTCCCAGGGCTCCATGCTCGGTGTAGCTTCCATCGTAGTTTGCTACCTTTCCCATTACAACATGATTCTGGCAGCACTCGGCGGTGTGGTAACAGGCGGACTCATCGGTCTGATCAATGGTTACTTCAATGTTAAGAGAAAAATCACAAGCTTCATTGTTACAATCTGTACCATGTACCTGTTCCGTGGAGTTTGTGCTTATGCAACAACAAACTCACCGGTTTACGCAGTAAGTGATATTTCCAAATATAACACACTGCCATTTATGCTTACTTTTACAGTGATCATCTTCGTAGTGGCATATCTTGTATTCACTTACACAGGTCTGGGCTCCAGACTGAAAGCAATCGGTGCAGGTGAAACAGCAGCAAGATTTGCAGGTATCCGTGTAGAGACTACAAAGATCCTTGTATTCGTAGCAGCAGGATGCATCACAGGACTTGCAGCATTTGTCAATGCCATCAAAGTAGGTTCCGTTACATCCACAGCCGGAAACCAGCTCGAAACACAGATCATGATCGCCCTCGTACTCGGCGGAATGCCGGTAAACGGCGGTGCCAAGGTTAAATTCTACAACATCATCCTTGGCGTTATGACCTACAAAGTACTTTCCAGTGGTCTGGTAATGCTGATGATGCCAACCCAGTTACAGCAGTTGATCCTTGGTGTGATCTTCCTGATCGAAGTAGCAATCTTCAGCGACAGAAAGACTGGTATGATCGTTAAATAATCGGTTATCAGATAATTGCTTGTCTGATGCTCAACGTTTGACGATTAGATAATAGATTTCTAAATAATCATTACAATCGTTACAGACTTATATGGCAAAGAACCTCCGCCATATAGCTGACATATTCTCATTACTATACTTACATAAAATCCCCGTCTTCCGCAGATTTAGTTCTGCGGGAGGTGGGGATTTTGTCGAAAATTTCTCTTTGTCGAAACCATCCTTTTGCGTTATACTAAGCCCAAAGAGTTCTTCTGATTCAGAAAGGACAGAAGAATGGCGTATCATTCCGAATATCATGGTGTACGTCTGGATGTTTATGCTGATGATGCAGAAAAGAGACGCTTTAATGTAGAGATGCAGGTTACTTTGTGTAGAAGTTACCTTTTTCCAGAGATTTATCTCTGATATTTTTTCCTGTTCTCAAAATACACAAACCGGTCAATGGCATCCAGAATATCTTTAAAGGTATCCCGCGGTGCTTCTTCTATATAGGCTTTGAGAATTTCGGTTTCATTTTTTCGGTATCTTCCATAGAAGATATCATAAAGATTATGCCCGCGAAGACAGACACGGATTTCTTCTATATGCTGTCTGACATCTTCTGTATCTGAGAGAGAATGTCCGATCATTTCTGTGAGATGCTGACCGCTTTTTAACCTGTACAGATATTCTTTCCACTTTTCAAGCAGGATTTCATAGAAATCTTCTTCGCTTTTTACCACTCCGATCTTTGTCATCACTTTTGGATCAAGGAAGTAATTCTCGAAGGAATAATACTTCAGGATCAGAACATTTTCCCGGGTTACACGCGGCAGTCTGTCCATATCCTCACGGTTACGTGCTTCATAATATCTGCACAGGGAGGATGCCAGTTCCTCGGCATCTTTGCCATCTCCATCCCGGATCATAAGGAAATTATCGCGCAAATATGTCTGATTGATATATTTGAGGTTTGCATAGGTTTTTATGTTGGTACAACTGTTTGTGGAAATGATAGAGATTCTGGACAGGTTTCCTTCCTGGTCATAAATCTCAGAATAATATTTTTCCAGAAGCAGTGGCAGACGGCTTTTGTCCTGTTTTCCTTCCACGATAAAAACAAAGCTGACATTCAGAAGATCACTGGCTGTAAATCCCAGATCATCCAGGATAGCAGAGAGGTTTGTATGACTGCGGATCACAGAATATCCATCTTCATCTAAGACCATCTGGCGGATCTGTCGGCTGTTGAACTGAAACAGCAGGTTCGGGGAGTGCGTTGTAAAAATAACCTGGCTTTTTCTGGAAAGTCTGTACAGAATCTCACTGGATTTTTTCTGCAAGGTAGGATGCAGGAAAATTTCCGGATCTTCCATAAGGATCATTCCGGGAACTCGTTCTTCGTCTTCCAGATAGGCTTCCAGCAATGAAAGCAGATAAATGCTGCGCATTCCTTTTCCAAGAGAAGAAATATCTTCCGGTCCGTGGGACTCTTTGGCTTCCAGATAAGCATTTACCTGAAAGATTCTGTCTGTGTTGCAGGTCAGTTCATAACAGATGGTTCCGGAGGTGCCGCCATTTTTGTGAAAGTTTTCATTGACTCGTTGGGAAAAGCTGTCGAGGTTTAACTGATATAGTTTATATTCCAGAAGCTTTTCTGTCTCAAAGGCATTGAGCTGTGACGGCATCTTCTGATTGATCAGCCCGATACAGGAAAAACAATGATTGCATTTCTTGGAACGGTCAAAAAGGCAGCAGTCCGCGCGCATCTGATTCAACAGGTCATCTTCCATAAATGAAAGCAGACTGTCCTGAATCCCGTTCAGATCACGCTGGCTGTCCAGATAATAAATCTTTGGAAAACTTCCCGGATAACCGGATTGTTTTTATGATATCCATCCGACATTCGGATCCGCCCGTTGTAATTTACAATATAGGAAAAAGTCAGTACGCCGTTTTTATAGGAGGGAAGCTTTTTCTGAAATTCCCTCATCCAGATTTCCATTCTTCGATAAGAACTGACTCTGCGGAGCCTGTGAAGAAGTTCCAGGTCTTCCTGTGTGATTTCAAGGGCAATATCAATCTCTATATTCTGTTTCTTTTCATTAAAATCTGTCTCTGTGATTTCGTATTGCCCGCCCACCGCACAGAGTGCGCTGAGAACTGCGGTTTTTCCTACATTATTTTTTCCGACCAGTATCAAAGCATTCTCTATATCACAGATTTCCAGATTGCGAATGTAGCGGAAATTTTTGATATGAAGTTCCTGAATACGCATATGAGTCCCTCCTTTTTGTGGAATTACGATGGCTGTTTTTCTCAAAAAATACCAATCAGGTAATGTTTACGGTAAAAAGATTTCATGTTATCATAATTTTACAGTAATTGTTCGGTAGAATAATTATATTTTACCACAATAAAAAATATAGTGTGAAACTATATTTGACTGATACAGAACGGAAAATGTATGAAAAGCAGCGGCTTTCTGTATAATTCAATATAAGCAATTCTGAGTTGGAAGAAACAGTAGATAATGCGCTGCACCAGATTAAAGAGAAAGAATATGCCTCAGAACTTCTTGAGGCTGGAATAGCAGAAGAGAATATCAGAATGTATGAATTTGATTTTGAAGGAAAGAGAGTATTGATTGGAAGTATGGAGATTAATAATTAGAGGTCTGACATTATCTGACGGTATGGAAAAAATATTGTCGGTTGTGTTGAAAAATTTTCTTGACTTTTTCATCTGCAATCCGTATAATAACCAACGGTAATTTAAGGAAAAAGATATTTGGTTTTATTGGAAACGGTACATCCTCCCCGGATGGTTATGAACAACACAAATTTCTGGTTAATGTTATTCACATACTATCTAAGGAGGATTTTTTATGCCTAAAAACAAGTTTCAGGAAGTTATTTTTACGATTATTATGGTATTTGTGATGGTTTATGCCATGATCTGCTACAACATTGTGCTGAATACAGGAACAATGACAAATGAGACATTTCTGTTAGCGTTTCATGAATTAGTATTTATGGGACCAATCGCATTTGTTCTTGATTTCTTTCTCATCGGTGGTCTTGCAAAGAAGACTGCATTTGGGATTGTGGATGTGAGAAAAGATAATCCTTTCCATCTGGTACTGGCGATCTCAGCAGTATCCGTCGCATTTATGTGTCCGTGTATGAGCCTTGCAGCTACTCTGCTGATCAAACACGCAGCAGTAAGCCAGATCATCCCGACATGGCTTCAGACTACAGCAATGAACTTTCCGATGGCATTCTTCTGGCAGATCTTTTACGCTGGTCCGCTTGTAAGATTCATTTTTGGAAAACTTTTTCCGGAGAAGGAAAGAGCAGCAGCTTCTGCTGAATAAAATATAGAATAGAAAGTTTACTGATAACAAAAGAGAACAGTGACATTTTGCGCGCAGCATTTCTGGTTGAGGATGCTGCGTTTTTTGCATTGTATTTATTTGAATACAGTATTGACAAATAATGTCAATTCGTGTAATATCATATAAAACCTACCTAACAACTATGAAAAGTAGAAAATACATATCAGGTTAAAGTGCTAAAGTGAAATAAAACAAAGAAAAACAAAGAAGAGAGTATTCCTGACAGGAGGAAAAGACAATGGCAGATTATGCAGCATTAAAAAAAGGCGGATTCATGCGCCAGAAACAGAAAAATAATTTTTCATTAAGAATCCGTGTAGTTGGCGGACATCTGGATGCGAAGCAGCTTGCGAAAGTAGCTGAGGTTTCAGAGAAATACGGCGAGGGCTATGTACATCTTACTTCCCGTCAGGGTGTGGAGATTCCCTTCATTAAATTAGACCAGATCGATGAGGTGAAGGCAGCACTGGCAGAGGGAGATGTAGTTCCAGGTGTATGCGGACCGAGAGTCCGGACCATCACAGCCTGTCAGGGCGCAGCCATCTGTCCGAGCGGATGTATTGATACTTACGCACTGGCAGAGGAGCTGGACGAGAGATACTTTGGACGTGAACTTCCACACAAATTTAAATTCGGTGTAACCGGATGCCAGAATAACTGCCTGAAAGCAGAGGAAAATGATGTAGGAATCAAAGGCGGTATCAAGGTCGCATGGCAGGAAGATAAATGTATTCAGTGTGGTGTCTGTGTGAAAGCCTGTCGTGAAGGTGCAGTCACACTGGAAGATGGAAAGATCAGCATAGATTCTTCCAAATGTAACTTCTGTGGAAGATGCACCAAAGCCTGTCCAACAGATGCATATGAGAATACACACGGATACATCGTTTCTTTCGGAGGAATTTTCGGAAACCATATCAATAAAGGAAAAACAGTGATTCCGTTTATCGAGGATCATGAAAAACTCCTGAAAGTCTGCGATGCGGCGATCAGCTTTTTCGAGAAAAATGCAAAGGCCGGTGAGCGACTGAAATTTACGATCGACCGTGTAGGCGAGGACGAATTTAATAAAGAAATCCTGGAGGCATATGAAAATGAGTGAGATTAAATTTGATGATACCGTAGATATTACAGATGTTGTCTGCCCGGTAACTTTCGTAAAGGCAAAGGTAGCACTGGAAGAACTGGATGAGGGACAGATTTTATCCATCCGCATGAATGACGGCGAACCGGTTCAGAATGTACCGCGCAGCATCAAAGAAGAAGGACATCAGATCCTGAAACTGGATGACAACGAAGATGGAACTTACACTCTTTATGTGAAGAAAGTCGGAGACTGATAAAAGAAAACAGGGTTCGGGCGAACAAAAAAGAGCCTGAACGAGGAACGTGAAAAGACTGACAGGAGCAGGACCATGGCAGAGAGATTAAACGAAGAGACTTTTAAAGAAAAAGCTTTTCAGGCAGGAAAACTTACACTGATCGATTTCTATTCCGACAGTTGTGTACCGTGTAAACGAATGGTTCCGGTATTTGCAAAGCTGGAAGAGAAATACGGCGATCAGATTTATATAGGAAAAGTAAATGTAGCTTACGAACAGAATCTGGTAGAAGAATACAAAGTCATGTCAGCACCGACGCTGATCTTTCTGAAAGACGGAGAACAGATCGAGAGACTGACCGGAGCAAAGAAAGCAGTAGAGCTGGAAGAGATTATTGATAAGAATTTATAGAGATAAAGGAGAGCAAAAGTTATGGTTATCACAGTAGCAGGAGATAAAAAAGAAGTAAAAGACGCAATCACAGTTTCAGAACTGATCGTACAGGAGGATGTGGAAACTCCTCAGTATGTGACAGTATCCGTAAACGATGACTTTATCGACAAGGCAGAATTTGACACCTACGCATTAAAAGAAGGCGACAGCGTTGAATTCCTGTACTTCATGGGAGGTGGAAGATAGTGGCATTCACAAATGATCAGCTCGAACGTTATTCCAGACATATCATTCTGAAAGAAGTTGGGGCAAAAGGACAGAAAAAACTGCTTAATTCCAGCGTCCTGATCATCGGAGCAGGCGGTCTGGGAGCACCGGCAGCCCTTTATCTTGCGGCAGCAGGTGTGGGAACCATCGGAATTGCAGATGCAGATGAGGTAGACCTTTCCAATCTTCAGCGTCAGGTCATCCACGCAACCAAAGATATCGGGAAACCAAAGGTACTTTCCGCAAAAGAATCCATGGAAGCCATCAACCCGGATGTGACAGTAAAAACTTACCAGACTTTCGTAGATTCTGAAACGATCATGGACCTGATCAAAGATTACGATTTCATCATCGACGGAACCGATAACTTCCCGGCAAAATTCCTGATCAACGATGCCTGTGTTATGGCAAAGAAACCATTTTCACACGCAGGAATCCTTCGTTTCCAGGGACAGTTAATGACTTATGTTCCGGGAGAAGGACCATGTTACAGATGTGTATTCAAAGATCCGCCGCCAAAAGATGCCGTACCAACCTGTAAGCAGGCCGGAGTCGTCGGAGCAATGGGCGGAGTGATCGGAAGTCTTCAGGCAATGGAAGCCATCAAATACCTTCTCGGTGTTGGTGATCTTCTTACCGGATACCTTCTTACCTATGATGCACTTACCATGGAATTCCGTAAGATCAAACTTCCGAAACATGTAAAGAACTGCCCGGTATGCGGCGAGCATCCGACGATCACAGAACTGATCGACTACGAGCAGGCAGAATGTGACGGAATCTAGTACATCGTTTTCGAAATAACTATACCACTCACTTGTCTGCGAATCCGATTGCACAGGTCTAAAAGCCTCAGCGTAGCCCGCTACGCCTGCGTTTTTAGACCTGCACACTCGAATCCGCATCCTACGCGATTGGTATAGTTATTTACGAAACGATGTACTAGAAAACAACTGTTTCAGGGAGGATGCAAAGTATCTGCCTGATCACAAACACATTTTAACCAAATCAAGTAAGTCCCCTGCCTCAATTGCGAAGATCCGCCGGACTATTTCGAATAAAGAAATGTGAATGTAAAGGAGCCAGAAAGTCATGATCACAATGTCAAAAAATGACTATGAAATAATTTTAAAACACGCCAGAGAAAACCTTCCGGAAGAAGCCTGCGGACTGATCGCCGGAACAAAGGACGGAAACGATAAATCCATTCAGAAAGTTTACTGCCTGACAAACATCGACCATTCCAATGAACATTTTTCTCTCGATCCGAAAGAACAGCTCGCAGCAGTGAAAGATATGCGCGCCAACGGTCTGGTACCTCTTGGAAACTGGCATTCTCATCCGGAAAGCCCTTCCAGACCATCCGAAGAAGACAAGAGACTGGCTTATGACAGCACAGCAAGCTATATGATCCTTTCTCTGATGGATAATGAGAATCCGGTTCTGAATTCTTTCCATATAGAAGGAACAGAATCTGAGAGGGAAGTACTGGTATTACTGTAAAACTCAGGAGATGAAACATGATAAAAAAATTATTTGCATTTGGTCTGGCAGCCGTGCTGGCACTGACACCGGTGCAGGCATTTGGAAAGACAGTGTCTATCACAAACGTTTCCTATGACCCTACCAGAGAGATGTTTGAACAGTACAACAAAATATTCGAAGAACACTGGAAAGAACAGACCGGCGAGGATGTGGAAGTGATACAGTCTCACGGTGGCTCCGGCAAACAGGCACTTGAGGTAGCCAACGGACTGGATGCAGATGTAGTAACACTGGCACTGGAATACGATATTGAATCCATAGAAAATGCAGGGCTGATCAAAGCAGGATGGAAAGACAACTTTGACAATGACAGTTCTCCGTATACATCAACGATCGTATTTCTGGTGAAAAAAGGAAATCCAAAGGATATCAAAGACTGGGATGACCTGACCAGGGACGGAGTAGGAGTGGTGACACCAAACCCGAAGACCTCCGGCGGAGCCAGATGGAACTACATGGCAGCATGGGCCTATGCAGATAAGAAATATGACGGCGATGAAACACAGATGAAAGATTTCATCAAAAAACTCTATCAGAATGTAGTAGTTCTGGACTCCGGTGCAAGAGGTGCAACCACTTCTTTTGTAGAAAACGGACAGGGCGATGTGCTGGTAGCGTGGGAAAATGAAGCGTATCTTTCCATGCGTGACTACCCGGATGAGTACGAGATCGTTACCCCTAGTGTCAGCATTCTGGCACAGCCATCCGTAGCAGTGGTGGATGAGGTAGTGGATTACAGAGGAACAAGAGATGTGGCAACTGAGTATCTGAATTATCTGTATTCCGATGAAGCGCAGGAGATTGAAGCAGAGAACTATTTCCGGCCGACAAATGAGAAAATCCTGAATGAGTACAGCGATGTATTTGACCTGAATGTAGATCTGGTAAACATCAGCGAATACGGCGGATGGGATGAAGTGCAGGAGAAACATTTCACGGACGGCGGAATCTTTGATGAGATTTACGAGAGATAAGAAACAGGATACAGAATAATCCGGAATATGAAAACTACGAAGACAACGTGACCAGAGCATACGAGACGAGAGAGGTGGTAATTGATTATGAAAAAAAGAAATAAACCAGTGATTCCAGGATTCGGACTCTCCATGGGAATTACCATTTCCATACTAAGTCTGGTGGTTCTGATCCCGCTTGCCAGTCTGGTAATCTACACTGTAAAGCTCAGTTTTAAAGATTTCATTGAAACCATCACAAGAGCCAGAGTGCTGGCATCCTTTTACACCAGTTTTATCTCTGCTTTTGCAGCGGCAGTGATAAACGGTATCATGGGAACCATTCTTGCATGGGTGCTTGTGAAATATGAATTTCCAGGCAGACGGATCATGGACGGAATGATCGAACTTCCTTTCGCACTTCCAACCGCAGTTGCCGGTATTGCACTGACATCCTTAACTTCTGATTCCGGTATCGTAGGCAGCTTTTTTGCAGATTTGGTATCAGGATCGCATACACAAGAATTGGCATCACAGTTGCTATGATCTTCGTAGGAATCCCATTCGTTGTACGAAGCGTACAGCCGGTTCTGGAAAAAATGGACAATTCCTACAGTGAGGCAGCTGGAGTGTTGGGTGCCAGGAAATCCACAATCTTCCGGAAAGTTATTTTTCCGGAATTAAGACCTGCGATCTTCGCAGGAACCGGACTTGCATTCGGCAGATGCCTGGGCGAATACGGAAGCATCGTATTTATCGCAGGAAACAAACCATATTATACAGAAATCACGCCGCTGATCATTATGTCAGAGCTTCAGGAATTTGATTATTCCAGTGCAACGGCGATCGCGCTGGTAATGCTGGCAGTTTCATTTTTCATTCTGTTTCTCAACAGCATGATCCAGCAGAGAAACGCAAGAATCTTAAGAGGAGGAAATGCCTGATGGACAACAAAGGAAAGACTTCAGAGAAAATCACAAAATGGCTTCTGATCGGAATCGGTGTTCTGTTCCTGACAGTGATGCTCATCCTCCCGCTGGTCACAGTGATTACAGAAGCATTGCGAAGCGGATGGAAAGTTTACGTCGCTGCGGTGACAGACGAGTACACCATCAAAGCACTTCTCCTCACTGTGAAGGCAACACTTTTCGCAGTGATCTTTAATACCATCTTCGGTATCTTCGCAGCCTGGGCACTGACCAAGTTTCAGTTTAAGGGCAAAAAACTGCTGACCACACTGATCGACCTTCCGGTTACGATCTCACCGGTCATTGCAGGTCTGATCTTTCTCCTGATTTTCGGACGACAGAGTCCGGTCTACTTTTTCCTTTTGAAATTTGGAATTAAAGTTGTATTCTCTGTACCGGGAATCATTATTGCAACCGTGTTTGTAACTTTTCCTTTTATTTCCAGAGAGCTGATTCCGGTTCTGGAAGCAGAAGGAACAGATGAGGAAGAAGCGGCGGCCCTGATGGGAGCCGGCGGGTGGACGATTTTCTGGAAGATCACTTTTCCTCATATTAAATGGGCATTGCTTTACGGCATCGTCCTCTGTACGGCGAGAGCGATGGGAGAGTTCGGTGCAGTGTCCGTCCTTTCCGGACATTTAAGAGGAAAGACAAATACCCTTCCTCTCCATGTGGAGATTTTATTTAACGAGTTTCAGTATGTTCCGGCATTTGCCGTATCTTCATTGCTGGTGATCATGGCAGTTATCATCCTGGTGGTCCGAAGCGTGATCGAATACAAAGGAAAGAAGGAAGCCTGATATGTATGTAGAGTTAAAAAATATAAATAAGACCTATGGTTCCTACCAGGCATCAAAGAATGTGAATTTCGGAATCGAAAAAGGCAAGCTGATCGGCCTGCTGGGACCAAGCGGAAGCGGAAAAACAACCATTCTTCGAATGATCGCAGGTCTGGAAACACCGGACAGCGGCGAGATCATCATTGACGGAAAAGTAGTCAACGATGTTCCGGCAAGTGAACGTGGCATTGGTTTTGTATTTCAGAATTATGCATTGTTCCGTTACATGACCGTTTACGATAACGTAGCATTCGGCCTGAAAGTTCAGAAGGTAGACAAGAAAACCATTGACAGCAGAGTCAGAGAACTGGTAAAGCTGGTAGGTCTGGAAGGACTGGAAAAAAGATATCCAAGCCAGTTATCCGGCGGTCAGAGACAGAGGGTAGCATTTGCCAGAGCCCTTGCGCCAAACCCGCAGGTACTTTTGCTGGATGAGCCGTTTGCAGCGATTGATGCAAAGATCCGACAGGAACTGCGAAGCTGGTTAAAAGAGATGATTGAGAAGCTGGGAATTACCAGTATCTTTGTTACACATGATCAGGATGAGGCCATCGAGGTGGCAGATGAGATCATCATCACCAACGCAGGACGGATTGAGCAGAAAGGAACACCTGTAGAAGTTTACCGAAATCCGGAGACAGCTTTTACCGCATCCTTCTTCGGACAGCCGTCTGTACTGAAGAATGCAGATGATTTCCACACATTTACGCAGGCAGAAGGAGCAGACAAAATCATTGTCCGCCCGGAATTTGTAAAAGTTTCCAAACTGGATGAGGTTGAGAAGTTCAGAACTTCCGTTTCCCAGGGAGTGGTTGAACGGGTTTCTTTCAGAGGCGATAACCTGGAACTTCAGGTAAGAGTCAACAACTCCGTGGTAAACGCCAGAAGAAGCCTTGAGAAAGCAGATGTCCGCGAGGGCGAAATCGTGAATGTATTCCTTTACAGGATTTTTGCCCTGAGAGGTGACAGCGTACAACTGATTGAGAATGAGGCTGTAAGAGATGACTTCGTGATCATTTAACCGAATCAGGCAGTGAAGCGGATGTTTTTATCCGTCTGAATCTTTAACCAGAATTTTACCCAACGTTAATCCAACGGAATCGGATTGATGATAAAATGAATTGATAATACAATCAGGAATAAACAGGATACATACTTCCGGAGGAAAGAGTATGAGAGCAGAGAGAATCAAGACCGACGTACTAATCATCGGCGGTGGTACAGCAGGATGCTTTGCAGCTTACGTGATCGGGCAGAAAAGCGATAAGAAAGTTCTGATCGCAGAGAAAGCAAATATTAAGCGAAGTGGATGTCTGGCAGCAGGTGTCAACGCGTTGAACGCATATATCACAGAGGGCAGAGTGCCGCAGGATTATGTAGACTATGCCAAAAAGGATGCCCATGGAATCGTAAGGGAAGATCTTCTTCTGACCATGTCAGAGAGACTGAATCATGTGACAAAAGTAATGGAAGATCTGGGGCTGGTCATCCTGAAAGATGAAAACGGCAAATATGTTGCCAGAGGAAACCGAAATATCAAGATTAACGGTGAGAATATGAAACCAATCCTGGCAAAGGCAGCAGCCGGACAGGAAAACGTTACCGTTCTCAATCATGTAAATATCACAGATTATAAAACGGAAAACGGAAAGATCACCGGAGCCGTAGGATTCAGCGTGAATGAAGAAATCTTCTATGATATTGACGCAGAAGCAGTCCTTTGTGCGACAGGCGGTGCGGCAGGACTTTACAGACCGAACAATCCGGGATTTTCCAGACATAAAATGTGGTATCCGCCATTTAACACAGGCGCAGGATATGCAATGGGACTTCTTTCCGGAGCAGAGATGACGACTTTCGAGATGCGCTTCATTGCACTGAGATGTAAAGACACCATCGCTCCTACAGGAACCATTGCCCAGGGCGTAGGTGCCAGACAGGTGAATGCACACGGTGATATTTATGAAACCAAATATGGACTGACAACTTCTCAGCGGGTTTACGGTACCGTCATGGAGAACAGAGAAGGAAACGGTCCATGTTACCTCAGGACTGAAGGCATTTCCAAAGAACAGGAACAGGATCTTTACAAAGCTTACCTGAACATGGCACCGTCCCAGACGCTGAAATGGATGGAAGCAGGCAAGGGGCCTTCTGAAGAAAATGTAGAGATCGAGGGTACCGAGCCATACATCGTGGGCGGTCACACAGCCAGCGGTTACTGGGTGGATAATAACAGAGCTACAACCATCGAAGGCTTATATGCAGCCGGAGATGTAGCCGGAGGATGCCCGCAGAAATATGTAACCGGCGCACTGGCAGAAGGTGAGATCGCAGCAGAGGCGATCCTGAAATATCTGAACGGAAAAGCAGAATCAGAAGGAACAAAGCTTTTGGAAGTTTCGGAAAATCAGGAATTATCTGGTAACGCAGCGGATAAGAAAGCAGAGTATGAATCTCACTTAAATGCCACCCGTTCCCTGATGAACGCAGAGCAGCTTGAGGAAGCCATGCAGAAGATCATGGACCAGTACGCAGGCGGAATCGGCACAGACTACAGATACAGCGAGACAGGTCTTGCAAAAGCAGACGAAAAGATTGCGGCACTTCTCCCGGTAGTGGATACTCTGGCAGCAGCCGATACCTACGAACTGATGCAGATTTACGAACTTCGTGAACGACTGATCGTATGCCGTGCAGTTATCGCACATCTGGCGGCCAGAAAAGAAACCAGATGGCATAGTTTTGGAGAGAATACCGATTATCCGGAACAGAGCGAAGATTGGATGAAATATGTGAACTCCCGCATGGAAAACGGTGAGATTAAGATTCTGTACCGTGACTTAGTCACAAAAGAGACCGCTGATAAACAGACAGCAGGTTCAAAACCATCACAAAATACAGCAGAGAAAGGAGCAGGTGAAAGATGAGCATTCGGATTCAGAAAAGTAAATGTGTAGGATGCGGCAGATGCATCGAAGCCTGTCCCGGAAACCTGATCAAAAAGGACAAAGAAGGCAAAGCCTTTATCCGTCAGGTCAGAGACTGCTGGGGATGCACTTCCTGTATCAAAGAATGCAGCCGTGATGCCATCCGCTTCTTCCTTGGAGCTGATGTGGGAGGCAGAGGTACAAGCATGGTTGTATCAGAGAAACCTGATATTTCCACCTGGACAGTGGAGAAGCCGGACGGCACAAAGATTACCATTCAGGTTAATAAGAAAGATGCGAACAAATATTAACGCGATCAATATTTAACCAAATCAAGTAAGTCCCCTGCTTCAATTGCGAAAAGCAATAAGCAGTGGGTGGGGACTTGCTTGTATCAGGAAGAGTGCAAGCTCTTTCTGATAAACTGCGGAGCAGTTATTTGGTTATGAGCAAGTAGCGAAGCGGATTGCGAATATCCGCTTGACCCAAATCAAGCAAGTAGCAAAGCGGATGATTTTATCCGCCTGACAAAAATGTTTTCGGTGAGAAAAGCATGAAATGTTCTGGCAGTCAGATAACAGAGCAGACTGCCGGACTTTACGATAAATCAAACAAACAGAGGAGGATAATGCAATGAGTAACTTATCTCATCTTGATGAGCTTGAAGCAGAAGCAATTTATATTATGCGAGAAGTAGCAGCCGAGTGTGAAAAGCCGGTTATGCTCTATTCTATAGGAAAGGACAGCTCCGTTATGCTCCATCTGGCGCTGAAAGCATTCTATCCGGAGAAACCGCCGTTCCCGTTCCTGCACATTGACACAACCTGGAAATTCCGTGAAATGATCGAATTTCGTGACAGAATTGCCAAAGAAAACGGCATCGACATGCTGGTTTATACCAACGAAGAAGGTGTAAAAGCAGGAATCAACCCGTTTGACAACGGCTCCGCATACACCGACATCATGAAAACCCAGGCATTAAAACAGGCTCTTACCAAATATGGATTTACTGCAGCATTCGGCGGCGGCCGTCGTGATGAAGAGAAATCCAGAGCAAAAGAAAGAATCTTCTCTTTCCGTAATGCAGCCCAGGCATGGGACCCGAAAAATCAGAGACCAGAGATGTGGAAACTCTACAACACCAAGATCCAGAAAGGGGAAAGCATGCGAGTTTTCCCGATCTCCAACTGGACAGAGAAAGATATCTGGCAGTACATTCGGCGTGAAAACATCGAAATCGTGCCATTATATTTTGCAAAAGAAAGACCGGTCATCTACAGAGATGGCAACATTATCATGGTAGACGATGACAGATTAAAACTTCGCCCGGATGAAAAAATCGAGTACAAAAAAGTCAGATTCCGTACCCTTGGATGCTATCCGCTTACAGGCGGCATCGAATCTGAAGCAGATACATTAGACGAGATCATTGACGAGACATTAAGTGCTGTTTCCTCCGAACGTACCAGCCGTGTGATCGACCACGAGGCAGCAGGCAGCATGGAGAGAAGAAAGAGAGAGGGGTATTTCTAGGATGAAAGGATTATTGAAATTTATTACATGCGGAAGTGTGGATGATGGAAAATCCACTCTGATCGGACATATTCTTTATGATGCAAAGCTTCTCTATGCAGATCAGGAGAAAGCTCTGGAGCTGGATTCCAAAGTGGGAAGCAGAGGCGGTGCCATTGACTATTCCCTTCTTCTGGACGGTCTGATGGCAGAACGTGAACAGGGTATCACTATTGACGTTGCATACCGTTATTTTACAACAGACAACCGCAGCTTTATCGTAGCTGACACCCCGGGCCATGAAGAATATACCAGAAACATGGCAGTCGGTGCATCTTTTGCAGATCTGGCAGTTATCCTTGTGGATGCTTCTCAGGGCGTACTGGTACAGACAAGACGCCATGCAAGAATCTGCGCGCTGATGGGAATCCGCTACTTCGTATTTGCAGTAAACAAAATGGACCTGATCGGATATGATGAAAAACGTTTCTGCGAGATTGAAAACCAGATCGCAGGTCTGATCGAAGAACTGAAGCTTGCCAATGTGACGATCATTCCGGTATCTGCCACAGAGGGAGATAACGTTACAACCAAATCCGACAACATGCCATGGTATGCAGGCGAAGCACTCCTCACACATCTGGAAACCGTAGACATCAAAGAAGACACAGAAAAAGGTTTCTATATGCCTGTACAGAGAGTCTGCCGTCCAAATCACGAATTTCGTGGATTCCAGGGCCAGATTGAGAACGGTTCCATTAAAGTGGGCGACTTTGTGACAACTCTTCCAAGCAAAGAAGAAGCACATGTAAAGAGTATTCTGGTTGGCGACAAAGAAGCAGAAGAAGCTGTACAGGGACAGCCTGTAACCATTCAGCTTGACAGAGAAGTAGACGTTTCCCGCGGATGCGTTCTTACTGTTGATTCCGGTGCAGTTCTCACAGATTCCGTAGAAGCGGACATCCTCTGGATGGATGACAACGCCCTCACAGACGGCAAAAACTTCTTTGTAAAAATCGGTACCAAGATGATCCCTGGTCTGGTTACAAAGATCAACTACTCCGTAGATGTAAATACAGGTGAAAAGAAAAACGCCTATACTTTAAATAAGAATGAGATCGCATCCTGCACTCTGGAATTTTCAGAGAAGATTGTAGTTGATGAATTTGAAAAACACAGAACTCTGGGTGAACTGATTCTGATCGACCGTGTCACAAATATGACATCCGCCTGCGGTGTTGTAAGAAAAACTCTGGTTTCTCAGGATAAATCCCAGATCGGCAAAGTGAATGAACAGGTTCGTGCAGGTCTGAAAGGCCAGACACCGGTAGTCGTAGAATTTCCAATCGGCAAAGAAGGAATCACTCTCGACTTCGCAGAACAGGTAGAAAAAGGATTAACAGTTCTTGGAAGACATACCTACCTCTATCACCCGGCAGCAAGCGAAAACTACGCAGAAACTGTCCGCCACCTCAAAGCAGCCGGACTGATCGTACTTCTTGTCCTTGATGAAAGCACAGCCAAAGACGAAACACTCAAAGGACTGGAAGGTTTCTACGCAAACTGGCAGCCGGATGGACTTACTGTGAAAGATGCTGTGGATTTCGTGAAGAAAAAATCTGCATTTGCGGTACAGAATGCAGAGGATGGAAATTATATTTAACAAAATCAGGTAAGTGGTGAAGCGGATTGCGAATATCCGCCTGACAAATAAGACAGTAAAACAGATATAAATATTGATTTGATATCTTGTGAATGTGAATTATTTAGAAAGAGTACTGTATATGGAGAATTGTCATTTATATTCTCCGGAAGCAGTGCTCTTTTTGTGTTTTTTGCGTTTCTTGACAATAAGCAATTATGGGGCTTATACTCATACGGATTGATGAGTCAGCTGCTGCGGTCAGACGGGGCAGAGACTGAAACGAGTCTGGATGTGGATGCGTAAAGTGTTTTGTCGTCTGATACATGGATTCCGGCAGAGGTGGAGAAGAGTCACCATGCAGAGAGGAAAAATGTTTGGCAGTAGGATTAACTGATAAATAAAGAAATAACAGGAGAACAGATTTTTTATGAGTGCACAAAAGAATAAAGGAAGCCATGCAGAAAACAATAAGGTGGTGACTGGTACGATTATAACAATCGCAGGAGGAATTCTTTGGGGTGTATCCGGAGTATGCGGGCAGTATATGTTCCAGAATAAAGGTGTAACAGCACCCTGGCTTGTATCTGTACGTCTGGTTGCAGCAGGACTTCTGATGCTGTGCTATTATTTCCTCACAGACAGAGAACAGACATTAAAAATATGGAAAAGTAAACGGGACAGACGTGATGTTATTATTTATGGCCTGTTGGGAATGATGCCCTGTCAGTATGCGTATTTCCAGACAATTGAATGGTCGAATGCCGGAACCGCCACGGTCATCCAGTATCTGGGGCCTGCGCTGATTGTTGTGTGGGTATGTTTCCGCACCAGAAGAATGCCAACGGTACAGGAAGTTACAGGTGTCATTCTGGCGATTATGGGAGTTTTTCTCATCGCAACCCACGGAAATCCAACCACTCTTGCACTTTCCGGGCGAGCATTGCTTATGGGACTTGCCTCTGCGGTAGCAGTAGCACTTTACACACTGGAACCTGCGAGACTCCAGAAAAAATATGATACCCCACTGATCCTTGCATGGGGAATGAGCATCGGCGGTATTGCCCTTACTTTAATTTCCCGTCCATGGACAGTAACAGGAATTCAGGCAGATGGTGAGATGTTTACTGCTCTTGGTTTTGTAATTGTATTTGGAACCATGGCGGGCTTTTCTCTGTACATGACAGGTGTAAAACTCATCGGTTCTGTAAAAGCCAGTCTGTACGCCTGCATGGAGCCGGTATCTTCTATGATTCTTACTGTTCTGTGGATGAAGGTGCAATTTACAACACCGGATTTGATTGGAACTTTACTGGTTATTGCAACGATTATTATTCTTACGATTCCGTCGAAGAAAAAACGTCAGAAACGTTAACTGGCGGAAGCAGGCACTGTTCTTTGCCGATAATTGAGAATAAAAAGTGTTTTACGGTTACACATTTGATTGTGGAGTATGCTATAATAACCTTTGTATAACAGGGTGTATACAGGGGATATAAAAGAATAATTGTTTTTACAGTTAAAACTTCGAAACAGTTATCTGGTTATGAGCAGATACTGAAACAGAAGTATCTATCTGACTGGTAAACAGAAACTGTGCAGCAAAAGTCAAACAGGAGGTATTTTTAAATGCGTTTAGAAAAAGTACAGGAAGCGTTAAATACAAAGAACATAAAATATGAATATACAGAAGAGAATGGATGCGGAAGCCTGGATTTCATGTTCCGTGGGCTGAGATTCCACGTATGGGAATATGAAGACCGTGTCTGGGGAGCTGAGACAAACGTATTCGAAGCAGGCAGAAGTCAGGATATCGAGGGAGATTATGAAGAAACCATTTCCAGAGAAATCCTGTCCTGGCCGGATATGATGCCGGGAATGCAGTAAAAGTGTTACGAAAAATGGAGAGGGGAGGACCTGAGTAATTATGAATTGCAGAAAGATATTAACAATTGCACTGACAGCAGGAACTTTAACCAGCGCATTATTGGCGCAGCCGGTTCTTGCAGCATCCCTTACGGAAAATCAGGAAGAGGGAACTTTGAGTAAACCGGACCACCCGGATACGGTTTCCGCAGATAAACTGATTTTTATCGGAGATTCCAGAACAGAGGGAATCCGGGATGCCGTACAGGACGACAGCGTCTGGTCCTGCCTTTCCTCCATGGGCTATGACTGGATGGTTTCCACAGGTGTTCCGCAGGTAGAAGATGAGATCGAAGATAATACAGCAGTCATTATCCTGATGGGAGTCAACGACCTGTACCATGTAAATGATTATCTCAGCTATATCAATGAGAAAGCAGTGGAGTGGTCAGATCTTGGCGCCCAGACCTACTTTGTATCAGTAGGACCGGTAGAAAATGACCCGTATGCCAGCAATACAGAAATTGAAAGCTTTAATTCCGCCATGGAAGCAAATTTAAGTGGGGTAACTTACATAGATGTATACTCGCATCTGGTAACAGACGGCTTTTCAACAGTGGATGGAATCCATTATCCCAACAGTGTGTCCATAGATATCTATAATTATATTCTGGATCATCTGGAAGAACAGCGAAGCGGAATCTGGGGTTGATAATGGAATGAAAAAGACTGGAAGACAACAAGAAAATTGTAAATTTAAATGTTTGGATTTTCTATGAAAACAGTGATAAAAACAAAGAAACAGCACTTATTAGTATTTATTTTACTATAAAGGGCTGTTTCTTTATGTACTGGAAAGATTAGACATCATTTTACCATGTCAACAGAAGCTGATCATCAATTTTTTTGTTTTTCATGGATTTTCCACTATTTTGTAATCGATCCACCATAGATATACCGCAATCAACGAAAAGCTGTCTTTCAAATAATCCTTCTGGCGGAACTGCTGCTATATCGGTTTTTCCAGAGTCTTTTTTTCCATTGATGCTAAGCATAACCTTTACCCCTCTGGCTTTACATTCCGCAATTTTTTTCCATAAAACTTCAACATCAAAAGATTGAGCACCATATAGAATACTTTGTGAATGAGTATAAGGAGGGTCGCAGTATATAACATCATTTTTTTGTGCTCTATTCATAGCCTCGGTATAATTCATACAATCAAAATCAGCCTTTTGAATTAAGGTATGCCATTGTAAAAGCCGTTTTTCGAATACTTCGGGTGAAATAGGATTATGAGGTCCTCTTGGTGTACTCATATATCCATCGGTCTTTCTGAAACGTATTACCCCACCATAACATGTGCGGGAAAGAACTAGAAAATCAAAGGGATTATGTTCGTTATTAAATTTATTTTTTATTAAATTATATTGTAAATCGGGATCTTTTTTATACTTTTCAATTTCTTCTCTATAGTAAGATGATAAAGCAATAGGATTATTTTTGGCTAGATTAAAAATATCAATCAGGAATGGAAGCACGTCTGATCCATAGGCATGCTTAAATTTTGGAAACAATTTATTTGCATCAGAATCCAATAATGCGGCCATTACAGCACCACTTCCCAGAAATGGTTCATAATAGTTGTTAAATTCTTGAGGCATATAACTAATAATTGTATCTGCAAAACGCTGTTTATTTCCTATCCACTTTAATAGTGCTGGTATGCGAATAGTTATCACTCCATTCTGTAACTTATAGTCTGTAGACGTATAGTCTACGGTTTTATTATAATTATAAAAAGAGGAGGTGTCAATCCAATGGAAAGTGAAATTCGGATTAAATTTGGCAGAACACTTCGGAGACTAAGGAAAAATCAAGGTGTTTCGCAAGAAGCTTTCGCAGATAAATGTGATTTGCACAGAACATATGTCAGTGATGTAGAACGAGGTGAACGAAATATATCATTGGAAAATATCGAAAAAATAGCGAAAGTTTTGAATGTGAAGATAAGTGAATTGTTTAGAGAGGTGGAGAACGAAAGTGATAGCATTTAAAGAGTTCCATAATATGCCAGAGAATTTTTGGGCTTTTGTAAAATATGTATCAGAAAATTTAGGATATGCGAAACGTGGTGTTGGGGTTAAAACTTATTCAGCAGATGAAATCGAAAAGCTTTGTAGAAAAAATGAGGTATATGCGGATTCAAAAACAATACAGGCTGTAGCAAATTATTCAGCGATGAGAGCTGATTTGTTAAATAATTTTGTGGAAAGCAGGTTAATGACTGCTGAACAGGCAAAAGAAAAATTTGTATATTGGGAACAATTACATAGAACTCATTCATATCAATGTAAATTGCCATTAAATAAACAAAAAGGCGAGATGCGTCAGGTTGCGTTTTTTACTGCTATTATAAATATTTTGGCAGAAAAAACTATACGTGAAGAATTACATACAGATGATTTAGGCTTCAATGATGATCCACGAAGTTTAATGTATGTAACAGATGAAAATGAACAAATTATAGGAGCGAGTTCTCGACGATTTGATGGCGCATTTCCTTCTATAAAAAATCCGTCCATTGTATGGGAAATCAAAGAATATTATTATGCAACAACATTTGGATCAAGAGTAGCAGATGGCGTATATGAGACTCAGCTTGATGGTTTTGAATTCAAAGAGATATTTGAAAGAACGGGTCATAAAATATATCATGTATTGTTTATTGATGCATATCGTACCTGGTGGGAACAGGGAAAGAGTTATTTATGCAGGTTAGTGGATGCACTGAATTCTGGGGTGGTAGATGAAGTGATTGTTGGAGAAGAAGTGTTTGATAGGTGGCCTGAATTGTTGCGAGATGTGATTCATAATAAAATATAGTATATGATGAAAGATGAGCCTAGAGGGAGAAGTGAATGGAAACAGGAAGAGAATTTATAAGATTGCTGAACAAATTGTTAAGCGAGGAGCCGAAATATGATAACGAGCTAAAAACGTTTTTGCACTACTTAGAACGTGAAAATCTATTAGATAAATGTTTTGATTTATCTTTGCGTGATATTGATGAATTCTTTGATTCACTTATTGGTATAAAGATGGGGGTATTGAGCACACTAAATATGTACATTGCAGCTTTAACATCTTTGTTTGAATATTTATTACGGGAAAATCATAATTTTAGAGCTTTGCTAGGGTATATTGGATCAGCAACATTTAAAGAAAAATATATAAATAAACTGGGAAATGGTTCACAGAAAAAAGTTATTCCAATGGATATATTACAGAAACTATTAAGCAAAATGGAGGATTATTTTTCACAGGAAAATAAAAAAGCAACAGATAAGCTTTATCATTTGTTAATAGCGAGAGTATATATAGAGCTATCATTGATAATTCCGGTAAAACCAGGCGATTTGTTAGAATTAAAAGTAGGTAAAATAAAGAATGTAACAGTTCGGGAGATTGTATATAATTCTATAGCTATAAAGCTACCTAAGAGTGTACGTACACATATTATTGAGATTATAGATTTTGCTGAAACACAGTATCATAGAAAATATTCTGAGGAAGAAGCATTGTTTATTTTCCTTTATAAAGCAATTGGGAAAAACATAAATCCAAGTATGATGACGGGAGAATTACAGAAGTTATATAGGGAACTTGAAATGAATGAATTGTTACAGACATATAAGTCTGGTACAAAAAATGTTTCTCTCTATCCATTAGAAAGCTACAAAAAGACAGCAATATTTGAAATGCTTAATAATGGCGTGAATATTGTTTATTTAAAGCAGTTAACAGGACTGGAAATAAATACGTTGCTTGCTGATTATAATTTAGCAATGATTAAATCTGATATTGATATAAAATCATATAATATTAATAGTGGAATTGTAAATGCCGCATATTTTGCATATTTATAAGAAATGATTTTGCTATAGAAATTTTATTATGTGTCAGTCAAGGAGAATTTTATTACCTTGACTGACTTTAAAAGCGAAGTCGTTAAGTAAATGAAAAAGAAATTATTCCGTTTCTGTAACGGTAATCTTTTCCTGAAAATTCTTGGTATAATAGATTTCGTAATCAGAAGTTACAAAAAATGCCTGCACATCATCCAGAGACTCTGCCAGCTCCATTCCATCCTCAAGTCCGAGCGCAAAACAGGTTGTGCTCAGTGCATCACCGTCCACCGATTTATCAGAAATGATTGTAACTGCAATCAGCCCATTATCATAAGGATATCCAGTCTTAGGATTCAGCAGGTGATGATATAAAATTCCATCTTTCTCAAAACATCTCTCATAAACCCCGGAAGAAACTACTGATTTATCTTTAATATCCATAACTGCGATTGTCTCACTGCGATCTGCAAACGGCTTCTGAATTCCGATTTTAAAAGAAGAGTCATCTGATTTTTCACCAATACAGAGAACATTTCCCCCAAGATTAATGATCGCACTTTTCACATTCTGAGAAACCAGATAATCTTTCAGACGGTCTGCAATATATCCCTTGGCAATCGCTCCAAGTTCAATGGCAGTGTCATCTGTTTTTAATGTAATTTCATTGCTATTTGTATCACTGACAGAAATATTGTGATAATCACATTTTGACAAAGCATCCTGAATCAAAGAATCTTGTGGTACCTGTGGATTGTCAGCAGTAAAATCCCAGAGAGAAGTCAGCGGTTCAATTGCAATATCAAAAGCTCCTTCAGACAGCTCGGAATAATACAGCCCTTTTCGAATCAGATCAGCCAGAGAATATGATATCTGATAAGTATCTGTAGTTCCGGCGACAGGCGTAAGTTCTCTGTGATTCAACTGATACAGTTCGCTGTCGCCTGCAGTGCGGCTGAATATTTTTTCGTATTTATCACACAGATTCATGCATTCTGTGAGCAGATTTCTGTCCTGAGAATCATAGATAGTGACAGTAACCGCAGTATTCAGTTTGATCGCAGTAGTGGAAATGGGCTCCTGTGATCCGGAATCAGAAGTTTCAGCCGTATTGATTTTAACGGAACACCCGGAAAAAACAGCAGAAGACAGCAAAAGTGCTCCTGCAAGTATGGAAAAAGTACAGCGTTTTATTATTTTTTTTACAGATATATGATATAATGTCATAAATGTAACCTCTTTAATAATATTATGAAAACAAGATGATAAAATCCCTATAGCATGGCAAAATTTATGATATATAACCAGAATTTTTAAATGAGAATAATTTATCATTACACAACTAAACTTTAGTATATCAGAAACGATAGAACTTGAACAGGAGGAACCAATAATGTCTGATGCAGTAAACTGCGAATATTGTGTAAATTACAGCTATGATGATGATTACGAATGTTATACCTGTGAAGTAAACCTGGACGAGGATGAAATGGTGAAATTTATTACCGGAAATTTCCATCAGTGTCCCTATTTTAAAATGGGAGATGAGTACCGCATTGTGCGAAAGCAGATGTAAAAGTGTAAAATTTCCCCTTTTGTAAAAGCACAGGATGCATTATAATGGGAACAGAAACGAGACATAGTGCCCCTGTGTCTGAGAAAAATGCACTGTTATAGCTGAATACAGGGAAGGTTCCGGAGTTTTTGCTTTCGCAGGCAGAGACAACTGACCAGTTGATTTTTTTGTACAACAGCTCAGGTAACAGTAACAACAGAATAACAATAATACAACCAAGAGAGGAAAACGATAATGGAAAACGTTTATATCATGGATCATCCGCTGATCCAGCACAAAATCTCCATGCTGAGAAACAAGAATACAGGAACAAATGAATTCCGTAAACTGGTAGAAGAAATTGGAATCCTTATGGGATACGAAGCTCTTCGTGATCTTCCGGTAGAGGATGTAGAAGTAGAAACTCCGATTGAAACCTGTATGACACCGATGATCGCAGGAAAGAAACTGGCAGTTGTTCCGGTTCTCCGTGCAGGTCTTGGAATGGTAAACAGTATTCTCACACTGGTTCCGTCTGCGAAAGTCGGACACGTAGGACTTTACCGTGATCCTGTAACACACGAACCACACGAATACTACTGTAAACTTCCGGAATCCATTGATGAGCGTATCGCAGTGATTGTTGACCCGATGCTTGCAACCGGCGGTTCCGCAGAAGCAGCGATCGATTTCGTTAAGAAACAGGGTGGAAAAAATATCAAATTTATGTGCATCATTGCAGCACCGGAAGGACTGGAACGCCTTCACAAAGCACATCCGGATGTACAGATCTACTGTGGACATCTTGATCGTGAACTGAACGATCACGCATACATCTGCCCGGGTCTTGGCGACGCCGGTGACCGTATCTTCGGAACCAAATAAAACCAGAAGAAATAAGGTCAGAAACGAAATAAGACCAGGAACAAAAGAAAAATCAGAAGCAAAATAAAAAAATCTGAAAAAAAATAAAAAAACCTCTTGACAACCACATCCTCATATGCTATTTTATAGCAGAACGCTGCCGAAGACAGTAGGTGCCGTAAGGCATAAGGATGTAAACGCCTACCGAGGACTAAGTATTCTTTATGTTTATGGAAGATTACGCAAGCCTTACTGTCATGCAGTAAGGCTTTTTCTTTACTCATTTGCAGCGGTATACAAAATCTATAAGGAGGTGTACCATTTCATGGCAAAAGTAGAACTTAAACAACCGATCGTAGAAGAAATCATCAACAACGTGAAAGATGCAGAATCTGTAGTACTTGTTAACTACAGCGGTCTTACAGTTGAACAGGATACTGCTTTACGTAAGGAATTAAGAGAAGCTGGTGTTGTATATAAAGTATACAAAAACACAATGATGCATCGTGCATTCGAAGGTACTCAGTGCGAAGAACTTATCCAGCACTTACATGGAACAAACGCTCTGGCAATCTCTGCTACAGACGCTACTGCTCCTGCAAGAATCCTTGATAAATTCGCAAAGAAGAACCCGGCTTTAGAGTTAATCGCAGGTGTCGTTGAAGGAAACTACAACGATCAGGCAGGTATTCAGGCACTGGCTGGAATCCCGTCCAGAGAAGAACTTCTTGGCAAACTGCTTGGAAGCATCCAGTCTCCGATTACAAACTTCGCTCGTGTGCTTAATCAGATCGCTGAGAAAAACGGCTCTGAAGCAGCAGCAGAGTAATTTTTACTGAACGTCTTAAGGACGCAAAAGAACGAATCTAAAATATATTATATGGAGGGAATTTAAAATGGCAAAATTAACAACAGAAGAATTTATTGCAGCAATCAAAGAATTATCTGTATTAGAATTAAACGACTTAGTAAAAGCTTGTGAAGAAGAATTTGGTGTATCCGCAGCAGCAGGTGTTGTAGTAGCAGCAGCTGGAGCAGCAGGAGAAGCAGCAGAAGAAAAAGATGAGTTCGACGTAGAACTTGCAGAAGTTGGACCAAACAAAGTTAAAGTTATCAAAGTTGTTCGTGAAGTAACTGGCTTAGGTCTGAAAGAAGCTAAAGAAATGGTTGACGGTGCTCCGAAGGTCGTTAAAGAAGGTGCATCCAAAGCTGAAGCTGAAGACATCAAAACAAAACTTGAAGCTGAAGGCGCTAAGGTTAACCTTAAATAATTATCTTCCTATTATAATAGGAAAGATTATACGGCAGGAATGTCTCGGCATTCCTGCTTTTTTACCATAAGGCTGATACTGCAATGCAGCAGCCGCACGAAATGACTCAGCAGCCGGGAAGTTACTGTTCATCTTTGGTTATGACTTGAATTTGTCAGCATGGATAAAGGTGAGCAGTAACACGCTATTATAGCAATTCCAGAAAATAATGCAAGCAATCCAGCCCATCAGAGCGTGAAGTCCTGCGTCAGATATCTTTGCCGTGCGTCAGCACGCCTGCAGATACCTTCCTTGTCCTTCGCACTCTGCTGAACTGTCTTGATTGCATTATTTTCTGGAATTGCTATTAGAAAATGTTGAGAAAATATTAAAAAAATGATTGACAGGCGTATCTTGTTGTGCTATAGTGAAGAATGCTATATTATGGCAAGATGTGCCTTCTTGTCTTTTGACAGAAAGGATCATGTTATAATAAATTTTAAGAAAAAACAGGGGTGAAACGTCAATGGAAAAAAACAGAATTCGTTCTGTAAAAACTGGAAAAAGCATGCGTATGAGCTACCAGAGACAGCAAGAAGTCCTGGAAATGCCGAACCTGATCGAAGTCCAGAGAGATTCTTATAAATGGTTTCTTGATGAAGGACTGAAGGAAGTCTTTGATGACATTTCTCCGATCGCAGATTACGGCGGAAAGTTCAGCCTGGAATTCATCGACTTTACATTTGACGAGAAAGATGCGAAATACAATATCGAACAGTGTAAAGAACGTGACGCAACTTACGCCGCACCTTTGAA
Source organism: Ruminococcus sp. AF41-9 (assembly GCF_003477525.1). GTDB lineage: Bacteria > Bacillota > Clostridia > Lachnospirales > Lachnospiraceae > Blautia_A. The sequence continues at coordinate 43,287 of NZ_QUDO01000017.1, forward strand.
GGTTCGAGTGAGACTGATTAATAAAGAAACAGAGGAAATCAACGAACACGAGATTTTCATGGGAGATTTACCTATTATGACAGTAACCGGTACCTTTGTGATCAATGGTGCAGAGCGAGTAATTGTCAGCCAGTTAGTACGTTCCCCTGGAATCTATTACGCAATTGCGCACGATAAACTTGGTAAGAGACTGTTCTCCAGTACTGTAATCCCGAACAGAGGTGCATGGCTGGAATATGAAACAGACTCCAACGATGTATTCTATGTACGTGTAGACAGAACAAGAAAGGTTCCGATCACTGTCCTGATCCGTGCCCTCGGTGTGGGAAGCAATGCAGAGATCGTAGAACTGTTCGGTGAAGAACCGAAGATCCTTGCAAGTTTCAGCAAAGATACATCTACCAACTATCAGGAAGGTCTTCTTGAATTATACAAGAAAATCCGTCCGGGTGAGCCGCTTGCAGTTGAGAGCGCAGAGAGCCTGATCAACGCAATGTTCTTTGACCCGAGAAGATATGATCTTGCGAAAGTTGGACGTTATAAATTTAACAAGAAACTTCATCTTAACAGAAGAATCGTTGGCCACAAACTGGCTGAGGACGTTGTAGATGCTTCTACAGGAGAAATCCTGGCAGAAGAAGGTACTGTGGTTACAAAAGAAATGGCAAATACCATTCAGAACAGCGCAGTTCCATATGTATGGATCCTGGGCGAAGAAGACCGCAGAATCAAAGTTCTCTCCAACTTAATGGTTGACCTTCGTCATTACCTGCCGGAAATCGAAGATCCAAAGAGCATCGGTGTTACAGAATTAGTATACTACCCTGTTCTGGAAAACATTCTGGAAGAAAATGACACATTAGAAGACAGAATCGCAGCAATCCACAGAGATATCCATGATCTGATTCCGAAGCATATCACAAAGGAAGACATTTTTGCTTCCATCAACTACAATATGCATCTGGAATATGGTCTTGGCAATGCCGATGATATCGACCACCTTGGCAACCGTCGTATCCGTGCGGTAGGTGAGCTGCTTCAGAACCAGTACAGAATCGGTCTTTCCAGACTGGAACGTGTGGTTCGTGAAAGAATGACAACACAGGATACGGACAATGTATCTCCGCAGTCCTTAATCAATATCAAACCGGTAACTGCAGCAGTGAAAGAGTTCTTCGGCTCTTCTCAGTTGTCACAGTTCATGGATCAGAACAACCCTCTTGGTGAGCTGACCCACAAGAGACGTCTTTCCGCCCTGGGACCTGGCGGTCTGTCACGAGACAGAGCCGGATTCGAGGTTCGAGATGTCCACTATTCCCATTACGGAAGAATGTGCCCTGTTGAGACCCCTGAAGGTCCTAACATCGGTCTGATCAACTCTCTTGCATCTTTCGCAAGAATCAATCAGTACGGATTTATCGAGGCACCTTACCGTAAGATCGATAAAACAGATCCTAAGAATCCTCGTGTAACAGATGAGGTTGTATACATGACCGCAGATGAAGAGGATAATTACCATGTAGCACAGGCGAATGAGCCTCTGGACGAAGAAGGACACTTCATTCATAAGAATGTATCCGGTCGTTTCCGTGAGGAGACTCAGGAGTATGAGCGTCATATGTTTGATTACATGGACGTATCTCCTCGAATGGTATTCTCTGTCGCTACAGCACTGATTCCGTTCCTTCAGAACGACGATGCTAACCGTGCGCTGATGGGATCCAACATGCAGCGTCAGGCTGTGCCGCTTCTGACAACAGAAGCTCCTGTAGTTGGTACAGGTATGGAAGTTAAGACAGCAGTCGACTCCGGTGTCTGCGTAGTAGCAAAGAAATCCGGTACTGTACTTCGTTCCACATCTACAGACATCAGCATCAAGAACGACGATGGAACCAAAGATGATTACCATCTGACTAAATATTTAAGAAGTAACCAGAGCAACTGCTACAACCAGAAGCCAATCGTATTCCAGGGTGAGCACGTAGAGGCAGGACAGGTTATCGCAGATGGTCCTTCCACAGCAAACGGAGAACTTGCCCTTGGTAAGAACCCGCTGATCGGATTCATGACATGGGAAGGTTACAACTACGAGGATGCGGTACTTCTTAGTGAACGACTTGTTATGGACGATGTTTACACATCTGTTCATATTGAAGAATATGAAGCAGAAGCCCGTGATACCAAACTCGGACCGGAAGAGATCACACGTGACGTTCCTGGTGTCGGTGACGACGCACTGAAGGATCTGGATGAACGTGGTATCATCCGTATCGGTGCAGAAGTACGTGCCGGTGATATCCTTGTCGGCAAAGTTACTCCTAAGGGAGAGACAGAGCTTACTGCTGAAGAGAGACTTCTTCGTGCAATCTTCGGTGAGAAAGCACGTGAAGTTCGTGATACTTCTCTGAAAGTACCGCACGGTGAATACGGTATTGTCGTAGATGCCAAGGTATTTACAAGAGAGAACGGCGATGAGATGTCACCTGGTGTAAACCAGTCTGTCCGCATCTACATCGCACAGAAGAGAAAGATTTCCGTTGGTGATAAGATGGCCGGACGTCACGGTAACAAGGGTGTTGTTTCCCGTGTACTCCCTGTTGAAGATATGCCATTCCTTCCGAACGGACGTCCTCTTGATATCGTGCTGAACCCTCTGGGTGTGCCTTCCCGAATGAATATCGGACAGGTTCTGGAGATTCACTTAAGCCTTGCTGCGAAAGCACTTGGATTCAATGTTGCAACTCCTATTTTCCAGGGTGCAAACGAGCATGATATCCAGGATACACTGGAACTTGCAAATGACTATGTAAACACAGAAGACTTTGAAGAGTTCCGCGAGAAATACAAAGACATTTTAGCACCGGATGTAATGCAGTATCTGGATGAGAACAAAGCACACAGAGCACTGTGGAAAGGTGTTCCGATCTCCAGAGACGGTAAAGTGCGTCTCCGTGACGGACGTACAGGTGAATATTTCGACAGCCCTGTAACCATCGGTCACATGCACTATCTGAAACTGCATCACCTGGTTGACGATAAGATCCATGCACGTTCCACAGGTCCTTACTCTCTGGTAACACAGCAGCCACTGGGTGGTAAAGCTCAGTTCGGTGGTCAGCGTTTCGGTGAGATGGAGGTTTGGGCACTGGAAGCATACGGTGCATCCTATACACTGCAGGAAATCCTGACAGTAAAATCTGATGATGTTGTCGGTCGTGTGAAGACATACGAAGCAATCATCAAAGGTGACAATATTCCTGAGCCGGGTATTCCGGAATCCTTCAAGGTTCTCTTAAAAGAGCTTCAGTCTCTTGGTCTGGACGTGAAGGTACTCAAGGATGACAATACAGAAGTGCATCTTCTTGAATCTGTAGACTACGGTGATACAGACCTGCGTTCTGTCATCGAGGGAGATTCCAGAAGACATCACGACAGAGAAGAAGACTACGGCAAACACGGCTATACAAAGCAGGAGTTTGACGGAGAAGAACTCGTTGACATTGATGAGGATGAAGACGAGGATGAGGACTTCATTGAGCTGGACGAAGCTCTTGAAGATGATGACGAAGAGTAAGAAAGGGGAAAGAATACATGGCAGAAACAACTAACGCCAATGAAACATATCAGCCAATGACTTTCGATGCCATCAAAATCGGACTGGCGTCCCCTGAGAAAATCAGAGAGTGGTCAAGAGGCGAGGTTTTAAAACCTGAGACCATCAACTACCGTACCTTAAAACCGGAGAAAGACGGACTTTTCTGTGAAAGAATCTTCGGACCAAGCAAGGACTGGGAGTGCCACTGTGGAAAGTATAAAAAGATTCGCTATAAAGGCGTTGTCTGCGACAGATGTGGTGTAGAAGTTACCAAATCTTCTGTACGTAGAGAGCGTATGGGTCATATCGAGCTGGCTGCTCCGGTATCCCACATCTGGTATTTCAAAGGAATTCCGTCCCGTATGGGTCTGATCCTTGACATTTCTCCGAGAACTCTGGAGAAAGTTCTTTACTTTGCAAACTATATCGTACTGGACCCGGCTGATTCCGGGCTTCAGTACAAACAGGTACTCACTGAGAGAGAATATCAGGATGCCCGTGAAGCTTACGGATACAACTTCCGTGTAGGTATGGGTGCTGAATCCATCAAAGAGCTCCTGGAAGCAATTGATCTTGAGAAAGATTCTGTAGAACTGAAAAAAGAGTTAAAAGATGCTACCGGTCAGAAACGTGCGAGAATCATCAAACGTCTCGAAGTTGTAGAATCTTTCCGTGAGTCAGGAAACCGTCCTGAGTGGATGATCATGACAGTCATTCCTGTTATCCCGCCGGATCTTCGTCCTATGGTTCAGCTCGATGGCGGACGTTTCGCTACATCTGACTTAAATGACCTTTACAGAAGAATCATCAACCGTAACAACCGTCTGAAGAGACTTCTGGAATTAGGCGCACCGGATATCATCGTCCGTAACGAGAAACGTATGCTTCAGGAAGCAGTTGATGCCCTGATTGACAACGGTCGTCGTGGACGTCCTGTAACAGGTCCTGGAAACAGAGCCCTGAAATCCCTTTCCGATATGCTGAAAGGTAAATCCGGACGTTTCCGTCAGAACCTTCTTGGTAAACGAGTTGACTATTCCGGACGTTCCGTTATCGTCGTAGGACCGGAACTGAAGATTTACCAGTGTGGTCTTCCGAAAGAAATGGCAATCGAGCTGTTCAAACCATTCGTTATGAAAGAGCTTGTTGCAAACGGAACTTCACACAATATTAAAAACGCTAAGAAAATGGTTGAGAAACTGGAGCCGGAAGTATGGGACGTTCTCGAAGACGTTATCAAAGAACATCCGGTTATGCTGAACCGTGCACCTACACTGCATCGTCTTGGTATCCAGGCATTCGAACCAATCCTTGTAGAAGGTAAAGCAATCAAACTGCATCCGCTGGTTTGTACCGCGTTCAATGCCGACTTCGATGGTGACCAGATGGCCGTACATCTTCCGCTTTCACAGGAAGCACAGGCAGAGTGCCGTTTCCTTCTGTTATCACCGAACAACCTGCTGAAACCTTCCGATGGTGGTCCTGTAGCCGTTCCTTCACAGGATATGGTACTTGGTATCTACTATCTGACACAGGAAAGACCTGGAAACAAGGGTGAAGGCAAATACTTCAAGAGCGTAAACGAAGCAATCCTTGCTTATGAAAATAAAGTAATCACACTGCAGTCCAGAATTCACGTTCGCTGCAGCAAGACAATGCCGGATGGCTCTGTCCTGACCGGTACTGTAGAATCTACACTTGGACGTTTCCTGTTCAACGAAATCCTTCCTCAGGATCTTGGTTTCGTAGACAGAAGCATTCCTGGAAATGAACTTCTCCTTGAAGTAGACTTCCTGGTTGCCAAGAAACAGTTAAAGCAGATTCTTGAAAAAGTTATCAATACTCACGGTGCTACAAAGACTGCTGAGGTTCTTGATGCGATCAAAGCTACAGGTTACAAGTATTCCACACGTGCAGCCATGACTGTTGCCATTGCCGATATGACTGTTCCGCCACAGAAACCGGAAATGATCAAACAGGCTCAGGATACTGTAGACCTTATCACAAAGAACTACAAACGTGGTCTTATCACTGAAGAAGAACGTTATAAAGAAGTTGTTGATACATGGAAGAAGACTGACGATGAGCTGACACATGCTCTGCTGTCCGGACTTGATAAATACAACAACATCTTCATGATGGCTGACTCCGGTGCCCGTGGTTCCGATAAACAGATCAAACAGCTTGCAGGTATGCGAGGACTGATGGCCGATACAACCGGTCACACAATCGAGCTGCCTATCAAGTCAAACTTCCGTGAAGGTCTTGACGTACTGGAATACTTCATGTCTGCGCATGGAGCTCGAAAAGGTATGTCCGATACCGCTCTTCGTACAGCCGACTCCGGTTACCTGACAAGACGTATGGTTGACGTTTCTCAGGATCTGATCGTACGTGAGACAGACTGCTGTGAAAACAGAGACGAAATCTCAGGTATGTATGTAGAAGCCTTTACAGATGGTAAAGAAGAGATCGAAGGACTTCAGGAACGTATCACAGGTCGTTTCTCCTGTGAGACAATTACAAATAAAGATGGTGAAGTGATCGTAAAAGCAAACCATATGATCACACCAAAACGTGCAGCCCGCATCATGAAAGAGGGCGTGGACAACGTAACAGGCGGCTCCATTAACAGAGTCAAGATCCGTACAATCCTTACATGTAAGTGTAAAGTCGGTATCTGTGCAAAATGTTACGGTGCGAACCTTGCAACCGGTGAAGCTGTTCAGGTTGGTGAATCTGTTGGTATCATCGCTGCTCAGTCTATCGGTGAGCCAGGTACACAGCTTACCATGCGTACCTTCCACAGTGGTGGTGTTGCCGGTGGAGATATCACACAGGGTCTTCCTCGTGTCGAGGAGCTTTTCGAGGCAAGAAAGCCGAAAGGTCTTGCCATTATCACAGAAATCCCGGGTGTTGCTGTTATCAATGACACCAAGAAGAAACGTGAAGTTATCGTTACAGATCAGGAGACAGGTGAGTCCAAGACTTATCTTATCCCATACGGTTCCCGTATCAAGATCACAGACGGACAGATCCTTGAAGCAGGTGATGAACTTACAGAAGGTAGCGTAAATCCGCATGATATCCTGAGAATCAAGGGTGTACGTGCTGTTCAGGATTACATGATCCGTGAAGTACAGCGTGTATATCGTCTCCAGGGTGTTGAGATCAGTGATAAGCATATCGAAGTTATCGTTCGTCAGATGCTGAAGAAGATCCGTATTGAAGATAACGGAGATACAGAATTCCTTCCTGGAACACTGGTTGACTTCCTTGAATATGAGGACGTTAACGAGCAGATGGAAAAAGAAGGCAAACAGCCTGCAGATGGAAAACAGGTTATGCTTGGTATTACCAAGGCATCTCTTGCTACAAACTCCTTCCTGTCAGCCGCTTCCTTCCAGGAAACAACCAAGGTTCTGACTGAAGCTGCGATCAAGGGTAAAGTTGACCCGCTGATCGGTCTGAAAGAAAACGTAATCATCGGTAAACTGATTCCGGCCGGAACTGGTATGAAACGTTACAGAGACGTAAGACTGGATTCCACAATGCCTGAGCCAGTACAGGAAACTGTTGCTGAAGAGGCAGAAGGCGATGTTCAGGAAGAAGAATTAAAAGATGATGAAATGATCACAATGGACGAAGAACTTCCGGAAGACGAAGAATTCGATGTTGATGAAGATTCTGATGATGCAGAAGCAGAAGAAACTGAAGAAGCAGACACAGAAGAATCTGATGATCAGGAATAAATAGAACTTAAGAAGAGACTGCTGTATTGGGAGAAATTCTCCTGATGCGGTGGTTTCTTTTTTATGTCGCAGAAGCGACCCGCCACAGGCGGAGAATCCTGCAAGCAGGATTCTTTCCTGGTATTGACTGATGGAGAGAAGAAATAGAGAAAGAAATATGATAGTACTTAGGAACTATTGAGATATTTTGAAAAATTTTTATGAAAAATGCACAGAAGAAGCATTGAGTAAAAATATTTTGACATGATTTTCCGTGAAACGTATATATTATCAGAAATATCGTAACAGAAAAAATACAAAGAATTCGCTTTTTTGTGTTATAATTCCGATATAATCTGAGTTACAGATTATGAGCAAGTAGCGAAGCGGATTGCGAATATCCGCTTGACTGTGAAAATAAATGGACGGCTAAGCCGTTATTAATATAGAACAGAAATAAAAGAATGATAGAAACAACTGATACATTAAAAAATTATATTTAAGAAAGAAGGAGGTGCGACATGGATAAAGAACTGCCGGTTTCTGCGTGGCCGGAGTGGAAAATTATAGAGAAGATCGGAGAAGGTTCTTTTGGCAAAGTATACAAAGCGCAAAGAACCGAACATGGCAAATCCTTTTACTCTGCGATTAAGATCATCAATATTCCGGGAAGTCAGAGCGAGTTGAACAGTGTGCGCTCCGAGACAGGAGACGACCATTCAGCCAGAGAATATTTTCAGAATCTTGTGGAAGAATGTATCCAGGAAATCAGCACCATGGAATATTTTCGCGGAAATTCCTATATTGTCTCAGTAGAAGACTTTAAAGTTATGGAATATCTGGATGCAATCGGCTGGGAAATTTCCATACGAATGGAATATCTTACCAGCTTTATGGAATATTGTGCGGAAAAACAGTTAACAGAAAAAGAAGTCATTCAGCTTGGACTGGATTTAAGCAAGGCTCTGGAATATTGCCGGAAATTAAAGATTATTCACAGAGATATCAAACCGGAGAATATTTTTGTATCCAGATTCGGGGATTTCAAACTGGGAGATTTTGGAATTGCCAGAGAGCTGGAACGCACCATGAGCGGATTTTCCAAAAAAGGTACCTATTCTTATATGGCACCGGAGATGTATAAAGGCGAGAAATATGACAGCAGAGTAGATATCTATTCTCTGGGAATTGTGCTCTATAAACTGATGAACCATAACAGACTGCCTTTTATGAATCTGGAAAAGCAGTTTATTACATACAGAGATAAAGAAAATGCACTGAACCGGAGAATATCCGGGGAAACGATGGAGAAACCTGTGGATGCAGGGGAACAGTTTGCAGAGATCATATTAAGGGCGTGTGCATATGATCCTGCTGACAGATATCAGACTCCGGAAGAATTTTATATGGCACTGGACGAACTCAAAAATGGGAAACGAGCTGCGGAAAGTCTTTTTCAGAATGGGCAGACAGATAATAATGTGTCTTCCGGATCAGGAAATGTAACAAGAGGAAATGCGCAGAGGGAAAATCTACAGAAAGGAAGTATACCAGGAGGAAATGCACCAGGAAAAACTGTGCAGGAAGGAAAACGTGGAAAAAACAGCAGCGTAAACACCTCCAATGTGCAAAAATCAGCAAACACAAACAAAGATACAGCAAACAAACATATAACAAATAAAGATACAATAAACAAACATACAACAAACAAAGATGCAATAAACAAACATGCAGCAAACAAAGATACAGCGGATAAAAACAGAACTTCTGCAAATAAAATTCCAGGAACATCAGACAGAAACAACAGAGTTCCTGATTCTGTCAATGACAGTATAGAAGTCAGAAATACCAATGTCATCAATGCAAATATGGTTCAGTCAGCCAGAGCAGTTGCGGCCAGAAAGCGCAGAAGAAAAAAAGAAAGGATACTGCGCAGAGCAATCCTGACTGTGGCAACGGGTCTTGTCGTTGTGCTGATCGGCGGATTCTATATAAAAATGAATCAGCGAAATGCAGCAAACAACCAGGAAAATAATCCGGTTGCAATTCTGGACAGTGACAAATACAGTGCTTCCAAGTCAGATTCCAAAGATTTCAGTGATGCGCTGGAAACCATAAAAGACCAGGCAACCACCATCACAAACAATCTGGATACTTATGACTGGGTTGGTTCCGAAGGAACCGTTCTGCGCTACTTAAAAAGAGTAAAAACAACACAGAACCAGGAGGGAAATCTGGATGTGGAAAGTGAATGTATGAAGGCACTGGTTTATCCGGCAGAATCCGGAGATGGTGTTTACGAAGAGTACTTCTACTGGGGCGAAAAACTGTTTTTTGCCTATATCTGGTATGATGAAACCGCAGAGTACTATTATTATAACAACAATGGCGAGCTGATCCGCTGGATTGATTCCAACGGAAAATGCCATGACAATGAGACAGACAATGAAGAATATACCAAACGTGGGGAGAAGTATTGGGATAATTCATTAAAAGCACTGAAGGGAGAAGGAACGAAAACGGACAATGGCGTATCAAATTGAGTATGCGTATACCTGCCATATGGGTAAGGTTCGGGCAAATAATGAGGATAATTTCTGGTGCTGCGGGAAGTCGCTTCCGGCAGAAAACCAGGGAGCAGAGGGAGTATATTCCGAAATTGTTTCCGGAAGTAAAATACCTGCATTGGCTGTATTTGACGGCATGGGCGGAGAAAGTTGCGGGGAAATGGCAGCATTTCTGGCTTCAGAAGAGTTTGGAAAATATTACAATGCACATAAACGGGTTTTGCGGGATATGCCGGAGAATTTTATCGAAGGTGTCTGCAAAAATATGAATGATGCCGTATGCAGGTATGGAACAGAAAATCATATTCAGAGCATGGGAAGCACCATGGCAATGGCGTTGTTTACACCGGAGTCGATGTTTATCTGTAATCTTGGAGACAGCAGAGTCTATTTTTCGTCCGGAGAACAGTTTCAGCAGCTTTCCACAGATCATGTACTTGGCAGAAGCCTTATCGGAAAAGCTCCGCTGACGCAATATCTGGGAATGCCGGAAGAACAACAGGTTTTGGAACCTTTTGTCACAGAAATTGAGCATAAAGAGGGATATCGGTATCTGCTGTGCTCAGACGGAGTGACGGATATGCTCTCCGATCAGGAAATCCGGGAGATTCTGTCACAGAACAACAGTCTGTCAGAGACCGTACAGAATCTTCTTGAACAGGCATTACAGAAAGGCGGACGGGACAATGTGACGATCGTCCTCTGCGAAGTGCAGAAACAGGAATCCGGACGGAGACTACGGACATGGTTAAAAGGTCTGAAAGATAAAAATGAGGGGTGAGCAGCATGAAAAATCGTATGCAGGATCTGGACTTTGAACAGACAGTAGCATTTGATAAAGTACAGGACTATGAGTTTACCAGAAGGGCAGCTCAGAGATTCCGCCAGGTGGTAAGTCTTGACAGCTTTGAGGACGAAGATGCGGATGTTATTTTTCACTATTTATATAAAGAAATGGAACTGGTCTCCTTCGGGGATCATCTGAAGCGCTATATCTACGAGAGAGCAGAACTGGAGGAACCATTTTCTGAAGTTCCACAGGAGGTCTATAAGGATATTATTCTTGATTCTTTTAAGGAAACCTACACACCGAAGTCTATGAATCCTACTTCCACGAAGCTGTCGGCACTGGTAAATAACTGGCTGAATCAGGCTTCTGTAAAAAGAGAAACTGTATTTTTGCTTGGATTCGGGCTGAAAATGACAGCAGAAGATGTCTCTGATTTTCTGACCAGAGTGCTGAAAGAACAGGATTTTGACTTCCATAATCCGGACGAAGTGATTTACTGGTACTGCTACAGTACCCAACAGGGCTACCATAAAGCAGAAGAACTGAAGAAAAAATATGAGGAACTGGAACCAATCCAGACAGACAGTTCACAGGTACTTTATAATGCCAATCTGTGTCTGGATACAGAAGAAAAACTGCTCGACTATCTGGCACGTCTGAAAGCCAAACGGGATGACCCCATGTCAGAAAAAAGTCAGGCATTTCAGGAGTTTACAAAGCTTTTGTATCACGCCAAGCAGATCATTGCCGGACTTTATCAACATGATGAAGAGGAAAAAGGCGGGGATAAGGTGTGGACAGCAGACAGAATTACCCCATCTGATGTGGAAAAAGTGATCTGCAGCGGAATCCCCATCAACAAAATGGGAAACCTGAAGAAAATGTCTGCCTCCATCCTGGCAAAACATTTCAGCCAGAAACGTTTCAGCAGACAGAGGATCACCAACATCCTCAGTCATAAACTTCCGGTAGAACGCTTTGACCTGATCACACTGGAGTTCTTTATCGTTTCCCAGGAAATGGAAGACGACGATCCATTTAACAGATATAAATATTTTCTGGAGGAGATTCAGGATATTCTGCTTAGATGCGGAATGAGTGAAATTTACATAGTAAATCCATATGAATGTTTCCTCCTCATGTGTCTTCTGACAGACTGCCCGCTTGCAGTATTTGCGGAAATCTGGGAGAAGTCTTATGAGGAAACAGAAGAACAGTAAAATAAAAATACTGTAAAAGTACCACTGTCAGATAAAGTGGTACTTTTTTTATGCCGCGGAAGCGATTCATGCCGCAGGCGGAGAATCCTGCAGACAGGATTCCTTTTTATCCTTTTCCCGACAGCCCCCTTCTTTTAAAAACAGCTATTCGTTATAATATCCGTAAATGGCACGGGCATCAGCAGCAATAGTCTGTCGGGCAGCTTCGGTGTCGGTCAGATCCTGAGACATGAAACATACGATCAGGTTGATGCCTTTCGCAGTGTCGAAGATGATCGCTGCATCGTTTTCTACCGTATTAAGCTCACCGGTTTTATTGGCTGTGTGAACACCTTCCGGAAGCTGTGCCGGGATTTTGTTTTTGCGCTGCTGCATTTTTAACTGATAGTACATGGCTTCTGCATTCGGAAGTGTGGAATCAGAGATTGTACCATTGGATATCTGGTAGATTTCCTTTAAAAAAGTACCACAGTCTCTGGCGGAAGTGTAATTATCGCCGTTTTCATTACCTGACAGAAGCATACGATTCATCTGTGTGCTGGTAAAATCGTGATTCTGGCAGAACTCATTTACCTTTGCCATACCTGCACCATCATCTCCATTGCCCAGCCAGTTTACCAGAGCGTTGGCTGCATCGTTGTCGCTGACAGTGATCATGGAGGAAATGTTGCTGTCCAGTTCATCAGTACTGTGAGACTGGGCAAGGGAGTCGTAGTTTTCGTATACAGCACCCATAATGTAAAGCTTGATCAGACTGGCAGCCTGCATAGGAGTATCATTGATCACTCCGTCGGAATCCAGAGAAAGATTGCATACATAGACAGACCAGGTTCCGTTATCCTGTGGAAGAAGAGTCTGCACCTGATTTAAAAGGTTGTCCAGACTGTCATCAGAGTTATCTGTGAAAGTAGTACCGCTGGATGGGGAGAGCGTGCCTTCCTGCTGGGCGGAGGTGGAAGGATCGGAGGAAGCGTCTGCGGATGCGCTGGAATTTGTCTGTGAATCTACAGAACTGATTTCATCTGTGGCGGTCTGGACAGAAGCTTCCTGTTCTCTTAACTCTTCTAACTGATCTGCCTGTGAGATCAAAGTGCTTGCATTTGTGGAAATATCCTGCACAGTATCAGAAAGAGACTGGACTTTCTGCTGTAAAGTAACAAGGTGGCTCAGGGAAAGAAATGATACAGCTCCCAGTGCTGCAACTGCCACGACAAGCACAGCAATCACAACATACAGGAAAACGGGTTTCTTCGGTTCCTGATATTCTTCGTTTCTGATGGAAGATTCAGGGATACTTGGAGGATTTTTACTCATTGAATTGTAGTCCTTTCATAGTTTATAGTCCGGTATAGAGTCACGTAGCGAAGCGGATTGCGATATCCGCCTGACGGAATTATGAATCGAAATAGGCATCAATGCCATTGGCGATTCCCTCGGCCATTGTTTTCTGGAAATCTGGATCAGCCATTTTCAAATCGTCATTCTGGCTGGTCATAAAGCCCATTTCTATGATCGTGACAGGAACAGTACTCCAGTTGATTCCGGTCATATTGTCGTAATACTGAACACCAAGATTCTGGAATCCGGTAGCAGAACAGTAGGAATCAAGGATACACTGAGATAATCGGTTGGACTGGTCAAAAAGCTGAGGAATATAGGGGTTATTCTGGGATGGTGACATAGTCAGTGCACCGGAAGCTGTGTGGGAATCATCGCCGTTTGCATGAATGCGGACATAGATTTCTGCACCCTGAGATGCGACATACTCGGCACGTTCTTTGTTGCTGATAGCTGTTTTATTGTCTGTTCTTGTCATAACGACCTGATAGCCGCGCTGTTCCAGAATCTCTTTTAACTGAAGGGAGACTTCCAGATTCAGTTCATATTCCGGCAGACCGCTGTAGGAGCCCTGAGTTCCGGTGGAACATTTTGCTTTCATATCAGAAGAACCGGGACCGTTTGGTTCCAGTGCGCTCATATCGACCGCCTCACTCTGATGCCCGGGGTCGATTCCGATGATATGCCCGTCCTGAGCTGCTTCTGAAGAAAAAATGCTGGATGCGGAATCACTGTTTTCAGAGCCATCCGCCACCTCCGGACTGCTGTTCTGACTGAATACAGAAGGTCTGGATTCTGTTTTCTGAGCGACTTCGGCTTTTTCCTTTACTTTTTTCTGAGAAGCAGTCTGCTGTTTCTGCTTCATTCGGTTGATATTTGCCTGTACCGAATCTACAGCGGCAGTGTACTTGTCAGCAGCGGATTTTACCTGCTGTTGTTTGGCTGCGATCTGCTCTGCCACGGCATCCACTTCTTTCTCTGTGGTAATGATTCGTTCCAGAGTACTTTTATTAAAGAAGAAAAGGGAGACAATGCACAAAAGCCCTGTGAGAAATAAAAGTACGCTGATCATGCTGGGTTTCTTCATAGATGGTTTCCTTTCATAAATTCTGAATGTGGTTTTTACTTCTTATTTTATTATGCTTATTATAATGAAGGAATTTGTAAAATGCAATTGCCGGAGAAGAGGAGACTGTAAAAAAAATATGTAAAAATCAAGTAAAATCCCTTGACAGCGCCAGATTTACAGGATATAATGAGCAAGCGTGCAAAAGAAACGCTTAATTTTTTTGTGCGTAAATGCGAGAATAGCAACCGCAAGGCCCCATAGAAAACTATGGAGAAATAAATCGGGAGGTGAAATGGAATGCCAACATTCAACCAGTTAGTAAGAAAAGGACGCCAGACAACTGTAAAGAAATCTACAGCTCCGGCTCTTCAGAAAACATTCAACTCTTTAAGAAAGAAAGCAGTTGAACAGTCTGCACCACAGAAACGTGGCGTTTGTACAGCAGTTAAGACTGCAACTCCTAAGAAGCCTAACTCAGCTCTTAGAAAAATCGCCAGAGTTCGTCTTTCCAACGGAATCGAAGTAACAAGCTACATCCCAGGAGAAGGTCACAACCTTCAGGAGCATAGCGTTGTTCTTATCCGTGGAGGAAGGGTTAAGGACTTACCTGGTACAAGATACCACATCATCAGAGGTACTCTTGATACTGCAGGTGTTGCTAACAGAAAACAGGCCCGTTCCAAATACGGCGCTAAGAGACCTAAAAAGAAATAATTCGAGACAGGTTTCATAAAAAATAAAAACTGATCCCATTGTTTGGGACAGCAGGAATTAATCAATCGAAAATTCACGGAAGACTAGAACTATGAATTTGTACGGTATTCCATATACCCTGTCGGTTGCGGGTTAAATATAGGACCTTACCAGTGCGAACATGCAATAGTTATCTGCGTGAGTACCGATGATTTAATCACAATGATTAAGGAGGGAAGTAACGTGCCACGTAAAGGACATACTCAGAAAAGAGACGTTCTGGCAGATCCAATGTACAACAATAAAGTGGTTACCAAACTTATCAATAACATCATGTTAGACGGTAAGAAAGGTGTAGCACAGAAAATTGTTTACGGTGCATTCGCCAGAATCGAAGAAAAAGCTGGTAAACCAGCACTTGAAGTTTTCGAAGAGGCTATGAACAACATCATGCCACTTCTTGAAGTAAAAGCTAGACGTATCGGTGGTGCTACTTATCAGGTTCCGATCGAGGTAAGAGCAGACAGACGTCAGGCACTGGCTCTTCGCTGGTTAACAATGTTCTCTCGTAAAAGAGGCGAGAAAACAATGGAAGAAAGACTTGCAAATGAGCTTTTAGATGCAATGAATAACACAGGTGCATCCGTTAAGAGAAAAGAAGACATGCACAAGATGGCTGAAGCAAATAAAGCATTTGCTCACTATCGCTTCTAAATATAGGAGGAAAATCCATTGGCTAAAGAAGGAAGAGAATATCCATTAGAGCGTACCAGAAATATTGGTATTATGGCTCATATCGATGCGGGTAAAACAACTCTTACAGAACGTATCCTGTATTACACAGGTGTCAACTATAAGATTGGTGATACTCATGAAGGTACTGCTACCATGGACTGGATGGAACAGGAGCAGGAAAGAGGTATCACAATCACTTCAGCGGCTACAACATGTCACTGGACTCTGGAAGAGAACTGCAAACCGAAGCCAGGTGCTCTGGAACATCGTATCAACATCATTGATACCCCAGGTCACGTTGACTTCACAGTAGAAGTTGAGCGTTCTCTTCGTGTACTTGACGGTGCTGTCGGCGTTTTCTGTGCTAAGGGTGGTGTTGAACCACAGTCTGAAAACGTATGGCGTCAGGCCGACACATACAACGTACCACGTATGGCATTCATCAACAAGATGGATATCCTTGGTGCAAACTTCTACGGTGCAGTAGAGCAGATCAAGACTCGTCTTGGTAAAAACGCAATCTGCTTACAGCTCCCAATCGGAAAAGAAGATGATTTCAAAGGAATCATTGACTTATTCGAAATGAAAGCTTACATCTACAACGATGAAAAAGGTGATGACATCTCCATCGTTGACATTCCTGAAGATATGAAGGAAGATGCTGAGCTTTATCATACAGAGCTCATCGAGAAAATCTGTGAGCTTGATGACGATTTAATGATGGAATATCTTGAAGGTGAAGAACCAACTGTAGAGAAACTGAAAGCAACATTAAGAAAAGCTACATGCGAGTGTACTGCTGTTCCGGTTTGCTGCGGTTCTGCTTACAGAAACAAAGGTGTTCAGAAACTTCTTGATGCTATTCTTGAGTACATGCCAGCTCCAACAGACATCCCTCCAATCCAGGGTGTTGATCTGGACGGCAACGAAGTAGTGAGACATTCTTCTGACGAAGAACCGTTCTCCGCACTTGCATTCAAGATTATGACAGACCCATTCGTTGGTAAACTTGCATATTTCCGTGTATACTCCGGTACAATGAATTCCGGTTCTTATGTACTTAACGCTACTAAGGACAAGAAAGAACGTGTTGGACGTATCCTTCAGATGCATGCTAACAAACGTATGGAACTTGATAAAGTATATTCCGGAGATATCGCTGCAGCGATCGGATTTAAATTCACAACAACTGGTGATACAATCTGTGACGAGCAGCATCCGGTAATCCTGGAGTCCATGGAATTCCCGGAACCAGTTATCGAGCTCGCTATCGAGCCTAAGACAAAAGCTGGACAGGGTAAACTTGGTGAAGCTCTTGCAAAACTTGCAGAAGAAGACCCGACATTCCGTGCACATACAGATCAGGAAACAGGACAGACCATTATCGCTGGTATGGGTGAGCTTCATCTGGATATCATCGTTGACCGTCTCCTTCGTGAATTCAAGGTAGAGGCTAACGTAGGTGCTCCTCAGGTTGCTTACAAAGAAACAATCACCAAACCTGTTGATGTAGACAGCAAGTATGCAAAACAGTCTGGTGGTCGTGGACAGTATGGTCACTGTAAAGTTAAATTCGAGCCTATGGATGCCAACGGAGAAGAACTGTACAAGTTCGAATCCACAGTTGTTGGTGGTGCTATTCCGAAGGAATATATCCCGGCAGTAGGCGAAGGTATCGAAGAAGCTATGAAGGCTGGTATCCTTGGCGGATTCCCTGTAGTCGGTGTATACGCTAACGTATACGATGGTTCTTACCATGAAGTCGACTCTTCTGAAATGGCATTCCACATTGCAGGTTCTCTTGCATTCAAAGATGCTATGCAGAAAGCAGCTCCGGTTCTTCTTGAGCCAATCATGAAGGTCGAAGTTACTACACCAGAGGATTACATGGGTGATGTTATCGGTGATATCAACTCCCGTCGTGGACGTATCGAAGGTATGGAAGATATCGGCGGTGGTAAGATGATCCGCGGATATGTACCGCTTTCCGAAATGTTCGGATATGCTACAGACCTTCGTTCCAGAACACAGGGACGTGGTAACTACTCTATGTTCTTTGAGAAATATGAGCAGGTTCCGAAGTCTGTACAGGAAAAAATTCTTTCTAAGAAAGACTGATAATATTTGATCATCTGCAATCTGCCGGATTATCTTCGGCAGATTGTAGAAGATATAACAATTCATAACGGACTGCTGATTGTATCTGTTTCGGAGTACTCTGAGTCTGGTACGGGGCTGTTTTTTCGATGTGGAAAACAATACCCGCAGTATGTCGGTTATCAAATTGTATAAAGTGCTTGCAAATATCTTTGTTTTGCAATATAATCAAGGATAGCAAGTTTAAAACCGAAAAAGATGCTCTATAATAATATAAGAGCCAAATGTTTTAAGGAGGACGTTTTAAAATGGCAAAAGCTAAGTTTGAGAGAACAAAACCGCATTGTAACATTGGTACCATCGGACACGTTGACCATGGTAAAACAACTTTAACTGCAGCTATCACAAAAGTTCTGGCTGAAAGAGTTGCTGGTAACACAGCTACAGATTTCGCTAACATCGATAAAGCTCCAGAAGAAAGAGAGCGTGGTATCACAATTTCTACAGCACACGTTGAGTACGAAACAGAGCATAGACACTATGCACACGTTGACTGCCCAGGACATGCTGACTACGTTAAGAACATGATCACAGGTGCAGCTCAGATGGATGGTGCTATCCTCGTTGTTGCTGCTACTGATGGTGTTATGGCTCAGACTAAAGAGCACATCCTTCTTTCCCGTCAGGTAGGTGTTCCTTACATCGTTGTATTCATGAACAAATGCGATATGGTAGACGATGAAGAACTTCTTGAACTGGTAGAAATGGAAATTCGTGAACTCTTAAGCGAGTACGACTTCCCAGGAGATGACATCCCGGTAATCCAGGGTTCAGCTCTTAAAGCTCTTGAAGATCCAAGCAGCGAGTGGGGAGATAAGATCATGGAACTTATGGATGCTGTTGACAGCTACATTCCAGACCCACAGCGTGACACAGATAAACCATTCGTAATGCCTGTAGAGGACGTATTCTCTATCACAGGTCGTGGTACAGTTGCTACTGGTAGAGTAGAGGCTGGTGTACTTCATGTATCTGACGAAGTTGAAATCGTTGGTATCAAAGAAGAAACACGTAAGGTTGTTGTAACTGGTATCGAAATGTTCCGTAAACTTCTTGATGAAGCTCAGGCTGGTGATAACATCGGTGCACTTCTTCGTGGTGTTCAGAGAAACGAAATCGAGCGTGGACAGGTTCTTGCTAAACCAGGAACAATCACATGCCATACAAAATTCACAGCTCAGGTTTACGTTCTGACAAAAGATGAAGGTGGACGTCATACTCCATTCTTCAACAACTATCGTCCACAGTTCTACTTCAGAACAACAGACGTAACAGGTGTTTGCAACCTTCCAGAAGGAACAGAAATGTGCATGCCTGGAGATAACATCGAAATGACAATCGAACTGATCCACCCAATCGCTATGGCTCAGGGTCTTACTTTCGCTATCCGTGAAGGTGGACGTACTGTAGGATCAGGACGTGTTGCTACAGTTATCGAATAATTTTAGCATAACATCTTAATTATATAAATAGAGTACCGCAAGGTACATTGTGTCCAAACGTAAGATACCCCGGAACCGTAAGGTTTCCGGGGTTTTTCTGTACTCTAAGAAAAGAATTATTCGTAAATTTATCAGGTTAGTAATAGTGAAACATTTATCAGGAAGATGAAATACAGATAAATTTATAATTGAAAAATAAGACCAGCGGTGCCAAAACGGTGCCAAAAAGAAACTCCTGCGAATGTTTGCTATTCATTTTAGAAATTAAGAAGAGTTCTGCCACATTCTTGTAGCCCAGATGGAATTAATCATCAATGCCGTATTTGTTTTCCAGCGCTTCTTCTGCTAATTCCAGTTCATCTTCCAGTTTTTCAATCGCGCGTTCTCTCGCTTTGTATATCTCGAAGCTAATCTCTTTCATCTGGTAAGCATACTCAAATTCATCATCAAGTTTATCCAGTTCGTCATCAACTGCGTCTACCTGTTTTTTCAAAGCGTAGAATTGTTCGTGATTCTCAGATGCATTTGTAGATGTTTTTGCATTGTTTACACTTTTTGTTATATTACGGATATCGTTTTCATAAGAAGAGAAATCATAATCCTTTTCGTTCGCATTCTCTACTGAGTTTTCTATGTTACTGATATTATCATCATTGTCATCTGTATTTGATGTTATAACTTCCTGTGTCTTAATTTCTATATCTTCTGCTGCTCCATTATTGGATGAAGTGCATCCTGTAAAAGCAAATATTAATGTGAGAGATAATAAAACTACTAATATTTTTTTCATAACGTGTTCTCCTTCCGTCTCTTGGATGTTTTGTTTTTGCTGTTATATGTATCATATAGGGGGAAGATTAAAAAAAGATTAAAACAAATAGTAATTTCAAAAAATGAAAAAAGGACTCTAGCACACGAAAATGATTGGTATTATAATAATTACATTATGAGATTACTGATTGTAGAAGACGAGAATGATTTAAGAAACATTGTCAAAAAAAGGCTTGTCAAGGAACATTACAGTGTAGATGCCTGTGGGGATGGTCTGGAAGCGATGGATTATATCGATATGACTTCCTACGATGGTATTATTCTTGATATCATGTTGCCGGGAAAGGACGGATATGAAATCTTAAGAGAATTAAGGCAACGAGAAGATGATACACCGGTTCTGTTACTGACAGCAAAAGACAGCATTGAAGACCGTGTCAAAGGACTGGATCTTGGTGCCGATGATTACCTGATCAAACCATTTGCATTTGAAGAACTGCTTGCAAGAATCCGTGTCATGATGCGTAGAAAGCCACAATTTACATCCAATCAACTAAAAATAGCAGATCTTATTCTGGATCGTGACACAAGAAGGGTTACAAGAGCCGGAAATGAAATTGATCTTTCTGCAAAAGAATTTATGGTTCTGGAATGTCTTATGCGCAACAAAAATATCGTAATGACAAGACAGCAGATTGAACAGAATGCGTGGGACTTTGATTTTGAAGGTGGTTCCAATGTGATCGACGTATACATTCGCTATTTGCGAAAAAAAATCGATGCACAATATGAACAAAAACTCATCCACACTGTTCGCGGTGTCGGATATGTAATGAGGGAAAACGAATGAAACAGCTGACGATCAAGAAAAAAATTACGCTATGGTACACCGGAATCATTGCCGTAGTTCTTGGGACTATTTTAATTCTCGTCCTTCTTTTTGTGGATAAGGTTGGAATTTCTGCGACAGAAGAAGAAATCAGTGCCGCAGTGACTGGTTTCTCTTCAAATATTAATTTTCAGGATGATTCCTTTTATCTTGACGGCGATACCGAATTTTATGATGACGGTATTATGTTTTGTGTTTATGACAAAAACGGACGCTTACTTTATGGAACGATTCCAACCCAATTCCCAGAAGAAACTATCCTCAAGTCGAATACACCGCGAATGATAACCGGATCAAATCGAAAATGGATGATATATGACAGCGTTTACACTTACGGTGATGATGAGGAAATGTGGGTACGAGGAATTACCTCCGTACATTCTATAGAACTTTTCATGCAGACATCCGAGAAAATGCTGTTGATTGTATTCCCATTACTCATTATTCTGATCGGAGCCATCGGATATTTTATGATCAAGCGGGCATTGAGACAGGTGGATCTTATCTGTGATGAAGTTGAAAACATCAGCAATGGAAAAGATCTTTCCAAACGATTGTCTCTGCCAAAAGCAAAAGATGAATTATACGAATTGTCGAAGAAATTTAACGAAATGTTCGAGCGCTTGGAATTTTCGTTTGAGAAGGAACGTCAATTCACATCAGACGTATCCCATGAACTGCGGACTCCCGTTGCTGTTATCATTTCCCAGTGTGAGTACTTATTGGAAAATGAAAACTTATCTGCGGAAGATAAGGAAGATATTGCAGTCATCTTAAGGCAGGCAAAACGAATGTCAAAGCTGACAAGCGAAATGTTAATGATCGCCAGAAACGAACAGGATGAGCAGCATCTGATGGAAAAACTGGATTTTGGATTATTAAGCGAACTTGTAATAGAAGAACTGCAGACAAAAGCACAGGAAAAAAATATTGAGATCATCCTGCAAAAGCAGGACGACTTATTTATGAACGGCGACCAGACATTGATTTTGCGTATGATGATGAATTTAATAACCAATGCCATCAATTACGGAAAAACAAATGGACATATTCATGTTATCCTGAAGGTCGAAAATGACCAGATTGTCGGTGAAGTGAAAGATGATGGTATTGGAATAAGTGAGGAACACCTGGACAAAATCTGGGAGCGTTTCTATCGCATAGACAAAAGCCGTTCCAGAGAAAATGGCGGTACCGGTCTCGGCCTTTCTATGGTGCGCTGGATTGTAAACCTCCACAATGGAACCATTCACGTCGAAAGTATCGAAGGTATCGGAACGAGTTTTATTTTCCGATTTCCGAAAATATAAGGAGCTATCGCTGTATAGTCATCATGAAGAATGATCGCTTTTTGATTTTCTATTCCCGTTCGTGTTATGAATAGATTCTTTATATTTGGATTCGTGCATTACATAAAAATACGCATATACACTTTGTAATAGTAACAGGGAATAACCGCCAAAAGTCTGCTTGCAAAGCTGTATTGTTGAATGTGCAGATTTATACTAAGGCTGAATTTCGATATCTAATGGGGTGTCACTGGGGACAGTAAAAAAGCCATAAACACCGTCCCCATTATACACTTTTGTATATATTAGAATAGCACTTTAGAAAGCACTATGGTAAAATAAAGTGAAAGTAAATCGAAAGTTGTAGTAAAGGAGGTTTACAATGGGGTTTTGGATTTTTATGTTGATTATGGATTTGCTTCTTCCATTTACGATGATTGGTTTTGGAAGATATTTTATGAAAAAGGCTCCAAAGGAAATAAATTCAGTATTTGGATATCGGACTTCGATGTCTATGAAGAACAAAGACACATGGGAATTTGCTCATAAATATTGTGGTAAAGTCTGGTATGTCTGTGGAATGGTTATGTTGCCGATAACAGTAATATTCATGCTTTTAGTGATTGGAAAAAATGAAGATTGTGTTGGGAGTATAGGAGGGATTATCTGTGGTGTTCAACTTATTCCTTTAATTGGGTCTATTCTCCCAACAGAAATAGCATTAAAAAAGAATTTTGATAAGAATGGAACAAGACGATAAATTCAAGTTGTGGAATCGACTGAAAGGAAGCATTATATGTTCTATATTGTTTTTGACTTTGCAATGGCAGTGGTTATGCTTTTATTTGGAATATGGTTTTATAGGTCAAAAGGACAAGCATCCAAATTCTTGTCTGGTTATAATATGAAATCAGCAGAAGAACGAAAAAAATATGATGAAAATGCTATGTGTAAGGCATATGGGAAGAGAATGATGTTTATGTCAATTCCTTTTATTGCTGGAATGATTATAGATATTTGGCATATAGGAATCGGTTGTTTAATTGCATGGGTGATATGGTTTGTTATGTTTATTCTGCTGCTTATGGATAGACATAAAAGAGAAGGTTAATTTATAGAGGAATAGAATGCTTTTGGGGTGAAAATACCGTTTATTTGTTTTAGACATACGATGTCCGGTTGAAAATTAGCGGATTCTCGTTTTATGTCGTGGTAATTTTGATACATATTGGTAAGCTGTAAGTGGAAGAGAGGTAGAGACATGGACACAAAAAAGATTGGAGCTTTTTTAAAGCAATGTCGTAAAGAAAAGAATCTTACACAAGAGCAGCTTGCTGAAAAGTTTGGAGTATCTGCAAGAACAGTTTCCAGATGGGAAACAGGAATAAATATGCCAGATCTCAGTATACTTGTTCAACTTGCTGAATATTACGATGTTGAGATGAGAGAGCTCCTGGATGGAGAAAGGAGCCAGACTATGAATAAAGAGATGAAAGAAACACTGGACAAAGTTGCGGTGTATGAAGGATGGGTGAAACAAAAAGCATTAAAGGCTGGAAATCTTGCATTTGCATCAATGTTTGTGATTAGTGTGTTAGCGATTATTATTCAGATGTTATTAACGGTGGATATTCTCTTGGTTTTAGGAGAGACAGCAACTGCTTTGGTAGGAGGAATCCTGTACTCCTCTATTATGGTGTACAATGGAATATGGGATAAATGTTTGCCAAAAAGTGCTACTATATGGAGAGATTTTCTCACCAGTGTAATATGTGCAGGAATTTTTACAGTCATCTATGGTGTATGCTTATTCAGAATGGGAGCTACAGAAACACAGATAACACGATTAGCATTGGGATTTATGATTGGTATTACTATTGTGGCATTTATTATTCTTAGGCTCTTGGCATTTATTAATCGAAAAAGAAACCAGAATTCGTCAAATGTTCAGGAGAAAAAGGAAATTTCCCTATCTAAGGTAGAATGGATAAAAATTTATAATGCACAGAATATAGTAGAGACAGAACAACTTGTAGAAATGTTAAAGCAAAATGGAATAGCAGCTTTTTCACAGGAAGCAGGTGCGAATGTTGCAATGCATGGGGCACCTGGATTTGGAATATATGGTGTGGATATATTCGTGAAAACCGATGATGCAGAGAAGGCAGTACAGCTGATTAAGGAGATTAATAACCAAGAGAATGAAGAAAATTTTTGACATTTTCACACATGCGTGCTAATATGATTATAGATAAAGAGTGCTACCGATAGACGGTTAGTCCGATATATGTTTTGACAAAAATTGCCGCTTAGTTTACCAGACCAGGGCGGCTATTTTTGGGTTTATTATTATCCTTGCCAAAGGTATATCCAAGACCAAAGCAGGTTAAGCCGAAGCTCACTACTGCTATAAAATCAACAATACTCATGGCTTAGCCCTCCTTTCCAGTGGATTCTCTTTCGAGTTTCTATGTAATCAGAGGGTCACAGGTCTCCGTTTCACTTCGGTCGTTGCAAAACGAGTGCCACTGGCACTCTGCAACCCTCTGCTGAAGGACTAACCGCCTACCGTTATGATAGCACCCATGTTTCGATTATAACAGTCAAGGTTGGAATCTGCAACCGGAAAGTTGACAGCTCATGAAAATCTGGATGTGATACCATTTTGATACTAAAAAATGCAGAGAATAGAAATATAGCCTGGAAAATCCACAGCACAAGAAAATATGGACACGAAAATCACAGAAAATAATGAGATTTTAAGAACCTCACAAACGTGAAGGTGGACGTACTGTTGGATCAGGACGTGTTGCTACAGTTATCGAATAATTTTAGCATAACATCTTAATTATATAAATAGAGTACCGCAAGGTACATTGTGTCCAAACGTAAGATACCCCGGAACCGTAAGGTTTCCGGGGTTTTTCTGTTGAGTAAAAAAGTTAGAATAAAATTGTAAAGAATAGTATTTTAGAAAGCACTATGGTAAAATAAAGTGAAAGCAAGTCGGAAGCTGCGGAGGTGTATATAGATGAAATTAGCAGATTTAGCAACAGGTCCTGACTGGATAGTATGGATTATCTTTGTGATATTTGCTGTGCTTTCTATAATTTTACTTTCTGGACATGGAAGTTGGTTTATTTCCGGATATAATACAGCTTCAAAAGAAGAGAAGGAAAAATATGATGAAAAGAAGCTATGCAGAACAATGGGAATTGGAATGTCTGTTATAGCAATTCTTATATTAATCATGGGTCTGTTTGAAAATATTTTGCCTGCATTTTTTGTGTATATTGCATTGGGGATTATTGTGGTTGATGTCGTGGTTATTATTATTTTAGAAAACATACTATGCAAAAAATAACAACTTCTGTTTTGGTATGCTTATTCTGTTACTTATGGACAGACATAAAGGAGAAAGCTAATTTATAGAGGAATAGAATGTTTTGAGGTGAAAATACTGTTGATTTGTTTTAGATATATGATGCCCAGTTAAAAATTAGCGAATTCTCTGTTTTATGTCGTGGTAATTTTGGCACATATTGGTAAGCTGTAAGTGGAAGAAAGGTAGAGACATGGATACAAAAAAAGATTGGAGCTTTTTTTAAAGCAATGTTGTAACCCGGCTTTGGAATATATGGTGTGGGTATATTCGTGGAAACCAATGATGCAGAGAAGGCAGTACAGTTACTCAAAGATTACTGTTCAAGGTAACTATCATTTACAGAAGCTTAAAAGGAGATGCATGAGCATCTCCCTTTTGTTAAAAACCTTATTTATTTCCGTTCCACAATATGGTAATACGACTTGGCAGTCATAAGATAGATCAGCCATATACCAGTCCAAAGATCAGTACCGTACCTGCGGTACAGCCAACGAACAGTTTGGTATTTGTCATACCGAATAACAGGAGCATTCGGCGTATCAGTGGAAATGCTATTGAAATATGAAGCATTGCCATGAGAAGCGGAAGGAAAAATACCATCAGGATCTGGCGGCGGATCGAGCTTTTGACTTCCCGGTGAGTTAATCCTACCTTCTGCATGATCTCAAAGCGTTTCTGGTCTTCGTAGCCTTCGGAAATCTGTTTGTAGTAAATGATCATGGCAGTTCCAAGAAGAAAAAGAGAGCCAAGAAAAATTCCGATAAACAGGAGCGAAGCGTTATCAGCATAGTAGGAACTGTATTCCTGTGCCCGGATTCCGGAAGTGATCCAGGAGTTATCTGATAACTGTCCATTCTCTTTCAGACCGCGAATGACTTCCAGAACCGGTGTGCCAAAGGCAATCTTTTCCTCATCAGATCCGGTGATATTCAGACCAAGATGAACGGTCAGATCCTGTCCTGCCGGAGCAGAGGAAACATCTTTATACATTTCTGAGCGCATTTCATCAAACAGTTCAAAATCAGAATCCGTCACAACAAATACCGCATTATCATAGATAAGGTCACGACCACAGGTCAGCGGCGAACTGTCCATCCATTTTTTTACAGAAAAAACAGAGTCATTGACGGTAATGGAATCCGATTTCCGAGTGGAATCTGAAATCCATGCGAAAATCTCACCATCCTGTAAAGCCGGATTTGTTCCGGTAAGCTTCTCATATTCAGACTGACGAAGAAGAGAAAGAGTCAGCACGGAACCGGAATTGCTAAGAGTATCTGTCTGTGTGATCTGAATCCTGTCATTCTCTTTGCGGCAGAGAATGGTAAGATAAATTTCTTCTGCTTTTTTCTCTGCCGGAACATTGTTATCGGAAATCGCTTTTTCAAAAGCATCTATCGCAGTCTGGCATTCTTTCTCACTGACACCTGTGACAGAAATGTCTGCGTCATACGGATAACGGTTCATCATCGTGTCGCCCATACCAAAATAGAGCGAAACTGTCATGGAAATCATCAGCAGGACACCCGTACTTAAAATACAGATACTTGACAGACCGACAGCATTCTGCTTCATACGGTAAAGCATACCGGAAATACTGATAAAGTTTCCTGTTTTGTAATAAAAGCTTTTCCTGCGGCGAAGAAACTTCAGAATTACAATACTGCCTGCGGTAAAAAGCAGATAAGTTCCGGCCATGACAAGGATGACAGCAAGCAGAAAAGCACTGATTGCTTCAATCGGAGATTCTGTTGTAATGGCAAGATAATAACCTGTTCCCAGACAGATAAAACCAATCAGTGCCATGAACCATTTGGCTCTCGGCTCCCGTTCTCCTGCGTTGCTGCCATGAAGCAGTTCTACCGGACGGCTTAAATGAATCCTCCTGAGATTCAGAAGAAGGATCAACAGAAAAATGCCACCAAACATTGCCAGGCAGACAAGAATTCCTTTTGCAGAAACATAAAATCCAAGCACAGCCGGAATGTGAAGCAGTCTTAAAAGAAGTAAAAGTGACAGCTTGCTGGCAAGGATTCCGGATGCGATTCCGGCGAAGAGGGAAAGGATTGCTGTAAAAATGGTTTCCAGCAGCAGCACAATGGCGATATGATTTCTTTCCAGTCCAAGAATATTATAAAGCCCAATTTCCTTCTGCCTTCTTTTCATTAGAAAACTATTACTGTAGATCAGGAAGATCACGCAAAAAATGATAACAATAACTTCACCTGTAGACAGAATCATCCGTACCTCTGCGGCGTGGCGGACCGCCTGATCCAGAGTCGGGCAGTCACGCAGAAATTCCATCATATAGATCATGGCGATGCAAAAGATGCAGGTGATCATATATGGAATGTAAGTACTTTTATTGTTGCGAATGTTCTGGACTGCCAGTTTTGAGAAAATTCCTTTACGCATGATGTTCACCGCCTGTCGTCAGTATGGTAAGCGTATCTGCAATCATCTGATACATTTCCTGACGGGATTTACTGCCCTTATAAATCTGATGAAAAACTTCTCCGTCTTTGATAAAAAGCACCCGGGATGCATGACTGGCGGCCTGTGCACTGTGAGTTACCATCAGAATGGTCTGTCCTTCTGTATTAATTTCGCCAAACATGGAAAGCAGAGCAGATGCCGCTTTGGAGTCGAGGGCACCTGTCGGTTCATCTGCAAGAATCAGCTTCGGGTCTGTGATCAAAGCTCTGGCAACCGCTGCACGCTGCTTCTGTCCACCGGAAACTTCATAAGGATATTTGTCCAGAAGTTCTGTGATCAGAAGTGCCTTTGCAATCGGACGGATTTTCTGTTCCATTTCTCTGTAATCTTCCCCTGCGAGAACAAGCGGAAGATAGATGTTATCTCTTAAAGAAAAAGTATCCAGCAGATTAAAGTCCTGAAAAACAAATCCAAGATTTTTTCTTCGAAAAGCAGAGATTTCCTTTTCAGTCAGATGTACGATATTTTTCCCTTCCAGGAGAACTTCTCCGGAAGTCGGACGGTCGAGGGATGCCAGTATGTTGAGAAGGGTAGTTTTTCCGGAACCGGATTCTCCCATAATTGCGACAAATTCACCCTTTTCTACAGAAAAGGTGACGTTGGAAAGTGCCTGCACTTTGTTTCCGCCGAAACGTGTGCTGTATATTTTTTTGATGTTTCTTACTTCAAGTAAAGCCATAACCGGGCTCCTTTCTTTTGATTGATAAGATAAGTATAGAAAATTTTTCCGGCTTCTGCCATCGAAGCAGGTTACAATATACAAAAAAACCTTACATTTCTGTAAGGTCGTTTCGCTGGATAAAGCAGCGGGCAATTCGCAGATATCAAGCCAGGG
This sequence comes from Ruminococcus sp. AF41-9, assembly GCF_003477525.1. Classification (GTDB taxonomy): domain Bacteria; phylum Bacillota; class Clostridia; order Lachnospirales; family Lachnospiraceae; genus Blautia_A. The sequence continues at coordinate 72,289 of NZ_QUDO01000017.1, forward strand.
AGCAGCTTTGATATTGACATCCTTAGATTAATACATCATGAGATCTTTCCTGGAAAATTCCAGAAAAACTTTTGTTCCGGTTCCTTCTTCGGAAGTGATATAGATGCGATGCCCGAGTCGATTCATGATCTTCTGACTGAGATACAGTCCGATTCCGGTGGCACGGTTGTTTTCGCGTCCGTTAACTCCGGTGTAGCCTTTTTCAAAAATACGTGGAAGGTCTTCTTCGCGGATGCCGATGCCCGTATCTTCGATTATAAGTGTAATGGATGTGGCGGTGTCTGTAGCTGTAGATGTAGAGGATATTACAGTGTCTGAAAGATTATCTGAATTTTGATGGCTGCCGTTGACATCTTTCAGATAAATATGAATCCCACCGGCACGGGTATATTTGAGCGCATTTGACAAAATCTGCCCGATCACAAAGCCGAGCCACTTCTCATCGGTCAGAACGCTCTCTGAAATTCCTTTATAAGTCAGAGAAAGCTTTTTCGAGACAAAAATACCGGCATATTTATGTATCTGCCTACGGATGATCGTATCCAGGTTACAGCGTGAAAGTTTCAGATCCGAGGACATGTCCTCCGTACGCAGATAACCAAGAACCATTTCCACGTACTGCTCAATTTTAAAAAGTTCCGCGAGAGCATCCTTGTTTTCTGATGGATTTTCCTGAAGGAGCAGCCGCAGGGCAAAGATTGGAGTCTTAATCTGATGTGCCCACATGGTATAGTAATCGGTCATTTCTTCCAGAGTCTTCTGCTTTGCAGTTTCAGCATCCATGCGCATGTGGTTCAGGCTGTGCATGATTTCCTGCTGAAGGGTATCTGCCTCGTCAGAAGGAGCCTCCAGACGCGACAGGCTGATATCTGGTGCTGCCGTGATCATCTGAAGATTATGAATTTTTTTCCGGTAATTATGAAAACCGACAGCATATGCGCCAAGCCCGGTCAGAAGCCAGAGAAGTGCAATATACAGAACTGGCTCCAGGGGCAGTTGATACAGAAGAAAAATGATTCCTGTGAGTATCGTTGGAAAAAGCATCAGCAGAATATGAAATTTTATTTTGTTCAGATAGTCTACAAAAAGTTTCATATAATTAATAGTCCTTTATATGATGAGCACATTATACCATGTAGCCAAGTCCTTTTTTAGTAATGATAAAGTCTTTCAGACCTTCGCCTTCCAGTTTCTTACGCAGGCGGGTTATATTTACAGTCAGTGTATTATCATCCACAAAGCTGTCACTTTCCCAGAGTTTTGTCATAATTGAATCTCTGGAGACTGCTTTTCCTGCATGTTCCAGAAGGATTTCCAGAATGCGGAGTTCATTTTTGGTAAGATCTATATCATGTCCGTTCCAGGTCAGTATGCAGCGGGAAGGATTCAGGACGGCACCTTTATGTTCCAGAACATTCCCCGGAGTCCCAAAAGAATAAGTACGGCGCAGGATTGCCTGAATTTTGGCTGTCAGCACATCCAGATCAAACGGTTTCGCGATAAAATCATCCGCACCGCGGCTCATCGCCATGACCATATTCATATTGTCAGATGCGGAAGAAATAAAGATAATTGGCACCTGCGAAATTCTGCGGATTTCCTCACACCAGTGAAAACCATTATAAAAAGGCAGCTTCAGATCTAGCAGGACAAGCTGCGGATCTCTGCGGGCAAACTCCTGTATAATATTGGAAAAATCCTCTGCGCAGGACACATCATATCCCCAGGAACGGAGATTCTTTTTCAGAAGCTTTGCGATGATCTTATCATCTTCTACGATAAAAATACGGTACATATGCGCTCCTTTCTGGCTGATTATAAGGTAACTGTTCGCAGGTGATATTTACAGATAATACATATAGATAATACTTACAGATAATACCAGCAGGTAATATCCAGCGGGGTATTTTGAAAAAATGTCGTTTATAGCAATTCCAGAAAATAATGCAAGCAATCCAGCCCATCAGAGCGTGAAGTCCTGCGTCAGATATCTTTGCCGTGCGTCAGCACGCCTGCAGATACCTTCCTTGTC
>NZ_QUDO01000018.1 GCF_003477525.1 Ruminococcus sp. AF41-9
TTTATCGTACAGGGTCACTTTCCTTTGTAATGTTTTGGGTCAAATTCATTATACATCAGAAAGTCCTGTACGATATTTTTTTATGAAAAAGTTGTAAAGTGGTGTTATTGATAAATATATTGAAGAAAAGAAACAATTAGCGGCATTTATTCAACAAAAATTTGATGTATATGTATATGAGATGCCGTGGGATAAAAGAATTTTTGGAAGAGATAAAAATGTTGATCATGAGATAGTAACTCATTCAAAGAAAATTTTGAGTAATCTGCAGGAAAAAAAGCAACTGAAAGATTGGTATACACCTGTCGTTGATAAAAAAAACACCATAGATGGAATTTTGGCGTGTCAGAGAGAAAATTTGGGATGGGATGTTGGACTTAGAAAAAGATTCAAATTTGCAAGTATAATTTTATTTATAATTCTAGTTGCTGTAATCCTGGCAATGGGACTGTGGAAAAATGAAAGAATTATAGACTTGTTATGGAGAGTGGTATTTATTGCTCCAATGCTAAAATGGTTATTAGATACAATAAAAAAGTTGAATAAAGATATAAGTACATTACAAGAACTCGATAGCGATATCAATAATAATGAAACAAAGACAATGGAAGACTTACAAGATATTCAGAAAGTAATCTTTCAGCATAGAAAAGGGTGTTATGCTATTCCAGAGTGTATATACAATATATTTAAGGATAATGATGAAGATAGAGCATATAGAGAAGCAAGAATGTAAAACAAACAATACTTGTCAAATGTTTTTCTGCCAGTTATAATGAATCTGGCAACAAATTGGCAACAGAAAATCAGTGATCCAAAATAATATATGCAACAGAAATGAAATAATGGCAAAAAAGATATAAAACTTAAACAAATATATTTAATAATAGCTTTGGACTTGCCGAGTTTGAATAATAAAAATTTTCTGGAATCCCTTATAAACAGGGCATTTCAGGGCAGATAAAGTTCTATTTGATAACAAAATGATAACACGAGAGATTTTGGCATTATTTATCCGGAATCTTGTGGTTATCAGGTAATATGTGTGAAACCAACAAAAAGGTCTTACTGAATTGAGTGAAATCAATTTGGTAAGGCCTTTTTTCGTTGGTTTTTATTTGCAGTTTTTGGATAATTATACCGCCACTGGTCATATTCTTCCTGAGTGATTTCTCCGGATTTTAGCTTTTCAGCTTGTTCCTGCCATGCATGGAACATATCAAATATAGAAAGGTAGGTGGTTCCTTTGGATTTGTCCAGCCGGAGGCAGAGTTCTCCATCAATCTCACCAATATGAAGTCCGTAAAGGTCTTCTAATGCAAATAAAGTATGCATAAGTCCTACATAGCTGTCAATATCCGGGACAGCCAGTGCATGCGGAGAGACATCAAAAATATCAGCCAGTGCATTCAGATAGTTTTCTTTTGGACTGCGGGCACCTTTTTCAGCGGGAAGAGCCCCAAAACCATTTATCGAAGTCTAAGCTATCTGAATTGGAAACATAAGAACGGATTTAGCCATGAAGAGATATTTAAAGTCGCAAATTCGAGACTGGGTTGGTACAAAAGAAGTGGAATGAACGTAGTGAATTTCATTATCAGCAAGGACTTACTTGAAAATAGGATAAAAGATGGAGTTGGTTTGCTCAATCCCTTATCCTATTACCTGGTTAAAGTTGGAATATAAATTGTAGAGCCGTATACGAGACCCGTACGTACGGTTCAATGGGAGGGGCGAAAATATTTATTTTCTCTCTACCCTATTGAGATCAAATCAGAGCATGTGAGAAAAAGAGGTAAAATTATAACAGGAATTATCTCTCAGACCAGTAGTATTGCCTGTTGGGTATATGTGCAGGACAGGAAGAAGAGGCTGCAGGATGTCTCAGATGATGGTGCCATTTACATGCTTCCGTCAGTCTATAGCTGTATAGGCATTACATATAACAAAACTTTATTAGAAGCACATGGATGGGAGCTTCCAAAATCCTTTGTTGATCTGGAAACCTGGCAGAGGAAGCAAAAGCGGCGGGGGTACAGCTGTGCCTTACACAGATTGAATATCCGCAAAAATAGAAGTAAAATATGTGTAGATTTTTAAAAAAATTATTGACGTGAGGAAAACCACGTGGTATGTTTTTTGAAAAAAAGAGATTATTTTAAAGGCAAACCTGTATAGTAGGGACACTGGCAGATTTTGGCAAGTGTCCTTTTTGTATGCAAAAATGGGTAACGAAACGATGTACTAGCAGGGACAGGTTTTCTGTATACAGATAAAGCAGGATGAAGAAGGCATAAGACGGAGAGAGGATTTTTATAAAATGAAAAATTATGAAGACAAAATATATTCTTTAAGTGAGACTGTAACGGGGCAGACACAGGCCATGTCACAGGCCGTACAGAAAACACTGGAAAATAATGGCGGGGTAGGTATAATGACAGGATCTTATGACCAAAACCTGTCTATTTTGTCTGTGAACAATCTGCTGTTGCATAGTACAGGATATACATTCGATACTTTCATGGAACAGACAAAAGGCTCATTGAGAAACTTCTTTTATGACGAGGAAGAAATACTGGAGCGAGACCGTTTTTTGCAGCTTCACGGAACAGGGGAAGCACAGATCCTTACAGCAGATGGTACAGTGAATAATGTACGGCTTTGTAAAGAGGATGCGACAGATGAGGCGGGCAGACAGATCTGGGTTATGTCCGTACAGGTCAACTGGGATCATGTAAATTTGGCACTGCTCAATGAGGCTATCTATTCCGGCTTCTGGTATTTTGACTGTGACGAAAACAGTGAGATTGTGAATGCAAACTGGAGTCATGAATTCCGAAAAATGCTTGGCTATCATGACACTCTGGACTTTCCGAATAAACTGGAATCCTGGTCAGATCTTCTGCATCCACAGGATAAAGAAAGAGTAATGGTGCAGCTTCAGGCGGCAATTAAGGATAAGACGAACCAGATAAAATACCAGGTAGAGTATCGTATGAGAATGAAGGATAATCAATACCAGTGGTTTCGGGCATCGGCAGAAGTAATACGCCGTCTGGATGGTTCTGCCAGCAGGATTGCCGGGATTTTTATTAACATTGATGCGGAGAAAAAAGAAACCATGCAGGCACAAAAATCTGCTGCTTTCCACCGGGCTTTTACGAAAGCAGATTTGTGCGAGTATTATGTGAATCTGGAAGCGAATACTTTTGATACCTTTAAGGTTGAACCGTCCCTGATGACCGTCTTTGAACAGAGTCATACGTGGGATGAATTGATCCGGCATTTTGTGGATTCCTATGTTGTGGAGACGGATAAGAATGCGGTATCCTCTTTTTACGACCGTGGTTATATTGCAGAAAAGCTGAAGGGTCTGGAAACCGAATTGGCTTTGGAGTGCCGTATCACTCTGAATGGAGAAGAACGATGGGTCCGCAATGTGGTCATACGTGGAGAGATAGAGGATTCAGAATATGCCATGATTTTCTTGCGTGATATCACAGAGGCAAAGGTAGAGAGCGCACGGCATCTGCAGATGGCAGCAGATAATGCTTCCATGGAGCAGCTGATTCAGAGTATTGTGCGTCTGGTTGACCGCTTTGTTGTCTGTGATCTGGAAAATGACAGATATGAATTCTACAATCTGAATGGACAGATGATATATAAACCTCTGGGATTTTATCATGATTTTCAGATGCAGGTTCTTGAAAAATATAAGACACTGGAACCATTGGAAGCTATAGATATCCTGATAGCCCCGGATAATATTCGGAAAAAACTGAAAAGTGAAAATGATATTTATAAGTTTGAGTATTGTAGCCTGGATGAAAAGACTTATAAAATCGCTTCTTATATTCCCTTGGAATGGAAGAATGGAAAGCTGGAAAAGGTATTGCTGGCATCCATGGATGTGACACAGGAGAAGAAAGCAGAGATTGAATCCCGTCAGGCACTGAAAGAGGCTTACCGGTCCGCAGAAAATGCAAATCGTGCGAAAACGGAATTCCTTTCCAATATGTCCCATGATATCCGGACACCAATGAATGTGATTGTGGGTCTGACGGCAATCGCAGGAGCAAATGTTGAGAGCCAGGACAGAGTCATTGAATGCCTTGGCAAGATCACAGAATCAAGCCGCCATCTGCTGGGGCTGATCAATGAAGTATTGGATATGGCACGTATTGAAAGTGGAAAAATGACACTGGCACAGGAAGATTTCAATCTGTCAGAGCTGGTAGATAATCTTATTACACTTACGAAACCGGTGCTTGATGAACATAAACATAATTTTGATATACACATCAATCATATTGAACATGAGGCTGTCTGTGGTGACAGCTTGAGGATTCAGCAGGTATTTGTGAATCTGATGAGTAATGCGATCAAGTATACACCGGATGGCGGGAATATTATTTTTTCCATAGAGGAAAAGCCAAATGGATTTTCAGAACTTGGATGCTATGAATTTACGATTGAGGATAATGGGATCGGTATGTCACCGGAATTTCAGAAAATCATGTTTGATCCTTTCAGCCGCGCAGATGACCACCGGACAACCAAGGTTCAGGGAACCGGTCTTGGAATGGCAATCAGCAGAAATATTGTGAATCTGATGAATGGCACTATTAAAGTGGACAGTACCTTACACAAGGGGACTAAAATTACAGTAACAATTTATCTGGAGCTTCAGGAAAAAGAAAAAGAACAGGACAGATATCTGATGAATCTGCCGGTTCTGGTTGTGGATGATGACAAGACATGCTGTGAAAGTACAGTTGCCACACTGAAGGAAATCGGTATTGCAGGCGAATGGGTTCTCTCCGGCAGAGAAGCCGTTGAGCGCTGTTATGCACGTCATGAGCTAAAAAATGATTACTTTGCTGTTATTTTAGACTGGAAGATGCCGGATATGGATGGCATAGAAACAGCCAGACAGATCCGGAAGCGAATAGGTAAAGAAATCACCATCATTGTACTGACATCTTATGAATTTAGCGAGATCGAAGAAGAAGCAAAGGCGGCGGGCATAGATGCTTTTATTGCAAAACCGCTGTTCCGTTCTCGGCTGACGGCTACACTGCGGCAGTTTACTTCAGGCAGAAAAGAAAAAACAGCAAGAAATTATCTGGAGAAGCTGTCAGAATCAGACTACACGGGAAAAAGGATTCTGCTGGTTGAGGATAATGAGTTGAACAGAGAAATTGCTGTTGAAATTCTGCAGATGACAGGGGCAGAAGTGGAAACAGCAGAAAATGGAAAAATGGCAGTTGAAAAAGTGGAAGCTTCTCCGGAAGGATTGTATGATCTTGTTTTTATGGATATCCAAATGCCTGTCATGAATGGTTATGAGGCAACTGCAGCAATCAGGAGCCTTCCGGGTGAAAAGGGAAAACTGCCTGTTGTTGCCATGACTGCCAATGCTTTTGCAGAAGATGTACAGCTGGCCAAAAATACAGGCATGAATGGACATATCGCGAAACCGCTGGATATGAATAAGCTGAATGATGTTCTGGAAAACTGGCTGTAATTGCCTTCCTGGATGCATGGGAAAAGCAGATAGGAAGCATAGAGAGGGTTTTGTTATGACAGAAATCTCACAGGCTGTTTGCAACAAGGGAATCCTCGTAAATAATGCATTTAAGACAGTTCATCAGAGGGTGAAAGACAAGGAAGATATCTGCAGGCGTGCTGACGCACGGCAAAGATATCTGACGCAGGATTTCACCCTCTGATGGACTGGATTAAGATGCGTTATTTTAGAGGATCGCTATAGTTTTGCCCAACGTTCAAATCCTTCTCGATTGCCGGTTGTAACATACGTGGAGATATTGATATACAGGCGAGCCGGAGTAAAAACAGGTATGGCATTGTGGCAGGCAAGGCAGGTTTGCCCGGAAATAATTTTTGTACCGCCTCGCAATGAAGCAAAAACAAATCGAAATTTTTACCGGACTTTTACGAAATCACACATTGAATGACCGCGCGTCGCATTCTCGTTACTTCAGTGATGAGTTAGACGCGCAATTTTTTTGTTAAAAAAAGAACATATGTTTACAAAATAAGATATCTATGGTACAATTTGTTCATAGCACAAAATAAAAAAACAGTTCAGAGGAGAAGAAAATGCAGACGGTATCCAGTTATGGTGTGGAAATACGAAAACAGAATATCCCAATCCGCCAGACACTGGAAATCTATCGTCAGGCGGTCAGCTATCTGACGGAAATCTATGAACAGGTGTGGGCAGAACTGAAAATGATCCCGGAAGCAAAAAAACGCTTTAATGAAGCAGAACATATGATTCACACAACGAAAAAGAACCATGCCCACTTTGATTTTGACATCCGTTTTCCGAAGATGCCTTCTTATCTCAGGAGAGCTGCCATCCAGCATGCACTGGGAAGTGTATCGTCCTATGAAAGCCGGATGGAACAGTGGGAGGCAGCGGGAGAACTCTCCGGGAAACCGAATTTTACCTGTGAAAACCATGCCATGCCGGTCTTTTACCGGGATGTGATGTACCGCGAAGGGACAGAGGGAAAAGATGAGGCATACCTGAAACTGTATGACGGGCATGACTGGAGATGGTTCCGTGTGTGTTTAAGCCATACGGATATGGAATACCTGCGCAGGAACTGGTATGGGAAAAAGGCATCTGCCCCGGCACTGGAGAAAAGACACCATAAATATTTCCTGCGTTTTTCTTATATAGAAGAAGTGACGCTTACTCAGACACCTGTTAAAGGGCAGATCATCTGCAGTGTGGATCTGGGAATCAATACGGATGCAGTCTGTACCATCATGCGGGCAGACGGAACTGTCCTGGGGAGAAAGTTTATTGACTTCCCCAGTGAAAAAGACCGTATGTACCGCACACTGGGACGAATCCGGAGATTCCAGAGGGAACATGGATCTGCGCAGGCAGGGGAAAGGTGGGCATACACCAGACGTCTGAATATAGAATTAAGCAGAAAAATCGCAGGGGCAGTTGCAGAATATGCATGGGAGAATCATGCAGATGTGATCGTATTTGAGTATCTGGAAATGAACGGAAAGATATCGGGAAGTAAGAGACAGAAACTGCAGCTTTGGAGAAAACGGGATATCCAGAAACGGTGTGAACATCAGGCACACAGGAAAGGGATGCGCATATCCAGGATCTGTGCATGGAATACGAGCAGGCTTGCGTATGATGGATCAGGGATAGTCCTGCGTGACTGGAGAAATCACAGCCTCTGCGCATTTCAGACGGGAAAAAGATATAACTGTGACTTGTCAGCTTCTTATAATATCGGGGCCAGATATTTTATCCGTGAACTTTTAAAACCCCTTCCGGCAACGGAAAGGTCTTTGCTGGAGGCAAAAGTCCCTGCAGTAAAGCGTAGAACCTCATGTGTTTATGCAGATCTAAGGGAACTCAGTTCTGAGATGGGACTCTTAATGGCTGCATAGATGCAGGCAGATATACAGCGGACTACCTGTAATGTGGGGATCTGCCATATCTGGCATGGGAAAAAGCGCATATCTGCGCGAACCTAAGTTACAGGCGTATCCGCCGATATTTAGTCTGACGCCTAAAGCGTCTGGAAGCACGTGACTTCAGTCATGTGAGGATATAATTCACTAATATCCCTCTGCATGATATGATTAAACCTGCCAAGTCACATTCACAGACAAAGGAGAGGATTTATCATGCAGGTATCAGATAAATTAATCAGACCCTTAACAGAAGCAAAGTATTTAAATGCGGATAATGTCAGCCGGTATCGCTGCATTATGCGTATTTTTTTTGAGAATTATGAGAAATTGAGATACTGGATGTATCAGGAAGATATCTATGAAGAAATGATCAAAGATCCCTTTTTTGCGGATTACCGGCCGGAGCAGTGTCAGCAGGATCTGGCGATGCTGGTGGAATGGAAGAATCTGAATACCATTCAGGATACAAGAAAAGTGGCTTCTATCGAAGAATTCAAGAACAAGAAGTATCGATACCAGATGTCTGAATACAGTGTGGAAATTGAACGTCTGGTGCTGCGCCTGGAGAATCTGTTTATTGAAGGAGCATCTCTGGAACCGACTTTGCTGGAGAGAATCAGAAGAGAGATTGAGCGTTTTCCAGAGATGGCAGAAGTGGATGGAAACGAAGTATATACCTGGTGGACAGATCTGAATAATGACTTTGTCCGCCTGAACCAGAACTATCAGGATTACATCCGTGATCTGAACAGTGTGAAAGCAGAGGAAATGATGCACACAAAAGAATTTCTGGTTTTTAAAGATCGGTTGATTGAATATCTGCGTAGTTTTATAAAGGGATTACAGCGAAATGTCGGAGTAATTGAAGAGAGTTTACGGAGCCAGAAAGAAGAAGTCAGAGAGAAGGTCTTTGGGAAGATTATTGAATATGAATTACTGATACCAAGAATGGAAGTTGAAATATCCAGACCAATGATCGAGGAGAAAATACGAGGAAGATTTCAGAGCATTTACAACTGGTTTGTGGGAGCAGAAGGAGCGGAAAATGAAGCCGGAAAGCTGTTTGATGCAACCAACGAGATTATCAGAAGAATTACAAGATATGCAGCCCAGCTCAGCGAAAAAAATGCTCTTGGAGCGAATCGAAAAGAAGAGTATAAAAAAGCAGCCGAACTTTTTCTGCGATGCAATGATTTATCGGAAGCACATAAAATGTCAGCAATGGTATTTGGGATTGAGCATCCCTGGCATCTGGCAGGAGATCTGATCCGTGAAACGGACAGCATGAATCAGGGGGTATATGAAGAAGTCCCATTACAATTCACCTTAAAGCCAAGGGTGCGAACATATAGAGAAAAGTCAAAAAGAAGCGGCATCCGCGAATCAGCAGAACAGAAACAGGAGACAAGAAGAAAACTGCTTCAGAAGCAAAAAGAAGAAATGCAGAAGTTACAGCAGTTGGAGAAGAAGGGCAGAATTGATTTTGCAGAGCTGCCAGTGCTGGAACCAAGGATTCGTGAAATTCTTTTAAAATGGCTTTCAGATGCAATGGAGGATGCAGATTTCACTGCCAGAACAGACGATGGAAGACGTTATGTGCTGGACCGGACACATGCAGGAGAGAAATGTGTCGTTCATTGTGAAGACGGCAACTTTACAATGCCAAGAATGGCAATTGTATTTCAGGAGGAAACAGAATGACAGAACTGGAAATCCTTTTGAACCGGAGATGGATCTTAAAATCCGGGGAAAAAGAACTCTATTATAAACTCAGGGATTCACTGGGAGAACTTAGAAAATTTACAACAGAGAAACTGGGATGCCAGATCATTGATAATTCACTCCTGATTAAAATGGAAAAGATTCCTGTGATACCCGAAGATTTCATGGGAATCCAGACATTTTCATCAAAAGAAGAATACGCTTATCTTTGTATTCTGCTGATGTTTCTGGAAGACCGGGATGCAGACAGTCAGTTTATCCTGTCCCAGTTGACAGAATATATAAGCGCAAATCTTCCGGGAGATATTTCTGACTGGACATTATATGCCAACAGACGAAGACTGATCAGGGTTCTTCGGTATGCAGTAGACCAGGGACTGGTTGAGATTACAGATGGAAATGAAGATATGTTTATGGATAATGAGGCCGGAGAAGTTCTTTATGGAAATACCGGTGCATCCAGATATTTTATGAGAAATTTTTCCAAAGACATTCTGGAATATACAAAGCCGGAAGATTTTCAGGAAAGTGAATGGTTTCAGGTAGATGAGGACAGAGGATTTGCGAGACGACACCGCGTTTATAAGAGACTGCTGTTTGCACCTGCATGTACAGGGAAGATGGTTCAGATGAGGATTTTGAATATCTGAAATATTATGGCAGAAGATTAGGTGAGGAATTGGAGCAGACGTTTGACTGTCATGTCCATATTCACAAAGGAAGTGCGTATCTTTTATCCGGTGAAAACTGCAGGATGGGAAATACTTTTCCGGGAAATAATTCACTGTCTGATATTTTACTTTTATGCTTCGGTGAAATAAGAGAAAAGATAGAGTCAAAACAATGGAAAACAGAACCCGGAGAGATGTGTTCTGTAAACAAAATAGAATTTGAAGATTTACTGAAAAAAGTAAAGAAAGACTACGGCAGCGGATTTTCCAAAAACTACAGGGATATGCCGGAAGGTGAGTTTGTAAAAACAGTAACAGATGAAATGGAACGCTGGATGTTTTTGAAAAAAGAAGATGCCATGCAGCAGATAAGAATCTGTCCGGCAGTCGGAAAATTGCAGGGAAGTTATCCGGAAGACTACTCAGGAGGAGAAAAAGATGAACAGTAGATGGCAGGCAAACAAAATAGGACTGATCAATTTCTGGTATTATGATGAGCAGGAATTTCCGTTTGTAAAAGGCAGAATGCTTCTCCGTGGTTCCAATGGTTCCGGAAAATCCGTTACCATGCAGAGTGTTGTTCCACTCCTGCTGGATGGAAATATGAGTCCGGAAAGACTGGACCCGTTTGGCTCAAGAGACAGAAAAATGAGCAGTTATCTTCTGGAAGAGAATGACGGACGGGAAGAACGTACCGGCTATTTATACCTTGAATTTAAGAGACAGGACAGTGAAACATACCTTACGATCGGAATGGGAATCCGTGCGAGAAAGGGGAAACCTCTGGATAAATGGTATTTCAGCCTGACCGATGGAAGACGGATTGGAAAAGATTTCTTCCTTTATAAAGAGACGGGGGAGAAAATAACTCTGTCAAAAAAAGAGCTGGAAAATCGTATTGGCAGCGGTGGAAGAGTGATCGACAGACAGGCCGATTATATGGAATACGTGAACCGGCAGATTTTTGGCTTTGATACTCCGGAAGAATATAAAGAGATGATCGATCTGCTGATCCAGTTAAGAACACCGAAACTGTCAAAAGATTTCAAACCGTCAGTGATCAATGATATCCTGAGTGATTCCCTTCAGCCGCTTTCTGATGAGGATCTTCGTCCAATGTCAGAAGCGATTGAAAATATGGATGCAATGAATATGAATCTGAAGAGCAGACGTGAAGCACGTCAGGCAGCAGAGAAAATCAATGTAGTGTTAAAGAAATATAACAAGAAGATGCTGTATGATAAAGCAGTCAGATTTGAACAGGCGAAGTCGAAACTGGAAGAAGCAAAGAATGCAGAAACAGAGCATGAAGAGCGAAAAAATCTCTGCGGCCAGAAAATAGAGGAGCTGGAAACAGAACTTCAGCAGCTGGATGCCAGACATGAATCCATGGAAAAAGAAAAGGAGTCATTGAGTAAAAGTGATGCAGTTGCGTTGAAAAACAGAGAAGCAGCACTGACTCAGGAAATAGAAAAACAGGAGAAAGATTTAGCAGAGAAAAAGCAGTTTCTGCAGAAAAAGCAGGAACAATATCAGGATGTAGAAAACCAGATTAAGGAAGAAGAAGACCGAAGATACGAGAAAGAAAAAGAGATGAATGATCTTCTGGAAGAAATGGAATCAGAAGCTGAGACAATGGCTTTTGAAGAACATTCATTTATGCAGGAAGAACTTCTTAAAAATCAGGAAGAACCTTATAAATTTGATCTGCATCAGCAGCAGTTTGAGCATACCAGAGAACAGATTGGAAAAGGTCTGGAGATCCTGTCAGAGACCCGGAAACTGGAACAGAAAAAAGATGAACTTGTACAGCAGCGGGATCAGCAGACACGTAAAATGGATTCCGCACAGCGCAAAATATCTGAACTGGAAAGTGTACTTGTTCAGGTGGAAAATGAATGGAAAGAAGCATTATATCAGTGGAATGGAAACAATCAGGAGTTTACTTTGGACAAAGAATTGCTCCGGGATTTAAGCAATTTTGCAGATTCTTATGGAGAAAGTTCAGACTTTGCAGTTGTCCGTCAGAAGGTTGCTGATGTATGGATCCATATTAAGACAATGATAGAGACAGCTCTGGAAAAGAGCAGACTGGAAGAAGGAGCGTACCGGACAGAAATAGCAGAAGTTCAAAGCGAATTATCTGCGTGGGAAAATCAGAAAGAACCGGAACCGCCGCGGTCAGAAGCTGTGATCAGGAATCGCCGGAGACTGGATGCGATGAACATTCCATATCAGGAGTTCTACAAAGTAATCGAATTTGGAGCGGAACTGGATGAAACTGCCTGCAGCCGTCTGGAAGAAGCACTGCTTTGCATGGGAATCCTGGATGCGGTTGTAGTGGAGGAACAGTATAAAGAGCAGGTGCTGCAGTGGGAAAAAGGATGCGAAGACCGTTATCTTTTCGCAGGAAACAAACAGGCAGAGAAAAGTCTGCTGGATGTTCTGGAACTTAATGAGGACATGAAGGATATTTTTTCCAGCCAGAGACTGACTAAAATACTGGGAAGTATTGCCTACGATACAGATGCTGATATGGCAGTTCTGCCGGATGGAACTTACCGTATGGGCGTTCTTACCGGAACCATTACAGGGGAGCATGAAGCAGGATTTCTCGGACAGAAAGCAAGAGAAAGACAGAGACTTGCGAAGATAGAAGAATGCAGAAAACAGATATCTGAACTGGAAGAAAAGCTTCAGCAGTGTGAAAAAGAGCAGCAGAATCTGTCAGAGAGAAAGGAAACTCTGCAGAAAGAATATGAAAATCTGCCAACAGATATTGATCTGCGTGAAGCTCTTCATATGCTGCGGGAACAGGAAAATGAATTAAAACTGTTAAAGAATGAAAATGACAGACTGGAAACCGCATTAAGAGATGTGATTGAAGTACTTAAGGAAAAAAAGAAAGAAGTACTGACAATTGCGGAAGCACTTTATCTGGACTGTTCCTATACTGTTTTCAAAGATGCAAAGACAGCAGCAGAAGAATATGGAAAACATCTTGTGGGATTAAAAGCAGCTCATGAGATGCTGCTTCGAAGTATAGGATATCTGTCTGCTTCAAGAGAAAGACTGGAGGATCTGGACGCAGATATGGATCAGATCCGCTATGATCTTGGATCACTTCAAAGAGAACTGGCAGGAAAGACAGAAGAAAAGCATTCTATTGAGGAGCAGTTAAGACTGACAGATTATGAGGAAATCAAAGAGCGCCTGGATGCATGTATTTCCTGGCTTCGCGCATATCCTGATAAATTACAGGAAACAGTGAGCAGCAAGACTCAGAAACAGGAAGAAATGAAGCAGATGGCTGTGAAACTGGAAGATGACAGGAAGAAAATCCAGGTTTACGAAGAGAAGACAAAATATTATTCCAGATGTTATGAAGCGGAATATGCTTTAAATTATATAGAATTTCCGGATGAACTTCAAAAGGATGTCGGACACATCAGGGCTTATCTGGAAGCTGAAGGAAAGACTCTTAATAAGGATACGATCATCAACAATTTAAACAGCGTTTATTTTGAAAACAGAGGATTTCTGGTAGATTATCAGTTGATGCAGAATGAATTATTTGAGGATCTGGAGGAGGAAAAAGCAGATGAATTTACTCCTAAGAGACTGGATATTTCCGCCCGTTATCAGGGGGTAAAGATTTCATTTGCAAGTCTTCTGATTCATTTGGAGGAAGACATCAGAGAGCTGGAAAATCTGATCAAAGATGGAGACCGCGAGCTTTTTGAGGACATTCTTGCCAACACAGTAAGCCGCAAGATCCGTGGAAAAATTAACTCTTCCATTACCTGGGTACAGAAAATGAATTCACTGATGAATGGAATGAATACCTCAAGCGGTTTGAAACTCAGTTTAAGATGGAGAAGCAAAACAGCAGAGCAGGAAGACCAGCTGGATACCAAAGAACTGGTAGAATTATTGAAGAAAGATTACCGACTGATGAGCGAAGAGGAAGCTTCCCGTCTTTCAGCGCATTTCCGTTCCAAAGTAGATGAGGCACGCAGAAATGCAAGAGACAGTGCAGGGATGGTATCATTCTATCAGATTATGAAGGATACGCTGGATTACAGAAAGTGGTTTGAATTTCAGTTGTTCTGCCAGAAGAGTGGTGAGCGTCAGAAAGAACTGACAAACAGTGTGTTTGGCACATTCAGCGGTGGGGAAAAAGCGATGTCTATGTATGTGCCGCTGTTCTCAGCAGTCGTTGCAAAGTATCAGGGCGGCAGAGAAGATGCTCCGAGACTGATTTCGTTGGATGAGGCTTTTGCAGGAGTTGATAATAAAAATATCCGGGATATGTTCCGTCTTATGACAGAATTTCAATTTGATTTTATTATCAATTCTCAGGTGCTCTGGGGAGACTGCGATACACTGGATGCACTTGCCATCTATCAGTTGATCCGTCCGGAAAATGCGAAATTTGTTACTGTAATGCCATATCTCTGGAATGGTCATAAGAAAGAACTGATGGAAGATGAGGAAAATGTAGAAAAGAGAGGAACAGAGATTGAGCAGGCAGCAGGAATCTGAGCTGGCGAAAGAGTGTGTAGAATATTTTCGACAGAACTCGGTGTGGGAAAAAGTTCTGAAAGGATTTCGTGAGAAATATTTTTCCTACGGGAGATTTGCCGGAAGTATTGTCCTCAGGAATCCATCATTGGAAGAGATTGAAGAATTGGAAGGCTTCTTTGGAAAAAACTTTCACCGCCAGAAAAGTGTTTCCATATCTGCTGAAAAATTTCAGAAAGTATTAGAAAACAGCCGCTATAAAGAAATCACACCAGATATGCTGCTGGAGAGTTACTTTGGACAGCCATTGCGTGGAAAACAGGAAGAAAAACTGTTAAAAGAGCAGAAAAGGCAGGAGCTGCTACGGCGTGTCAGCGGTGATTATGAGGGAACACCGGCACAGGCAGAGATGGAATATATTTTGCAGATGCTGAAAGGAAATAACAGGGAAGATTTTGCGGAACTGGAACAGCAGTTGAGATTATCGGCAGAGATATTCAACAGGCTCCCATACAGGAAAGAGCAGAAGATATACCTGGCAGTTTTTGCAGCAATGCTGACTGGGAATCCGCATGCCTTTGACCAGGGAACTGAGGGAGGCAGAATACTTTATCAGATGGTTGAGAGAAATCTGGAACTGCGAAATTTAACAGTATCTGAAACAGAAATATTTGCGGCATATAAGAGGCAGAAAAGCTATCTTGCAGCAGGAATTCTTCTGGATGACGTGTCGAATTATGCAATGCTGTGTAATGTAGAGGCAGTCAAAAAAGATGGCAGTATTCATCGGGGAATGGATGGATTTCTGAAAGAAAACGATATGATCCAGGTTCCTCTTGCAGTGATCGCAGACTGGAAAGAAGTGAGATGTCGGCAGCAGAAAATCTATATTGTGGAAAATCCATCTGTTTTTGCGATGCTGTGTGGAAAGACAGAGCAGGGACAGATGGATACTCTGTGCTCCTGCATGTGTATGAACGGCCAGCCACGACTCGCAGGTCTGATGATCCTTGATCTTCTGGCAGAATCAGGAACGACCATTTATTATTCTGGTGATCTGGATCCCGAGGGCATTCTGATTGCACAAAAACTGGCGGATTATTATAAGGAAAAGTTTTATTTCTGGCATATGGATGTAGAAGACTATGAGAAATGCAGATCAGAGGAAACCATTTCCGACAGGAGAATGAAGATTTTGGATAAGATCACAGATGCCAGACTGATTCCGGTAGTGAATCAGATAAGAAAGTACAAAACTGCCGGGTATCAGGAAATGGTTTTTAGCGATAACATTTATTAGATGCGTTGAAATAGCAAGATTAGTAAATATAATTACAGAATGAAAAGTATAAGAAACCTTGTTTCAGAAATTTTTCTGAAACAGGTTTTTTTGCATCAATTTGGAATATATGTTATGGTAATATTAAAAGTGAGATAAAGTCATAGGATAATAAATTTTAAAATAAGAAGAATATTGGTGATTGAAAATATGCTGGAAAAAATTATAGAGCTTACAAATGAATATATAGAGAGTATGCCGAAAAAAGAACGCAAAAAATATGGACAGTTTTTTACCAGTATGGAAACTGCTCGTTTTATGGCTGGATTATATAATATTAACGAAAAAAAGAGCAAAGTAAGTGTACTTGATGCAGGAGCTGGTTCAGGTATATTATCGTGTGCTTTTATTGAACGACTGGAAACAATAGATTCCATTCAGGAGATTGAACTCACCTGTTATGAGAATGATGAAAATGTATTGCCATTGCTGAAATGTAATTTGGAATATTGCAAAGAAAAGACAAAGAAAAAGCTTACGGTTCATATAATTGAAGATAATTATATTCTGAGTCAATATCTGGATTTTAACCATATGTTTGGTGGCAGCGCAGAGCCTGAGAAATATGATTTTGTGATTGGAAATCCACCATATATGAAAATATCAAAAGATGCACCAGAGGCAGCTGCGATGCCGGGAGTATGTTACGGCGCGCCAAATTTATACTTCATTTTTGCATCTATGAGATTATTTAACTTATGCGAAAATGGGGAGATGGTGTACATTATTCCGAGATCATGGACATCAGGAGCGTATTTTAAACGGTTTCGGGAATATTTTCTGACAGAGGGAAAATTGGAACATATTCATCTTTTTGTCAGTCGAAGTAAGGTTTTTGACAAGGAAAGTGTATTACAGGAAACAATTATTATTAAAGTAAAGAAAACAACTGAAAAACCAGAAACAGTTACGATTACATCTTCGAAATCAAATAGTGATTTTGACGAGTTAACATCATTGACAGTTCCGTATGATTTGGTTGTAGCTGGTTCAGATTATTATGTTTACCTTGTGACAGATGAAAATGAAGTGGAAGTATTGAGAAAACTGCATAAATTTGATAAAACACTTCCGGAAATCGGTGTAAAAATGAAAACAGGATTAACTGTAGATTTCCGTAATCGTGAGATTTTGAGGGATGAAGAGGAAGAAGGGGCAATACCTTTATTCTATTCACAGCATATAAAACAAGGAAAAGTAGTATTTCCAATACAGAAAGAACATGAATATGTGGTGACCGATCAACGTGGGTTGATGCAGGATAATAAAAATTATCTGTTTGTGAAACGCTTTACAGCAAAAGAAGAACCGAGAAGACTGCAGTGTGGGGTGTATCTGGCAAAAGAATTTCCACAGTACAAAAAGATAAGCACTCAAAATAAGATTAATTTTGTGGATGGAGTTCTGACAGAAATGTCGGAATGCATGGTGTATGGATTGTATGTGTTGTTCAATTCTACATTGTATGATGAATATTATCGTATTTTAAATGGTTCCACACAGGTTAATTCTACAGAGATTAATGCAATGCCTGTACCGGATTTGGAGGCAATTCAGGAAATGGGCAGAAAAATGATCAAGAGCAGAGATTATTCAGAAGCAAATTGTGATTTGATATTGGAGGGATACTGTGACTGATAAGATAGAAGAGGCAAGAGAATTTTTGAAAGCTGTAGGTATGCCGAAAGCACAGCTGACTGATATATGTTGCTATGTGATTCTGGCAATGGCGGGAATGAAACCAGATATGTTCTGGAGTGAAGCAAGCAATGAATGGATTCGTATTCATGATATCATTTAATTTGTCAATACATTTTATGGTGTTACTTATGCTGAGAACAGCAGAGAAACATTTAGAAAACAGGCTCTGCACAGATTTCGTACAGCAGCCTTGATTGAGGATAATGGAAAAGCAACCAACAGTCCAAATTATCGATACAGACTGACAGAAGAAACTGTACAGGTTTTGAGGACTATGCAGACGCCAGACTGGGAGACATCTGTAAAAAGATTTACTCATTATCATGAAAAGCTAATTGATATATATGCTTCCAAAAAGAAAATGACAATGATGCCGGTAAATATAAATGGTAAAGATTTCAAGTTTTCTGCCGGTAAACATAATGAACTTCAGAAAGCTATTATTGAAGAATTTGCACCAAGATTTGCACCGCATTCTGAATGCTTATATGTTGGGGATACAATAGAAAAAGACCTGGTAAAGAATGTAGAAAAATTGCAAGAACTGGGATTTGAAATTACGCTTCATGATAAGATGCCAGATGTAGTGTTATATCGTGAGGACAAGAACTGGATCTATTTTGTTGAGTCGGTAACATCAGTAGGACCAATGGATCCGAAACGTATATTGGAAATTACAGAGATGACGAAAGACATTACGGCGGGAAAAATATTTGTAACAGCATTTCTGGATTTTAAGACATATAAGCGGTTTGCAGAGGAGCTTGCATGGGAAACAGAGGTTTGGATTGCTGAACTGCCGGAGCATATGATCCATTTGAATGGTGATCGGTTTATGGGACCGAGATAATAAGCGAAATGCTTAACGAGCAGTATGGAGATGGATTTGCAGAATTTTTGCTGTATTTGGTATTGCCTGATGAAAGATATAGTGGTAATAATATAAAAATAAAGAACACACTTACAAAAGCGGAGGTATCTCATTGATAAATACCAGAAGAAACATGATTATTGTAAAAGGCGTGATCAGAACATCTCAAATCAAGTTCTGCCAGTATAATCCTGATACACGGAAAATGGATATTGTTTTTTCAGATGATAAAAAATATTCGTATTCTTATTCAAACGTAGAATACCTGAAAGATCCTGAAATACTTACACCTGAATTATATCATATCAGAAAGGGAGAAAGAGACTTATTCAACATAGAAGCAATTTATCGTTTTTTTGGAGAAAATGATACTTACTATCATATCTGTTTTCAGAATAAAAGCGAAAGAGACTATCGGGAGAGTGAACTGGAGATTTTCAGATCCTGTCTCAGTGAGAAAAGTGCGGGAGATGTGTGGGAATATTTCAGACAGGTTGCGAATTTAAGTGAAATGAGAAATGAGGAATCCGGGGAGAAATTACTTGTCCGAAAATTTGAGAAACTGCCTTTTGTAGATGAGAAATCTGTACTTGCAAAATATTTAAATCCTGACAGGAAAGAAAATGAAGAAAAAAAAGAAGACTGGATACCGATTTTTCCTTTTGGTTGTAATAACAGCCAGTATAAAGCGGTCAAGAGAGCAATGGAGAATCAGATCAGTGTGATTCAGGGACCTCCGGGAACTGGAAAAACGCAGACAATCTTAAATATCATTGCAAATATACTGATGCAGGGAAAAAGCGTTCAGGTAGTTTCAAATAATAATTCAGCAACGGACAATGTATATGAAAAACTGGCATCACCGAAATATGGAATGGGTTTTCTTGTGGCAGCATTGGGAAATTCTAAAAATAAACAGACATTTATACAACAACAGAATGGTTGTTATCCAGATTTAAGTACATGGAGGTTGGAGACTGACCCAAATGATTTAAAAGAAGAAATTTTTAAAAAATCAAAAGAATTAAAAACAGTTTTTGATAAAAAAGAAAGATTATCTGACTTAAGACAGGAATATTCACAGATGATGACAGAGCTGGAGTATTTTAGACAGTATATAGAAGAGTCGGATGTAGATACGGATGTTTCCATATCCAGAAGAAAGCTGACCTCAAAACGTTGGATGGAAATCTGGCGGGAATGTCAGTTCCTTTCAGAAAGAAAAGGGAAAATAGGACTATTGTTTATATTGAGACATTTGATTGTATATGGAATTACAGGTCCGAAATTTTTCAGACAGGATATGGAAAAAATTATTACTTCATTGCAGGCGAAATATTATCAGGCCAGAGAGGAGGAACTTCTAAAAGAAATAGAAGAAACAGAGAGATTCCTGAATTCATCAAATGAAAATTTAATGAATGATTTATGTAAACAGTCAATGATTTTGCTGAAGGGAAAACTGGCGGAAAAGTATGGCAACAGAGAAAAGCGTAAAGTTTTTGAAAAAGATGATTTATTTCACGAACCATACCTGTTTCTGGATGAATACCCGATTACATTAAGTACAACTTTTTCTTCCCGCAACAGTCTGGGAAATGGAAACGTTATGTATGATTATCTGATTATGGATGAAGCGTCACAGGTAGACGTTGCCACCGGTGCGCTGGCACTTTCGGGAGCAAAAAATGCGATTATTGTAGGAGATACAAAGCAATTGCCAAATATAGTACCGGGAGAAGCAAGGGCAAAAGCAGAAGAAATTTTCGGGCAGTTTCATATTTCAGAAGGATACCAGTTTACGAGAAGTTTTTTGCAGTCAGTATTGGATGTGCTTCCGGATGTGACGCAGACTTTACTGCGTGAACATTACAGGTGCCATCCGAAGATTATCAATTTTTGTAATCAGAAATTTTATCGTGGCGAATTGCTGATCATGACAGAAGACAGAGGCGAATCAGATGTTTTGCATGCAATAAAACGGTTCCGGGAAATCATGCCCGTGAACATTACAGTCAACGACAGATTGATGTGATAAAAAAAGAGATATTGTCACAATATGACTCAGATAAAAAAGAAACAGGGATTATAAGTCCGTATCGAGATCAGGTGAATGCAATTCAAAAAGAAATTCCGGATGTGGAAACTGCAACTGTGCATAAATTTCAGGGAAAAGAGAAAGACACGATTATTATTTCTACAGTGGATGATATGATTTCAGATTTTGCGGATGATCCATATCTGATCAATGTAGCAGTATCGAGGGCAAAAAAGAGACTGATACTGGTTATGACAGGAAATGAGCAGACACAGGAACGAAATATCACAGATCTTATGAAATATATTCAGTATAATAATTTTCAGGTTACAGACAGCAAAATTTATTCTATTTTTGATTATCTTTACGGTCAGTATACAAAGGAACGAACCGAATATATGAAGAAACATAAAAGGAAGTTTCCGATGCTTTCAGAGGATCTGGCATATTATACATTAATGGAAAAGATATTAAACCAGGATGAATATGCCAGTTTAAATGTTCTGAGTCATTTTCCTCTGAATATGCTGATCAGAAATCCGGATTTGTTAGAGGAAAGAGAGTGCCGGTATGCGATGAATCCTGCTACACATATTGATTTTCTTATCTATAACAGAATCAGTAAAAAACCTGTTATGGCACTGGAAATTGATGGATACCAGTATCACAGAAAAGGAACGCAACAGGCAGAACGAGATCAGCTAAAAAATCATATATTGGAAGTGTATGGGATTCCTCTGTTAAGGCTAAGTACGAATGGAAGTGGGGAAGAAGAGAGAATAAAAGAAACACTGGATAAACAGTTATTTGGCTCGTGACAGAATTAGAGGCAGAAGTAAGAGTATGATATATGAGGTGTAAAAATATCGAAGACAAAATCTGAAATGTGGGATATGAAATACAGGGGAAGTGCAAGTCCGGTAATTAAAACGGGATATAAATTAATGCAGGTAGATTCTGTAGATACCGCGAGCCAGATTGTCTTTGCGGGAATACGATTTACTCTGACAGGGATTCTGGTGCTGATTTTTGTATCAATCAGGGAGAAGAAAGTGATGATTCCTGACAGGAAAATTATATCATATTAATAGCAGAAAAAGAAAGTTTCAAAATGAGGGAAATAATATGGGAAGGAAGTAGATCATATGTTGAATATTTTCTATGGAGATATGGAGGGAGCTGTATATAACACATCTGCATATTTTAAATATGATTATGAAGACAGTTGGATAACAGACCCATTTGTAAAGGAAATGATTCAGGCAGTGGATGAATCTACAGTTTTGGACAGTGGTGTAATTGACAGTCCAGTTCTTGGAAAAATCCCACCCACTGGACTATCGGGAGGGATAAAAACATTGATTCTTGTAAAATTTGATAAGGACAAGGTGTTTAATGCGTCAACCTGCGGTGATAATTGTGCGGAATGGTTATTAAAGATTGCGGAAACATTCTGGAACAAATGGAAAAAGTACAACTGGATTGGAAGAAAAATTGAAGTGATAGGCAAAGAAAAAGTCCGGAATCAGTATGGAGATGGGGTTACAGAGTTTTTGGCGCAGGCAATCCGGAGATTCTATAAACAGTGAATAATACGATGTGGCAAAGTCGCCAGTCTTATATTAGGCTGGCGACTTTGCATAGAGGTGTCAGATGAATCTGGCACTTTTATTATATATACGATATTTTGAAGAAAAAATATTGTAAAATTTATTCTTACCAGGGATATTTTGCAGTTTTATCCGTCTAATCTATGTAAAAAACAAATGCCGGCAGAGCAAAGAAGGTGGTGCTAAAGTGACAAAAGAACAATTAGGAACATTAATTCTTGATTCTGAGAGACAACTGTATTCTACTGCCAAAACGATTTTAGCTGATGATCATGATTGTGCGGATGCAATTCAGGAACAATTGTTAAGGCGTTCTCTAAGATTGGGACATTGAGAAATGATAAATATGCGAAAACATGGCTGATCCGTATATTGATCAATGAGTGCTATACCTTTTTGAGAAAGTCCAGTAAACTGGTACCTATGGAGGGAATGAGTGAAATGGCGGAAACAAATTCAGATAAGAATGCTGATTATAGTGAGTTGTATAAAGCACTGAATTCTCTGAAAGAAGAATTGCGCCTGCCAGTTATCCTGTATTATATTGAAGATTTCAATATAAAAGAGATAGCACAGATTCTTGAAATAAGCGAAGGGGCAGTTCAGAAAAGACTTGCGAGAGCGCGGGGAAAACTTAAGCGTGATTTACAGGAAAGTGAGGGACTGATCATATGAGATTAGAAGATATGAAAAATAACATTCCTGAAACTCCGGAATTTATTCATCTGATGATTCAGGATGAGGTAAAAAAACAGCTTCAGGATACAAAAGTGATCAATATTCGAACAGGAAAAAAGAAAAAATGGACAGGTACAAAAGTCGCTGCGGCAGTAGCGGCGGGTGCACTGGCTGCCTCAACAATAGTCTATGCAGGTACGAATTTATATCACATGTTTATAGAAAAACAGGGAAAATACAGTATTTCAACCGGAATCGAGACAAATGACAAAAATGGAAAAATTAATCTTCCTGAACAAATCCATGATATAGATATTTCAGCAGGATATATTCCAGAGGGTATGGAATGGAGTGATGAATTTCATCTACAGTATTCGGAACATGCTTACAGTGGAGGATTCAGTTTTTCATCTGTGCTTTTGGATGATAACGATATCGGGAAAGCAATGCAGGATAAAAATGTTGTGGATTATGAAAAGAGAACTTTTGGCAGCTATGAGGGTGTATATCTGAAATATAATGAAGTAGTGGAAGGTTCTTATGATCAGAGAATTTATCTTTTTTGCCCGGATTTCTATCGTGTAATTACTGTTTATATTGGCGACGATGTATTAAAAGAAGACGCTGTTAAAGTAGTTGAGAATCTTGAAATCACGGAAAATGAGACAATGATTGAAACTGCTGATCTGTATACATGGAGTGAACTTGTATCGCCTGAAGAAACATCAGCAGAAGAGGAAGTTATTTCTATTAAAGATGATAAATTGCCGGTACATCAGATTGGTGATGAATTTAGTATAGCGGGAACGGGTGAAGACAGTGATGGTAATTATGTAGACGACAGTAATATTTCAGTTTGCGTAGATTCCGTTCAGATAGCGGATGACCTACAGTTGCTTGACCAGAGTCGCGTGCCGGAAAAATTGCTGGATGAAGTTGGAGCAGATGGAAAACTGATAGATAACACATTGTCTTATATTAAATCCGGTGACGGAATTGACTCTGTAGATGAGATTGTAAAAACAGAAAACGTAAAGCAGAAGCTTGTATATGCAACAGTTACTTATACGAACAGGTCAGATGAGGAAATTGATCATATGTTGTACATTGGATCGTTGATGTTTCTGAATCGCGAAGATGGAATCTATGAAATTTATGATCCAGGAGATCAGTCTGGCGATGGATTCGACCGGGTTATCTGGAATGGCGGAGCCAAAACACGAGAAATGCAATATTATAGTGTGTCTGAAGAGTATGGAAATGGAGGAAACTATATTTCTTCTTTAAAACCCGATGAGAGTGTGCAAGTGGAGATGGCATGGATCGTGAATGAGAATGATCTGGAACATCTGTATCTTAATCTCAATGGGGATGGAGCAGCGTATGCGTTTTCAGATGCTACGTTAAAGATGGGAGTAGTGGATATTACTCAGTAGCAAAATGGACTATTTTATATAGAAATATTTACTTGTGTGGCGAAAATGTTTCTGGGATTTTGTATGTGAGTTTCTGAAGTTTCAGACTGATTTAATTATAAATTGTTATATTTTTCGGGCAGAAATGTTTGAAGTGATTTTATTCGTGAAAGGCATTTCTGCTTTTTAACCAAATCAAGTAAGTCCCCTGCTTCAATTGCAAAAAGCAATATGAACTTCCACCTGAAGCTATCAGAGAAATGATTATTAATGCGCATTGCCATCGGAATTTATTGGATGAATCTTGCATTCAGGTTGCAATATACGATGATCGTCTGGAAGTAACGTCACCGGGAGGCTTATATAATGGATTGACTTATGAAGAGGTAATGAATGGACATTCAAAACTAAGAAGTAAAGGCATTGCCAATGTCTTTAGTCAGATGGGACTTGTAGAGGCTTGGGGAAGTGGAATAAAAAGAATTTTTAACTGTGCAAGAGAATATGGACTTCCAGAGCCTAAAGTTCAGGAATTTGATAATATGTTTCGGGTAGAATTGTTTAGGCCTGATTCTATGGTGAATATACAAAGTAAAGCATCGGAGAAAGCATCGGAGAAAGCATCGGAGAAAACATTAGAGAAGCATTGGAGAAATGAAATAAATGATACACAGGTTAGGATTATTGAAATTCTTTCTGTGAATAATCAATTATCAGCAGCTCAAATGGCGGAAGAAATAGGAATTTCCAGACGGAATATAGAAATGAATATAAAGAAATTAAAACAATATGGTATGCTTGTTCGTCATGGTTCGCCTAAAAAAGGATATTGGGAAATTATCAAAAAATAAGAAACCATTGATAGTAAGAATATATGGCATGCTAAAATGCTGAAGGATTTTGATTTATACCAATTTCTGGTGTTTCTATAAATGTGAGCGATAAATGAGCGTTAGAGATGAAACAATGATAATGAGATGGAAAATACAATTAAAGCAAAAAAAATGTCATAGAGAATGTCACAGGTAATGTCATAGAAAATGTCATAGAACAGGCAAAGGCATTTAACGAAAATATGAGCGAAAAATGAGTGAAGTAAATATTGCGAAAGGAACAAACAGAAACTATGGAACAAAAAGCAAATTACAGTTCTCAAATTTATGAATATTCATCCCGAACAGGAAAGCTGACAGCAGAAGCTGTCGGAGTGGTAAAAGGTGAAAAACACTTTCCTATTTTTGCTGGCAATCTGGTTTTTAAGCCACTGACGAAATCCAAACCGTTTTCCACCCCTCTGTTTGCCTATGCAGAAGTATTCTGGTCTTGGGTGATCAATGAGTATTTTATTCCTGCCCCGCAGTATCAGCTTGCCATTTGCGGAGGATATGAGGCGGAAACTGAGAAGTATTATGATTATGGAACTGTATGCCCGATGATTTATGGAGAAGGTGAACATCTGATGAATCTTCTGGAGTTCTTTCGGAAGTATCCGGATAGCAATGTGAGGATCAACGATTATGTAAACTATTGTCAGATGTTCTATGACTATACAGAGATACTGAACGCAGATTATTTCCAGACCCATCATGAACTGGCAGAGGAGCTGGCGATGCAGGTTTTGATCTCGGTTCTGAAAGGTGACCAGAATTACCATTATGAGAACATTGCATTTATCTGTAATGAGGCAGGAGAAATCCTGCGGCTGGCGCCGATGATTGATCATGAATTTTCCACGTATTTTATGTTCCCGGACAGTATGTCCAGACATCTGTACTGGTTTGAGCAGTTGCAGAGATCTATTGCAGGAGATGAAGTACGGCCGGATGAGTATGTAGATTTTACGAATGAGGAAGAACGCAGACTTATGGAAAAGAGTGCTACCTGTCTGCATAGAAATCTGGTGTATATTAAAGAATATTATCCGAAAGTAACAGAAACGTTTTTGAAAAAACTAAATAAACTGGAAGCGGACATTAGAGAAAACAAAGAAATGTTTTACATTCAAAAGAGTCAGACCTATCCGGATCATGCAAATTCCAATGCTTATCTGGCAGGCAAAGCCAGATACAAAGATTATGATGAAGAAAAAGCAAAGATTTATCAAGATAAGTTTGGTACAAGCGGAAAAGAAATAAACTTTGAAATCATTAACAGTCAGATTATTTACGAAATAAAGAAAACCATACAACAGATCAGGGGAATTTTAAAGTAGAAAAAAATCCGAAGATGAAGGAATGTGCATATGTATTTCCATATTATTATGGAATTTTACATGGAGTTCTCTAAAAAGACTTTCAGACAGAGTATTCAATCGGTATCAGCCCGACTTGTCAGAGTCCTTAAAAATATCCATTGTGAGTTGGAACATAGTAGATGGAGAAAAAGTGTCAGTAAACAGGATGGTGAACCATATAGAAAAGTGCTATAATCCTACTAGTGTCTGTCAGTAGATAAAACGGAGAAAACCGACAAAAAACGAAGAAAAATGAAATGACAGATAAAAGGGAGGAAACGAGATATGCCGTGTACAACAATATTAGTTGGTAAGAAAGCATCCTACGATGGTTCTACAATGATCGCGAGAAACGATGATTCCGGTTCCGGGCATTTTACTGCGAAGAAATTTATTGTGGTTCATCCGGAGGAGCAGCCGCGTAAATATAAATCCGAGATTTCCCATGTGGAGATTGAACTGCCGGATAACCCGATGAGATATACATCCATGCCGAATGCCCTGAAAGGTGAGGGTGTCTGGGCTGCAAGTGGTGTGAATGAAGCGAATGTCGGAATGACTGCCACAGAGACGATCACTTCCAATCCGCGTGTACTGGGCGCAGACCCATTGGTTGTTTATCAGCCGGCAGAGGATGGAAAAGAAGAAGCCGCAGGTGGAATCGGAGAAGAGGATATTGTTTATATTGTCCTGCCATATATTCGCAGTGCCAGAGAAGGCGTGAAGCGTCTGGGAAGCCTTCTGGAGAAGTACGGAACTTATGAAATGAACGGAATTGCTTTTCAGGACAGGGATGAAATCTGGTGGCTGGAGACGATTGGCGGACATCACTGGATGGCGCGCAGAGTACCGGACAATATGTATGTGGTAATGCCGAACCAGCTTGGAATCGATCATTTTGATCTGGAGGATGCGTTGGGAGAGCAGAGGGAATATATGTGCTCCGCAGATCTGAAAGAGTTTATTGAGAAATATCATCTGGATCTTTCTATGGATGGTGTTCTGAATCCGAGAGATGCATTCGGCAGCCACGATGATGCAGACCATGTATACAATACACCGCGCGCATGGTTTATGGAACGTTATCTGAATCCGCATACAAAGAAATGGGAAGGTCCGGATGCTGATTTTACCCCGGCTTCGGATGATCTGCCATGGGCTATGGTGCCGGAGAAGAAGATTACAGTGGAAGATGTGAAATATGTGCTGTCCGCACATTTCCAGGGAACACCTTATGATCCGTATGCTGCATACGGGGATAAATCCATGAAGGGTGCATTCCGTTCTATCGGAATCAACAGAAATGATTTCCTGTCTGTGATCCAGATGCGTCCGGATCAGCCGGAGGATTCTGCGATTCTGGAATGGGTGGCTTTTGCATCCAATGCATTTAATGTGCTGGTTCCGTTTTATGCAGGCGTTACCACAACACCGGAATACCTTTCCAATACAACAGCAGAAGTTTCTACAGATAACTTCTACTGGTCAAGCAGAATGATCGCAGCTATGGCGGACGCTTCTTATAAGAGTTCTGTATTCCACATCGAACGCTATCAGGAACAGGTAATGGCGAAAGGCCATGAGCTGATCAATACATATGATGCATTGCTTGCAAAAGAGTCAGATGAACAGAAGAGAATGAGCCTGAAGGAAGAGGCAAATGAAAAGATTGCAGAGATGCTGAAGAAAGCAGCAGCAGATACTTTAAGCAAAGTTCTGTTTGAACTCAGCAGTCAGATGAAGAACGCTTATTCCAGATCTGACGCATAAAAATCGAAAAATATCTGTCTGAAAACAGGCGGAGAAAAATAAGATAAAAATAAAATAAAACAAAAGGAAACGAAAATTATGTATTATGTACCAGACGGCACCAAAGAGTGCGGCTATTATGAATGTAAAAAATGTGGCAATCGTTTTCTGTCCATGCAGACGATGAAGAAGATCCCATGCCCGGACTGTGAGGCAGAGATTGATTATGAGATCGGTCCGGATGAATCTCTGGAGGATGTGCTGGATACCGCAGAACTGATTGAGAAGATCGAGGGAGAGGAAGAAGTGGCGAAGATGGATGCACTTCTGAGCCTGGCACTGACTGGTGGAGATTATAACTGGATATAACAAGTTATCATAACATGCAGCAAGACATAATAAGATGTAACAATATATAATAAGAAGCAACAAGATATAATAAGATACAACAAGATATAGCCAGCAGCAGGTTTTTATTTGTATAAAATTGCAAATAAAAAACCTGCTGTTTTTGCAAAAAGAAATATAACTATGATTTACAGAAAACAATTCAGGTCAAATGAAAAATATCGGACATTATCTGACGAATTAACATGGTAATGAAGTAAAGTATAAGCAATTTCAAGCAGTATTATCTTGAAATCCTGAAAGAGTGTGTGGTATAATTTTAGTTATATCTGCACTAATGCAATATTTATAAATGATCGTAAAGAAAATATGGCTGTTTCCAGGACGGTACAGTTTCAAAAGCCTGAGCACATACCGGGATTTTTTCGATGGCTGTGCCTGTGCTTTTGCAACTGTATGTTTCAGAGAAGGCAGCCATGAACTGTCAGAAAGACAGGAGAAAGAAAGTGTCCTGTTGTCTGTCGGAAAGCCCAGAATGTTCAGAAAGAAAATAAAGAACAGGGATGAAAACAAAAATAAAAAATTACGGGATTTTGTGAATATTGCAGGTGTGTCCGAAAGATAAGAGTATAACGATATGAAGTAACAGATTTATTCTAAAGCAAACAGCAGATAATAACAGGCAACAGGGGAAAACCGGGGAGAAGCATTTCCGGACGTGAGATGCTTTGACGAGTGAGAGAGTGAGCGTTATGGAGGGGCGTTGTACTAAATGGTAATTCTGTGCAGAAGAACTGCCAGTGTTGCACAAGAAGCGTGCAGAAACGACTGGAAACGTTTTTGGGACATACCAAATAAAGTTGCTGGAGATAGCGAAAGGTAATCTGACGGCAGAAAAAGTGGACCGAAATAAATGGATTGCTTTTTCCAATCACAATACAGTAACAAAAATATCTCAAAAAGTAAGAAAGGGAAAAAACATGGCTAACGCTAAATACTTCTTAAAGAGATTTGCAATGGCACTGCTGACAATCTTTCTTGTAGCATGTCTTACATTTCTTCTGATGAACGCTGTGCCTGGAAGTCCATGGCTCAGTGAGAAAACGCCATCTGCCGCAACTCTGGCAGCCCTGAATGCGAAATACGGCCTTGATAAGCCTGTTCACGTTCAGCTTTATATGTATCTGAAAAATATTCTGCATGGTGACTTTGGCGTGTCCCTGAAGATGCAGAAAAACCGCGCAGTTCTGGACATTATCGTTGAAATGTTCCCGGTATCTGCCAAGGTAGGTGCGCTTGCTCTGTTATGGGCGATCATCGTAGGTGTACCGCTTGGATGTCTTGCAGCATTCAAGAGAGGAAAACTTACAGACAGTATCCTGAGAGTCATCTGTACTTTGGGTATTTCCATGCCGAGTTTCGTAGTTGCATCTGTACTTCTTGTAACTCTGACCGGAGACCGTGCAATGAACCTGTTCCCGTCCATCTTTGACGCGTCACAGGGAATCAGAGCCTATATCCTTCCGTGCTTTGCACTTGGATTCTATCCGATGTGTTATACCGCACGTCAGACCCGTTCTGCGATGCTGGACTCTCTGAGCCAGGAATATATCAAGACTGCAAGAGCCAAAGGTCTGAAAAACAAAAAGATCATCTTCAAACACGCATTAAGAAATGCGCTGATCCCTGTTATCACTTATCTGGGACCGCAGGTTGCATTTACTTTATGTGGTGGTTTCGTAGTAGAGAGTGTATTCTCCATCCCGGGACTTGGACGTTATTTCGTACAGTCCATTCAGAACCGTGATTATCCGGTTATCATGGGAACTACGATTTTCCTTGCAACATTTATTATTCTGATGAATCTGGTCGTAGACCTCCTTTACAAGGTAGCTGACCCGAGAATCAGCCTGACAAAGGGAGGAGACTGATCATGGCAGAGAATAAGAAGATTAAGAAATGTCCGGTAAGTCTTCAGCCGGATATTGAAAACCTTCTTCAGGACCTGACACCGGATGATTTTTCACCGGCTTCCGGTCAGGAAAAAGAAGATTTCATCCAGGACCGCCAGAGTGTATCTTACTGGAAAGATGCCTGGAGAAGATTAAAGAAAAATGTAGTGGCAATGGTTGCGTTGGGAGTGATCATCTTCCTCTTCCTGTTCGCATTCGTCGGACCACTTCTGATCCCATATGGATATGATGAATTTAACAATGGTGCTGAGAACCTTTACCCGTATCATTACACACTGGAAGACCAGCAGCGTGTAGACGAAGAGATCGCATCCAGAACTCAAAGTGAAGTCG
Source organism: Ruminococcus sp. AF41-9 (assembly GCF_003477525.1). Taxonomy (GTDB): domain Bacteria; phylum Bacillota; class Clostridia; order Lachnospirales; family Lachnospiraceae; genus Blautia_A. The sequence continues at coordinate 30,685 of NZ_QUDO01000018.1, forward strand.
TAGATGTAGATCAGATGATCGAGCAGGCAAAGGCAGAAGCAGAAGCCAAAGGTGAGAAATTCACAAAGAAAGACGAAGCAATCCTTCGTGCAAAAGCAAAAACAGCAGCAAAGAACGATACAGCAGCCAGTGAATCTGAAGAGAATACAGATCCTGATACCGTTCGCAAAGAACTGGGAATCAAGAAACATATCTTTGGATATTCACAGGAAGAACTGGAGCGTAAGGCAGCTGGAGAGAAAGTATTCCCTCATGTTTTCGGAACTGATATGTACGGACGTGATATCCTTGTACGTGTTATGTATGGTGCCCGTGTTTCCATGTCTGTCGGTGTATTCGCAGCCCTGCTGGTACTGATCATCGGTGCGTTATACGGTGCGATCTCCGGTTACTGCGGAGGTAAAGTCGATGCAGTGATGCAGCGTATCGTAGAGCTGATCTATTCGGTACCGGAAATGCTGGTTGTCCTTCTGATCGCGACAGCCCTGAAACCGATCCTGACAGATTACATAAATTCACCGGGCGGCGGTCCGCTGAAATCTTTTGTCAATGTACTTGGCCCGAACCTGATTTCCATGTTCATTGCGTTCGGTCTTCTGTACTGGGTAACCATGAGCCGTATCATCCGTGGACAGGTACTTCAGCTCAAACAGCAGGAATATGTAACAGCAGCCAGAGCACTTGGTGCTTCCGGCGGACGTATCATCCGTCGCCATCTGCTTCCGAACTGTATCGGACAGATCGTTGTAACAACCTGCTTACAGATCCCGTCTGCGATCTTCCTGGAGTCATTCCTTTCCTACCTTGGTGTTGGTGTATCTGCACCGCTTCCAAGTCTTGGATCTATGGCAACAGACGCATTAAGCGGTATGTACACTTATACTTACAGACTGATCGTTCCGTCTGTAATCCTCAGTGTAATGATTCTTGCATTTAACCTGTTCGGTGATGGTCTGCGCGATGCACTTGACCCGAAACTTAAGAAATAAGAGAGGAGGAGAATCATGTCTGAACAGAAAAACAAATTATTGGAAGTGAAGGACTTAAAAGTCTCCTTCTTTACTCCTGCCGGTGAAGTAAAGGCAGTAGGAGGAATCTCCTATGACCTGGATTACGGCGAAGTCATGGGTGTTGTTGGTGAGTCTGGTTCCGGTAAGAGCCAGGAAGCCTACTCCATCATGGGACTTCTCCAGTCTCCTGGTAAAGTTGTCGGAGGTTCCATTACTTTCGAAGGACAGGATGTCCTGTCTTTCACCAAAGACCAGATGACAGAGTTCCGTGGAAGCAAAGTAGCCATGATCTTCCAGAACCCGATGACCTGCTTAAACCCGGTTTACACGATCGGAAACCAGCTGGTGGAAGCACTTCGCGCTCATGATAAGAAGATCAGCAAAGAAGAAGCGGAAAAACGTGCCATGGAAATGATGGAAATGGTAGGTATCAATAACGTACAGAAGCGTATGAAACAGTATCCTCATGAGTTCTCAGGCGGTATGCGCCAGCGAGTTATGATCGCCATGGGTCTGATCTGTCATCCGCAGCTTCTGATCGCAGATGAGCCGACTACTGCTCTGGATGTTACGATCCAGGCACAGATCCTTGACCTGATGAAAGACCTGCAGAAAAAGACAAAGATGGGAATCATCTTTATCACTCATAACCTGGGTGTTGTCGCAGATATCTGTGATAAAGTTTCCGTTATGTATGCAGGACGTATCGTAGAACAGGGACCGGTTGATGATATTTTCTACAAACCTGCACATCCATATACAAAAGGACTTCTGCGCTCCATGCCTCGTGTAGATGCAGAGAGCTATGAACGACTGATCCCGATCGAAGGTTCTCCTGTCGATATGCTGAATCCGCCGGAAGGTTGTCCTTTTGCACCGCGTTGTGAGCATTGCATGAAGATCTGTCTGAAGAAAATGCCTCCTTATGTGGAAGTAGGCGAAAAACATCGTTCAGCCTGCTGGCTGCGTGTTCAGGAACTGATGGGCAAGGAGGAAAACTGATATGGCAAATGAAGAAAAGAAACTTGTCGAAATAGAAAATTTACGAAAATATTTCCCGATCAAAGGCACACCTGGTCCGGGTGTCCAGGCGGTTCAGGATGTTTCCCTTTACATCAAAAAGGGAGAGACACTGGGTCTGGTAGGTGAGTCCGGATGTGGTAAAACAACTCTGGGAAGAACTATCCTCAGACTTTATGAACCGACTGGCGGTAAGATCATTTACGACGGACAGACGATTTTTGATAATCCTCTGGACAAAGAAGGCAAGCCACTTGGCAAGGCAAAATCTGTAAATATGCTTCCTTACCGTAAGAAAATGCAGATTATTTTCCAGGATCCTTCTGCATCTCTTGACCCGCGTATGACTGTGGGCGAGATCATCGGAGAGGCGATTGATATCCATAAACTGGCTGCAAATAAGAAAGACCGTGCGGATATGATCAAAGGTCTGCTTGCGAGAGTAGGATTAAATACAGAGCATGCAAACCGTTATCCTCATGAGTTCTCCGGCGGACAGCAGCAGCGTGTCGGTATCGCCCGTGCACTTGCTGTAAAACCGGAATTCATCGTATGTGATGAGCCGATCTCTGCGCTGGACGTTTCCATTCAGTCACAGGTTGTAAATATGCTCGAAGACATGCAGGCAGAAATGGGACTGACTTATCTGTTCATCGCCCATGACCTGTCCGTTGTACGTCATATTTCCAACAGAATCGGTGTTATGTATCTGGGATCTCTGGTAGAGCTTGGAGAGAGCTACGAGCTGAACCGTCACCCGATCCATCCATATACACAGACACTTCTTTCTGCGGTTCCGGTACCGGACCCACAGTTAAGTCGCACCAGAAAGCGTATCATCCTGGAAGGTGATGTGCCAAGCCCGATGAATCCACCGAGCGGATGTCGTTTCCACACCAGATGTCCGTATGCAACCAAGAAGTGCAGCGAGGAAATGCCGAAATTCAAAGAACATGAGCCAGGACACTGGGCAGCATGTCATCTGCTTGATAAATAAGAAGGACAAAAAAGATTTCGTCAGAGTATTTACATAGCGGTAAAGAATAAAATGTAAATAGATGAAAATTTTTGCTAAAAATAGAAAAAGCAGAAAACAGGTAATAATTAACAAAACTATTGCCGCAATTATGGTTAAAATTGCAAAATAAAAAACTTAACAACGGTATTTGGTTCCTGTATAATGGAATTTATAATACAAACCGCTGATTTCTCATACAGCGAAAACCATAATAAAGGAGGAAAAGGAATGAGAAAGGCAAAAACAATTATGTCTCTGGCTCTGTCAGCAGCTATGGTTACAAGCATGGCAGCTACAGCACCTGTAATGGCAGCAGAAAGCGATTCAACAGACGGATTTAATCTGAACCTCTGTATCGCATCCGAACCACAGAGTATCGACCCGGCACTGAACACAGCAATGGATGGTTCCGTTATGTGTCACCATATGTTCGAAGGTCTGGTCAAATGGGCTGATGACGGTGAAGGAAATGCTGTTACAGTTCCAGGACAGGCTGAATCCTGGGATAAAGAGACAAACGATGACGGAACAGTAACTTATACTGTACATCTTCGCGACGGTATCAAATGGTCTGACGGACAGGCCGTAACAGCAGGAGATTTCGAATACTCCTGGAAACGTCTGGCAAACCCGGAAACAGCAGCAGACTACTGCTACATGATCGACATGGTAAAAGGATATGCAGAAGTAGCTGACGGAAGCGCTGATCCTGATACTCTTGCAGTTACAGCACTTGATGATACTACTCTTCAGATCGATTTAACTTATGACTGCCCGTATTTCGAAGAATCATGGCATTCCCGGCAACTTTCCCTGTTCGTAAAGATATGGTAGAGGGAAGTGACAACTGGACATTCGATCCTGCAACATATGTCAGCAACGGACCATACAAAATGAAAGAATGGTCACACAACTCCTACATTCTTATGGAAAAGAATGAGAACTACTATGATTATGAAAACCTTGGTCCGGATACCATCAAATTTGCCCTTCTGGACGACAGCAACGCAATCCTGAAAGGATACAACAACGGAGAACTTGATTTCATCGAGAACCTTCCTGTAGACGAAGTTGCTACTTACCTTGCATCCGGAGAACTGAACATCGCTGACTATATCGGAACATACTATGTATGCTTCAATACAGAAGACGAAGTATTCTCTGATCCTGCAATCCGTAAAGCATTCTCACTTGTAATCGACCGTAACTACATCGTAGACAACGTTACTCAGTCCGGTGAAGTTCCTGCAACAGGATATGTTCCATCAGGTATCTATGATGCAGAGGGAGCAAGCGGAGATGACTTCCGTACAGTAGGCGGTGAATATTACAGCGTAGCTGAAGAAGATTATGAGAAGAACTGTGAAGAAGCCCGTCAGATTCTTGCAGATGCAGGTTATCCGAACGGTGAAGGCTTCCCGACAGTTGAATATCTGTACAACACAGATGACAAACACAAAAAGATCGCTGAAGCACTTCAGAACATGTGGCAGAAAGAACTTGGCGTTACTGTAAACCTGGACAACCAGGACTGGAACGTATTCCTTCAGAACAGAAAGAATGGTGACTTCCAGATCGCACGTAACGGATGGATCGGTGACTACAATGATCCTTGCTCATTCCTTGATATGTGGTACACAGGCGGCGGTAACAACGACGCTCAGTACTCTAACCCGGATTACGATGCACAGATCGATGCAGCAAAAGCTACTTCTGATCAGGCAGAACGTATGAAAGCATTCCATGCAGCAGAAGATATCCTGATCGATCAGGACAGCGTACTGGCTCCTCTGTACTTCTATACACAGCCATACATGCTGAAAGACAACATTAAGGGTATGTACTATACACCTCTTGGATACTTCTTCTTTGGTTATACAACACAGGAATAAGTTTCACGGAGAAAACGTATCAGAAACGTATTTGAATGTTTCAGATAAGTTGAAAGACTTATAAAGTAAAATAAAACAGCTCCATGCGGGAGAACCTGAAAGTTCACTGCGTGGAGCTGTTTTTTTCTGTTTTTGATTTTCTGTTTTTTGAGGCTGCTCTGTTCAGGCTGAAGTCAAAATCAGATGTTCAGTAAATCGCTGTATACTTTGAGTGCGCCGTCAGTTTCGTGAGCAAGAACGCGTTTTGCAAGGACTTTACCGAGCTGTACACCTTCCTGGTCGAAGCTGTTTAAGTTCCATACGAAGCCCTGGAACATGATTTTGTTCTCGAAGTGAGCGAGTAATGCACCTAAAGATGCAGGTGTGAGTTCTTCGCCTGTGATGATGCTGGAAGGACGGCCGCCTTTGAAGTTTTTGTTCAGGTTTTCGTCTTTTTTGCCACATGCGAATGCTACGATCTGAGCTGCAACGTTTGCGCAGAGTTTCTGCTGGCTTGTGCTGTTTTCAATATCAACGTCCACACCTAACTGGCTCTTTTTGAAGCCGATGAACTGAAGCGGAACGATGTCTGTTCCCTGGTGTAATAACTGATAGAAGGAGTGCTGTCCGTTGGTTCCTGGTTCACCGAAGATAACCGGTCCTGTTACATAGTCTACCGGCTCACCGAAGCGGTTTACAGATTTACCGTTGGATTCCATGTCGCACTGCTGTAAGTGTGCAGGGAAGCGGCTTAATGCCTGAGAGTATGGTAAAACTGCTGTTGCAGGATAGCCCTGTACGTTTCTTTCGTAAACACCGATGAGGGCATCGAGCATATCCGGGTTCTCGAGGATGTTTTTGTTTGTGGCAAGTTTGTCTTCTGCTGCAGCACCTTCGAGGATTTGTGCAAATACTTCCGGTCCGAATGCGAGGGAGAGGATAGCTCCGCCTACGCCGGAAACGGATGAGTAACGTCCGCCGATATAGTCATCCATGAAGATTGCTGTGAGGTAGTCTTCGCTCTTTGCGAGTGGGGATGTTTCGCTTGTTACGGCGAGCATGTGTCTGGATGGGTTTAATCCTGCTTTTGTGAGAGCGTTCTTTACGAATGCTTCGTTTGTTAAGGTTTCAAGGGTTGTTCCGGATTTGGATACAACGATGAAGAGGGAGTGAGCAAGATCAACAGATGCAAGAACAGCGGCTGCATCATCAGGGTCTACGTTGCTGATGAATTTGGCTTCCATTTTGAAGGTGTTGTTTGCTTTTGCCCAGTTTTCAAGTGCGATATATAATGCGCGAGGTCCTAAGTCACTTCCGCCGATACCGATCTGTACAACAGTTGTGAATTTCTCGCCGTTTTCGTTTGTGATCTCTCCTGCGTGTACTTTGTCTGCGAAATCAGCAGCTTTTTTCTGCTGTGCAACGTAGAATTCACGTTTGTCAACGCCGTCTACGACTACTGCGTCTCCGAGCTGTGTGCGTGCAAGGTGGTGGAGTACCATTCGTTTTTCACCTGTGTTGATGACTGCGCCGTTGTATAATTCCTGGAATTTGTCGATGAGCTGTGCTTCATCTGCGAGTTCTGTCAGGGCATCGAGTACGGTTTTGTCTACCTGTTTGGCAGCGTAGTTGTAGGTTAAGCCGGCTGCCATTGGGGTGCTGTAGTTCATTACACGTTCGGCACCTTTTTCTCCGGACATTGCTTCTGCGATGTTTACGTGGTTCTTAAGATTTTTGAGTTTATCATAAGAAGCAAGGGTGTCGAGATTTTTCCATGTTGCCATAATAAATTCCTCCTTTAGATAGTTGCGGGGGAATCCCGGAAGCATCTTTTCGTTGTTCAGTTTCCTGATTTTGAGTGAAAAAGAGGCGGGGGGATGGCCGCAAATTGGGGCGTGGCTGGTTATTACTGTTTGCACGCTCTCAGGTAATTATACTTAAAAAACGGGGGGATTTCAATGTACAGGGGCTGATTTGTTAAGAAAAAATCATTTTTGCGGAATTGTGTACAGTAAAGGGGACTCGTTATGTAGGGAAATGGAGGGGGAGGGGGAGAGAGTAAGCGGGAGGGGAAGCAGGGCGGCTGCTCCCCACTGTGTAAGGTCTCCTTTAGCTCGCTTCGCGGCTAATAAAAAATATTGCGTCATAATAAAGTATTTGTTATATCACCGAGAATAAAGTTAGAAACACGTTTTATTTAGTAAAAAGTAACAAAAAAACAAAATAAGTTGCTAAATTTTAGGGAGAGTTTTATAATGGAAGGACAACACAAAAAGTCATTTTCTTATTTGGGTGGGGAAATGGCAGAGCGTTTGGCGTATGGGGGTACGAAAGACGTTCGGAAAGGAGGTTCTTCTATGGGGAACAAAGACAGTAGTATTAATAACATTTATCAGTTGGACGGCAAGGTGCCGGTTGCAAAGGCGATTCCGTTTGGATTGCAGCATATCCTGGCCATGTTCGTTTCCAATCTGGCGCCGATTACGCTGATCGCGGCATCGGCACAACCGGCACTGACGCAGGCACAGATTGCAATCCTGCTTCAGAATGCCATGTTCGTCGCTGGTATAGCGACACTGGTTCAGCTTTATCCGGTATGGAAGATTGGTTCGAGACTTCCGGTAGTTATGGGTGTGAGCTTTACATTTGTTACAGTATTGTGTACGGTAGCTGCGAATTATGGTTATCCGGCAGTGATCGGAGCGGTTATCATTGGTGGTCTGATGGAAGGTACTCTGGGACTTCTGGCGAAGTACTGGCGTAAGATCATTACTCCGGTTGTTGCGGCATCCGTTGTTACTGCCATTGGTTTTTCATTGTTTACCGTAGGTGCCAGATCTTTTGGCGGTGGTTATAATGATGATTTTGGTTCTGCACAGAACCTGATTCTTGGTACGATCACACTGGCTGTCTGCCTGATCTGGAATATTGCAGTGAAGGGATATATGAAACAGCTTTCTGTACTGGCAGGTCTGATCGTGGGTTACATAGTTGCGATTTTTATGGGTAAAGTAGATCTGAGTGCGATCATGTCCGGCGGTCTGATTTCCTTACCGCATTTTCTGCCGTTTAAACCGGAATTTCATCCGGGTGCGATTCTTTCAGTCTGCATTATTTTCCTGGTATCAGCAGCGGAGACAATCGGAGATACTTCCGCACTGGTTTCCGGCGGTCTGAACAGAGAGATTACGGGAGAAGAAATTTCCGGTTCACTTGCCTGTGATGGATATGCATCTACATTTTCAGCATTATTCGGCTGCCCGCCTGTTACTTCTTTCTCACAGAATGTCGGGCTGGTTAATATGACAAAGGTTGTCAACCGATTCACCATTATGACAGGTGCAGCATGCATGATCCTTGCAGGTCTGCTTCCGCCGGTTGGAAACTTCTTCGCATCTTTGCCGGATGCAGTGCTTGGCGGATGTACGATCATGATGTTTGGTACAATCCTTACATCTGGTGTTCAGATGATCGCAGACTGCGGCTTTTCTCATCGAAACGTTGTGATCATTTCTCTTTCTCTTTCTATCGGAATTGGATTTACAACTGCAAGTGAAAGTGGAATCTGGGATATTTTCCCAGAACTGGTTCAATCTGTATTTGCAAGTAATGTAGTTGCCGTAGTATTTGTGGTTTCTATATTACTGAGCTGCATTCTTCCAAAGAATATGGACATCCAAAGACCAGAGAAATGATCAGTACTTATGGTGCTTGTTATAAATATTAAATATTATTATACCCGGGAGAAATCCTGGGTATTTTTATGGATATGTTATGGAGAAAATAACGCATCTTAATCCAGTCCATCAGAGGGTGAAATCCTGCGTCAGATATCTTTGCCGTGCGTCAGCACGCCTGCAGATATCTTCCTTGTCTTTCACCCTCTGCTGAACTGTCTTAAATGCATTATTTACAAGGATTGCTATAAAGAAAAATTGCGCAAAACTTTCCTACTATATGTTTGCAATAAACCGTATAAAATGATATCATATGTAAATACAAGCAATCTAAAATAGGAAGAAATACCGTTAAAATTTTTACTGTAAAAAGTTATCACAATATATAAATCAAACAGTAATGCGGTTTTTGCAGGGAGACAGAAGGAAATGGAATTTTGGGATATTTATGACAAGGATAAAAAACCAACAGGACGAACAATGAAAAGAAATGACTGGTGCCTGAAGGATGGAGAGTATCATCTGACTGTGCTTGGTGTGATTGCCAGACCGGATGGTACTTTTCTAATAACCAAACGTGTCATGACAAAGGCATGGGCACCCGGATGGTGGGAAGTATCCGGCGGTGCTGCACAGGCGGGAGAGGACTCCTATGAGGCTGTTCTGCGTGAAGTAAAAGAAGAGACAGGACTGGATGCCCGGAATGCAGAAGGCGGCTACCTGTTTACATATAAGAGAGAAAACCCGGGCGAAGGTGACAACTACTTTGTGGATGTATACCGATTTGTCATGGATATTGATGAGAGTGATCTGCATCTTCAGACAGAAGAGACAGACGGATATATGTTTGCGACTGTTGACGAGATCAAGGCTTTCGCAGCAGAGGGAAAATTTCTGCATTATGACAGCATAAAAAGAGCTTTCGAATAGCCTGTTCTTCTGAAATTACGGTTTGTGAGGCTGAACAGAGCAGAGTATCAGAGGGATTCCGTAAGGCTTTGGCAGACAATCTATACTGCCGGAACCTGTATGGATGATGGAATGTAAGGATGTAAGCAAGGACACAGACTGTAGTTTCTGAAAGGAAATAGAATGGTAGATATGGTAAAAAACAGTCAGAAAAAATATGGCAGACTGATCTTGGTGATTGTCAATATTCTGCTGATTCTGGCTGCTGTTTTCTCTTCTCTGATTTATTCTGATCATATCAGGAAAGAGAAAACACAGATGGAGGTAGATGCCTTCTGTTCCACGATAGAGGGAATGAAGCAGGTTTCTGTCAGATATCTGGAGATGGAGAAGGGGTATGCAGCGAACTGGGCGGATTACATAGAAAGTCAGAATATGACAATGGATGAAGCCCTCGAATATATTAAGGAAAGCAACTCTCAGAAAGACCGATATGCGCATATTGTGGATATGGATACTTATGAGGCGCATTCCACCTATGAGAAAAATGGTGACAATTCTGTTCACTGTTATGAAGAGTTCAAAAGTGTAGGAACTCTGACCGATCAGATCTTCTTAAAAAATATGGACCAGATGTTTGATTCGGAGGCTAACAGTATCAATGTTCTCGGCAAGTATAAAGTAAAAGAAGCCCAGATCACGGTTGTCAGTGTCGGAACGAGAGTCACGCTGCGGACAGAGGGAAATGATACGAAGGACTATCTTCTGCTGCGTGTGATCCCGATGGAAAGCATGAGAAATATATGGGTTTTTCCTGTGGAATATACAGCGGCAGAGGTTGGGATGATCACGCAGAACGGTAACTATGTGATACAGTCTGCTTCTATGAAAGCTTATAATTTTCTGGAATTTATCCGTACTTATAATTTTGAAAACGATTATAACAGAGTCAATGATCTGGAAAAGAGACTTCTTACTACCAAAGAGGGTCTGATGGAATACCAGGATTCCAAAGGAGAGGAGTGCTACTGGTATTATTCCGCTTTTGATGATGATTCAGGGCTGGATATTCTGGGATGTATTCCGGTGAGTGCGCTGAATACACATACTTCTAACTGGATTGCTGTTTTTCTTACCTGCGGCATTTTGCTTCTTCTGGTTCTGATCGATGGAGCTTATATTCTGAATATCAACCGGAAACTGAGAGAAACTGTGGCAGGGGCAGAATTTGCGAATCAGGCGAAAACAAGGTTCCTGTCTTCCATGTCTCATGACATCCGTACACCTATGAATGCGGTGATCGGTATGACTGATATTGCCAGAAAGTATGCAGATGATCCGGAAAAGATAAGAGAATGTCTGGATAAAGTTTCTCTTGCAAGCAGCCATCTGCTGACACTGATCAATGACATTCTGGATATTTCCAGAATAGAAAGTGGAAATATGGTATTGAATCCGGCGATGTTTTCTGTAAAGGATCTGACGGAGAAACTGGTCAATATTGTGCTGCCGCAGATTGAGAAAAAGGAACTGGAATTCATCCATGATATTGATGATTTTAAGTATGAATATCTGGTGGCAGATGAACTGAGGCTGAATCAGATTTTTATTAACCTGTTGAATAATGCGGTGAAATATACACGGCCGGGTGGTAAAGTGAAACTGGAAATCCATGAGGAAATCATTCTGGAGGACAGCAGTAAGATCCGTCTGGTCTGCCAGATTGTGGATACAGGTATCGGAATGTCTGAGGAATTTCAGAAGACGATGTATAATTCTTTTGAGAGAGCGACGGACAGCAGGATCAATAAGATCCAGGGTTCCGGTCTGGGGCTTGCGATTGCGAAAGAGATGGTGGAGCTGATGGATGGAACCATCGTCTGCCGAAGTGAGCTGGGAAAAGGAACAGAGTTTACGGTAATGATTGAACTTCCGGTTGTTTATGGAACGGTATCCCGTAAAGAGGAATCTGTGGCTGGAAGCACTCGTTTGAAGGGTTCTGTGGAGAATGTGGCAGAGAATGAGGCAGACAGGTTTAAGGGAATGAAAGTGCTGGTTGCGGAGGACAATGATCTGAACTGGGAGATTCTCTGTGAGCTGCTTGGTGAGCATGGAGTTCTCTGTGACAGAGCGGAAAACGGGCAGGAATGTGTGAAAATGATTTCTGCTGCGGAGGATGATACCTATGATCTGATCTTTATGGATGTGCAGATGCCGGTAATGAACGGTCGGGATGCGACACGGGAGATCAGAAAGAGTGCGAGAGAGTATGTAAGAAATATCACAGTTGTGGCGATTACTGCGGACGCTTTTGCCGAGGATATGAAAGAATGTATGGAAGCAGGAATGAACGGACATATTTCCAAACCTGTGGACATCAGAAAAGTGCTGAATATTCTGGAGAAAGTACAGAGGATAAAAGAGAATGACAGAAGGAGCACAGGCGAAAGATAAACTGTGAATAAGTGACAGAAGGAGTACAGGCGAAAGGTAAACTGTGAAAAAGTGACAGAAGAGGATACAGGCAAAAAGAAATAACTGAGGAGAAGCAGAGAAAGAAGTGGAAGAGAAGGGAAAAAGGGCTGAATGATTATGAAGCGAAAAGAATGGAACAGATGGCTTGCTGTGCTCAGTGCGGCTGCGGTCACGGTGACAGGTTTTTCGGGCTGCCAGACGAAGACTGAGGAAACGAAAGAAAGCAAGGACGAAGAAACAGCGGAATTTACATCGGCTCTGGACACAGAAAAGGACGGAACTCTGGAAATTGCGGGATTTATGGGAAATTTTGAAGCACTGGATCAGGTAGTCAATAATTTTAATGAATATTATCCGAATATTTCCATCAGTTATGAACAGAACGGTGCGAATCAGCTTGCAGAGTATGTAAAGAATAATGATTATGTGGATATTTTTATGACTGCAGAGAGCAACTTAAGTTATCCTGATGATCAGGAAGCCTATGTCGCAGATGACTGTCTGGATCTTTCCAAAGAGAATATTGATCTGAGTGCGATTCAGGATGAGATGGTGGAATGTGGTACAGTAGATGGAAAAATCCTCAGAATCCCAATCATGGAGAATACGTTTGGCATGGTGGTCAATAAAACACTTTTGCAGAATGAAGGTCTGGATGTTCCGACAAATTATGAGGAATTTCTGGAAGTGCTGAAGGCGTTAAAGGAGAAAGGCTACACGCCGATTCAGGGCTCCAAGGTTCATGTTTATTCTGAGATGGTTGCAAACATGGCACTGTCGCAGATCGGAACGGATGAAGAACTGCTTAAGAAGCTGAATGACGGAGATGGAAGTGCAGTGGATGTACTTCGTCCTGCATATGAAAGACTTGGAGAGATCATTCAGAATGGTTATACAGATGCAGCATTAAATGAGACTTATCCGATGGACAATTATGACCTGGCAATCCTTAAATTTTTTGAAGGGGATGTTCCTTTCTGGATCTGCAGTACAGAGTGTGTAAGCGGAATGAAGAAGAGGGAATCCAAGTCAGAAGCATTTAGCAAGGATCCGTTTGAGTATCAGTTTCTGTATGTTCCGTTTGGGGATGAAGGCGGATTTGAGTACATGGAGTCCTGGAATGGTTTTTCTGTAAATAAAGGCAGTGACAATAAGGATTATGCAGTGGAATTTATGAGATTCCTGACAACAGAAGAACAGATCAATGTGATGGCTTCTGTCAAAGGAATGCCTTCCGTAGCGAAGAACAGTGATGATGAGAAATATGCCGGAATCCAGAATGATGAACTGATCGAGAGAAGTTATATGGACAAAGGTGAGATGAAAAACAGCGTAAAAAGCTGTGTGGCAGACGTTGCCAATCAGTACGGAAGCGGTGCTTTTACAGATACAGATGATGCTATGAAGGATCTTGAGAGAAGAATTTCTGAACAGTAAATGAAGAAAAAATCTATGATGGGATGCGGGGAAAAGAGTATACGATGATCGCAGAAAAGATAAAAAATTTCGGGGGGGGGATTTACATGGATAACGAGAAAATAGTATTTGATGATCTGATAAAATATGGGGAAGCATATTCCTCCAGCATGAATGATTATCTTTATGCCTATGATATTTTAAATGATGTATACTATATTTCCGGCAGGGCGGTGGAACGTTTCAGGATTCCCTCCTCAGTATTTGACAAGGTTATGGAAACGCATGAGAAGTTTGTCTGCCCGGACGACTGGAAAGCGTTTCAGGAGGAATTTGCACAGATTCTTTCCGGCAAAAAGACGCACCACAATATGGTCTACCGGTGGATGGACCATGAGGGAAAACCAATCTGGATCAATTGCAGGGGAGACATGGTCTTTGATGAAGATGGAACCATGCACTATCTGATCGGATGCATCAATGAGATCGGGGCGGACCCGATGGCAGATAATACAAGTGGCCTGCTGCGTGACAAGGTATTCAGTACCCTTCTGGAAAAGAGGAATGGCTTTTTCCATGGATATATCCTGCGCGTGGGGATTGATGAATTTAAGAAGCTGAATGAGAGACTGGGAACTTCTTACGGAGATAAGATCATCCGCGGAGTTGCAGACTGCATTAAGGAATGTTTCGAGTCAGGAGAGCAGGTGTACCGTATTATCGGGGATGAATATCTTATCGTAAATGATAATGGAGGAACTGCACAGGACGGAATTGAGCTTTACAATAAGATCAGAATCAGCATTGAACGTTTGCTGGAGAGACTGCATTATAAAGTAGTGTTTACGATCTCCGGTGGCCTTGTGAGCAATGACGGGACAGAAAAGCTGGATTATACAGTGATGGAAAAGAAGTCCCTGTTTGCCTTAAACTATGCCAAGGAACTGGGACGGAATCAGGTTTATGTCTATGAGGAAGCGGACTATGAGAAATTTTTAAGAGAACGCGAGCTCACCAGGGAACTGAGAACGTCAGTGACCCTTGGATATCAGGGATTTTCGCTGAATTATCAGCCAATCGTGGAGCTGGAAACACAGAAACTGTATGCAGCGGAAGCACTGCTTCGTTTCCATACTTCCACAGGAGAGTTTATCTCACCCGTAGAGTTTGTACCGCTTCTGGAGAAATGCGGCCTGATCATTCCGGTAGGAAGATGGATCATGGATACAGCCATGACGATGTGTGAAGAGTGCAGGAAATTTTATCCGGAATTTAAGATCAGCATTAATCTTTCCTATATTCAGTTATTGAAAAGTGCGCTGGTGGAAGATTTCTATACCATTCTGGACAGACATTCTCTTTCCGCAGACAGCATTATCCTGGAACTGACGGAGAGCGGATATCTGGAAACTTCTCAGAATGTTATGAATATATGGCGGAACTTTAAGGAAATCGGAGTCTGTATTGCGATGGATGATTTCGGAACCGGATATTCCAATCTGAAAAATATCGGAATACTTTCCCCGAATACGGTGAAAATTGACCGCAGTTTTACCATGCAGGCTTTACAGAATGAATATGAACATAAACTGCTGGAGCACATCATAGATATGATCCACAGCCTGAATCTAAAGGTGGTCGTGGAAGGAATCGAGACAGCGGAAGAACTGAAAGAGATTTCGCACATGAAACCGGATTACATTCAGGGATATTATTACAGCAAACCATGTACATCACAGCAGTTTAAAGAAAAATATCATATTGCATAATTTGCAGACAGCAGGTCAGGGGCAGAAGATTTTCGCCCCTGGCATTATAATGTTATAAAAATCATACAGACATGAAAGGAAGAGAAAAATGGAGAAAAATCTTGAATTTATCGGGGAGCAGTTAAAGAATCTGACTGCGATTCCAAGCCCGTCCAGCTATACAAAAAAGGCAGCAGAATATCTGCTGACAACATTAAAAGAAATGGGATACGAGCCGGAACTTTCCAATAAGGGAAATGTGCTGGTAACGATTGGCGGAGAGGGAAATCCACTGGTTCTGGCATCTCACATTGACACACTGGGAGCAATGGTACGTTCCATAAAAGACAACGGACGCCTTCGCCCGACCACTCTGGGCGGTCATCAGTGGAGAACCGCAGACGGAGAAAACTGTACCATTCACACCAGAGACGGCAGAGTTTACACAGGAGTCGTACTGAATACAGAGCCTTCCGCACATGTGGCAGATGAGAAAGTGGAACAGACAGAAGAAAACATGGAGATTCTGCTGGATGAGAATGTAGAGTCAAAAGAGGATGCTGAGAATCTGGGAATCCAGGTTGGAGATATCATTGCCATGGATCCCCGCACAGTGATTACAGAAAGCGGATATATTAAAAGCCGTTTTCTGGATGACAAACTTTCCGCAGCCATTCTTCTGGGACTTGCAAAAGCTGTGAAGGAAGAAGAACTTACCCTGAACCGAAAAGTTTCCTTATTATTTACTGTTTATGAGGAAGTAGGACACGGCGGAAGTTTCGTACCGGCAGACACGGAAGAAATGATCTCTGTAGATATGGGATGTGTGGGAGCTGACCTTGGATGCACAGAACGCATGGTGTCCATCTGTGCAAAAGACTCCGGCGGCCCGTACAATTACGACCTGATCACAGCACTGGTCAATACGGCAAAGGCGCACAATCTGGATTTCGCAATCGACGTTTATCCGCACTACGGTTCCGATGTAGAAGCAACCTTACGTGCAGGATATGACATCCGCCACGGCCTCATCGGCCCGGGAGTATATGCCTCCCATAATTACGAACGTTCTCATATGGACGGAGTAAGAAATACTTATGAACTCGTAAAAGCATACGTGACAGAATAAGAAAGATAACTATAGTTAATGCTTAACAGCCTGCTGTTCTGCAAATGTTCTGCAAAGTTGTTGAGCCGACTTACAGTAAAATAAAAATCTGCGAAAGATACATTTATCTGATTTCCTGTATCTTCCGCAGATTTTTCTATATCACAGAAAATTTATCCGGTAATATTCCTGTGATATAAAAGTTCTTCGGCAGGATCACCCTGCGGCGAAGAAGTGTTTTATTTCATTGCATTTTTGATAGCAGCCAGCAGTTCATCATACTCTTCATAAGCCGGGATATCCGGATAATCTGCTTTGATCTTATCTGTACTTCTGAACAGGAAACCAGCCTTGCTTGCCTGGATCATACCAAGGTCGTTGTAGGAATCACCGCTTGCGATAGTATCAAATCCGATAGACTGTAACGCTTTTACAGTGGTTAACTTAGACTGCTCAACTCTCATCTTAAAGCCTGTGATCTCACCATTTTCAGCAACTTCAAGTGTATTGCAGAATAAAGTAGGTCTGCCAAGTTTCTCCATCAGAGGTGCTGCAAACTGTGTGAAAGTATCACTGATCAGAATGACCTGAGAGAAAGAACGAAGTTCATCCAGAAATTCTTTAGCACCCGGAAGCGGATCAATCTTTGCGATAACATCCTGAATCTCTTTCAGACCAAGACCATGTTCCTTCAGAATGCCAAGTCTCCAGTTCATCAGCTTATCATAATCCGGCTCATCACGGGTTGTTTTCTTTAATTCCGGGATTCCACTTGCCTCTGCAAACGCGATCCAGATTTCAGGTACCAGTACGCCTTCTACGTCAAGACATGTAATATACATAATAATATTTCCTCCTCATATCCATTGTTGACTTTTACATTTTATCGCTGTACTCAATGAAATTATCTTACCATATTCTTTTGCGGGTTGCAATTCTAAAATTCCAGCAGCGTATCTTTATTACGGTGAATGTCTGGAGACAAGCTTTTATTTTTTTACTTTCTGCCTTGCACTCCCAGACCAGATTTTTTGGGGGGCGTCCGAATTTAAAAAAAGAAGTTGACAACTCATCTATGTGTCTTTATAATAGTAAAAAGTTAGGACACGAACTATTAGGAGGCTAACTAATTAGCAAAATTATCAGCAAAAAGGAGGAGGTGTAAAGCGTGGATGAAGAGCTGAAAATCAAAGTAGAAGATATGCACATGGGAAGACTGATCGGTATTCTTTCTCATCAGATGGTGCGAAACAGAAATAATCCGTCAGATGTAATGAAATCCGATGAACTGACTGCAATGCAGAAACATGTGCTGAAGTTTATTCTTCTGGAAACTTTGCACCGGGATCTTTATCAGAAGGATATCGAAGAAGAATTTCAGATACGGAAATCAACCGCAACAGGTACCCTTCAGCTAATGGAAAAGAAAGGCTTTATTTACAGAGAATGTGAAAAACAGGACGGACGCCTGAAACGGATCATACCAACCGATAAGGCAAAAGATATCCTTCCGGCAATCCTGGAACATATTGATGAGACAGAACGCTGTCTGGAAAAAGGAATCTCAAAAGAAGATGTGGCCCTGTGTAAACAGGTTCTCTGGATGATGCACAAAAATCTGGAAGAAATGCAGCGAAAACAAGACTGAAATCCAAAAACAAAGTTGAAATTCAGAAATAAAACTGAAAAACAAAAACGAGAAGAAAAACAAAAACAGTAAAAATCAATAATCAAGGAGGACATCGAAAAGATGAACAAGAAACTTTTACGTTCCGTCCGGGAATACAAAAAGCAGTCAGTACTGGCTCCGATCCTTGTAATCCTGGAAGTACTGATGGAAGTTCTGATTCCGCTGGAAATGGCGAAGATCATCGACACAGGTATTGCAAACGGTGACATGAGCTACATCATCCAGCGTGGCGCCATCCTTGTTGTCATGGCAATGCTTGCCCTGTTCTTCGGCGTACAGGCTGGAAATATGGCGGCAGTTGCGGCAGCAGGATTTGCCAAAAACTTACGACACGATATTTTTTACAAGGTACAGGACTTCTCCTTCAAAAATATCGACCACTTTTCAACTTCAGGTCTGGTCACACGTATGACCACAGATATCACCAACGTACAGCAGGCATATATGATGAGCATCCGTCTCCTTGCCAGAGCACCGTTTATGATCATTCTGTCATGGATCATGACACTGACCATCAACAAACCAATTGCAATGCTGTTCCTGGTTGTTGTTCCGCTTCTGGGCGGCACACTCATCTTTATTGCAAAGAAGGCACATCCACATTTCATTAAAGTATTTGGTGAATATGATGTCCTGAACAACTCCGTGCAGGAAAATGTAAATGCATCCCGTGTTGTGAAAGCCTTCGTAAGAGAAGACTACGAAATTGAGAAATTCCATGGAATTTCCAAATACGTTTACACACTGTTTACCAAAGCAGAAAAGATCGTTGCATGGAACTCACCGGTTATGATGTTTACCATGTATACCGTGATCATTATCATTGTTGCGATTGGCGGAAGAGGAATCGTATTCGGCAGTATGGAAACCGGTGAACTGACAAGTATCATTGTCTATGCACTTCAGATCCTGATGTCTCTGAACATGGTAACTTTCGTATTTGTCATGCTGATGATCTCAGAAGCCTCCACAGAACGTATCACAGAAGTTCTGGATGAAGTTCCGGAGATGCAGGACAAAGATGACGCAGTGAAAACAGTAGCTGACGGTTCGATTGACTTTAACCATGTAGACTTCAGCTATGCAGGCGAAGGCGGAAACCTTTCCCTGAAAGATGTAAACCTTCATATTAAATCAGGCCAGACGGTAGGTATCATCGGTGGAACCGGAAGTGCCAAGTCTACTCTGGTGCAGCTTATCCCGAGACTTTATGATGTCACAAACGGTAATGTTCAGGTCGGCGGCGTGGATGTCCGCAACTATAACCTGGAAGTACTCCGTGATCAGGTTTCCATGGTACTTCAGAAAAACGTGCTGTTCTCCGGAAGTATCTATGAAAATATCCGCTGGGGTGATGAGAAAGCCAGCGATGCCGAAGTTCAGCGTGTATGTAAGCTGGCTCAGGCAGACGGATTCGTCAGTGAATTTCCGGATGGCTACAACACCATGATCGTTCAGGGCGGTAACAACGTATCCGGTGGTCAGAAACAGCGTCTGTGTATTGCCAGAGCACTGCTTAAGAAACCGAAGATCCTGATCCTGGATGACTCTACCAGTGCGGTAGATACCAGAACCGATGCCCTGATTCGTAAGGCTTTCCGCGAAGAAATCCCGAACACAACAAAGATCATTATCGCACAGCGAGTTTCTTCTATTGAAGATGCAGACCAGATTATTGTACTGGATGACGGTAAGATCGTAGGCGTAGGCACTTCAGAAGAACTTCTGAAAACAAACGACATTTACAGAGAAGTATATGAATCACAGGTCAAAGGAGGCGGAGACGATGAATAAGAAGAAAAAAATAGACCAGAACACCATCAAAACTGCCAAAAGACTTCTGAAATATATGACAGGAACACATAAGATACAGTTTATCATCGTATTTATCTGCATCTTTGTCAGTTCCGTGGCAAGTATTGCAGTCTCTCTGTCCCTGAAATTCCTGCTGGATGATTTTATCATTCCGCTGATCGGACAGACGGATCCGAACTTTGCAGAGCTGTATAAAGCACTGGCAGTTCTTGGCACGATTTTTGCACTGGGTGTTATTGCCACATTTATTTATACAAGAATGATGGTTTTCATCGGACAGGGTGTGCTCAAGAGTGTACGTGATGACATGTTCGAGCATATGCAGACTCTCCCGATCCGCTACTTCGACCAGAACACAAACGGATCTATCATGAGTCTTTATACCAATGATACCGATACTCTGAGACAGATGATCAGCCAGGCGATTCCGCAGGCATTGATGGCATTGTTTACCATTATTGTTACTTTTATTTCCATGCTGCTGTTAAGCCCGCTGCTTACCATTCTGGCAGTTGTGATCATCTTTGTCATGCTGAAAGTTACCAATAAGATTGGTTCCAACAGTGGAAAATATTTCATCCGTCAGCAGGTAGCTCTGGCAGATGTGACCGGATTTGTGGAAGAACGAATGAACGGTCAGAGAGTTGTAAAAGTTTTCAACCATGAAGACAAATCCAAGGTGGAATTTGACAAACTCAACGAAGCTCTTTTCGAGAGCTCCGCAAACGCAAACAAATACGGAAACATGATGGGACCGGTGATCGGTAACATCGGTAACCTGCAGTTCGTACTGACAGCAGTACTTGGCGGACTTCTCTCTGTCACAGGTGTGGGCGGCATTACTCTTGGTGTTATGGCTTCCTATTTACAGTTCACAAAGAGCTTCACTCAGCCATTCATGCAGGTGGCACAGCAGTTCAACGCGATCGTTATGGCACTTGCGGGTGCAGAACGAATCTTTAAACTCATTGATGAGAAACCGGAAGAAGATGAAGGTTATGTAGAACTTGTCAATGCGAGAAAAGATGCAAACGGAAATATCACCGAATGCAAAGAGAGAACCGGCATGTGGGCATGGAAACATCCGCATTCCGCAGACGGTTCCGTTACTTACACTGAACTGACAGGTGACGTTCGTTTCGAAGACGTTACCTTCGGATATAACCCGGATAAAGTGATCCTGAAAGACATCAGTCTTTTTGCAAAACCTGGTCAGAAACTTGCTTTCGTAGGTTCTACCGGTGCAGGAAAGACAACCATCACCAACCTGATCAATCGTTTCTATGATATTCAGGAAGGTAAGATCCGTTACGACGGAATCAACATCACCAAGATCAGGAAAGATGACCTGAGACGTTCTCTGGGAATCGTACTTCAGGATACCCATCTGTTTACAGGAACCATCAAGGAAAACATCCGCTATGGGAAACTGGATGCCACAGATGAGGAAGTATACGAGGCAGCAAGACTGGCTCACGCAGACCAGTTCATTAAGATGCTTCCAAACGGATATGATACCATGTTAAGCGGAGACGGCGAAGAACTCTCCCAGGGACAGCGCCAGCTTCTCTCCATCGCCAGAGCAGCCGTAGCCAACCCGCCGGTACTGATCCTGGATGAAGCA
Source organism: Ruminococcus sp. AF41-9 (assembly GCF_003477525.1). Lineage (GTDB taxonomy): Bacteria > Bacillota > Clostridia > Lachnospirales > Lachnospiraceae > Blautia_A. The sequence continues at coordinate 52,066 of NZ_QUDO01000018.1, forward strand.
ACTTCAAGCATCGATACCCGTACTGAGAGTATCGTACAGAAAGGTATGGATAACCTCATGAAAGGCCGTACCGTATTCGTAATCGCCCATCGACTCTCAACGATCAGAAACAGCGATGCGATCATTGTACTGGATCACGGTAAGATCATAGAGCGAGGCGATCATGAAGACCTCATTAAGTTAAAGGGAACCTATTATCAGCTTTATACAGGTAAACTGGAACTGTCTTAAAGGGCAGGAAAAGAAAAAAGCAGGAAGAAACGGAAATTTACGATTTCTGTAATTCCGTTTTGATATTGGAAAAAAACTGAATTATTCAACAGAATCGTATCGAGAAGATATGGCCGCAATCCATTCAGAAGATGATGGATTGCGGTCTTTTTTGCCCTCACTGCATAAAATATAGATGGAAATATCCATGGACGGGTTAACAGGCTGTGACAATCATGTATGGAAAGGCAGGGAGAGCAGAATGAAAAATAAAAAATATGGTTGGCCCAGGCGATGTTTAAGCCTTATATGTGTGATGGTGCTTATCAGTATGATCGTACTGCAAAGCGTTCCGGTCACATATGTATCCGGAAGTGATGATTCAGAATGGCTGAACATGGAACCGGATCCCTTTACGTCAGAACCTGAAGGAAATTCACAGATGACAGAAACCTCGAAAATGGAACCTGAGCAGGAGAACAATCCTTTTTCGGATGGGACGACCTCAGATGGAGTAACAGAGGTTTCAGAAGAACCGCAGCTGACAGAAACGCCGGAAGTACCTCCAACAGAAGTTCCGGAAGTATCTCCGACAGAGACACCGGAAATATCCCCGACAGAAATTCCGGAACCGTCTCCGACGGAAAAACCGGACAATGCAGACGCAGAAGTCACAAAATATGATTATCAAAGTGAAGATATTAATGTAAAAGTAACACTGACAGATCCGTCAGACCTCCCCGACAACGCGAAACTGGTAGTTACCCCGGTGGAGATCAGCCAGGAGGCACAGGATCAGCTTGAAAATACGCAAAAATAAAAAATGAAAATAGTAAGTGCAGTGCCGCAGGAATTATGAGTTTCTGCGGCATTTATTATGGTTACAGTTGTGATGCGGTTTATATGGAAGAAATCTGCAAATAAATGTATGTAGACAGGTTTTGGGAGAAACTGCATGTGTGAAAAAAATATAAAATTGTGTGAATAATCTATAAAAATATATAGAAATATTGAATTTGCAGATAAAAAATGATACAATACCAAGTAAATTAGCCAGAACAATTTGGATTTCAGACTATCTGTTCTGAAATTCGTAGCAAAAAGGTGAACATATATGTTTAGACATCAGAAGATACAGAATCTGGATGATTTTTTTAAAAATCTTTCAGACAGGGGAACGTGTCAGGATATCTATTTTTATCGGATTAACGGATATACAGAAGAGATTGAACAGTTTATCTGGAAATATTATGAAACTGCCCGGAGACGGGGAGTGGTGATCGAGGGGAAGATTCCGAATCCGGATGAGAAGAATCTTCCTATTATGGAGAAATCATGGGTATGGACTTTGTACTGAGTCAGGAATTTATCAGCACAAGTCTGGAGAAATGGCTGCCCAGAATGAAGGTTCACCAGAGGAAGAATGTGGCGGATTCGATTTATGATTCTCTTTTTTTACTGAGAAGAGAAGGAAAAAATGACAATATGCTCCGCAACGCCTACATTAAATTTATGTGCTGGCTCTATTATAAATTTGAACGGATCGTAAATCTTCTGGGAGAAGAAGAAATCCCGAAGATTTTATATGAAGGAGAAATCAGCAGATATGAACTGATGCTGATCTCCATTCTGGCGAATGCCGGATGTGATGTGGTGCTTTTGCAGTATCACGGAGATAAAAAATATCTGGAGCTGGATCCGAAGTCTGCATTGTCGGATGAACTTCAGATACAGAGCCTGAAACGGACGGAGATAACAGGACAGGAAAGATATATGGGACCGGGGGCAGAAAATGCTCTTTCTGGTTCTGAAATGAAAGCATTTCCGGCAGAATTTAACCTGAAATGGCTGCGTGAGCAGATACAGCGGGAAATGAATGCAGAACGTCTGTATGGAAAGAAACCAGAGTTGCTAAACTGTACCAACGCATGGATATCCGGAAAAGGTCTGGATGATATCCGGACTCCAGTGATGAACAGAAGGCTGGAGGGAAAGTCGGATGGAGCGGTAAATGAAACGTTGAATGGAACGTCAGATCCGAAACTGTTTTATAACTGTTTTCTGCTGATCAATGGTGTGGAGGATAAGCTGACTTATCTGAATGAGCTGTACCAGTTCGGGCAGGAATTAAAAGCTGCCGGACGTCCGGTCGTGATCGTAAATGGCAGGATTCAGCCGCCATCCCCGGAGGAAATCGCAGGAATCCGAAGGCAGAATTACAGAAATACAGATGAACTGCTTATGAATTTATCCGAAAATATTCATTATGCAAGCGAACCGGAGCTGCAGAGACTGATGGTGAAGGCGTTTGTAGATATAATGAAGAAGGAAGCGTCTCACCCGGACATGAATCTGAATAAGCTGACAGGAAAGGCGGTTTATCTGCTTTGCTGGCTGAAACGATATCAGGCACAGCTTTTTCCGGCATGGAAGATGCCGGAGATCAGTTGTTTTATTTATATGGAAGGAAATGGAAGTACAGGAAACAGGAATGAGGCGGAGGGCCTTTTCCTGAAAATGCTTTCCCGGCTTCCGACAGATGTACTGATCTTAAATCCCGACAGGAACCATAAAGTAGAATTTGGGGAAGTTCCGGAGAAACTTCAGGAAAATTTCAGGAAAAATCTTCAGGATAAAATGCTTTATGAGCTGAATTTTGAAGAATCGCTTTCTGTGAAAGAATTTCCGGAGGAAAATAATAGTGTACAGATGGGAACCGCCGCCTACCATGCGGAGCGGGAGCTGGATACGCTGATGTACCAGAATTCCGGGCTGTACAGGGAGAAGCAGTACCAGAAAGCAGTGTCGGTCAGCCTTCAGACGATGTATGAAGAAATCTGGATGCTCTGGAAAGAAGATCTGAAGTACCGGCCGAATTTCAGTACCACAGAGGATAAGGTGAATATGCCTGTGATCTTTGCCAAGGTATCCGGGGTAAAGGATGGATCAGTGGCTCATTACTGGGAAAAGATTCAGGAACTGATCACGGAAGATACGGTAGTGGTAAAGAATGTACCGTTTCTTGATCCGATGAAAGAGAACTCAATGAAGGCACCGGCGGTTGGTTTTTACAGGAATCACCGGTTGCAGAGGGAGAAGATTAAGAAGCATCCGGATTATCCTTATGGTTTTCTGCGGGAGGAGATTCAGGAGTACATTCTGGACAAGCTTCAGCTTCTGATCGATGAGAAATTGATCCGTGGAACGTTTGAGAATGGGACGGAGTATACGATCATTGCGACTGTTCTGAATCTTCCGAAAGAAATCCTCAGACTGATACAGAAATTTGATTTTACAAAAAAGAATCCGAAAATGGTATATATCAATACAGGGGAAAAAATAATGTCCCTGGAAGATTCGATCTTAACTGCGTTTTTGAATCTGGTGGGATTTGACATTGTGTTCTTTATCCCTACCGGATATCAGAATATAGAGAAACATTTTAACAGAAAGGTGATGGAGGAACATCAGGCAGGAGAATATCTGTATGATCTTACAGTTCCGGATTTCCGGACAGTTTCCGCTTCATCACCGGCAAAGCCTAAATCATGGATAGAAAGACTGTTTGGGGGAGGAGTGTGAGAGAATGGGACTTGATTTCAGTAAAGCAGGAGCAGGGAGTGCACCACAGAGTGGGGCAGTGAAAAATGTTCCTGAAGTCGTGAAGCAATATGATATTGTGGCGGACCGGCAGCAGATGAATGAAACACTGACAGGTTCTCAGGAAGTGGACGATATCGTCAGTACGATTGAGGTCAATAATCTGGAGACGATCGTATCGTTTGGCGCAGAAGTGGCGGAGGAGATTTCCAAAGCATCGGACGTGGTTCTGAACAGCATGAATATGTCCCAGCTGGATGAGACGAGCGAAATGCTTACGACTCTGGCGAAGGTTATGGACAAGTTTGATTTGGAGGAAATCAATAAGAATCCGGGAATGATCGAGAAGCTGTTTGGCGGATTTAAGAAACAACTGGATAAAATTCTGGATAAATATCATACTATGGGAGAAGAAATCGATAAGATTTATGTTCAGTTAAAGCAGTACGAATCCGAGATTAAGCAGTCGAACCGTAAGCTGGAGACAATGTTTGATGCCAATGTAAACTATTATCATGAACTGGTGAAATATATTCTTGCCGGAGAGCAGGGATGCCGGGAACTGGAAGATTACATTGCACAGCGGCAGGCAGATATGGAAGCAACCGGCGACCAGTCTATTCAGTTTGAATTGACGACTCTGAATCAGGCACTGATGATGCTGGAGCAGAGAACGCAGGATTTAAGAACTGCGGAGAGTGTGGCAATGCAGTCCATTCCGATGATCCGCACAATGGCATTCAGCAATATGAATCTGGTGCGGAAAATTAACTCTGCATTTATCATTACGCTTCCGGTATTCAAGCAGGCACTGGCACAGGCAATCATGCTGAAACGCCAGAAAATGCAAGCAGAAGCACTCTCAGCGCTGGATGAAAAGACAAATGAAATGCTTCTGAAAAATGCACGGAATACCGTGGAACAGTCTAAGATGACTGCGCGTATGGCATCCGGAAGTTCCATCAAGGCAGAAACTCTGGAAACAACCTGGAAAACAATTGTCAACGGAATTGACGAAACCAGACAGATTCAGGAAGATGCCCGCAGAAAGCGTGTGGAAGACCAGAAAAAGCTGGAGGATATTAAACAGGAATTTAACCGAATGTACCATATGCCGCCAAAGAAACAATAATAAATCCATAAATCCAAGGAGGAAAAAATTATGCCTATTAATTTATCAAAAGGACAGAAAGTTGATTTAACAAAGGGAAATCCATCACTGAAAAATATCATGGTAGGACTTGGCTGGGATGTCAATGCATTTGATTCCGGTTCTGATTTCGACCTGGATGCAGCAGCTTTTATGTGTGGCGCTAATGGCAAATGCCCGACAGAAAAAGAGTTCGTTTTCTACGGAAATCTGGTTCATCCGAGCGAAGGTGTAAAGCATATGGGCGACAACCGTACCGGTGAAGGTGAGGGTGATGACGAGCAGATCGAAATCGACCTGACAAAGATTCCTGCCAATATCGAGAGAATTGCTTTTACAGCAACCATCTATGATGCAGACGTAAGACGCCAGAACTTCGGACAGGTTTCCAATGCCTATATTCGTATCGTGGACGAAGCTACAAATCAGGAGCTGATCCGCTATGATCTGGGAGAAGATTTCTCCATCGAGACAGCAGTGGTTGTAGGTGAACTTTACAAACACAATGGCGACTGGAAATTCAATGCGATCGGAAGCGGTTTCCAGGGTGGACTGGCTGCATTATGCGGACACTATGGAATTGAGGTTGCGTAAGAATAACCAGAAGTGTTTTTTATGAGAAGCCGTTATCGTAAGATTTTTGCTGAATATCCGGAAACAGATATAAAGATGGATGTAAAAACGGATATAGAAACAGCAGAGAAATCAGTATAAATTAAGGAGGTGCCGTATGGCAATCAGTTTACAGAAAGGACAGAAGGTCAGTCTTTCCAAGGAAAGTCCAGGGCTGTCAAAGGTTATCGTAGGACTTGGATGGGATGAGGCGCCGCAGCCGAAAGGACTGCTGTCACTTTTTACAGGAAAGCAGGATATCGACTGTGATGCATCTGCGATCCTTCTGAAAAATGGCAGACTGGTGAACAGAGAGGATCTTGTTTACTTTGGAAATCTCAAACACAAAACAGGCACTGTGTTACATATGGGAGATAACCTGACCGGTGCCGGAGAGGGAGACGATGAACAGATCGTGATCGATCTGGCACATGTTCCGGCGGAATATGATAAAATCGTGATCGTGGTAAATATTTACCATGCCTTAAAGAGACACCAGCACTTTGGAATGATCCGGAATGCATTTATCCGTCTGGTGGATGACAGAAACCAAAAGGAAATCTGCCGTTATAATCTGACAGACAGCTATCCGGATATGACAGCTGTGATCTTTGGAGAAGTTTACAGACATAACGGAGAATGGAAGTTCGGCGCGATCGGACAGGGCACCAAAGATCCGGGTCTGGGAGAACTTTCTGCAAGATATCAGTAAAAAAAGACTGGATAAGAATATGTTTGTTACTGGGGAATGGCAGTGAGGTAAAAGAAAGCAGTACAAACAAAAAAATTAAGAAGGAGCAGCAACATGAAATTTAACGGACTAACAGACAAAGAAGTTGAACAGTCGCGGCAGCAGAACGGTTCCAACGTAATTCCGGATTCAGAACCTACCACGTTCTGGCAGGAATTCAAGGAAACTTTCAGTGATCCGATGATCCGTATTCTGCTTGCAATCGCAGCACTGATGATCGTTATGTTTTTCTTTGGCTACGCAGAGATTTATGAGCCTCTGGGAACCATTGTGGCAGTGATCATCGTTGCTTTCGTGTCTGCCAAGACAGGCGTTGCCAGCGACACGAAGTACCGTGAGCTGAAAGACAACACGGAGAAGGACAAATGTAAGGTCCACAGAAATGGTGTGATTACCATCATTGAAGTGGATGATGTAGTAGTGGGAGATAAGGTTCTCCTTCAGTCCGGGGACAAGGTTCCGGCAGACGGTATTCTGGTGGACGGTTCTCTGCGTGTGGACAACTCAGCCCTTAACGGTGAGGCAGAGGAATGTAAGAAGACAGCAGCAGAAGAAGGATTTCAGCTTGCAGATGACATCACAGGTGATACATTTGTAGATAAGCATTCTCTTTTCCGCGGAGCAGTCGTATTTGACGGAGAAGGTATTCTGGATGTACGCAAGGTCGGCCTGAAAACCATGATGGGTAAGATGGCAGAGGAAATGCAGGAAGACGAGCCGGATTCTCCGCTGAAAGTCAAACTTGCGAAGCTGGCGAAACAGATTTCCACTTTTGGATATATCGGTGCGGTAGTGATTGCAGTGCTGTATTTTGTAAGTTTTATCCTCCTGGGCGGTGGTCCGGGGGCATACTTCGGACAGGGCTTCGAAGTGATCATTCAGGATCTGGTAAGAGCGGTATCTCTGGCAGTTGTTATCATTGTCTGTGCAGTTCCGGAAGGTCTTCCGCTGATGATTTCACTGGTACTGATGCAGAACACCAGTAAGATGCTGGATCACAACGTACTGGTAAGAAAAGCAGAAGGTATCGAGACAGCAGGTTCCCTGAATATTCTTTTCAGTGATAAGACAGGTACCATCACCAAAGGACGACTGGAAGTGGTAGATTTCTTTACCGCAGACGGACAGTCCATTGAGATTTCACAGTTAAGCAGACACAGTGAAGTCAAAGGTCTGGTAGACCTTGCAATCGGTAAAAATACACAGTCTATGTTTGACGCAGAACACAGAGTCATCGGTGGTAATGCGACAGACCAGGCACTGATGAAATTTATCGGAGAGGATACGTTCAATGCTCTCGATCAGAGTAAGGAATGTGTGGTAACAGAGCATCAGGGATTTAACTCTTCCAATAAATTCAGTCAGGCGCGGATCGAAAGTCTGGGAAAAACTTTCTATAAAGGTGCTCCTGAGAGACTTCTGGCAAAAGCGAAATTATACATGGATCAGGACGGCAGGATCCAGAAGATGGACAAAGCTGTTCTGGACAGAAAGATTGATGAGCTGGCCGGTAAAGCCATGCGTGTGCTTGCTTTCGGATACTCTGAGAGTAAGATGGTGGAAAACAGCATCAATGATGACGTAGTGATCATTGGTCTGGTAGGAATCCGTGATGATGTCCGTCCGGAAGCACGAGATGCGATCCGTGAGGTTCAGGGTGCCGGCATCCAGGTTGTTATGATCACAGGTGACAGACTGGAGACAGCCGTTGCCATTGCAAAAGATGCAGGACTTCTGCAGAATGCAAGTGACAGAGCATTATCTTCCGCACAGCTTAATGAGATGAGCGATGATGAAGTGAAGAAGATCATTCCGAATATCAGAGTGATCGCCAGAGCACTTCCTACCGATAAATCCAGAATGGTAAGGCTCTGTCAGGAAATGAATCTGGTAGTCGGTATGACCGGTGACGGTGTCAATGACTCTCCGGCATTAAAGAGAGCAGATGTTGGTTTTGCCATGGGAAGTGGTACCGAGGCTGCCAAGGAAGCCGGTGAGATCGTTATTCTGGATGATAACTTCAAATCCATTAAGGATGCAATCCTCTATGGAAGAACGATTTATCACAATATCCTGAAGTTCTGTAAGTTCCAGCTTGTGATCAATGTCACAGCGGTAGTTGTCAGTGCGCTGGCACCGTTCTTTGGCGTGGATGAGCCACTGAAAGTTACTCATCTTCTGTTCGTTAACCTGGTAATGGATGGTCTGGGAGCGATCATGCTTGGTAATGAACCGGCTCTTGAGAAATACATGACAGAGAAGCCGAGAAGAAGAGATGAGAGCATCATCAGCAAACAGATGATGGCCCAGATCCTGATCATGGGACTGTGGCTGACTGTGGTAAGTTTCGTATATCTGAAAGCTCCGTTCTTTAAGAACCTTTTCGGAAGCGAAGAACAGCATCTGACCGGTTACTTCGTACTGTTTATCATCAGTGCATTGTTTAACGGATTTAATGTCCGTGATGACGGTTTCGGAATTTTTAAAGGACTGGATGAAAATACCGGTTTCCTGAAAGTATTCTTTGGCATCATTCTGGTACAGGCTGCAATCGTAAACGCTGCCCTGGTTCCGCTGGCACCATTTAAAGTAATCGGAGAAATGTTCTCCTGTGTACCATTTGGAATCAAAGGCTGGATCGCAGTGATCATTCTGGGAGCAACCATGATCCCTGTGGACATGCTTAGAAAACTGATTACGAAATCAAAATGATAAAATTAATGAGAAATGCAGTGCTTGCGGGCACTGCATTTCGTGTTTTATAATATGCGTGAAGAAATTTGCCAGGACAAATAAAAAATATCTGGTAGTATATTATATGAAAGGTATTATGAGGATATAATTAGTGCTATTTGTGGCACTATTGGCACTAATCAGAGTATTATTTTGGCACTAATCAGGGATACATTGCTTCCCTGATTCTACAGTTATAGTAAAAATGAAATACAGGAGAAAGAGAGAACAATGGTAAAAGTAGATTTAATTACAGGTTTTCTTGGTTCAGGGAAGACGACATTTATCAGAAAGTATGCGCAGTATCTGATGGATGCAGGAAAGAATATCGGGATTCTGGAGAATGATTATGGGGCAGTGAATGTGGATATGATGCTGCTTCAGGATTTGATGGGTGATAACTGTGAACTGGAAATGATTTCCGGGGGATGCGATAAGGACTGCCACAGAAGGAGATTTAAGACGAAACTGATTGCTATGGGAATGTGCGGTTATGACCGGGTGATTGTGGAGCCGTCGGGGATTTTTGATGTGGATGAGTTTTTTGACATTCTTCATGAGGAGCCGCTGAACCGTTGGTATCAGATTGGAAATGTGATCGCAATTGTGGATTCGAAACTGGAGAGTGATCTGTCGGATGAGGCGGATTTTATTCTGGCTTCGGAAGTGGCAGATGCAGGGTGCATTGTGATGAGCAAGAGCCAGGATGCGTCACCGGAGGAGATTCAGGGGACGATTGAGCATGTGAATCATGCACTGGAAAAGGTGCATTGCAGCAGGAGATTTGGAAAAGATTTTGATGGCAGCGATGAAGCAGGAGTTAGAAACAATGTTATCCACAAAAACTGGAATGAGATGTCGAAAGAGGACTTTGACCAGATTGCGGATTGTGGATATGAGATGGCAAGTTACCGGAAACCGGAGTTTGAGGCGGAGGATGCGTTTACTTCTCTGTACTTTATGAATGTGAAGATGACGGAGAAGGAACTGAGAGAGGCTGCTGAGAAGATTTTGTCTGATCCGGCATGCGGGCATGTGTTCCGTATGAAGGGATTTATGAGAGTAAGTGACGGGGAGAGTTCTGAAGAATCTGCTCAGACTCAGGAAAATGGACAGCATTGGATTGAATTAAATGCTACCAAGAATGAAATTATGATTCGTCCGCTTCATGTAGGGCAGGAGGTTCTGATCGTGATTGGGGAAGGGCTGCAGGAAGAGAAAATCAAGTCTTACCTGAAAATCTGAGATTTGAACGCAGGTCGCGAAGTGACTGCGTTCATGAGCAAGTAGCGAAGCGGATTGCGAATGTCCACTTTATTTTATAAAAAAGGGCACTTGAAAAATTCAAGTGCCCATTGTATAATCTACTTAGAAGATGACCGGAAGCGTGTTCCGGTTGCCCTCGGTAAATTTAATAAGTGAAGAAATTAAGCATCCTACCGCCCAAAGTTGGATGCTTATTTCTTTTTATGTTGATCTATGTAAGTTAATGCCGTAAAGATTACTAACAGTAAAGTAAGAACTTCCATTGTATTCATCTGGCATCACCCTCCTTTCGTGAAACTGGAGGGCAGGGGTCGAAACTTCGCATCCGGGTCTGTTCAATTATACTTGTTCAGTATAACGTGAAAAATAGAAGATATCAAGTACTTTGCGTTCTATATTATTAAAAACAAAACAGGGTATGAAGCTCATCGTAATCTGATGAAACTTCATACCCTGTTTGTTTATTTTTATGGAGTTTTGTAACCGTAAGGATTATTTGGTAAACAGATCAACCAGATCCTGAGCGTCGTCATAGCCCTGGGTCTTGAGTTCGTTTACGAACCATTCGTCTACACCATCAACGGCTTCCTTGAAGGAATCGATATCCATATCAGATTTCTCTGTGAATGTCACGCCGTTTTTGGATGTCCAGCGTTCTTTGATCTCGTTGTCGCTGGAACGGTTGATGTAACGTTCGTACTCAACTGCTTTCTGTCCACACTCGTCAACAACTGCCTGCTGTTCTGGTGTCAGGTCGTTGTAGATGTCTTCGTTGATGCAGAAGAACAGACAGTCATAAATCGCATCCCACATAGAGCAGTAAGGCTGAACTTCCTGAACGCTTGCTGCGTCGATAGCCGGAAGTGGGTTTTCCTCACCTTCAACTGTGTTCTGCTGGAGAGCTGTGTAAGTCTCGGACCAGTTCATGTTGGTAGCATCAGCGCCCCATCTCTTGTAGCATTCCATCAGAAGGTTGGAACCTGCTACACGAACCTCAGGTTTTTCATATCGTCTACAGATTTGATCTCTCGTTTGCTGTTAGTCAGTTCACGGAAACCGTTCTCTGCAATACCCATACAGTGGAGTCCGTATTCGCCAAGGATTTCCTTCAGCTTCTCACCTGCTTCGCCGTCGAATTTCGCATCTGCGTCATCGTAAGAATCATAGACGAATGGAAGAGAAACAACGTTGAAACGTGGGTCAAATGCAGAGTAGATCAGGTTGGAGTGCATGGAGATCTGAACCGGGTCACCATTCATCAGAGCCTGAATACCTTCGGACTGGTTGCCGTTTGTCAGCTGGTCAGCAGCGTAAATGTTGACTTTGACTTTGCCGCCTGTAGCTTTTTCCATCAGTTCACCGAACTTGCGTCCGCCGTCAGCCCAGGTACTTGTCTCAGTAGTGGAGCATGCGAAGTTCCAGGTTGTTTCCGGCCAGTCGAGGTCACTGTAATCTTCCACTGTGTTGAAAGATTCTTTTGTGAAAAGGTCTACCAGATCCTGAGCATCGTCATATCCCTGGCTTTCCAGTTCATTTACGAACCATTCGTCTACACCCTCAACTGCTTCTTTGAAGGAGTCGATGTCCATGTCTTCTTTTTCTGTGATTGTTACACCGTTCTGGCTTGCCCAGCGTTCTTTGATCTCGTCATCTCCGGAACGGTTGATGTAACGCTCATATTCAACTGCTTTCTGTCCTGCTTCGTCAACAACTGCCTGCTGTTCTGGTGTGAGACTGTTGTAGATGTCTTCGTTGATACAGAAGAACAGACAGTCATAAATTGCATCCCACATGGAGCAATAAGGCTGAACCTCCTGAACGCTTGCAGCGTCGATAGCAGGAAGTGGATTCTCCTGACCTTCTACAGTGTTCTGCTGAAGTGCTGTGTAGGTTTCGGACCAGTTCATGTTTGTGGCATCAGCACCCCATCTCTTGTAGCATTCCATCAGAAGGTTGGAGCCTGCTACACGAACCTCAGGTTCTTCAGATCGTCTACAGATTTGATCTCATGTTTGCTGTTTGTGATTTCGCGGAAACCGTTCTCTGCAATACCCATGCAGTGAAGTCCGTACTCACTGAGAATTTCTTTCAGTTTTTCACCAGCTTCGCCGTCGAATTTCGCATCTGCATCATCGTAAGAATCATAGACGAATGGAAGAGAAACAACGTTGAAACGTGGGTCAAAAGCAGAGTAGATCAGGTTGGAGTGCATGGAGATCTGAACCGGGTCCCCATTCATCAGAGCCTGAATACCTTCGGACTGGTTGCCGTTTGTCAGCTGGTCAGCTGCGTAAATATTGACTTTAACTTTGCCGCCGGTAGCTTTTTCCATCAGTTCACCGAACTTACGTCCGCCGTCAGCCCAGGTACTTGTTTCAGTAGTGGAGCATGCGAAGTTCCAGGTCATTTCCGGCCAGTCAAGGTCACTGTAATCTGCGATTGTGTCAAATGAGTTATTGCCGTCTCCTGCGTCCTTGGCTGTTGTGTCAGAGGAAGAGGAGGACTGATCACCTGTGTAGGAGCCTTCTTTTGCAAGTGCTTTCGGAAGGAAAGTAGAGGTGATCGGGATGTATGTAACGATCAGAAGAACTGCAACAGAAGCTGCGATCATTGGCACAACTGCCTTTGAAATTTCCTGAAGAGTAACTTCCAGACCTTTTTTGATCCTGATACTGATTGCTACGAAGAGGTTTACACCTACAGGAGGAGTTACCTGTCCGATTGCAAGGTTTACAGTTGCCATAACACCGAATGCGACGACGTCATATCCGAGTGCCTTGCATACAGGAAGCATGATCGGAACGAAGATGTACATTGCGGAGTTTGCATCGATGAAGCATCCTGCGATCAGGAAGATGATGTTTACGATCAGCAGGAAGGTAAACTGGTTATGTGCGATGTTTCCAAGTAATGTGGAAGCTGCTTGTGCGATACCGAATTTTGTACATACAAAGGAGAACAGTGATGCACTGGCAACGATAAGCATGATTCCACCGGTTGTTTTTGCAGAGTCTACGAGGATGTCAAACATATCGCGGATGGAAACTTCGCGGTAGATGACCATACCTACAAAAAGTCCGTATACAACGGATACGGCTGCTGCTTCTGTTGGTGTGAAGATGCCGCCGTAGATACCGCCCAGGATGATGATTGGCATCAGGAATCCCCAGAAAGCATCTTTGAAAGCGTCCCAGCGTTCTTTGCCTGAGGCTTTTTCTCTGGATGGTTTGATGTTGTGTTTCTTTGCTTCCAGCATTACTACGATTACCAGTGCCACGCCCATAAGAAGACCTGGTACGATACCTGCCATGAACATATCTGCGATGGATACACCTGTGATGGATGCGTATACAACGAAGGCAATACTTGGCGGGATGACGATGGCAATGGAGCTTGAGGTAGCCATCAATGCTGTGGAGAATGGTGCGGAGAAGCCGCCCTGCTCTACCATGGCCGGGATCAGTACGGCACCAAGGGCTGCAACAGTTGCAGGGCCGGAACCGGAGATCGCGCCGAAGAAGCAGGCTACGATAACACATACGATGGCGATACCGCCTTTTTTGTGCCCTACGCAGGTATCAACGAATTTGATCAGTCGTTTGGAGATACCGGCTTTTGCCATGATGTTTCCTGACAGTACGAAGAATGGGATTGCCAGGAGCAGGAATTTGCTGATTCCTGAGTACATGTTTGTGCTACGATCGTCAGCGAGGTACCGGAGTAGAGGATTGCGCATACGGAGGAAAGTCCGAGGCAGATTCCGATCGGTACGCCGAGGATCAGGAATATGAAGAAGGAGATAAATAAGATTGCACTGATCATTTTTTATTTGTCCTCCTTTTTGGTTTTGGTGTTGTTGGTTTTGAGGTCGTTGTTGTTCGTATCGGTACCGAAGCCAAGAAAGTCCAGGCAGTATTCGATGAAGTGAAGGATCATGCATCCTGCTCCGATCGGTACGAAGGACCAGAAGATCCATTCCGGCCAGTTTAATACGAAGGTTCTTTTTCCGTTTTCCAGCTGAGTGATTACTTTGTCCATGCCATATTTGAAAAGGATGGCGGAAAAGATGAGGCTCAGGACTGTGATCAGGATTACGGATGGTTTTTTCAGTTTTTCCGGAAGACGGTCTGTGATAAGTGTCAGGCTGACCAGTTCTCCTTCGCGGCAGGCGAGTGCTGCGGCGAGCAGTGTGATCAGAACGAATACCGCTACTACGAGTTCTTCTGTGAAAGACCATGAGCGGTGGATGACTTTACGGGAAAATACGTTTCCGACAGTCAGCACCAGGATGAGCAGTGTGGAGATCACAAGGACGATCTTTTCTACTGCGGCCAGTGCGTTCATGATTTTTTTGTAGATTTTCATGCTCTCTACTCCTCTCAAAAATTTTGGCTGGTGTTTTTCGGAAAAGGGAGCAGATTCAGGCAGGTGGAATGTAGTGATTATGTTTGAGTAATCATTGTATTTTTCATCTGTGGTGAATTCTGCTGTTTGGCGAAAAGCAGAAGCTGTGTTTCGGTTTCAGATCTGGCAGTCTGGAAGTTTGAAAAGGGTTATGTCTCGTCTGTCAGGGCATAAAAAAAGTCCGCCCCACGCAGGGACGGACATATGATATTCCGTAACCACCCTGTTTCATCTTTGAAACAAGTACGATTCTGCAACGTACCGATATACGCGGCTCCTGTAACGGGGGGCGGCCGGGAATGCTTACTGTGGGCTGTACTTATTGTGCGGCAATGCAATGTTAATATTGACAGCTACCGGATTATAAGTAGTTACGGGTTCGGCGTTCCTTCTCAGGGATGATATTCAAAACAGGTCTGTCACTGCATTGCACCGGACTGCAGTTCTCTGAGGGCAGATTTGGCTGTTTTTACTGGTTCCCTTCATTGAATTTGTGTGTTATAGGTTTAGCTGTTTAAAAAGCTAAAGCAATTTTAACTCTGTTTTTGGGGGAAGTCAAGAGGATTTTGTAAGTATTTGGAAGAAGGTTGTTGGTGTGGGGCGTACATTTTCGGAGGGAAGGGACGCGCGAAGCAGCATCTCTCTGCAGGTTCAGTTCCGGGGGCTAAGTAACTCTAAGGTGCGGAAAATCCGCTAAAGGCATGAAGAAAAATGCAAAACTCGCTCCGTTGCAGACTTCGCTCAGACAAGTTGCGATTTTTCTTCATAACGCAGATTTCCCCCACCTAAGAGTTACTAAGCCCCCTCCAAATTCACCTGCAGAGAGATGCTGCTTCGCGCTGACAGTGGAAATGGGGAGGAAAAAGATGAGTTTGTTGGAAGAAATTGGGTAAGGCCAATTTCTTCAGAGATAGTTGGGAAAATGTAAATAATGTCCGGGATGTATAAATATGTTACAGAAGACGCATTATTTTCTGGAATTGCTATAGGTTATATGTTTGCTTGTTTGAAAAGGTTCTCAAAGTATAAGGCATCATCAAAGGTAGTTTTCCATTGGTATTTTTTGAGGTCAGTTTTCCAGCCTTTATCTGTGCGGATGACGGTTATGCCTTCGTTTTCAAGGAGAAGTTTCTGCTGGTCGTAGGTTTCGAAAGATGCGGCACCGCTCAGGATGCCGGAGGCATTCAGGATTCGGTGGGCGGGGATATTTTCGCCGAGTTTGCCGGTACGGAGAGCGTAACCCACCTGACGGGAGTTTTTCGGTTTCTGGCAGAGCAGGGCAATCTGACCGTAGGTGGCGACGGTGCCGTATGGGATGCTTTGGCAGATGATGGAGGCGCGTTTATAGAAGTCCATAGTGAATTATCCTTTCTATAAGAAAATAGGTATGGGTAAAATATATCATGGATTTTTGGAGAATTAAAGTCTGCTGTACTCATTCTACAGTTGATTATATGATAAAAAAGAATTACAATTATAAATACATATAAGGAACTGAAATTGAAGATTTTGTGGAGGGAAGTTTGCTTAAATATTAGATCAGTGAGTTAAGTATAAAGAAAGAAGATGAGAAAGTGTTTTCTGATTATGGGGCAGCTATGAATACATTATTTCGGGGAGTGTTAATGCTTGCAGCCTGTGCAGGATGTTATCTGCTCTGGTGGGGTGTGGCTTTTTATCCGGAGAGGCATGAACCGTTGTGGTTGTCAGGGATTTTGCTGGTGGCGACGGCGATTTGCGGGATTATGGCAGTGGACTGGATGGGGCAGGGAATTTTTCAGGCAGAGGGAATTCGGAAGGGAGTTTCCGGTGGATGGATTCTGGCAGGCGGTGTGATCTGTTATATTGTTTTGCTGGTGATCAGTAATCTTGTTTTTCATCGTATGGTGACAACGGAGTTATTTTTGATCGTTGGATGGGCAGTGCTGAATTTGGTTACGGTTAATGTATTGTATACCAGTGGGCTGTTTTCGTACGGAATTTCCATAGCGTTTTGTGTTTTGACGCTGGCGGTGGTTGTTGGTAGTCTGTATTGTTATATGATTTATTATAAGTTGGAGAAGTGGAAGGGCTATATAGATGGATTTCTGCCGTTGGTTATGGTGGGAATTGCGATGCTGTTGATGGTAGCAGTTATGTTTTACGAAAAATAATAGTGGGAGGAAGCGAACCTATGAGAGATAAGAATAATGAAACACTGGTTGGGCAGTTTTTTGATGTTATGGAGAATATCAGAAGCAGGGAGCTGGATGAAGAGGGAAAGAGGGAGACGTTGTTTTTGTCTGTGCGGATTATCAATCAGCTTGCGTATAAGAGAGTGTGTACGGGTCTGGAAAAGCAGGAACTGCGTGAGTTCATATGGCAGATGAGTGACCAGGAACTTGATAAAATGATGGAGATTTTATATTACAGTCCTGAGAACGGAGTGACGGTTATTGAGCATATGGAGCGTTTTCTGGACTGGGTTTATGCGGAAATGGCGCGTAAGAGGTATGATCTGGCAGCAGAGAGAAAATGATAATAATTATTGATGCATATAGAATTTATATAGAAAAACCATCCTTGTGTGTGACGTAGTCTGAGACTGCTGAGACGGGGATGGTTAAAGTGCGGGTTATCTGGTTATGAGCAAGTAGCGGAGCGGATTGCGAATATTCGTCTGACTTGTCAGACTGATCAGCAGAAAGGGGTAAAAATTATGGATTTAAAAAATTATTCAACAGGTGTACAGCACGTTGGGATTCCTACCAATGATATTGAGAAGACGGTGGAGTTTTATCATAAGCTGGGATTTGAAACTGCATTTGAGACTGTGAATGAGGAAGCGAATGAGAAGGTTGTTTTCCTGAAGCTGGGGACTCTGGTAGTGGAGACTTATGAGAATCATGCAGCGAAGATGGAGCACGGAGCGATTGATCATGTGGCTCTTGATGTGAGAGATATTGAGGAGATTTACCAGTATATTAATGAGTCTGGATTAAACAGCACTCAGGATACGATTCATTTTCTTCCGTTCTGGGAAAATGGGGTAAAATTTTTTACAATTGAGGGACCGAATAAGGAGAAGGTTGAGTTCAGCCAGTATCTGTAAATAGTTAGTGATACGGTTATTGTAAATTTTGTGTATAGCGAAATGGATTGCAATTGTGTTGCTGAGAACGGAGTGAACAGTAACATGTATTTTTTGAAAAATGTTCACGTTAAAAAAATTCATTGACTAAACAAAAATGCAACGATATAATACAGTCAGACATGAAAGACAGTAGAGAAAGTGGAAAAATGATAACACCGGGCATGGAATGAACGGGGATTATTTGTTTCTATATGCGACAGTTTTTACATCTCCTTTTGTGTGTCTGTATGGTCTGGATTATTTTTGTCGGTAAAATAGTTGGTTATACGGGAGGAATGTTCGTGGAATTAACGAAAACAGATAAAGCGATTTTAAATTCTTATAATAAGATGCTGGATGGACTTTCCATGTATCTGGGAGAAGGGTACGAGATTGTCCTTCACAGCCTGGAGGATTATGGGAGTTCTGCGGTGAAAGTGCTGCATGGAGACCATACGGGAAGAAGTGCCGGTGCGCCGTTGACGGATCTGGCACTGGATTATCTGGAACGGATGGAAAAGAAGCCGGACGATGAGGAAAAGAAGGGGATTGCTTATTTTACCCGTAACAGAAAGGGAGAACCGCTGCGATCTGTGACGATTCCGGTTAAGGGAGAGAATGACCGGGTGATTGGTCTGGTCTGCATTAACTTTAATCTGAACACTTCGTTATTACAGTATATCAATAATTTCGTTGATAATGAGGAGCATCTTCAGGGCAACTGGGAGGACAGGGAGGAGAAATTTTCCCTGAGTGGTCCGGAACTTGTGGAGAGTATGACAGAACAGATACGGGATGAAGTAATGGAGGATATGAGAATTGCTTCTGTGAATAAGAATAAAGAGATTATTCAGCGTCTGGAAGAGAAGGGGATTTTTAAGGTTAAGGAATCCGTGGCAAAAGTTTCTGAGATTCTGGGGATCAGTAAGAATACGGTTTATCTGCATCTGAGAAATCTGGAAGCAGAGAAATAGTCTTCCGGTAGTAACAGGAAGAAGAAAATAATCGCCCGGTTATGACAGGAAGCAGAGAAATAATATCCTGCTTATGACAGGAAGAGAGAACTTTTTGGGACAGGTAAATGGTAAAAAAGGAAGAAGACAGTTCGGGTGGGAACTTCTTCTTCCTTTTTTACTTACAGAAAAGAGTGTCTGTAGTGCTGTTCGTTATTTAATCTTCCAGTTTGATTTTCTCTTTGAGGACTACGCATCCTGCCATGTCACCGATAACGTTGACGCAGGTTGCACCCATATCGCAGAGTGTATTGATACTGATGTAAACGCCCATAACTCCTGCCGGCAGACCTGCCATGGTTGCGAGGGCTGCGAAGGATGCGATGGCACCTCCAGGGATACCTGGTGTTCCTACGGAGAGGAGCACATTTGCCAGAAGGATGACGATCATCATGGAGATACTTACGTTAATTCCGCATGCATTAGCGAAGAACATGATCATGAATGACATCAGGATGGATACAGCATCCATGTTTACGGTAGCACCAAGAGGAATGGCGATACTTGTGATCTTGTTGGATACGCCCATTTCCTCTTCCATACGCTGTTTGCTGATCGGAATGGTTGCTGAACTGGAGCAGGTTCCGAATGCATTTAAGGCAGCAGGAAGCATTGCTTTGAAAAATTTTACAGGGCTTTCTTTGCCGATGAATTTCACGGAACCGCCGTAAACGATCAGGCAAATCCGAAGAATGCTGCATACAGGATGATGAGCTGGGTTGCCAGTGAAATGATGGTTTCGGTACCGTTGGCTTCTACAACCGGGACGATAGTACAGAAGACACCGATCGGTGTGAAGTACATAACAGTGCTGATTACTTTCAGACAGACTTCGTTGCAGGAATCGATCACGTTCAGAAGCGCTTTGCCTTTTTCACCGATCGCGATCAGTGTGAATCCTACGATGACTGCGAATACAAGTACCTGAAGCATGTTTCCGTTTGCAAAAGCTGCAACCGGGTTGGATGGGATCAGGTTTTTGATGGTGTCCAGAATACTGGTCATTTCTGTTGCCTGAATGTCGGATGTCGCCATTTCGAATTTGACACCTTCGCCAAGGTGGATCAGTCTTGGGATGATCAGTCCGGCGAGGCTGGCAAGTGCTGTGGTGCACAGGAAGAAGATCATGGCGCCTGCAGTGATCTTACCTGTGGTACGGGCATTTCCGATACTGGAGATACCCATGATGATTGAACAGAATACCAGTGGAAAGATCATCATGTTCAGGGCATTCATGTAAATGCTTCCGATCAGACTGGTGACAGTAAGTACCGGTTCGAACGGCCTGCCAGAAAAAGTCCGGTAAAGATACCAAGGATCAGGCCGATAAAGATTGCTGTGGTAATATGCTTTTTATACCACGAATAGAAATTTTTCATTAGTTCCCTCCTTCATTTTCCTGATAAATTTGGTTTATTCAGAAAAAAAATAGCATGAGACTACTTTACCACAACAACGTGTGAATTACAATGAGAGGTATTGTATTTGCCGGATTTTCTGTGATATTATGGATATTAATGTAAGTATTTCAGGAACACTACGAATACCAATATGACAGACTGCTTATGAAGTATCAGACTTTTGGCTGTATGATATTGCATTATAATATGGAAGAACAGAAATCAGAAAGGATAATTCAGATGAAACCAACCATTTTATTAATAAATTTCAAAGACCAGCAGAAACTCCGCAAATTAAAAATGGCATTACTGCCATTTAAGATCCGTTTGAAAACAGTAGAGCCGCAGGATTATTGTCAGTCAGTCGGTTATCTGGCGGGAGTGAAGGAGATTTCCAGGGCAGAAATCCCGGCAGCATTGATTCCGCAGGAGCAGATGGAGAAAGAAATGCTGGTCATTGCAGGAATTACGGGCAATTTATTTGATCAGGTGCTGTTTACATTGCGAAAAGCGGGAACACCTGTAGATTATAAGGCTGTTCTGACAGAGCACAACCAGAACTGGAATTGTATCCAGCTTTATAAAGAACTGGAAAAAGAACACCAGATGTATCATCCGAAATAAATACAAAAAATAGAACGTCGTTCTTACAATAAAATAACAGAAAATTGCTATAGGGAGCTATTATGACACTAACACAGATGAATTACATCATTACAATTTCAGAGACAGGTTCGCTGAATAAAGCAGCAGAGGCACTGTACATTTCTCAGCCGTCTCTGACAAATGCAGTGAAGGAACTGGAAAAGGAACTTGGCATTACCATATTTAACCGCAGCGGCCGCGGTGTCACTCTGACCAATGACGGAACTGAATTTCTGATGTATGCCCGTCAGATATACGGTCAGTATGAGAGTGTTCTTGAGAAATACAGCGAAGGTGGTTCTTATAAGAAGAAGTTTGGTGTTTCCACCCAGCATTATTCTTTTGCAGTAAAAGCATTCGTGGACATGGCACAGGAATTTGATATGTCGGAATATGAATTTGCCATCAGGGAGACAAAGACAGCAGAGGTGATCAGTGATGTCAGTGCCATGAAGAGCGAAGTCGGCGTACTTTATCTCAGTGATTTTAACCGTAAAGCGTTATTGAAACTTCTTCATTCTGCGAATCTGGAGTTTCATCATCTTATAGATTGTCAGGCATATGTATATTTATGGAAGAATCACCCTCTGGCGAATGAGAAATCCATCAATTTCAGTCAACTGGAAAAATATCCGTGTCTGTCATTCGAGCAGGGGGACAAGAGCAGTTTTTATCTGGCAGAGGAGATTCTGTCCACCAATGAATATACCAGAACCGTCAGAGCTTCAGACCGTGCAACCATGCTGAATCTGATGGTTGGACTGAACGGCTATACTCTTTGTTCCGGAATTATCTGCGAAGAATTAAACGGCAGCGATTATCTGGCAATCCCGTTTGAGGGAGATGAGCAGAATCAGAACAGTGACATGGAAATCGGTTATATTACCAGAAAGAATTCTATTCTCAGCAAGATGGGAAATATGTATGTATCTTCCCTGCGAAGATATCTGGAGCAGAATGTTTCTTTTTAACAAATCAGGCAGGCGGCGAAGCGGATGCTTGTATCCGTCTGGCGATGTATCATAATGGAGAGCATAATGAGTCAGAAAAAAGTACAGATAACGAAAACACTTGGTCAGCAGACTGAGGATCAGTTAGTCAACTATCCATCACCTAAAGGTAATGGGCTTGTAACTGCCCAGTCGTAGTAACGGCTTACGCCTCCGACCTTTTATCCCCAATAGGCATTGCTGCCTAAAGTGGCGTTACATCACAGGGTGGTTGACAGCACCCTTTACAGACAAGATATACTCATCTGTAACTGTATCAGGTACTAAACTTCCCATGCTATACAGTAGGAATTTTATTACGGGTAAGATTTTAC
>NZ_QUDO01000019.1 GCF_003477525.1 Ruminococcus sp. AF41-9
AGTACCATGATTTGAGAAAATGTCCAATAATAAGGGAACAGCATTTTAGATGTGTTCATAAATGAGGGAACTCAAAATATATCGTGTCCACGGTTATGGGTACATTATAATCAGCCGTTTTGAAACAGGAAAAAGTCAGCCCACTATCGACCATCTGCTCAAACTTGCAAATATTCTGAATGTAGGAATTGATTATTTTCTCTACGACCTTTTACCTCATAACGACGCTATCACAAATCCCACTGTTCAGGATGCCGTTGCCATTCTGAAACAGATGGACGAGCGTACTGCTCAATACTTACTGGATATCATAAAAATTTACCAGGCTTCTCATCAGGATTAATTGTATTCTCTTTTATCCCGAAATATCAGTTTCAGACTTGAAAAGTACTTTTTTGTCCCCGAAATGACAAAAAGTACTTTTTTTGTTTCTGTTTTTCTGTTTTTTTACTCTTTCTGCTATGGTGTTGCAAATAACGCCATCTTTATAAAAACCAAAAGAAAGAGGATGATGAAAATGACAAAAATTGAAAAAGTTGTAACATGGGCACTGGCCATCGCAAATGACAACACTCATGGATACGATCAGCAGTACAGATGGGGACCGGATTATGACTGTTCCTCCCTGATTATTTCTGCATGGCAGCAGGCTGGAGTTCCTGTAAAAACAAAGGGAGCTGCCTATACCGGAAATATGAAATCTGCGTTTCTTGCCTGTGGGTTCACAGATGTCACTTCCAGAGTGAATCTCCAAACCGGAAACGGTATGAAACGCGGTGATGTGATCATCAATACTTTGCATCACACTGTAATGTATATTGGAAATGGCAGAATTGTAGCCGCAAGAATCAATGAGAACGGAAAAGTCAGCGGTGGAAAAACCGGAGATCAGACAGGCATGGAAATCATGGTTCAGGATTATTATTTTTATCAGTATGGATGGGACTGCGTTCTTCGCTATATGAAAGAAGATGCAACTACAGATATCAGTTCCCCATCGGCTCCGGCTGCTTCTTCTGAATCAGAAAATGTCCGCAAAGGTCAGACATATGCGAATCGTTTTACCTCTGCTCAGATTCCTGTCACCGGTCAAAGAGATACTGCCACAGTAAAAGCCGGTATCAAAGTCTTCCAGACAGCTCTGAACAAAGATTATGGTGCCGGTCTGGTGGTCGATGGTATCTTTGGTTTAAATACAGATAAAGCACTTGGAAAACATTATGTTACATCCGGAGAATGTCAGTATATGGTAACTGCTGCCGAAATCCTTCTTCTCTTACACGGTTACAATCCAAATGGTGTGGAGATTCCGGGGATTTTTGGATCGGGTCTTCTGGCAGCAGTCAAAGCATTTCAGAAAGCACAGGGATTAACCGTTTCCGGTACCTGCGACCGAAATACCTTCCTGAAACTGATCCGGTAAATAAGATTAGAAATGATAAATCTTTTTACATTTTCTGTAAAAAATATTTTCTATTTTATATATTTCTTAGTTTACAAACTCAGTTTTCCAGACTCTTTATTAAGTGTAGCTGATAAACAACAGCACAAAAACATTAATCAAAGGAGGACACTTATATGTCTACAAATGCAAAAACCAGATACAACATTTCCAAAGTATTCGGACCGGCTGTCCCGTACAATATTCCAGAGGACAGTAAAACAATTGCTGACAATATGGCAGGTATCGCTATTAACGAAAACATCGCCTATTGTGCAAAAAGAAGCCAGACATTCTCCGATATTTTCGTAATCGAAAATATTTCAACTGCCGGCTTCAAGGAATTTATGAACAAAACACCGGTTTCTGTTTCTATTCCTTACGCTGTACATGGCATGACCTACCACAATAACTATCTCTATATGACCTGCTATAAAAACAAGATTATCAAGATGCCGGTTTCTTCTATCGGTAAAATCGCAGCGGAATATACTGTTACAGAAGATGGCAATGGTTACATTCCTCAGTCTATTACTTATTATGGCACAGTTAACAATGAAGATCTGTTTATCGTAGGCGTTGAGAAGA
Source organism: Ruminococcus sp. AF41-9 (assembly GCF_003477525.1). Lineage (GTDB taxonomy): Bacteria > Bacillota > Clostridia > Lachnospirales > Lachnospiraceae > Blautia_A. The sequence continues at coordinate 2,030 of NZ_QUDO01000019.1, forward strand.
TGCAGAAAAATGGTGCATTCTTCTATATGATTGGCAGCCTTTCCAATGGAAAATTTGTGGAAAAGAAACGTTTTTATGTAAATAACAGTGCCGGTTATGAACAGCCACAGGATATTTTTTATCACTCCAAATATGGTCTTTTTATTGTCACAAACAAAAAAGCTGACGGTGCATTCACCATTTACAATATGCTTCTCTGCGCCAAAATTCCTGATGAACTGAGTTCTGTAGAAAATATAGGCACCTATTACCCAACAAGTGAATTCAGATTTAACGGAAACAGCAATTACAGCAAGCTTGTTGTAAAATCCATCTATATTACTGATGATGGAACTTTATATTTATCCACAAATGCGACTACCGCTTCAACAAGCTCTGACAGCTATGATAAAGATGCCATTTTCCGCGCAACCAATCCGGTTTTCAAAAAAGATGGTATCCTGGAAGTGGCTCTTTCCTGCAATGGCGATACAGAAATCCCTGATGCCACCGGAATCTATAACGGCTCTGACTATACTTGTTCCAATCCTGGAGCATTTGCCCTTGATGGAAATATAGGATACTGTTTTAAAACTCATACCAGAGATAAAACTCCTCTTTTGGACAAAGTCAGCATTCTTTTTAAAAGTTCAGATGTCTCCTCTAAGAACTTTTCAGAAGTATTCTCTCCAAGAAAATTTTTTACAGAATTGGGACATTGTAACGGTATGGTTTTCGCAAACGGTTTCTTATATGTAGCCGCTTATGACAGACACATTACACCTCAGAGAAAGCAAATTGCAAAAATCAATCCCTCTACCGGAAAAACAGTAGAAACATATGAATGTAATCCTATGTTTGGCGGTATTGGATATTTCGGAAATAACAAATTTATTGTTGTAAACTATGAAGAACATTCTGGAGAACCTGCTTTTAGCCAGACACTACATTTTTATATTGGTTCTTTAAAAGATGGAATTTTTGACTCAGAAAAAAATTTTACAGTCAACAATCCTTCTTATCTTAGTGAATCAACGCTTCTGCAGGATATTCATTATGATATTAATCATGGATTATTTTTCATTACTTATCGTAAAGATGAAAAAATTTCCAGAATTTATCGAATTAATCCTGATAAAATTACTAATGCATCTACAAAAAATGCTCTCGTTCCTGATGAAGTTTTTATTTCAAGTTCTTCAATTTCAGAAATTGAATCTGTTTGTATTGCTTCTTCCGGTATAATGTATATTGTTCAGAATAAAGGCGATGGAAAATCAGATCTTGTAAGTAAAGTTTCCGGGCTTACTTTTTCTAACTAATCTAAGTTTCTTCTAATCACAATACAGCACCATATGGTTTTTTACTCATATGGTGGCTGATTTTACTTATTTATCAATTTTCCCACTAATACACAATACTTTTGGAGTAATCATTGCTCCTGCTATACAGCTTTTTATTCTGATAATCCATCCGGTAACTTTTAATCCGATAAGTATAAGTAACTCCTTCTTTCAAATTTGTATCTGTAAAGCTCGTCACGTTCCCGCCTTTGATTGTTTTTATGCAAACACCTTTCTTTCCATTTGCCGAACGCCATACCTGATATCCTATTGCATAATCTGACTTTTTCCATTTAACGGTTAACTTCTTCCCTGACTTCTTTGTCAGAGATGTAATTTTCGGTTGTACCGGGCAGAAGGTTGTTTTTACAGTATTTGATGGCTGGCTGTATATGATTGTTCCATCCTCATCTACAAAATATGCTCTGATCCTGAAAGTGATATTTTTTCCATGATACATAGAATACCAGCCTACATCAATATTTTTCGTATTAATATCTTTGCTTTTGATTGTAGAGCAGTGAATATATTCCCCCCTTAAATTTTTTCTCTCTATTTCGTATCCTTCAATCAGATATGGAACTGATACTTTCCACTGTAAATCAACCTGGTCTTTTAAACGCTTTGTTATCTGAAGATCCAGTTTGACATTGTTCAGAATATCCTGCGAGGTTGCAGATACCACCACTGGAATATTATGTTTTCTTGCAAATTTTTCCGCATAGGAACCCTTAGGGGTATAAATTACCAGAGAATTACATCCATCAAACGCATCATCCGCAATGTCATTTGTAGTATCCGGAATATATATTCTTTCCAGATTTTCACAGTCAAAAAATGCTTTTGTTTCAATATATCTGTTCTGACTTCCCAGTTTCACAACTTTGATTTTTTCGTTTCCATAAAATGCTTTTCTTCCTACTCCCGTCACATTTGTATCTTTGACAAATACCGTCTCCAGTTCATCCTGTACATCCAGGATCCTTGTCCCTTCATGTTCTCTGCTGATGCCTTCCATATCCCCTGTCATATTTGGGGCATAACAAACATAAGTGACTCCGTTTTCTTCAAATACATAATCTTCATCCCATAAACCTGCCAGAAAATATTGATCATTGCCTTTAAAATTGTTACTTTCATCCCCCAGATATACACATACTTTGTTATCTGGATCAAATGCATCTCTTTCGATAAATTCTCCCCCGTCTATAAAGAGGTTGTTAATACTAATATATACACATTCTGAAAGCTGTGGACAATTTCTGAAGGCATTCTTTTCCACCTTAAGCACGCGATTTAACACAACTTTTCGCAAATGAATGCAGCCTTCAAATGCAGACTGTCTGATGATCATGGTTTCCTGTTCCCAGTCCCGGTTTACCCTGACATTTTTTATCCGGTCACAGCCTGCAAATGCTTTTTCACCGATTTCGCTCACTATTTTTCCATTATATTGTTCCGGAATTATAACACTCTCCACATTGACACCTTTTACCAGATGATAGGTATCTGTTTCCGCATCATATTCATACTCCAGACCTTCGGTACCTGTCTCCTCTTCACTTCCACTTTCCGTATCCGAACTCTGCGCCTCTGCCACTTCATTCTCCGTGTCATCCGTAAATGCAGAAGCCACATCTTCTTCTGTAAATTCATCGGTTTCCTCTGCTGACGTAAACCCGGATTCATCACTTTCCTGATTCTCCTGTGCATTACTATCTTCTTCCAGAGCAGTATCTCCCGTCAGAATTTCTTCCGGTTCTGCCGCTTCCTGCACACTTTCCAGATTTCCATCTGAAAAATCCGTAGCATATACTGGTGTCCCTGCCGCTGTCATGGTAAGTGCCAGAAGCATTGCAAGCATTTTCTTATTCTTCATATACTTTTCCTCCATTTCTGTACAATTTCTTACTGTTATAGAAATATAAGAATATTACATCTTACTTTTTTACTATATCATACCTATTTCCATTTTCTGTAAATACGGTTTTAAAAAGCTCTTAATGTCCCTGAATTTTTCCACATATGTGCATATTACAAAAAGCCCTGTCCGGTATTCTGATGCCGCAGTTTTTTCAGCCGCAGCACCAGATTATTACCATCCAGAGCTTTTTCCTGTTTTATTGCTATTCCACACTCTTCAACGATTCAACCATATCAATCTTCTTCAGCTTCTGGTGCATAAACAGATTGACGATCATGGAAAATCCCACCGTCAGCAGTCCGCTGTACAGGAAGCTGATCGGTTTGATGTTTCTTCCAAACATTACCGCATCCACTTCCACAGTCAGAATAATATATCTGTGCAGGAAAATTCCAAACACCGCACCTGCCAGTACCCCGATAAAGGTAAGAATAATATTCTCTCGGTACACATAGGCAGATACTTCCTTATCGTAGAATCCCAGAACCTTCAGAGTCGCCAGTTCTCTCTGTCGTTCTGTAATATTAATATTATTAAGATTATATAATACCACAAACGCAAGCATTCCCGCAGAAATGATCAGCACGACAATAACCGTTCCCAGTGAACCGAGCATACGGTCAAGCTGTGCTTCCAGGCTGCTGGTGTAACTGATACTTAAAGCTGCCGGATATTTCAGGATCTCATTTCCCACCTGATCCTGCTCTGCCTGATATTCATCTTTCACCGTAAACACAGTTGCAGAGTAATCTGGTTTTTCGCCAAAGGTCTGCTCATACACAGTTCCGGTCATATAAATATAATGCCCCATATAGTTCTCTGTCACTGCTGCGATCTTTGTCTCATAATCCTTCCCATCTTTCGTGATGGTCATGGTATCTCCGGCTTTCAGTCCTGTCAGGGAAGCCGTTTTCTCACTGATCACCGCACCCTCATCCGTCAGCTCATACTTCTCTTTCGTCTTTCTGTCCTGAAGCGTAACATCCTTCTTAAAATTCTCCAGATTCTCAGGTACATAGACATAAACACTGATATTGGATTTATTTCTCGGCACAGTCATCTTCGTAAACTGCACATGGGTATACCGGTCAATCTGATCATTATTCGCCAGAAATGTTCCCAGTTCTTCTCTTTCTTTCTCCGTGGCATCCTCATCATCAATGATCGTTCCCGTATAATGCTGCAGATCCCGGTACTGCCGCTGTGCAATATCCATAATAGAATCCCGGATTCCAAATCCAACCAGCATCAGTGCCATACTACCCGCAATTCCAAACACTGTCATAAACAGACGTTTCTTATAACGGAAAAGATTTCGCAGTGTGGATTTCCACGTAAAGCTCAGATGCTTCCAGAAAAAAGATATCCTCTCCACCAGAATCCTCTTACCCTCTTTCGGTGCAGGCGGGCGCATCAGAGATGCCGGTGTCTCCGCCAGTGCCTTATAGCAGGAGAAGATCGTTGCACCAATCGTACATACCGTAGCTGCCCCCGCTGCGATCATGGCAAATTTAAATTCATAGTGAATCTGCATATTGTGGGTCATGCTCTTGTACATGATTCCATAAGCATTGATTATAATATAAGGAAGGATTTTTTCTCCGATCAGGATTCCCAGAATGCTTCCACCCACTGTAGCCAGCAGCGCATACAGCAGATACTTCGAAGCAATCGCATATTTTCCATATCCCAGTGCCTTCATGGTACCGATCTGTGTTCTCTGTTCCTCAACCATTCGCGTCATGGTCGTCAGACTTACCAGTGCCGCAACCAGGAAAAAGATCACCGGAAATACCTGACCGATATTCTTCAGACGCTCCGCATTATCACCATAATCCGAATACTCCGGAAGATCATTACGATCCGTCACTATCCACTCCGGTTCAGCGATATCATCAATCTCCTTCTGCGCATCCGCAATCTTCTTCTCTCCGTCTGCGATTTCTTTCTCAGCATCCGCCTTTCCATCCTCATATTCTTTCCAGCCATCCTCCAGATCTTTCTCGGCCTTCTTGATATCCTTTCTGGAATCCTTCAGCTTCTGCTCATTCTCTGCAATCTCTTTCTCGCCATCTGCCAGCTTCTTCTCATTCGCCGCAATCTCTTTCTCACCATCCACCAGCTTCTGTTCATTCGCCGCAATCTTCTGCTCGCCGGAAGCGATCTTCGCTTCATTTGCCGCAATCTCCTGCGCACCGGAAGCAATCTTCGCTTCATTCGCCTGAATCTGCGCTTCCCCGTCTGCCAGCTGAGCTTCTTTTTCCTCAATTTGCGCCTCACTGGAACTCAGCTGCTCTTTCGCATTCTCAATCTGTTCCTGTGCCTGCGCAAGCTGTGCTTCTTTCTCCTGAATCTCTGCTCTGGCAGATTCCAGTTTCTGTTCCTGTGTCTCAATCTCCTTCCAGCCGGCGTCAATCTTCGCCTGCGCCTGCGGCAATGCTGTCTCCTGCTGATCCAGCTCATTTTCCTTTTCCTCAAGCTGCGCAAGACCGCCCTCTACCTGGCTTAATCCGCCTTCCAGCTCACTCCTTGCCGCTGCAATCTGACCTCTCGAAGCTTCAAGCTGCGCTGACTGACTCTCCACCTGCTCCTGATAAGCCGCAACCTCCGCAGCCATAGCATCCAAGTCTTCCTGCTCATACTCACCGGAAGCCACCGCCTGTTCATACTGCGCCTGCAAAGCCTCAAGCTGCGCCCTCGCACCTGCAAGTGCTTCCTCACCCTGGGAAAGCTGCGCTTCCTGTTCTTCTATCTGTGCCAGTCCCTGCTGACAACTCTCTTTCTGCGCATTCAGCTCCTCTCTGGTGGCAGCGATCTGCTCCCTTCCGGCCTGAATCTGTGCTTTGCCGTCATCCAGCTCCTGCTGATTCTGCGTCAGAGCCGCTTTTCCATCTGCAATCTGCTGCTCACCGTCACTTAATTCACTCTTACCGGCTTCCAGCTGTGCTTTCCCCTCATCAAGAACCTGCTGATTCTGTGAAATCTCATCCCATCCAGCCTCAATCTGTGATCTGGCAGAAGCAATCTGCTCTCTTCCGCTGGCAAGCGCCTCCTTCGCACTGGCAATCTGAGTCTTCCCGGCTTCCAGCTCACTCTTTGCACTGGCAATCTGAGCTTTCCCACTTTCCAGCTCACTCTTCGCATCTGCAATCTGAGCTTTTCCATCTTCCAGCTCCTTCTTCGCATCTGCAATCTGACTCTTTCCATCCTCCAGTTCACTCTTTGCATCCGCTAACTGCTTCTTACCATCTTTATACTGTTTCTTTCCATCCTTGAGTTCTTTTTCCCCGTCCTCAAGTTCTTTCTTTGCATCAGAAAGCTTCTCATCCGCTTCCTTCCTGCCATCTTCCAGTTCCTTCTTCGCATCCGCAAGCTTCTCATTTGCTTCACCGACCACATCGTCATAACGCACCTGACAACGTTCTTCAGAAATGCCTTCTACCTTTGCCTGAACTTTCTCGATCAGGTTCTCATAAGCATCCGTATAACTGATCAGCTCATCCGCACCATGAACCTGCACATAAATCTGCGTATAAACCTCCTGGTCAAAATTCTCAGGAAGCACATAGGCGAAACCATTCACCTCACCGGAACCAAGCGTCGTATTTCCACGATTGTAAGATATGTAAAGAGGACTCTCCCCGATACCGCAGACCGTATAATCCACAGTCTTCAGAAGTTCACTGTCCCCATCCTGTCTCAGAGTGATCTGATCTCCGACCTGATATCCGTTGCTCTCCGCAAACATATAGTCAAGGAAAATCTCCCCCGCTTTCTCAGGAATCTTTCCTTCCGTGGCAGTGATCTGATTCATTGTCTCATTCACAGATTCCACATGAAGTACTTTCTGCTTCTCGCCTTCCCCGCACATCACATCTGTCGAGTAAGCACCTTCTGCATCCTGTACTCCGTCAATCTCTTTTACAGCCGCCACATCATCATCCGTCAGGCCCAGTATCCCGACCACTTTGATATCCATAAGGTTCTTTTCATCATAGTAAGCATCCCCTGATAAACGCATATCCGGCGAAGATGCCTGTATCCCGGAAAAAAATGCCACACCCAGCGCAACGATCATAAAAATAGAAATGAACCTTGCCTTGCTCGTGCGTATCTCCATCCAGAAATCTTTACGCAATGCCCTCATACCCGTTCACCTACCATTCTATCTCCTCTACCGGTGTAGGATGGTCATTCAGCGTCATCCTGGAAACCTTGCCATTCTTGATCTTGATCACACGATCCGCCATAGGTGTCAGTGCCGAGTTATGCGTGATCACGATCACCGTCATCCCACGCTCCCTGCACATATCCTGCAAAAGCTTCAGGATCGCCTTACCTGTCTGATAATCCAATGCACCCGTCGGCTCATCGCACAACAACAGTTTCGGATTCTTTGCCAGTGCCCTGGCGATCGACACCCTCTGCTGCTCCCCGCCCGACAGCTGCGCCGGGAAATTTGTCAGCCTGTCCTTCAGCCCGACCTCTTCCAGAACCTCTCTTGCATCCAGCGGATTCTTACAGATCTGCAAAGCCAGTTCCACATTCTCCAGTGCCGTAAGATTCGGCACCAGATTATAAAACTGAAATACAAATCCGATATCATTTCTCCGGTACCCGGTAAGCTGCCTGCTGTTATACCCTGCGATATTTTTCCCATCTACCCAGACTTCACCGCTGCTCGCCTGATCCATGCCGCCCAGAATATTCAGCACAGTCGTCTTACCGGCACCACTCGGCCCTACAATCACCACAAACTCCCCGCTGGCGATCTCAAAGCTGATCTCATCTACCGCAACGATCTTCACTTCCTTCGTTCCGTATATCTTCGAAACCTTATCCAGTTTCACATATGCATCTCTTTTTTCACCCATTCGCATTACCCCTGTCCGTTCTTTTCTTATACACCACTGTCCTGTAACAGCAGCGCAGCCGTTCTGCTGGATAAACAATAACTTTTTCTCACTTCTCTCCCCAGTAAAGCGGACATTCGCAATCCGCTTCGCTACTTGCTCATGAACGCAGTCGCTTCGCGATATGTCAGTGGGAGCTTTCAACTCCCACTGACATAAGCATCCCCCTCCCCCGCAGCTTAGTGCTCCGCGCACTTGAAGCGGGGGAATGCTTATCTGCGTTCAACCAACGCTCTGCCCGATTCATCCGACAATCCGTCTGCACTGTCTCATCCATTTACCCGATCCATCCAATAATCCTGTTCAGGAAACGGTCAAAATGCAAAACTTTCTTCAGTTTCTCAATCAGTATGGAAGCCACCAGAGAATCTGCCAGAAGCACCAGTACGATCAAAGCCGGATATCCGAACGAATATGTAAAATCATTCAGCCAGTTCGTACGGATAAAGTTATGGATCAGGAAAATCCCGGCAGAATATACTCCCAGAAAATGAAACAGCTTTCCGATCAACGGCAACGCAAAAATAAACTCACACCCGATCACCGCTGTCAGAACCGGTATCACCGCATCCCACAAAGGATACAGGGGTCCTTTCAACTTTCCCTGTCTCAGAACCATCAGCACCAGAAACGCCGCACACTCCAGCACCAGTTCATCATCTTATTTAATCCTTCAGACTCCACAAATCTGAATTCCACACATCTCGTAATAAAATTGGTATACGCACACACCATTCCCACACCGATGCACAGAAAATAATGCCAGATATCCTTATTGGAAAAAGAAACATTAAAGTTCACAAGAAACATAAAAGCCAGAAACATAAATGCCCCCATCCTCTTAAGCATCCAGTACAACATCGGCAAAATCAATATCAGAAAAATAGCCAGACCATAATACCAGAATGTCCCTTTCAGAGACGGCGTCCCAAAGAACTTCGCGATTCCAAACATATCCATCAGAAAATATTCCAGATTTCCAGGGAATCCTGTTCCATAACATTCACTGAGAAGCCCGGGCTGAAGAACCCTGCACACAAGCACAATCCCCAGAAAAACAAAGATAAAATTCCCCAGCAGCTTCACAAGCCTTGTGCAGACCACCTGCCTGGATGCCTCCCAGTAAGGAAGCTCTGACTTCCGTTCCAAAGACATCAGCTTTTTCGTAAGACCATACGCACTCACCAGTACAAAAAGCGAAACACAAATCTTACCAAAATTAGCATAATAGTTCAGAGTCTCTTCTGAAAACAGCAGTTTCAGCGTATGCCCTTCATAACGATCCGGCCGCAGGAAACAATGATGAAACAAAAGCAGCACAATCGCAATCCCCTTCAGACAATTGGAATTCCATACATTAAAAATATCCCCGCTGCCACTTCGCGTCTCTCCTGCGCCCTTCTCACGTTCTTTCACACCGGAAAAAAACATAAAATATTCTCCTTCCACAAAATTTATTCTACAGCAACTCCAGAAAATACTACCGTATTTCATGAAATTGTTGCTATTTGCATCATCTGCAATACTTTCTTATTATAGCATATCCCACTTAAGCCGCCAACCGTCAAGTGGATATTCGCAATCCGCTTTGCTACTTGATTGGGTTAAAATCCCTGCTTCTCCCTCCTTCGCTTCGTCATCAGCCCCCCGATCCTGCCCGTTTCCTTCGCAGACAGACTCTTCCAGCCCTCATTTAACACCTGATCCAACAGCCCCATCTCCTCAGCAATCTCATATTTCATTCTCTCCTCCGGCAGCAACTCTCCCGCAAGATAAGCCTTTACTTCCTTCTCTTTATTCAAAACAGCCCACACTCCTTTTTTTCTGGAGTATGGGCTGTTTCTGAAATTTTTATACAATATAACACACATCTTCTTTCCCGGAATAATAACTACGCTAACAATAATGTGACAATCATATATGCCAGATCCCTGCGCTGCCAAAGAAAATAAAAATCACAACTATTCTGAATTTCTCAATACAACTCTGCATATCATTCTATAGCAATTCCAGAAAATAATAACAGGAAACAATTTCGGCGTAAAGCCGAAGAATCATATTCTTCTGATAACTTTTTTATCCTCTCGGAATAATAATTGCAGCAATAATATACGCCCAGATTCCCGCTCCACCAAAGCAGGTAAGAATTACCCACGCCAGACGCACAAGTGTCGGGTCAATATCAAAATATTCTGCAATTCCTCCACATACACCGCAAAGCATACTGTTTTCTGATGATTTGTATAAACGTTTGTTACTCATAGTTCATCCCTCCTGATTTTTATATTGTCAAGCGGATAAAATCATCCGCTTCGCTACTTGCTTGATTTGGTTAAGATGTCAGTTTCTATGTTCTTTTCCTGAAAAACTCACAGACACATTTCCCATGCCACATTCCAGTTCCAGCTTCCTGTCTGCACCAGTGTTAGAAATATGATCCTCTCTGCCAAGTCCACTGTAAGAATCAGAACCTACATCCAGATTTCCAACTCCGCACTCCAGATCATAATTATAATCCTCCTGCACACCGGTCATGGTCAGATCCAGTTCGCCTAAACCACATTCCCCATCTGTTTCTTTCGCACTCAAATCAGCAAAAGTCATACTTCCGGTTCCAATCTGTAAATCCGCTTTCTTTGCAGTCACTGAACCATTGCTCTCAAATTCACCGGCTCCCACTTCTACATCCAGCTCTTCGGTCTGAATATCACAGTTAATATAAACAGTTCCCGCACCCATTTCTATATCCAGCTTCTTAAATTTCACATCTTTCGGATAAGAAACACAGACCTTTCGCGCTTTAGAAGTCCTCTTCGTACTTCTGATCTTAAGTACATCCTCACTCTCCTTCACAGTCACATCATTTCCTGTATCATTATAAACTTTAACAGAAAAACTATCCCCTTCTTCCAGTTCCAGCTCATCATATTTAAGTTCGATATCCAATTCCACAGGCTGATGTTCAAGCTGATACACCGCACCATCAGCAGAGCTTTCACTCTTCACCTTCATAAATTCAGCATTAGTCTGCCCATCCACGCTGTTTACAGCATCCATATCCTCAATGTCTTCTGATGCATCATCCTCCATCGTTCCAGGTTCAACCACATCCTTTTCTGTCCAAAGTATCTTGCTGATACTTTCAAACCCGTTCAGTTCCGACATACTGGCACCCATCACGCCGCCGGCGATCGTCAGCCCAATTCCTGCTGCCCCAAAGATTCCCGCAGCAATCAACATCCCTTTGGTAAATTTCTTCATCAGACCTCCCCTTTCTTCCTGTAGAGCAGCTTATTTCCAAAATCAGTAATCTTCCGGAACCACTTCGGCACCAGAACTTTAGCCGTCTTCACCGTTGCCAGAACCATAAGAATCCCCAGAGCAATCATCAGGAATCCAATCCCCACAGCAAAAACTCCGGCGCCAATCACAGAAGAAGAAAAAACACCGATTCCCACTGCAACAGCTCCAATTCCCCCAATCAGCAACCCTGCACTTCCTATCCCAAGAGCCGCAACCAATACAAACGGCAACAACACAATCGTCAACACGATCTGCACAGCCACCCCAAGCATACCTTTAATAAACGGAGAAATAAAAACCAGCAAAATCACTGCAAGGATCAAAACTGCCTGATTCCCTTTCCTGAAAAAGGAACCTTTCTTCTCAAATCCATACTTCTCAGGCATCTGCCCCGGTTCCTTTGTCCACGGATCTTCATATCCATGCTCCGTATACTCTCCATACTCACTCTGCTCTGCTGGCCCCTTCAGATCAGCCTTAATAATCGCAGCAACCTTCTCCGGACTGCCAAGCTCCCGAAGCACCGAAGCCTCATTCTCAGGTCCGGCATCATCAAAATAATTCTCATAAAACTCAAGGGCTTCCCGTCTCTCCGTCTCCGGAATATCAGCAAGCAAATTCTCCAGTTCTCTCATAAACTGTGCCCTGTCCATCGTCATATTCCTCCCTCAAACATCCCACTGATGTTGGATGCATAAATTTTCCACTCAGCCTTATAAAGCTCAAGCTGCGCAGCACCTCTGTCCGTCAGCTTATAATAACGCCGGTTACGTCCTGCATAAGCCATATCATAAACCTCCAGACAATCATCCTTCTGCAGTCTCCTCAGCACCGGATACAAAGTAGACTCCGAAACATCAAGAACCCCACGCACATCCTGCGTGATCTTATATCCGTAAGTCCCCTCCTTCTCCTTGGAAACAACCGCCAGAACAACCGCATCCAGAAGCGCAGCACCTGTATTAAAAACCATATGCACACTCCCTTGTCTCAATTATACTCTGTACAGATACAACTCTCTCAGAAACGCATCCATTATTCGCTCCATTCACGGCAGCAAAACACAACCATTTCTTCCCTTCTGCATACTATACAGTTCAACAATATTGTTTTGTTTACTATATTATATGACGTATAATATCATTTTGTCAATACTATTTAGTAAAAATCAATTATCCATTATAATGACTCTGAAACAACATAACTGTTCAGACCCTCACAGTTACAAGTCAAAATCCATTGAAAATCGCCTGGAGCGATAGAATTTTAACTTATATTTTCCCGGGCGTCCCTCACCAAAAAACTAACAGAAAAGGAACATATAATCATGAACGAAACCACAACCCAGCTTCACCCATCCTTCCTCACCCGCATGCAGCACCTCCTCGGCCCCGAATACCCGGCCTTCCTCGCCAGCTTCGACGCCCCCCGCACCTACGGCCTCCGCCTGAACACCTCCAAAATCACCAGCGAAGCCTTCGAAAAACTCGCCCCATTTTCCATCACCCCCATCCCCTGGGTCAAAAACGCCTACTTCTACAGCGAGGATATCCGCCCCTCCAGATGCCCCTACTACCAGTCCGGCCTCTACTACCTCCAGGAACCAAGCGCCATGACCCCCGCATCCCGCATCCCCATTGAACCCGGCGACAAAGTCCTCGACCTCTGCGCAGCCCCAGGCGGAAAAGCCACTGCAGCCGGTGCCGCCCTTAAAGGCGAAGGCCTCCTGGTAGCCAACGACATCAGCACCTCCCGCGCCAGAGCCCTCCTGCGCAACCTGGAACTATTCGGCATCCCAAACATCTTCGTAACCAACGAAACACCCGCCAAACTCACCAAAGCATTCCCGGAATTCTTCGACAAAATCATCCTCGATGCCCCATGCTCCGGTGAAGGAATGTTCCGAAAAGAAGAAGCCCTTGCTAAAGACTGGACCCCTGAGAAATCCCAGGAACTCGCCTCCATCCAGAAAGAACTCGCACTCCAGGCAGCCGACATGCTCCGTCCCGGCGGCTCATGCTCTACTCCACCTGCACCTTCGCCCCAATCGAAGACGAAGAAACCGTCTCCTGCCTCCTCGAAAACCGCCCGGACATGGAACTCATCGAAATGGAAGACTACGAAGGCTTCTCCCACGGTATCCCGGAATGGGGAAACGGAAACCCTGAACTTACTAAATGCATCCGCATCTTCCCCCACAAAATGAACGGCGAAGGTCACTTCCTCGCCCTTCTCCATAAAAAAGGCGAAGCATCCAGACAAACACCCGCCCCCACACAAAGCCTGATAAAAACGCCTTCCCATTAATCGAAGACTTCTTCAAAGAAATCGGACTCAAAACCCTCGGCGGCCACCCATTCGACTGGGAACGCGTAGAAATCCGCGCAGACAAAGTCTACTACCTCCCGCCAGTCACCCACAACTGCCGCGGCCTCACCTTCCTGAGAAACGGCCTCTACCTCGGTGACCTCAAGAAAAACCGCTTCGAACCCTCCCAGCCACTCGCACTGGCAATCCACAAAGACGAAGCAGAAGCAGTGATCTCCCTCTCCGCCTCCGACGAACGCATCACCCGCTACCTCAAAGGCGAAACCCTAAACATTGACCCATCCGAAGCCGCCCACAAAAAAGGCTGGCACCTCCTCTGCGCAGACGGATACCCCATTGGCTTCGGCAAACTCGTAAACCAGATCCTCAAAAACAAATATCCGGCAGGGTGGCGCGTATAATGCGCGTACCCTGCCGGATGTACATTTTTCCCTTTTTTAACCAAATCAAGTAAGTCCCCTGCTTCAATTGCGAAAAGCAATAAGCAGTGGGTGGGGACTTGCTTGTATCAGGAGGCGTGCAAGCGCCTTCTGATAAACTGCGGAGCAGTTATTTGGTTATGAGCAAGTAGCGAAGCGGATGCTTTTATCCGCTTGACTTCTACTTCCCCTTTTACGATCTCAAAAACAAGTATCTTAACTGAACTCCCCTTCCGCCACATCACAACCAGATTCCTTTTTGCAGCGCAAACGAATAAATCACCTTCTCCTTCACCTTCATCCCCGTCATCCTCTCCAACGCCTGCGCATAATCCTCAAGCTGCACCCGATACAGACTGACCAGCTTCTCTTCCTGTCCTCTTCCAACTCTGTCCGTCTTATAGTCCACAAGAACAATCTCACCACCCTCAACAAAATAAGCATCAATAATCCCCTGCACCAGGATCGTCTCACCCCGCCAGGAATCATCAAGCAGCGCCGCACTCCTCTGGATCACAAACGGCTGCTCCCTGTAAAGCATCTTTTCCGCAGCAGCCTTTCTCATCCTCTGCCCCAGCACAGAATCCACAAACCTCTTAATATCCCTGATACGGACACACTCTGCCTCCTGCTCTGTCATCTTCTGACTCTCCAGCATTCTCTGCACCTGAACCCGGATTTCCTCTTCACTCTCCACCTCAGCATAATCCAGACATTCCATCACCCTGTGATAGGCAGTACCTCTGGCAGCCCCTTTATACTCTTCCTTCTTCTCCGCCATAAACGCCGGAACCGGAGCTTCCTGTTCTTCTTCCACCTTCTGCTCTGCCGACACACTGATATTCTCCTCCAGCTCCCTTTCATCATGCCAGCTTCTCTTTTTCAGATCCGAAACACTGACCTTCACCGGAATCTCTCCCAGATACTCATACGGATAAACAAAAGAAAATCTCTTCTCAATTTTCTCCTTCACCGCTTCATCGCAGACCCGTTCTGCATCCCAGCTCCTGAGCACTTCCTCCTGCATCTGATTTCCAGCCTGCAAAACCACCTCTTTTTCCGTCATCTCCCCTGCTGTGATCTTCCTGACTACAAACTCAGACACATCATCGTAAATCCCCTCCTGCCGTTTCATCAGAACACCATACTCACCCAGCAGTTCTTCCATTGCCCTGTGCCTTGCCAGCGCAGGCAGCACAAACGCCCAGTAATTTTTCGCCTTCATCCTCACTCCCAATGGCAGCAGTTCTTCCTTCTCATCCAGAAAACGGGTCAGAGAAACCATCAGTTTCTCCATTTTTCCAACTGTTCCCGTCAAAAGCAGCTTCTCCTTCGCTCTGGTCATAGCAACATAAAGCACTCGCAGTTCCTCACCCAGGCTCTCCTTCAGAAGCTCCCTCCGCACAATCTGCTTGTTCAGCGAAGAGGCAATAATCCTTTTCTCCGGGATCACCGCATCCACACCCATCCCAAGTTCCGGATGAAGCAGAAGCCTCGCATTCATATCCTGAAAATTAAACTGTTTTCCCATTCCTGCCACAAAAACCACCGGAAACTCCAGACCTTTACTCTTATGGATCGTCATGATCTCCACCGCCGTATTTCCGGCACCTGCCAGATTCACCTCACCATAATCTACCTCATACGCCTGAAGCTGTTCAATATAACGGACAAAATTAAACAGCCCTCTGTAACTGGTTTTCTCATAATCCATCGCCTTTTCCACAAGCATGGACAGATTCGCATAACGCTGCTCCCCTCCCGGAAGCGCCCTCGCATAATTTCCATATCCCGTTTCCTTAAGTACAAACAAAATCAGCTCATGAACCGGCGTATAGGCAGCCATCTCTCTCACCCGTTCCAGCAGATTCAGAAAACCTCTCAGCTTTCTCAGTTTCTCATCTTCTCTGGTACCACATCCCACCGGGACCTCTCCTGTATCCGACAGATCCCCGTTTTCTGCAAAAATGCCTTCCTGCTCTCTGACATACTCCACAACACTCTCATACAGCATCCCCTTCGGATATTGAATCCTCAGCTCTGCCAGCTCCTGCGAACTGCATCCCACGATTGGAGAACGCAGCACTCCCATCAGCGGAATATCCTGCAGCGGGTTATCACACACCTTCAGATAATTTAACACCGTCACAATCTCCAGCGCAGAAAAATACCCTGTCCTGGATGTACAATAAACAGGAATCCCCTGAGACGCCAGCACCTCACGGAAGGTTTCCGCCCATCCATAAGCAGTACGAAGCAAAATCACGATATCCCCGTATTCCACAGATCTGTATTCCTTCGTCTCCTTATCGACGATTTTCTCCTTCCCCACCATTTCCTGAATCCGCTGTGCGATCGCCAGTGCCTCCAGTTCCTGTGCATTCTGGTTTTCCAGCTCCTTCTTACTCATTCTTCCGGACGCACTCTCCACCTCTCTCTGCTCATTCCAGGCTTCCTGCGCATCTGCCAGTTCCTCTCCGTCCTTCTCGATCAGAAGCACCTCCGTTTTCACAAACTCCTGCGATTCCCCCTCCGGAAAAACAGCTCCCGGATAAAGAGCCGCATCCCTGTCATAACAGATTCCCCCAAGGTCCTCTCCCATGATCTGCCGGAAAATAAAATTGACACTCTCCAACACCTGCGCCCTGCTTCGGAAATTTTTGTGAAGGTCAATCCTCTGTTCCTCACCTTCTTCTGTCGAATAGCTTTTATACTTTTCCATAAAAAGCTCCGGTCTCGCCAGGCGGAAACGTAGATACTCTGCTTGACATCCCCTACCATAAAGATATTTTTCCGCTGATTGATCCACCCGGATACTCCGGTAGTAAGAAGCTCCTGCACATAGTTACTGTCCTGGTATTCATCCACCAGCACCTCATCATATCTGGCCGAAAGTTCCCTGGCAG
Organism: Ruminococcus sp. AF41-9; assembly: GCF_003477525.1. Classification (GTDB taxonomy): domain Bacteria; phylum Bacillota; class Clostridia; order Lachnospirales; family Lachnospiraceae; genus Blautia_A. The sequence continues at coordinate 19,145 of NZ_QUDO01000019.1, forward strand.
CCTGTGACATATGAAGTTCTTCTCCCTCTTTCGTCATAAGAATCTGCAGGGCAAAATGCTCCATATCCGTAAAATCCAGAATATTTTTCTCCCTTTTCGCATCTCCGAACTGTTCTTTAAATCGTATAGTAAGTTCCACCAGCATCTCCACCGGCGCTTTCGTATACTGCAGAATTTCCAGAATCTCTTCCTCCGTACCCTGGAAATACCGCTGTCCCAACTCCTTCAGAATCCCCTTCTCTTCCTCTCTGAGTTCTTTCACCCTCTGCTTCTTCTGTTCCTCCACATCCGGCGCCTTCTTCGTACTCAGTCTCGCAAAAGCCGGTTTTCTCAACAATCCCGCCATCTCATTATATTCTTTTTTTTCCGCAGCCTCTTTCACTCTCCGGATCAGCAGAAGGTCACTATTCAGTGCTTCCTCATATAAATAAGGACCATCCGCTTCCTCACAGATTCTTCTCGCCTCCTGCACCAGAAGTTCCGCTTCTTTTAACTCATCCAGCACAGCACTCCAGAGCAGTTTCATCCACTCTGTCTGTCTCAGCTCCTCCAGCGATTCCACCCGGTACTCATCCAGACATTTCTCCAGCCACTCCTCCGGAAATGGATTACTCATAGCCATCTCATACAGCTTCTGTATCAGCTCACCCAGCCCCTCATCCGTTTTTCCGAAGGCAAAACATTCCACAAACTCCTGAAATTTCTCATCTTTCTGCGCATAATATTCTTCCAGCAACGCTTGATCACATCTCCGCGAAGCAGTTTCAGTTCCCCTTCATCCGCAGTCCGATACCCCGGGTCAAGGCCGATCAGATGAAAATAATTTCTGATCAGATAAGCACAGAAGCCGTCAATCGTCGTAATCTGCGCCGTATGCAGCAGAGTGGTCTGTCTCTGCAAATGCTCATTATCCGGGTCTTCATACAACGCCTTCTCAATGGCATCCGAAATCCTTTCCTTCATCTCTCCTGCCGCAGCTCTTGTAAAAGTCATGATCAGAAGCCTGTCAATATCCACCGGATTTTTTTTGTCCGTGATTTTACTCAGAATACGCTCTACCAGCACCGCTGTTTTACCGGAACCGGCAGCCGCACTGACCAGAATATTTCTGTTTCGCAGGGAAATAACTTCCTGCTGTTCTTTTGTCCATGTAACTCCCATCTCACTCTACCTCCCTGTCAAAGGCTTTCCACAATTCTTCATCCGAGAAATTCTTCAGTCTGCGAAACTCATATCCCGGAAGCTTCCTGTCAAATCCGCATACACTCACATACGGACAGTAGGTACAGGCATTCTTTTTCCCCAGTTCATAAGGGGAAACCTCCGCATCCCCCGCCAGAATAGAACTTCTCAGCTTCTCAATCTTTGTCCTCACATACCGTCCCAGCACAGCAAACTGCTCACTGCTGGCAACCGAAGAATTTTTCCGGAAACTTCCGTCTTTATTAAATGTCACTGGAATCGAACTTAAACTGCTGTCCATTTTCTGTACGATATCCGGGTCTGACTGAACCAGTCCGTTCATTTTCAGCTCTTTCATAATTCCACTGCTGACTGTTTCCAGATCCGCGTCTATTTTCTCCTGGATCATCGGGTCTTTGATATTATAATAAAATACCCCCGCCGGAACGACCTCTCTGCCTGCATACTTCTTCTGCTCCACCTGTAAGGCTCCATCCAGATAGATCATTAACTGCAATTGCAGACCATGATAAAGATAAACCAGGTCAAAACTTGTATTTCCGGTCTTATAATCAATTACCTTCACATAAACCTTATTCTGATCCGGATCTTCCATCGCATCCACACGGTCAATCCTGCCGCCGCCAAAAGTGACTTCAAACCCTTCCGGCTGAAATTCTCCCTGTTCCAGTTGTTTCTGTAATGCCCAGACCGTTCTTCGCAGAATCCTTCTGGTACGTTCGATCATATATTCATTTCTGGCACTGCTTTTCAGAACCGTATTTCCGTAATCCGCAACGATCTCATCCAGACATTCATCTGCGATCATTTCCCTCTGCTCTCTGGTCAGTTCTTTCCAGTTCAGTCCTTTTTTTCGTACTTCCTCTGCAAAATTTTCCAGAGCCCGGTGCATGACATTTCCCATATCCATAGCTTTAAATTCATACTCCACACGCTCCGTCAGCTTCATCCCATACTGAAGAAAATGCGCAAATGCACAGGCAGCAAAATGCTCCAGCCTGGTCGCACTGTAAGGAGAAACCTCCCCATAAAGCGCACCTGCAACACTCTGGCTGATTACATCCTGCGGTTTTCTTAAGAAGGCTGACTGTACCAGTTTCTGTACTGTATCTTTATAATCTGCATTTTTCAGATACCAGCTATAAAGTTCACCAAACACTTCGTCCACCTGCTCCAGAGTCTCGTATTCCCTGCTGGTTTCCCTTGCCAGTTTTTCCAGAAAAAGTTTCAGCCCTGCTTCCGGATTCTCCGGATAAACTCCGTCCTCGCCTTCCTGCACCCGCACAATCTCCAGTTTCGGATACAAAGCCCGGATACTTCCGATCAGATACGCCGGACTGATCCCTTCTCCCTTCGCATTGGTATCACTGAAAGAAAGAACCAGCTTTTCCCTAGGTTTCGTCAGATTCAGATACAGATAGAATCTCTGCATATTCATCAGCTCTTTGGGACCTGGTGCCAGTTCCACACCCTGATCTTTAAAAAAGTCCCTGTCAAGCTCCGACAGAATCCCTCCGGTCTGTGTATTCTTCGGAATATTTCCTTCATTCACTCCTACGAAAAACAGAGCTTTGATATCCTTTAAACGGGATCTTTCCATATCTCCCACCATAACCTGGTCGATACTTGGCGGAATCAGAGCCACTTTTGCCTGAGACAGTCCGGTCTCCAGCAACTGTCTGAACTCCTGCCTGCTCACGGTTTCATTGCCGAGAATTTCCACCATCTTGTCCAGAAGGTCCATCACGATTCCATAAATCTGGTTATATTCCTTCTCCATGGCCTTTTCCCCAAGCTCTGCAAACTTCTTTTCCTGTACTTTTAGTTTCTGCCATACCTGACTCTTTACAATAAAATCATACAGAATCCTGCAATATTCTTCCACAGTCCTTTTCCCGGAACCAAATCCCTGTGCAAGCCCTCGCACTTCTTCCGCAAACACTTCTCTGATCTCATTCAGCTCCTGGATCTGATCCGGCTCCATCCCTCTGTAAATACGAACCCATTTCTCTGACCACTTTTTATATCCACGAATCCCCAGTGCCAGCACATAATTCTCCAGTTTATCTGCCTGCTCTCTTGTCACCTCTGACATTCCGCAGCGCAGATACCGGAATACGCTCTCATATGGAAAGCCCTGCACTGCCATCTCCATGGCAGCCCTCAGATACTCCACAAACGGATTCATCAGCACAGAATGCTTCTCATCAATAAAATACGGAATCTTCGCCTCTTCAAAGACCTGCACCGCAAGTCTTCCATACTCTTCCAGATTCCCTGTGATCACCGCCATCTCCCCATAGCGGTATCCTTTTGTCCTCACCATCTCTGCCATTCTTCTTGCCGTCTCCCGCATTTCAGCCAGAGGCGAAGCCGCCGCAAACATCTCTGTTTCCTGACTGTTTCCCGGATAAACAGCCTTTCTGTAACGAAAAAGATTTTTCTCCAGAAACTGTAATCCCGGAGCCTGTGCAAACCTTGATTTTCCGGAAGGTTTCAGATAAACCGGTTCATCCAGATCTTTTGTCAGTTCCGCCAGTGTGCGGATCATCTTTTTACTCATATAAAAAAGCTGATGTGGTTTTCCCGGAGCAAACGCATCCTCCCGTTCATCCATAGTCACGGTAACAGAAATCTTACGCGCAATGATCAGAAGTTCCCGGATCACATTGATCTGAATCGGCGTAAAACCGGTAAATCCGTCAAACACAAACTCCGCACCTTTCAATTTCCGCGAAAATGGAAGTACTTTTAACAGGACATCCATCACTTCTTCCCCTGTCATATACCGATCCTTCAGAAATCCCGAAAAAGCCTCATACAGCACACTCACATCCTGAAGTTTCATCTCCAGAAGTCCCTGTTCCTTTGCCTGTTCTTTCATTTCTTCCAGATCTTCTTCCCTGATATCATACTGCATAAACTCCGATAAAAGGGACTTCACCTCATCCAGATATCCCGGCTTGTTCATCTGGCTTCCCAGATAAGGAAGTTCTTTTTTATGCTGCTGAACCATCTTCTGAAGCACCATACTCTTTCCCGTATCCTCCAGAATCTTCCGGTTATCCCCTCCTGTTTCCTCAAACACACGATAAGCCAGACGCTCAAAACTCAGAATATCAATATTTAAAATTCCCTTTCCCGGGTGCATTTCCACCAGTGTTTTTTGCGTCTGCATGGTAAACTGCTCCGGCACGATCACATAATAATTTCTCTGTGGATGCATCAGCGACTCCTGAATCACTCTCTCATATGCAAAATAAGACTTCCCCGCACCCGAACTTCCGATAATAAACTGCAACGACATTTCTCTTTACCAGCTCCTTTCCACCTCTGTATCAATTCCGTACAATACTGTTTCTTTCATTCATTTGTTGTCTTTTCCTCTGGATAAAAGTATATCATAAATTCCCCTGTCCTTTAATAAAATATACAAAACAAATCAGGAGGCGCACCTACCATGAGTTCCAAAACCAAAATCATCGTCTTACATATGAAGGAAGTCGTCTACACGGCTGTTTTCCTTCTCCTTGCCATTATCCTTGGCATTGTACTTTTCTTTATGTTTGGACCCGGACAGAAAAAAAATTCTGCTGACAGTCCCCAGAGCCGTTACAAACCCGGTGTCTACACTTCCTCCATCGAACTCAACGACAATACCTTCGATCTGGAAGTAACCGTAACCTCTGACCGCATCCAGTCCATCCGTCTGGTAAACCTCAGCGAAAGCACCTCCGCCATGTTTCCTCTCATGGAACCAGCCCTCGAATCCCTTTCCAGCCAGATCTATTCCACACAATCCCTGGAAAGCATCCAGTACCCCGACGACCAGAAATACACCTCCATGGTACTGCTCAATGCCATCGAAACAGCATTGAAAAAAGCGGAGAACACCTGACCTGTTCTCCGCTTTTTCTGTTCTTATTTACGATATCTGTTCTGTCTCACAGATATCCACTTCACTGATCTCACAATTTCCAAATATTCAAAATCCGCAGATTTACTGCATCTTCTCCAACTGTTCCAGCCACACTCTCGCACTGGCATCACTCGGCATTCTCAGATCTCCCCTCGGAGAAACTGCAACACTTCCCACCTTAGGGCCATCCGGCAGACAGGAACGCTTGAACTGCTGTGCAAAAAATCTCCAGTAGAATGTTCTCAGCCACTTAAAGATCGTCTCTTTATCATAAGTTCCCTCAAACGTCTCACACGCCAGTCTGTAAATCTTCTCCGGCTCAAACTCTGCACGGAGCATATAATACAGATAAAAATCATGTAGCTCATACGGACCCACAAGGTCTTCCGTCTTCTGTGCAATCTTACCATCCTTAGGCGGCAGAAGCTCCGGACTTACCGGTGTATCCAGAATATCCAGAAGCACCTCTGTCAGCTTCTCATCCCCACAGGTATCCGCATAATAACGAACCAGATGACGAACCAGTGTCTTCGGTACAGACGCATTTACCCCATACATGGACATGTGATCACCATTATAGGTTGCCCATCCAAGCGCAAGTTCCGACAGATCACCGGTACCCACCAGAATGGAGCCATCCTGATTTGCACTGTCCATAAGGATCTGCGTCCTCTCTCTCGCCTGACTGTTCTCATAAGTGACATCATGCACTTCCGGGTCATGATTAATATCACGGAAATGCACATTTACTGCTTCCTTAATATTAATCTCACTCAACGTTGCCCCCAGACACTCACTCAGCTTGCAGGCATTCTGATAGGTTCTGTCTGTCGTTCCGAAACATGGCATGGTAATACAGTGGATATCCTTCCTGTCTGCACCGGACAGATCAAACGCTCTCGCGATCACCAGAAGCGCCAGCGTAGAATCCAGGCCACCGGAAAGACCAACCGTAGCCTTATGACAGTGAATATGATCCATACGCTTCTTCAGACCCATTGCCTGAATATTCAGGATTTCATCACAGCGCATATCTCTTTCCTCTTTTCTGGAAGGTACAAACGGATACTGCGGATATTTTCTGGTAAGCTTTGTCTCTTCCACATTCAGATGGAAATGCACTTTGAGATGATCACTGTCATCTGCCGGCTGATAAGTCGTCAGTCTGCGTCTCTCATCATTGAGCCTCTGCACATCAATCTCACTGCATACAATTCCATTCTCAAAACGTTTACCCTCTGCAAGGATCACGCCATTCTCCGCGATCATATTCTGTCCACCGAATACCAGATCCTGTGTGGACTCCCCTTCTCCTGCATTGGCATACACATACGCACACACCAGACGGGCAGACTGTCCGGAAACCAGATCCCTGCGGTAACTGTCCTTACCAACCATCTCATTGCTCGCAGACAGATTCACGATCAGATTCGCCCCTGCCTGTGCATGAAGAACACTCGGAGGCAAAGTCACCCACAGATCCTCACAGATCTCCGCTGCTGCCACCAGCTCCGGCTCCTCCTCACATACAAACAGCAAATCCGTACCAAACGGAACTCTTTTTCCTTTAATGTCCATATACTCCAGACATCCAAGCCCGGATACGAAATGGCGCTGCTCATAAAACTCACCATAGTTTGGAAGATAAGCCTTCGGAACCAGACCAATGATCTCACCTCTGTTCAGAACTGCTGCCACATTATATAACTTCCCATGATTTCTCACCGGCACACCCACAAAGATCAGCGCATCCACATCCGCAGTCTCTCCTGCGATCCTCAGCAAAGTCTCCCACGCACTGTCCAGCAGACGTCTCTGCAAAAATAAATCCTGACAGGTATACCCCGTAATACAAAGCTCCGGAAAAACCATCACCTTCGCACGTTCCCTTTCCATCTCATGGATCAGTCTGATAATTTCATTTCCATTGGCATTACAGTCTGCAACTGTGATATACGGTGTTGCGGCTGCTGTTTTAATATAACCGTGTCTCATTTTCTACCCCTTTTTCCTGTTCCTGCTTCACATCAGCGTCCTGTAACCTTTCAGGGTACTCTCCGCTTTCATTACCAATTTCGCCTTCTATTTCCATCCATACACGGCATAAATCTCCACAGGATACAATTAATTCATAAAATTTTTATTTACACTTTCTCAGAATCTCTTTTAATTCTTCCACTGTAAATTCATAATTATGATTACAGAAATGACAGTTCAGCTCAATCGGCTTTCCTTCCTGGATCATTTCATTTAATTCTTTTCTTCCAATACTGATCAGGCTTTTTCAACTCTCTCTCTGCTGCAGTTACAGTAAAACTTTGTCGGAATCTTCTCATTAATCTCCACATCAAAACCTTCCAGCACTTTATCCAGCAGACTCTCCGGAGTATGACCTTCTTCCAGCAGATTGGTAACAGAAGTAATCTTCTGCACATTTTCCTCCAGTTTCGCAATCGTACTTTCTTCTGCAAAAGGCATAAGCTGCACAATAAATCCCCCAGCCTGACGCACAGTATTGTCCTTATTCATCAGCACACCCAGACCAACTGCAGACGGAACCTGCTCACTTGTCGCAAAATAATAAGTCAGGTCTTCTGCAATCTCACTTGTCTGAAGCGCAACCTGACCAACATACGGCTCCTTCAGTCCCATGTCCTTAATTACATTCATAAAACCAATTCCGACAGCACCTGCAACATCCAGTTTGCCCTTACTGTTCGCCGGAATACATACATTCGGATTTCCGACATAACCCTTCACTCTTCCTTTGGAATCTGCCGTTACCGTGATTCCCTCCAGCGGACCACCTGCCTTGATCTGAAGAGTCAGAATATCCTTCTCCCCCTTCATCATGGTACCCATCATGGCACCTGCGTAAGCAGACGTCCAGTGCCGCGGTAGCCACCGGACTGGTATTATGATCCTGTCTCGCTGTCTCTACAGTTTCTGTCGTAACTGCCGCAAATGCACGAATCTGATCATTTGCCGCAATCGCTCTTACAATATAATCACTCATTTAATTCTCTCCTGTCTCATTTTTCTGTATCATTTTTTATATCATTTTTTTGTATCATCCAAAAGAATAAAAACATTCTCCTCACAGTACATCAGACGAATCCTGTGCACCTCTCACTGCTTATTCTTCACTCTTCTTTTCTGCTCTCTCCGGAATAATTCCGTGATAATCATTCTCCGCACTCTTTCCATGCTCTCTTACAATGAAGGTCAGGCGTTCGCTGTTCTCATCTCCCGGATTACGGGTGTAGGCATCATAAACTGCCACCAGTTCCATTCCCGCCTTCTCAATCATTCCTTTGATCACATCCAGTGGATAGGCTCTCTGCACATGCTCTTCCTCACATTTCTCATACAGCCCGTCCTCTCTTGGCAGAAACAACGCCAGTTCATAAACATTCAGTCCATTTTCCACGTCATAACTGTTTTCCCAGATAAAACTTCCGTCCTCTCTGTCCTCAGCGATCGTAGTATCCCCGATCACATCACGATACTTATGAACCGTATTCATGTCAAAAATAAAAAGACCGCCCGGGTCCAGATAATTATTGACCAGAGCAAAGACATATTCCAGATCTTCCTCATCTGTCAGATAATTCATGCTGTCACAGACACTGATCACAGCACGAACCGTACCATAAAGTTCAAAATCCTGCATATCCTGCAGCAGATACAGAATATCATGTCCGGATTCCGCACGCTTCTCCATTGCCTCTGCAAGCATTTCCTCAGAATTATCAATTCCGATCATATCATATCCCGCATCCGCAAGCATCTCTGTGACCGTTCCCGTCCCACATCCAAGTTCCAGAACCAGACCATCCTCGATCTGCTCCTGTTTCAGTGTTTCTATAATATAGTCTGCCCATTTCCGATAATTTACATTATCCTGAAACATATCATAAACTCTGGCAAATTTTCCATATGATTCCATTTCTTTTCCTCATAATTCCTATCATAGTTTCCCGTCTATCATACCATAAACTACGCCGTCATGTAAATATGAAGAAAAAGACGACCGCACACACGCAGCCGCCTTTTCTTATCTATTCTTATTTTACTGCTTTATTTCATCTGAACCATCCGACCCCAAATCAGTCCTGATTCTTCGGCATATACCGAACATAAGCCGGTTCTCCATGATAATAATAGTCTACTCCATTCTCATCGTAAACATCTTCCCCGTTTGCGAAATCATAAGTATTTCCATCATCATCATACCAGGTTCCATCCCCATTCGGATAAATAACCAGCGGATATCCGTCAGAGTTTCTGTAAATGGTTCTTGTCTGATCTGTATCATAATCCGGATCATCTGTACCTACCGGAGTACCATCTGCAAAATATCCATTTGAAGAACCATCATCATAATCATAAGAACCGTCAGCACTGTAGTTGTTGTCCGAAGAAGAATCATAAGAAGTATCTGAAGAAGAATCATAAGAATAATCCCCGTCAGAAGAACCACTGTAAGAACTGTCTCCGGAATAAGAACCATCTGAGCTGCCACTGTAGGAAGTATCACTGTTTCCTGAAGAAGAGCTGTCAGAAGATGTTCCATCACTGCCAGCAGTTCCGGTTATATCGCTGTTTCCACTCGCATCCGTTGTTCCGGATGCATCTGTTGTTCCTGTTGTATCGGTTGTTGTACCATCAGAAGAAGTTCCTGTTGTACTTGTCTTTCCGGTTGCCGCTGCCTTCAGCACAGAATCTCCGGAAATCTTAAAGGAATCTACAGATGTCTTCACTTTTGCAAGCGCATCGTCTGTCTTAACAGAACCAGCCACACTGTAGAACTCTGAGGTATTATCTGTAATATATTTATTTACAACATAAGCGTACTCACTCTTATCATTCAGATAATGCACGGTATAGCTGTATACATTAATTCCGCTTACTTCCTCTGCCTTATAATCCTGAATCTCAAAATCTGTTCCCTCTTCCAGATTATCAGCCTTCTCCAGAGCAACTGCTGTATCCTGAGAACTTGGAATGATCGCTACGGACATTGCCTCATCTCCGCTTCCATGAAGAATGAGAAGTTTGCCCTGTTTCGGAGACTCAAAACTTACCATATCATCAGAGTCAGATTTATTTTCCCAGGTAGCATCCGGTAATTTGATGGATACTGCTTTATTTTTGGATGTATAAGTTGTATTCTGCGCATTAGCCGGTGCCTGAGTCGGTGTCGGCGTAGCAGCCTTTGTCGGTTCCGGAGTCGGTGTTACCTGTACAACTGTGGAGTCATCCTTTCCCCCGCCAAAGTTACATGCTGTCATTGCACTTGATAACACAACTGTGATGGCTAATAGCATTAGTACTTTTTTATTCTTCATAAATATCCTCCTTAGAATGATATCTGCTATAATTAATATTCTGCCTTATTTCATCAGACGGTTCCAGACATCCGCCTGCTATTTCCGTATCGCTCTGTATATTTTACATTTTTATTACAGGGATGTCAATGTCATTTCAGTCAGTTTCATGTTAACAAAAACGATTTTTGTTCTGTAACTGTCAGATTACCCGGTTCCTGTTCCTTATCCAATCATTCTCCCTGATCAGTTTTCCAGTTCATACATATGCAGCTCATGAAGTGCTCTGGTTGCAGCAATATATCTCGCCTGCTCTGCAAGCGGAGTCTGGTCTTTCTCCGGAAATACTGCAAATACCTGATCAAATTCCAGTCCTTTTGCCAGATAAAAAGTCGTAACGGTAAGTCCCTTTCTGAAGCTTGTGCTGTTACGGTCCAGCCAGGAAAGACGGTTCTTCACATCAAAATCCGTCTTCTCCAGCTCCTCTTTCAGAAGCAGCCATACCTGCTCTGCCTCTTTCTCCGTCCGCAGGATCACCGCAGCTGTTTCATATTCCTCTTCTCCCAGTTTCAGCGTATCCTGAATCTCCTTCACAGCCGCTTTTACATCTGCAAAAACTTTCTCCTCAACCGGAGCCCCGTGACGTTCAAACAGTTCCATATCCTCAATTCCCGCAAGCCGGTTTGCATACGTCGCAATCTCCACCGTATTACGGTAACTCTTATTCATAATGATCTTATGGATATCCCGTCCGAAAATCTTCGGAAGGAATGTCAGCACATCCTGCTGTTTATCATCCATTGTCTGCGCCCTGTCACCCAGGATCGTCATGCGGCAGGAGAAAATTCTCTGAATGATCTCATACTGAAGTCTGGAATAATCCTGCATCTCATCCACTACCAGATGCTTGATATTGCTTCGTCCCTGTTGGCTCTGCAAACGATACTTCAGATAAAGGACAGGGTAAACGTCTTCATACTTCAGTTTTCTCTTTTCAAAAGAAACCCTCGGCAGCCCCTTATATCCGTTCTCTTTCAGGAACTGGCTGTAAATCACATAGAAATCTCTGGTCACATACAGCTTCATAAATTTCTCACGGATCAGCTCTTTCTCATCATCTGCCAGATCACGGTCACGCAGAGTTTCCACCTCATCAATGAAATAATCTGCAACCGCATCCATTCTGGAAAGCAGCGGATAATCCTGGAACTTAAAGTAAAACAGCTCAATAATCTCAGACTCTGTTTTCACAAATCCCTTATATTCCACATCTCTGAAATTCATCAGACGGTCTTCCAGCTCCATAATGTAGCGTTCCATAAGATCGATAAATCCCATGGACTGTTTTTCCTCTGCCAGAGAAACCTTTTTCGGGAAACGGATTCTGCGCTCGATCTCATCATAGCGGTCCTCACAGTCAGAAACCGTATCCCGCAACTGCTTATAGGCAAAAAGATCAAAGCTCATTTCCTTAATGTTCTCTTCTCCCAGCTCCGGCAGGATATGAGAAATATAATCGGAAAATACCCCGTTCGGTGACAGGATCAGAATATTCGAAGATTTCAGATTCTGTCTGTCATGATAAAGAAGATATGCGATTCGATGAAGTGCCACAGAAGTCTTTCCGCTTCCTGCCGCACCCTGGATCACCATGATCCTGTCCTTGGTATTTCGGATGATCGCATTCTGCTCTTTCTGAATCGTACGGATAATATTCTTAAGCTGAACTTCTCCGTTGCTGCCAAGCTCTGCTTTCAGAATCTCATCGTCAATCTTCACATCGCTTTCAAACTCATAGACCATTTTTCCATTGCGGATCTTATACTGCCATTTGGAAGCAACCTCACCGTGGATTTCACCCATCGGTGCTTCATAGGAAGCCGGTCCCTTATCATAGTCATAAAACAGACCACTCACCGGCGCACGCCAGTCATATACCAGCGGAATATGCCCCGTCTTCTCCGCAAAGTTTCCGATTCCAATATAAAAAATCTCCGGTTCGTCCTCTCCTTCGTAAATGAAATCCACTCTTCCAAAGAAAGGAGAATCTACCATCCTGCGAAATCTCTGCTTCAGGATCAGTTGTTCTTCATTTGCGGAAATCTGACGGAACAATGCCTGCTGGTTATCATAATTTTCATAGCCATACTGGTCCATCTCTGTATAATTTTCCCAGTAATACTCATGCATTCCCTCGACTTCCTTCTGACCTTCTACCAGAGAAAGACTGATCTCCGTGATGCGTTCTTTTAATTTTTCCAATACATAATTGAGATATTCTCTGCCGTTTTTCTTATCTGTCATATCGTTGGTATCCTTTAATATTTGGCAACCATTCAACGGTTTCCTGAATCTGACCGATTGAATGGTTACTGATATTCTTCAGTTATTGTTATCGTTTTCCTTAGTTTTTATGATAAATTTCATGATGAAAATTATCACTTTTACATAAGATAGTTTCTTATTATAGCATATTAAATCCTGACAGAAAAGACAGAAAACGTGAAAAATCCCCCGATGAAAAATCCCCCGAACAGTTTTTGATCTATTCCATACTGTCAGGGGGAATTCATTATACCATATGAAATTTATGCACTCGCCTTATTCTCAAACTGGCTGTTATACAGATCCGCATAGAATCCCTTCTTCGCAAGCAGTTCCTTATGATTTCCCTGCTCAATGATATCGCCGTCTTTCATAACCAGGATCAGATCCGCATCCTTGATAGTTGAAAGTCTGTGTGCGATCACGAAACTTGTTCTGCCTTTCATCAGGTTATCCATCGCTTTCTGGATCTGCATCTCTGTTCTGGTATCGACAGAAGATGTCGCCTCATCCAGGATCAGGATCTTATTGTCCGCAAGGATTGCTCTGGCAATCGTCAGAAGCTGTTTCTGTCCCTGGGAAATATTGCTGGTTTCTTCATCCAGAACCATGTCATAGCCTCCCGGCTGCTGCATGATAAAGTTGTGTACATGAGCTGCCTTGGCTGCTGCGATCACTTCTTCATCTGTTGCATCCAGACGTCCGTAACGGATATTTTCCATAATGGTTCCTGAGAATAACCAGGTATCCTGAAGTACCATTCCGAACATCTCACGGAGATTGCTTCTGTTGAAGTCTTTAATATCGTAGCCGTCTACTTTAATCGTACCACCATTAAGGTCGTAGAATCTCATCAGCAGTTTTACCATCGTCGTCTTTCCTGCACCGGTCGGTCCTACAATAGCGATCTTCTGGCCATCTTTGACATCAGCGGAGAAATCATTGATGATGATCTTATCCGGATTATAGCCGAATTTTACATGCTCAAACTGTACATCACCGGTAAGCTTCTCAATGTCCGCCGGACTTGTTTCATTCTGGCTCTCTTCCGGCTCCTCCAGGAACTCAAATACACGCTCGGATGCTGCCGCAGAGGACTGTAACAGGTTGGTAACCTGTGCGATCTGCTGGATCGGCTGTGTAAAGTTACGGATGTACTGGAAGAATGACTGGATATCACCGACTTCAATGCTGTTCTTGATTACAAAAACGCCACCGAGAAGTGCAACCATTACATATCCGAGGTTACCGACAAACTGCATGATCGGCATCATCATTCCTGAGAAGAACTGAGACTTCCATGCAGATTCATAAAGTTTCTGGTTGTCTTTCTCAAATTCCTCTACCACATCGTTCTCTTTGTTGAAAACTCTTACTACATTGTGACCGCCAAAGTTCTCTTCAATCTGACCATTTACCTTACCCAGATAATTCTGCTGTGCCTGGAAATATTTCTGGGAATGCTTCATAACAGTCTGGATGATCAGCATGGAAACCGGCAGGATCAGAAGTGCTGCCAGAGTCATCCATACATTGATGGAAAGCATCATGACAAACACACCAATCAATGTAGTCACGGATGTAATAAGCTGCGTTAAACTCTGGTTCAGACTCATCTGCAGAGTATCCACATCATTGGTGATACGGGAAAGGATCTCACCGTTTGTTCTGCTCTCATAATAATTCAGAGGCAGCTTGTTGATCTTCTTTGAGATATCCTTTCTCAGGTTATAAGTGACGTCATTGGAAATCCCTGTCATTACAAATCCCTGGATAAAGGAAAAGCATGCGCTTACCACATATAATCCAAGTGTCCCCAGAAGGATCATTCCTATTTTTTCAAAATCAATTCCGCCTGTACCGTTTACTTTGGCGATCAGACCGTTAAACAATTCTGTTGTTGCTTTACCGAGGATCTTCGGTCCAACAATATTAAATACCGTTCCGGCTATTGCAAAAATGAACATCAGGATAAACCGGAATTTATATCGTTCCATGTAACGGAAAAGCTTAGCCATGGAACCTTTGAAGTCTTTTGCTTTCTCACCGGGCATCATACCACGGCGTGGTCCTCCCATGGGACCTCTTCTTCTCTGTTCGCTCATGCCAGTTCCTCCTCTGATAACTGAGATCTTGCAATCTGCTGATATACTTCACAATCTGCCATCAGTTCCTTATGAGTTCCAATGCCTGCCATACGTCCGTCATCCAGAACAATGATCTGATCTGCATTCAGGATCGTGCTGATACGCTGTGCAACGATGATCGTTGTCGCATCTTTGGTGTGCTCTTTCAGGGCTTTTCTAAGCTGGCTGTCAGTCTTAAAGTCAAGGGCTGAGAAGCTGTCATCAAAGATAACGATCTCCGGATCTTTTGCAATGGCTCTGGCAATGGACAGACGCTGTTTCTGACCACCGGAAACATTGGTACCTCCCTGTGATACAGGAGACTCATATTTCTCAGGTTTTGTATCAATAAACTCTGTAGCCTGCGCTACTTCTGCTGCCTCTTTTACCTGAGACTCAGAGATTTCCGGCTTACCATAACGAATGTTGGAATCGATCGTACCTGAGAAAAGAACCCCTTTCTGTGGCACATATCCCAGCTTATCGCGAAGCTCTTTCTGTGTCATGTCACGGACATCCACGCCGTCAACTTTTACAGAACCCTTTGTCACATCATAGTATCTCGGGATCAGATTGACCAGCGTACTCTTACCGCTTCCTGTGCTTCCGATCACTGCGATCGTCTGGCCTTTCTTTGCCTTAAAGGAAATATCAGTCAGTACATTCTCTCCGGCTTCCGGATATGCAAAACTTACATGATCAAATTCAATCTCACCTTTTACACTTTCAGACGGATGTACCGGTGATTCCGGATCCTGAATAGATACTTCTGTCTTCAGAACCTCATCAATACGAAGTGCTGCCACATTTGCTCTCGGAAGCATAATGGACATTGCTGTGATCATCAGGAATGACATGATGATCTGCATTGCATACTGGATAAATGCCATAACATTACCAACCTGCATGGTTCCGTTATCTACTGCATGAGAACCACTATAAATGATCAGTACGGATACACCGTTCATGATCAGCATCATCGTCGGCATCATGAAAGTCATACATCTGTTTACAAACAGGTTTGTTTTTGTCAGATCCATGTTTGCTTTCTCAAAGCGTTCTTCCTCATGTTTCTCACGGCTGAATGCACGTATGACCGGGATACCTGTCAGGATCTCACGGGATACCAGATTCAGTCGGTCGATGAGTGTCTGCAGTTTTGTAAATTTCGGCATTGCCACCTGGAACAGAACAAAAATTACAACCAGGATCAGTGCAACTGCCACACCAAGGATCCATGTCATGGAAGAATCCGTCTTTAATACTTTGATCACACCACCAATTCCAAGGATCGGAGCATACAGAACGATACGGAACATCATTGCCATAACCTGCTGTACCTGCTGCACGTCATTGGTGCTTCGTGTGATCAGGGATGCTGTAGAGAATTTGTGATACTCTCTGCTTGAGAAACTCATAACCTTGCGGTAAATACTGTTTCTCAGATCATGGCCAAGGCGGCCTGCCACTCTGGCAGAAATAAAGGTAACACTGATTGCAGCAAGCATGATCACAAGTGCCATGGCAAGCATTCTCAGACCCGACATCAGGATATAATGCATCTGAATGGAATCCACATCCATTCCAAGCGCTTCATACTCAGAAGCAACAAAGGCAACACCTGCCTGTGTCACGATGGACTCCGGCATATCTTTCAGTTTCTCATCCACCTGACTCATGATCTGCTGTACTGCTTCTTCCGGCATCTGGGCCAGTGCTGTCAGCGGATCTGTTCCCTCTGGAAGTCCCATCTGCGCAACCATTGCCTGCCCCTGCTCACTGTCACCGGAAAAGGCAGCTACCATCATCATTGCTTTTGAGAAATCGTCATTTAAATTCTCTCTGGGCTCTTTGGAAATATCGTCGTTTAATACCCAGGTATCATCTTCCAGGGTATAATTCTCCGAAACTTCCGCTTTCTGATCGTCATCCATAAAAATCCGGAGACTCTGCATGGTCGAATCCCGAAGCTTATCCGGAACACTGTCCTCGATACCTTTCTGCTGGATTCCTACATTGATAATCTTTGAGGTATAATCCGGCAGGGAAAGATCGCAGTACGCCTGTAAAAACAGAAGCGCTATGATCAGGACAATGTAGCCCGCTGATTTCTTCAGATACTTCATCAGTTTAATCATTGCTTGATTCCCTCTTTTCTTAGTTTTATTGTTGCATATTTCTATTACTCTTTACCCTTCTAAGGAACTACTGTATGTTTCAGATTTCCTTTCCGGCTGGTATCTGCCCTATATTATCCAGAATCTGTTCAAAGAATCTGCGCATCAGGCACAATTCCGCATCGCTGAAATTACTGAACATAACTTTCTCCACATCCCGGCTCTGCTGCTTGATCTCTTCTACTATCCTCTGTCCGTTTTCTGTGAGATATACACGCATGACTCTCTGATCTTTCTCATCACGTTTCCTGCATACGATATCCGCTTTCTCCAGACGCTGAATACTCACATTTACAGTAGGAGGTGTCACTCCCATATGCTCTGCAATTTCTTTCTGACTGCATCCACTGTTCTTGTATACCATCATAAGGATTGGCATCTGTCCCTGCTGAATTCCCACTTCACGGATACGGTGCATACATCTCATACCATACTGTCGGTTGATCTCCATAAAAAGACCGGGCATGCTCTTTTCTTTCCATTCTTCTCTTTCATCCTCTGCACACCACATTGTTTCAACTCCTTTCTGACCAGGAATTTTTCTTTTGTTCTGATATCTTTTATTTTAATTAGTCTGGCTAACTATATATAATATACATTTATACAAAAAATGCAAGTGATTTTTGTGCAGTTTATAATTATTTTAGATTTGTTTTTGATAAGTTTTATTCTTAATCCTGTATTTTAGTTTGTCCGGCTAATTTTTATTGAGATCACAACTCCTGTAAAAACAAAAGAAAAAGAAGTTCAGCACCTTTATTCAGAGTACTGAACCTCTTTTCTTTTGACTTTTGCTTCAAGGCAATCACATAATTCTCCACCTTGCCGCTTCCTTGGATTAACTTTTTAATTAATTTTAATGCAGCTTCTGATCCAGCATTCGTCGGATCAGTTCGATTGTATCTTTCAGACCATAGTTTGCACTGTTGATACAAAGGTCATAGTTCTCCGGTCTTCCCCATTTCTCACCGGTATAGAACTCATAATATTTCTTATGCTGCCTGTCCATCTGTTTCAGGAAACGTACCGCCTGTTTCAGATCCATGTTTCGGATATCCATAACATGCTGCACACGTACCTGGAACGGAGCACTGATAAACAGACTGATGTGCGGAATATGATTATTCTTCAGGATCGCATCTGCGCATCGTCCCATAATCACGCAGTCCTCACTCTTTGCAAGTTCACAGATCAGATCACTCATGTTAAAGAAAACCGCATCCTGCTTCGGAAGTCCGTGATAACGGTTGAATTCTTTAAACCAGGTTTTCAGATCTGTATGATGTTTCTTATATTTATCAAATCTCTCAAAGTTACCGGTATCGATAACTTCATTCTTGTCTGCCTGCAGACGTTTCATAACCTGATCAAAAATTTCAGCATCGTAATAGTTGATCTGTAACTGGTCAGCCAGTTCAAATCCGATATCATTACCACCGCTTCCCTGCGTACGGCTGATGCAGATGATCAGATGATCGTTCTCCGAAATCTCTTTTCTGTGTCTGGCGAGCAGATTATTAAGCTGGATACGTTCTTTATCCACAATATCTGTCTTTCCAAATGTATCCGGAAGAAGCTCAATTTCTTTCAAAATGCTGTCATACTCGATCATCAGGCGTCTTCTTTCATCTTTATCCCTGATTGTACGGGCCATGTTACTGATCAACGCCATCTCACTCCTAAGCAGATGTCCGTCCGGCCTGGTGTACATCAACGCTGCCAGATGACGGATGGTTGTTTCTTTCTGTCCTGTAAATGTACGTCCCAGAGAGGAACCGACACATTTATAAACTTCTTCATCCAGGTTATAAATGCGTGTTGCAAGTTCTTTACATTTTTCCTGATTGTCCTGCATAATGATCCTCCCTCCTTATAAAAAGAATACAAACATATCGATAATAAACACCGGAACCAGAAATGCAATGGACCAGAGCATATATCCGAAGAATGACGGCATCTTGACACCGTTCTCATCAGAGATTGCCTTTACCATAAAGTTCGGGGCATTTCCGATATAAGTGTTGGCACCCATGAATACTGCACCGCAGGAAATTGCGGACAATACCTTGGTCGGTACCGTTCCCAGTGTGGTTGTGATTCCATTGGTAAATGCCAGTGTTCCTGCTGTTGTAAGGAATACCAGATAAGTCGGTGTGTTATCCAGAAAACTGGAAAGCGCACCGGTTGCCCAGAACATCTCTGCCGGTTCAGTAACTCCCAGATTCGGTCCTACAGCTTTCAGAAGCATCAATGCGGGCTGCATAGTGATAAAAATACCGATGAATAAAACCGCAACCTCCTGGATCGCACCCCAGGTAAAATGGTTTCTGATACGAATCTGCTTATCTGTTGTCTTAAAGGAAAGAAATGCAGCAAGCAATATGATTACAATTTCAATCAGTGCCGGGAATGTCAGGGTTACTTCTCCAAAAAGATGAATGCCTTTTACATTGCCTGCAGCATCCTGAAATGCGGACATTCCCGGAAGTACACCACTTAAGATTACCGCACCAACAATCATCACAAGGAAGATAATATTATGCAGTCCCTCAAGACGGAACTGAGTACCCGGTTTACGGATATCTGGTTTACGGCCGTTTGCAATGTCTCGTCTGTAAGAGCGTTTATCGATCTGATAGAATACAAACAGCAGAATGATCATATTAAAGATCAGTACAGGGAACAGATGCAGACTCCAGAAGAACGGAACGCCTCGCATAAATCCCATTAACAGCGGCGGATCTCCGATTGGTGTAAGACATCCACCCATATTGGAAACCATGAAGATAAAGAAGATCATGATATGTCCTTTTCTCTTTCTCCATGAATTCATTTTAATTACCGGACGTACCATCAGCATACTGGCGCCCGTAGTGCCGATGCAGCTTGCCAGAAGAGTTCCCAGTGCAAGCAGACCTACATTAACACGGGGAGAACCTGCGAAATCACCCTCCATGGTAATATTACCTGATACGCAGAACAGACCGAATAACAGAATGATAAATGTCAGATAATCATTCACGATACAGTCCAGAACTGTCTCTGCCATCTTTCCTGCGCCATAAACAAAAGCAAAGGGAACGGCCATCAAAATGATCCACATGGCAACTACCAGTGGCTGATGAGACTCCCACCACTCCGCTTTTACCAGAGGCATCACTGCAATACATAACAAAAGCCCTGCAAAGGGAATGCAAAGCCATACAGGTACTGTAGATGGTGCTTTACTGCCCTCTGCCGCAAATACACTCAATGGACAAGCCAGAAGAACTGCAAAAAAAGCACCCAGTACGGTCACCAACTTTTTCAAAACTGCCACCTCCATATTTTATTTTTTCGCTCAATGCAGATATAGCAGTCAGAAAAATGGTTCGACTTGAAACAGGTGTTTCTTCCTATTATAAATGCATTCGATTTTTTACAGATGCAATTATATCATACAGCATACAAAAATCAATTGTAGGGATATTGAATATTTATACTTTATTTCCTGTTTTTTTATGCATTTTTAACATATTATCTGATAAATTTCGTTTATTTTTTAACAAGATAATCTGTTTTTCAGCTATTTCCCACTCCGTCTTATATATTTTTTAAAATTGTACTGATTTTAAAACACATAACCCAATAACAGCTCCACAGTTTATCACTTTTTCGCAATTAGCGCAGTAAACTTTCTTATATAAGAAAGAATCCTGCTTGCAGGATTCTCCGCCTGCGATGGGTCGCTTCAGCGACATAATTCCTCTCCGCCGCAGTGCGATCCTGCCCGGAGGGCTTTTTGTGTTATAGGAACATTACGGAGTAATTTCCTATAACACGAAAAATGCTCCCCGACAGCAATTACCGCTGTCAGAGAGCATTTCGCATATTTCTTATATGAACTGATTGGTTGCCTCATCATACTCATAGTCGATGGAATGCATCTTCGCCACCAGTTCGTCTTTCTTCAATCCTCTGCATGTGCAGAGTGCTTCCAGGGAATCATAGTAATCCCTGAGCTGAGTATTCACGTAACTCAGCAGAATCATTGGATCTTTGGGTATCATTTAGTTTCCGTCCTTTACCGTAACAATGAATTCCCCATTCTGAACATCCAGCACCAGAGTATCACCTGCGTGAACATCTCCGGACAGAATCTTTCTCGCCGCAAGAGTCTCTACATATTTCTGCAGATAACGTTTCAGCGGACGTGCACCGTATACCGGATCATAGCCATTCTCAATGACCTGATTCTTGGCTGCATCTGTCAGTTCCAGGGAAAGCTCCTGGTCTGCAAGACGTTTGTCAAGCTCGCTGACCATCAAATCTACTATCTTACCAATATTAGATTTTGTCAAGGGCTTAAACATAATTATTTCATCCAGACGGTTCAGAAATTCCGGACGGAAATGACCTCTCAGGTCATCCATAACCTGACTCTGAGCCTCTGGTTTGATCTCACCATTCTCATCAATGCCATCCAGCAAATACGGAGAACCGATGTTGGAAGTCATAATAAGAATTGTATTCTTAAAGTCAACTGTACGTCCCTGAGAATCTGTGATACGGCCATCATCCAGTACCTGCAGCAGTACATTAAACACATCCGGATGTGCTTTCTCAATCTCATCGAAAAGTACAACACTGTATGGTTTACGGCGAACAGCCTCTGTTAACTGACCGCCTTCTTCATATCCTACATATCCCGGAGGCGCTCCGATCAGTCTGGATACAGAGTACTTCTCCATGTACTCACTCATATCGATTCTGACCATATTCTGCTCATCATCAAACAGATTCTCTGCAAGAGTCTTGGCAAGTTCAGTCTTACCTACACCGGTAGGTCCAAGGAACAGGAAGGAACCAATTGGCTTGGTCGGGTCCTTGATTCCGGCTTTGGAACGAAGGATAGCGTCAGTTACTCTCTTAACACCTTCATCCTGTCCAACTACTCTCTTGTGGAGCTGATCTTCCAGAGTAAGAAGTTTCGCTCTTTCGCCCTCCGTCAGTCTTGTTACAGGGATACCGGTCCATCTGGAAATAATCCTTGCAATCTCATCATCTGTGACTGCCTCATGTACCAGACTTCTGTCACCCTCTTTGACGCTCTTCTCTTCGATTTCCAACTGCTGCTGTAATTTCGGAAGTTCACCATACTGTAACTGGGCTGCTTTCTCCAGATCATAATCCTGTTTTGCTTTCTGGATCTGCTTATTGACATCCTCAATCTGCTCACGAAGTTTCTGTAATTTTTCTACAGAATGCTTCTCATTATCCCACTGTGCTTTCTGTGCATTGAATGTATCACGAAGCTCTGCCAGTTCTTTCTGGAGTGCTTCCAGACGTTCTTTGCTCAGATTATCTGTTTCTTTTTTCAGAGCAGATTCCTCGATTTCGAGCTGCATGATCTTACGGCGCTGTTCGTCCAGCTCTGCTGGCATGGAATCCAGCTCTGTCTTGATCAGTGCACATGCCTCATCGACAAGGTCAATCGCTTTGTCAGGCAGGAAACGGTCTGTGATATATCTATGTGAAAGTGTGGCTGCTGCAACCAGCGCACTGTCTGTAATTTTTACTCCATGGAATACTTCGTATCTCTCTTTCAGACCACGAAGAATGGAAATCGTATCTTCTACAGTTGGCTCGTCTACCAGAACCGGCTGGAAACGACGTTCCAGAGCTGCATCTTTCTCAATGTACTGACGATACTCATCCAGTGTCGTAGCACCGATACAGTGAAGCTCACCTCTGGCAAGCATAGGTTTCAGCATATTTCCGGCATCCATGGCACCGTCTGTTTTACCTGCACCGACGATCAGATGTAACTCATCGATGAAAAGAATGATATTTCCTTCACTCTTCTTCACTTCCTCAAGTACAGCTTTCAGACGTTCCTCAAATTCACCTCTGTACTTGGCACCTGCTACCAGAGCACCCATGTCCAGAGCGAAAATTTTCTTATTTTTCAGTGCTTCCGGAACATCACCGGCTACAATACGCTGTGCAAGACCTTCGATTGCTGCGGTTTTACCAACACCAGGTTCACCGATCAGAACCGGGTTATTCTTGGTCTTACGTGAAAGAATTCTTACAATGTTTCGGATTTCAGTATCACGTCCGATCACCGGATCAAGTTTCTGGTTACGGGCTTTCTCAACCAAGTCCTCACCATATTTATTTAAAGTATCATAAGTTGCTTCCGGATTATCACTGACCACACGCTGGTTTCCACGTACTGTAGAAAGTGCCTGCAGGAAACGTTCCTTCGTGATACCAAATTCATTAAAGAGCTTCTTCATGCTCGGACTTGGATATCTTAATAAGGAAAGGAATAAATGCTCAACAGAGACATATTCATCTCCCATTGCTTTCGCTTCATCCTCTGCACTAACCAGTGCTTTATTCAGATACTGTCCAAAACGAAGCTCCCCGCCGGATACCTTAACCTTGGCCTCCAGTGCCTGGTTCAGAGAATTTCTGAAATAATCTTTATCAATCTCCATCTTCTCGATCAATTTGAGAATCAGGCTGTCTTCCTGTTCCAGTAACGCATACAGAAGATGCTCTTCCTCAATCTCCTGATTGCCAAACTGATAAGCAACCTTCTCCAGATCCTGGACAGCCTGGATGGATTTCTGTGTAAATTTACTGATATTCATAGGCTAACCCTCCTCTTATATGAGAAATATTTCTCCCGCAAGTTACGACCAACAGACACAACTAAAATCTGTATCGTGTATCTCCTGATTATACATGGATGAGAAATATGTTGTTTTCTTTGTTCGATATGTAATATAACACATGGTTGTTAGCACTGTCAAGAGGTGAGTGCTAATTTTTATAAAAATTTATGCCTCATTGATTTCATGGGCTTCACAGAGGTTTTTCACTTGCTTTCGCACTCAATTTTCTTGATTTGACCACATTTTTACGACAAATTCTTGGAAAAATATATTCGTCTGATTTTCTTACCACATTTTACGACAACGACTTATGGTTTATACCACAGCAGGTACGGTTTCTGGCAGGTTCATTTTAGACATCTCATTCTCCACGTGAGACTTCTCTGCAATATGATTGTAGACATTCATTGTGATCTGTGCATCTGAATGTTCTTCGCTCCGCTACGGTCGGTGCTAAACGGATGTCCCCCAGACATCCAGCACCCCATAACATACTGCATAACTTTGGGATTGACATTATTCTCACCCAGTCTGGTACATCCCGTATGACGAAGGGTATGCGATGAAATGGGAGGCATCAGCTCCGGCTCTCGCTTCTCTTCTTCTGCCAGTTTGCTTTCTTTCTTATTATAGGCATTAACAATATTTTTCAGAAAGCTGTTCACTCCCGCCGGCATGATCGGACGTCCATGCTTTGTATTGAAGATGAATCCACTGCGTCCACCGACCTCCACATTACTCTGCAAACCAAGCATCAGGTTCAGCTCTTTCTGTTTACGGAACGCATCATATACCATCTGTGTCATAGGAATATCTCTGATTCCTGCATCTGTTTTGGTTTCTGAATCATGGAAACAATATCCTTCATCACCTTCATAATACACAAGCTGTCCACCTACATGGATCTCCCGGTTCTTCATATCCACATCTGACCAGGTTAAGCCGATAGTCTCACTCACTCTTAGGCAAGCCCCAAACATAACCTGCATCATCGGAAGATGAGGCTTATACACATTACTCTGTTCCACAAACTTCAGAAGTTTTTCCTGCTGTTCCAGTGTCAGTGCTTCTTTCTCCTTTGCCGGAGCCCCATAATCTCCAAGTGTTCCAGTTACCGGATTCTTGCGGATAATCCCGTCTTCCACTGCCAGTTCAAAACTGGGATTCAATAAACCATAAAGACCTTTGATCGTGCTGTGTGCCAGTCCTTCATCTGACAATGAGGAAAAGAACGTCCTTACGTGAGATGTCTTAAAATCCACAACACGAATGTTTCCCAAAGTATTTCGTATCCGGTAGTCCCACATACGGATATAATTCTTTTTCGTTCTTTCCTTGATATTCTTTGTTGCCATGTATCGCTCAAACAACGTATTTACGGTCAGCTTCTTGACTGATGCATCTGTAATAAGCAGATCATCCATATCCTTATTGATCTTCTTTTCCATTTCTCGCAGACTCGCCAGATCAGCTGCATAAACCGAATTACGCTTTCCGGTAATTTCATCCTTGTAGCGATACTCATAACGTCCATCCGGGCGCTGGTATTCACCTGTTTTTAAATTTCTGCCTTTATTATCTTTTCTTGCCATATCAATCATTCCTTTCACTTCATTTTTCGTTATTCGGAATGATTTTTGTCCTGTCGGTATCAGTCATTTACTGTCTGATATCTGCTCACAGATTAACATAATATTTTATGATTTCCAAGGGTAAATTCCTGCCAAATGCTAATTTTTATTTGCCTGTTTTACAGGAATATTTTCCCTTTTTTACTTTTCATTCCGAAGGAAAGTTGTTGTATTTTATCTTCTCATCTTTCATTACACTGCCATTGCATCAAGATATTTTTTTATCTTATCCACGTTATAAAGAACACGTCTTCCAATAATCACTCTTGCTTCTGCATAATCTGCAATTTTCTTTGCAGTTACTTCTCCGCAGGATAACATTGCCATTAATCCTTCAATATCTACCGTCAGACGGTTCTCAGCCTTATACTCTGTTGTTTTTCTCATGATGCACATACCTCCTTTCCTCCGTATTCTTCTGCATCACCTCCCAGACAGCGGTTATGCCCGTTGTCTGTACATATACTTTTTGTTTGGACTTCTTACGATGATTTTCCATTCTGTTCGGCGTGTTGGCTTCCATTTGTATATGGCGGTGTCAACGTTACAATTGACCTCTATCAGAAATCTTTCTGAATACTGGCAGCTTCTTCTCAAGCATACCAGCCGTTGCCGGAGTATCTTCGGTTTCCACATACTACTCTCTGATACAGCGGTGGAATCCTGTGTTACCTTTAAGCCCCGAAAGGCACCCATACAGCTCATTCAATTTTCAAGGTTCAATAATCAAAAGTTTTATAAATATACATTTTTGTACCTATTTCGATTTAATGCCATTATATCCCCCGTTACTGCTAATGTCAATAGCACTTCATGCGTTTTAGGTTCTTTTTTGTACTCTTTTTTGTTGATTTTCTGCTATCTTGTGTTATAATATGGACAAATAGTTATTCATTTCTTGATTTCACTATCTTCAACGAATGTTTATCAGAACTAATGCAGAGGAGACTTTATGAATTTTAATCTGAAACTAAAAAAAATCCGGACATTCCGGAAAATGACACAAAAAGAACTGTCAGAGAAGATCGGACTGACCGATCAACATAGAATTGTACAATATGAAAAAGGCGTTCGTGTTCCGAAAAAAGATCTGGTTGATAAAATGGCTAAGGCTCTGGATGTCAATCCTTATACCCTCTATGATACCGCTGGACGTGACGCTTCCGAAATGATGGAACTGCTTTTCTGGCTGGATGAATTTAATCCATCTGCCCTGCATCTGTTTCTTCCTCGAAAATTTCCTGGTGAAAAATGCAATGAAGTAGCTGACACTTCCGTTTACTACCATGACAATGATAGCTGGCCGGCTCATGCTCCTGTCTGTATGTGGTTTGATTATGGGGTTCTGAATGATTTTCTGAAAGAATGGGTAGTTCGGATGGATGAACTGAAATCCGGTGAAATTGCCAGAGATGAATATTTTGAATGGAAAATCAACTGGCCACAGACCTGTGACGGGTGTGGGAAATATGAGCCTAAGAAACAATGGCGGTCTGTAAAATCAGAACTCAGTGAAACTTAGCAAAACTTAAATTCACTGCTTTTTTTCTCTTTAGTAAAAGAAAAAGCACTGTAAAACCAATAATCCAACGGTTTTCAGTACTTTTTTTCATGTTTTAACTATTGAATTTCCCTCAGACACCTATATAAGTGAAACTTAGCGAAACTTAAATTATGCCCAATATGGAATATACTTTTTATACCTTGGTGCAGTATCCGGATCCATTACTTTAATATAGCCTCCGTCAACAGCACAGGTAAGAAGTCGAGATGCTTTCGCTTTCTCTTTTTCTCCCAGTCCAAATATTTTTCGAATATCCAAATTAGAAATACCCTCAAAATTAACATATGCCAGAAATGAAATATCCGATACCATTTCCAGCCACAATAAAATGCCGGGCAGCCAATATTATACCAATAAGTATCAATGCAATTCCATATAATACTTTTATCCACTGTATATTTAATTTTATCCAAGCGCTCCTTTCATATGAGGGTTTGGGACATTTCCCAACAAGCAATTTTACAGGGCAAAATACGGAAGTGGGTACTCGCTTCCTATGCTTGCTATGAAAGTTTTATCCCTTGTTATCTACTACAACAGGAAGTCCCTTTTTGCCAAAAGAGAGTAAAGAAAAACCCTGTAATTCCTCTCTATCTGTTTGTTTTCAGTATTATATTGACAATAATGTGTCTGTTGTTTATAATGTGTATGTAGTTACATCACACTAGAAGAAAGGGGCGAAGGGATTTGTGAAAATACTAATTTCAAATACTTCTGACACTCCCTTATACCAACAGATAAAAGACCAGATTAAGGACGCCATATTAAAAGAAGAATTGGTTGAAGGGGACGCACTTCCCTCTATTCGGGCTTTTGCTAATGATTTGAAAGTGAGCGTCTTAACAATTCGACGGGTATATGAGGAGTTAGAACAGGAGGGATTTATTGTAAGTCAAGTAGGAATTGGGACATTTGTATCTACAAGCAATCTTGAATTACTCCGCGACTCCAAACGACGGCTTGTAGAACAAAAAATGGCGGATATGATACAAACAGCAAAATCACTGAAAATCAGTAAGGAAGAACTTAATTCCATGATGGATATTCTTTACGAGGAGGATTGAAATGAATGATATTTTGACAGTCAGCGGTTTAAATAAGTCGTATGGCGATTTTTCTTTGAAAGATGTGACATTCTCTTTGCCAGAGGGGTGTATCACAGGTTTTATTGGTGTCAATGGAGCAGGTAAAACAACAACGCTGCGGACGCTTTTAGGTCTGACGAACAAGCTATCCGGCAAAATTCAGTTTTTCGGTCTTGACATGGATAAGAATGAAAGAGAAATCAAAGACCGTATTGGTATAGTTTTAGACGGTGGGGGATTTTACGAAGAACTTTCACTAGGTGAAATGAAAGGAATTATTTCGTCTGCGTACACTTCATGGTCTGAACAGGATTTTAAGCGGTACATGGATATGTTTTCGCTTGACCCGAAGCAAAAAATCAATAGCCTTTCCAAAGGTATGAGAATGAAGTATGCTCTTGCTTTAGCTCTTTCTCATAACGCAGAACTTTTGATTATGGATGAGCCGACAAGCGGACTTGATCCTTTAGTTAGGGGGCAGCTTTTGAAAATCTTAACTGAGTACATGGAAAATGGCGGAAAAGGTGTTTTCTTTTCAACACATATCACCTCTGACCTTGATAAGATTGCCGATATGCTCATTATGATTGATAACGGGCGTATCGTCTTTCGAGAGGAAAAGGATACCTTGCTTGACACATATCGGATTGCCAAAGGTGATAGTGGAGCTTTAACAACTGATACTCGCAAGCTCTTTTTATCTATATCTGAAACTGATTTTGGATTTACAGGAATTACAAAGCAAATATCCGAAGTACGGTCTTATATTCCCAACATTATGGTTGAGCGTCCGACGATTGAGGATATTATGCTTGGAAATATCGGAGGTGAAAAATGATGTTGTTCGCCCTGCTAAAAAAGGATTTTCTGATTGTAAAAAAATATGTGCTGATTATGCTTGTAGTTATTGTGCTTATCCCACCTGTCATGCGTTGGCGGACACCGGAGTTTACGGGAGTTTTTGGATTTATTCTTTCTGTCATTTTTGGCGTTTTCATGCTGTTGCAATATGTATCCCTAAAAGAGTATCAATTTCCAAAAGCTACGACATTACTATGTGCCACACCATTTTCACGGAAAGCGATAGTTTCATCAAAATACATTTTTTGCATGGCTATATATGCAATCTGTTGTATCGTTTTTGAACTTGAAACCTTGTTTATGCCCGGATTAGGAACATCAGATATAAAGCTGTTTGCATTTATGTTTCTTATAGTATCTGTTTTTATTGGTATTTATTTGCCAATACAGTATAAGTTTGGATATGAAAAAACAAAGTTTGCCTTTGGGGTGATTATTATGGCTTCGCCATTTATTCTGACACTGCTTATGAGAGCGGGAAATCTAAACTTGAACTTCCTCTCTATGTTTTCGCCATACCTTGTTTATGGCGGTATTGTCCTTATTGGTTTTGCGGTTTTAGCAATATCAGCATCTTTGTCTATAAAGATTTACGATAAAGCAGACTTGGCGTGATAAAGAAAGGTGGAACTATGGATAGAGATACTATTTTTCTTTATGTCATTGCTGTGATAGCATTGTGTTTTGGATTGATAAACTGTATTCAATTTTTTTTAAAAGGAAACAAAACGGCAGAAACCGTCGGTACGATTATTTCTTTCAAAACAATAAATCCAGAAAACTCAAAATTTCGTAATTCAAAATGGGCAACCGTTTCGTATAAAGTGAATGAAAGAACGTATCAGTCCCAAAACTGCATACAAGTACCAATGGCGTCACAAATTGGAACAACCATTACCGTGCGTTATGACACGCAAAATCCAGAAAAATTGTATAGTTTTTCCATTTTACGAATTATTGTATCACTTATCGTTGCTGCTATCTGCATTGCAGCGGCTATATTCAATCTTGTATAAGATAAGGAGGATTGAGATTATGCCACATTTTCCAGGTTGGTTTGTAGCTATATGTGTTTTACTTCCTGTTTCCAATGTTATATACAAAACATGGAAGAACAATAAGAAAAAATAGTTATCAAAGAGCCTGACACACAGTCACAGAGCTGATGAACTATGAGAAATTGTAGTCCATTGGCTCTTTTGGAATATACTATAAATAGGCAAATGGTGTCCTGCAAAAGCGTGATCTGATACAGCGAATTTTTATGGTTCTTCAGATAATCTCTGCGTAAGAATCCATACTTACCAAGCTGCTCCATCTGTTCACCGAATTTATAAGTAAGGTTTGGAATAAGGTATCCATTTACATTCGTATACGTTATTAAATAGGACATTTGCAATCCGCTTTCGCTACCTGCGTTCATTTTATTAGCACTCTCCATTTATTCCAATCATAAAGAATCCTTTCGATTTTATAAATGTCGCAGATTCACACGATATTCTCTTAAAGACGCTTCATCGGCATTGGAAATCTGATATTCCAAATGCTTAATCAATTTCTTCTTGTCGGCTGGCAGATTGCCCCGAACCTGTATTAGATTGGACGCACCATCAGTCACAATTCTTGTGTTTATTGTAAGATTTTCAACAAGTGTCTTTAATTCAATAAGTTTTTCTATTTCACTTTCTTCTTTCCAGTTTCCCTTTTGAATCTCTTGATACAATTCAGATGTCTTATAAATCGTCAACATAGAAGATTCAATGATTTTAGGATTTAACTGATTGAAAAGCATTGCTGTCTTTTTCGCACCGACCTCTCCACGACCT
The DNA here is from genome assembly GCF_003477525.1 of Ruminococcus sp. AF41-9. Lineage (GTDB taxonomy): Bacteria > Bacillota > Clostridia > Lachnospirales > Lachnospiraceae > Blautia_A. Next base: position 49,857 of record NZ_QUDO01000019.1, read on the forward strand.
GCTCCATAAATTCCTGTTAAATAAAAGAAATTATAGCTGATTCCGGCTTCGTCCAATTTTCTACATTGTTCTAATACATCTTTCGACTGGAAGCCTTTATTCATAAAGGTAAGAGATTCATCATCACCTGTTTCCACACCAATCGTAATACCATCATACCCTAAGGCTCTTAATTCTTTTAATTCTTCAAGACTTTTTGGCATTATATCGGTAATTCTTGCAAAACACCCGATTGTTTTATAAAAGGGGTAATATTCCTTGACCATTTTTGCTAAAGTTTTTAACTTTTCTGTACTTAATACAAATGGATTTGCACCAGTAAAAAATATACGAGGTATTTTTCTATAATATTTACTTGCCTCTGCCAAGTCAGCTTTAACTTCTGAAAATGGAGATAATTTGAATTTAAACGGCAAATCCTCATAAAGTGTACAAAATTTACATGAATGGTGTGTGCAACCTGCTGTTACTTGAACTAACAATGAGTATGCTTCGTATGGTGGACGCCATATTGTTCCTGTGTAATGCATAATAATTTCCTCCTATTTTTAACCAACAATACCTCTGATTTCATCTAAGGTTTCAATGTTGTTTTCTTCCATATATTTACTTAATTCTGATATGATTTCTGGCATAACAAAAGGATTGTTAAAATTTGCTGTTCCTATTGCGATACCAGTAGCTCCAGCCATGATAAATTCCAAAACATCATTTATTGTAGCAATTCCACCCATACCGATTACTGGAATCTTAACTGCATGTGTTAATTGTTGTCACCGCCTTTCTTATTTCAAATTATAGCAAGTATGTAAAACTTGAAAAGTACTGTCTTTTTTTGTTTATAGTGTTAAAAATAATACTAAGTATAAAAAATAACAGTACCTTGTAATAATGAATCCAAAAAGATATAATACCATTAAAGGAGGGATTTTATGAGTAATATGAAATCGCCACTTCCTCAATGTGCGTCCATGGTTCGTATCCAAAATATTTTAAGTGGAAAGTGGAAAATAACTATTTTGTGGTATATTTCAGAATATGAAATCCAAAGATTCGGGGAACTACGCCGAAGATTAGGCGATATTACACAGTCTACTTTGACGAAACAGCTTAGAGAATTAGAGCAAGATGGGTTTATCTCACGATATGTATATCAAGAAGTCCCACCGAAAGTAGAATATTCTTTAACTGATTTAGGGAAAAGTTTTGTACCGATTCTTCAAGATATGAAAAAATGGAGTGATATACATTTAATGTAATATTTAGGCTTGCTGTCCGTAGTTTATACGAAAGCAAGCCTTTTGATTTTATCCTACAATCTTCCAGTTATCGTCCTTATGAAGCACAAGCTCATACTGTGAGATTTTCTTTTTAATTTTTCATATCCTTTATTGCTTTGTGTGGAGATTTAACTGATTGTCTATGTCCCGTCCGGCATACATTACTCTAAGTATTGTTACAACCTTTTTATCGCTATCTGGAATATAAAGTACCACATAATTGTCTACTGGTAATACACGAAGTCCACGACTTTTCCACGGTTCTTTTTCATATTTTCGATAACGCTCTGGCATCGTATCCAAACTTAATATCTGTTCTTCCAGACGGTCAAGTTGTCCGCTTGCATTTTCCGGCGATTGTAATTCAAAAGCAACATATTCAAAAATTCCTCTCAAATCACTGTCAGCCTGTTCGGATACTTCTACTTCATATATCATAAGCCATAATCCTTGCGAATGTCAGCAAAGGCTTTCTTCGCATTTTTTGTCCGCCCAGCCTGCATATCTGCATATCCTTTCTCCAATTCTTCATTGAACTCTGCTTCTGATAATGTGCTGATGTCAACAGGTCTGGCAGATGGTATTTTTACTTCAAACGGAAGTCCTCTCTGTAAGATAATCTGTTTATAAAACATATTGATAGCACTGGAAGCAGGGATACCAAGTGTAGACAGGATACTTTCTGCTTTTTCTTTAACATCTGGTTCAATCCTTGCATATAAATTTGCTGATTTTGTAGCCATATAAAACATCTCCTTTCGTGAGTAGTGTTTCCATCTATCTTTATTATATGCAAATGTCCGCACAATAGCAATACTAAATTTACGTTCCAATAATCTTATTGAATAACTGCAACAATACGTCTTTTACGCCGGACGCCTTGAATACAAGACCAACGGCTACTAAGGCAACTACCAAGAATCCGATAAGTTTGGAAACTCACGCTTGAATCCCAAGTAAATACCGATAACAACAATCGCCATCAGCACAAGGCTCTGTGCGTTGCTTAAAAACCAGTTATAAAGGTTCTGTCCAAAATTCATGCTTTCTTTTCCCCTTTCGATTTTGGGTATGAAAAAAGCCGTCCATTTCTGAACGACTGAAAATAGAAAAGGAACGTCAAAAGCGTACGTTCCATAATCTATAAAATATTTAATTTCATCCGGGCACTCCTTTCCTATCTATCTCGCTGATAAATTTTTCTATAAGTCTGTTTACTTCATCCGGCTGGTCAGTATTGGAATTATGACCAGCATTCTTTATCCATTTAAGCGGTAAACCTTCCCTCTGATGCCATTTCTTATTATAGCTTTTTGCTGAGCCCGCTTTATCCTTTTCGCCACAGATAAGTAATGCCGGACAACTGATATGATATGGCAGATCTGCTTTGATTGCCTCAGCAAGCATTCTGTACCCGAAGCCGGCGAGCCTTGCATATTCTTTATGATCTGAGTCATAGGCCATCATCATCTTTCGCATAAGATTCTGACCATAGTCCGTCTCAGAGTACCCTCTTGAACCAGCCCTAAGAAGAGCTTTCCATGGATATATTCTATATAATGGCTCTACTCTTTCAAGAAGCCATATTTCCATTGCAGTCATATAAGACTTTTGAAGCGGTGCAGAATCAATGGAGATAAAGCCTTTTATCTTATCCGGATATAATTCCATATACATTTGAGCCAGATATCCACCCATAGACTGACCGATAATGATGGATGCAGCCACAGGGTGTCTTGTAACTGTTTTCTATCATTTTCTATCCCCTTTCCACCGATTCGGTTAATACGAGTATATACCCATTGACCGATTAACGGAAGACCTCATTGATATCTTATTGACCTGACTTGGCTTGTTTATAAAGCAGACCGCCTTTAATAAGCAATAATAAGAATATTACTGTTATTTTTCTTCAGAGTTAAACAGTTCACTTAAAGTTTCAACATTTTCCTGCAGTACCTTCAACACATACTTGTCAAAGTGTCTCGCATCCTGTGTCGAAGAACCAAATTCATAGGTTTCCTGTCCATAATCCACCACATCAAACCCTGGCGTTGCTTTGCTGGCTCCTTTTGTTCTGTAGGCTACTATATCTTTCAGAGTAAAATTCACTTCTCCATTCTCATAAGACACCCAACTGCTGATGTCTGTTCCTGTTGCTTCTGTGGCAGTTCCATTCTCTGTCTGAGTCTGTGCTTCTGCTTTTGTTACTTCCGCAGTTCCTTCTACATATTGTCCATACATTTCATCAACATAAAGTGCCAGTGATTCTCCAAAAATCTCCGATGGAACATGACCGCCATCCCACTGCCATTCCAGTTTGGCATCTGTTCCGCTGTTAAGCCATGCAATCTGCATATTCATCGACGCAAATAGAGACATATCACCTTCGGATGCTCCCATTACAATTCTGGTCCATGTCGGGCTTTCTGTATCTTCATCTCCAATATAGTTGATTGGATTATACAGATCTACAATATTATTTCCATATTTGTCTCCATCCTCGATAGATGCGATATCACTTTCATAAGATTCCAACATTTCTTCATAGCTGCTGTAGTTTGAAGAATCTGTTTTTGTGCCTGCAGACTGTGTAGTTCCAGCATCCGGAGTTCCGACCTCATCTCCCATTCCACTTGTAACCAGGTCATCTTGAGCATTGCCATCCGAAGTTTCTCTGCCTGGCATACTTCCGGCTGGTGCTCCCTCCGGCTTTTCTCCGTCTGAGCCATTTCTATCCGGTATTCCGTCTGGCATTTCACCCGGCATTTTATTTCCATCCGGACCATTTCCATCTGGCATTCCGCCTCCTGGACCTGCATTTTGTCCGGATTCTCCTTTGGCATATCGTCCTTCCAGAAATGCCTGCGCTTTCTCTTCTGTTGACAGCTGTGACACACTCTCATCGCTCAGTGCATTTCCATCACTGTCAAACCATGTCCAGTCATCTGCATATTTTTCCCCATCATATTCTATCGTCAGATCCACTACATCGTCTTTATCCCCATCTCCATTGATATCAATGTCCACTGTAGACTCGCTGACACGCAGATTCTGATCATTGATATACTCCATATATTCCTGAGACAGGTATTCTGCCAGATTTTTCTGAAAATCCGTATTAAATTCATAATCTGTATCAAGATAGTATTCAAATGCCATTGCCATATCCGCTTCCTGTAAAGAAGTGATCGCACTGTATGCAACGCATCCCCATACTCCATCAGAAATTTCAGTATCCTCTGATCCTATGGTTTCTGAATAAGTTCCATCTTCATTCTGATAGATTCCAACTGCCCTGCTTCTACTTCATACGGAAAATAATCTGAATTGTCAGAAGTTGCTGCTACCATTGCAGCATGTGCTCCACCACCGGAACCTCCCGTAGACACGAAATATTCTATATTTCCCGGAAGGTTTCCAAGAATGATATTATACTTTACAAAACGGATTGCATTTTTCTGATCTACCAGGCAGAGCGGTGCGTCACCGGTATAATATTTCTCCCCATTCTCATCCGTTGCAGTACTCTGCTTGCCACGATTTCCACAAGCCACATTGATATATCCATATGCCGCATTGCCGGAAGATGCCTTTTGATTTTCCTGTACACTGTATCCTGCTGCTCCTGTATTTATAATAACCGGTGCTGTAGATGCAGTATAGGTCTGCCCATTTGCATTCGTAATTTTTGCACTATCGTCAATCACAAGCTGTCCATTTACTTCTTCCGAATAAGTTTTCCCTGTTACATCTTCCGTTCCGTCCCCATCTGTATCAATCCCTTTTATATATGCACCGGGAACATTTACAGAAACGCCCTGATAATCCGGCAGCTCTGGATTTGCAACTGCGCATGTTACAGACATTGTCCAGGAATCTGACTGGTTGTCATAGCTCCATGTAATTTCATCGTTGTTTGAAATATTTAAGGTGCTTTCAATTTCTGTCTGTTCTTTATTCTCCTGCTCTGCACTTACATTTCCTGCTCCACATGCTGTGATTCCCAGCACCATTGTCATTGCTGTTATGATTGCAGTTATCTGCTTTCTTTTCATTGACTGTGCCCCTTTCTTAATCAGATTTTTTTACGGACACGATTATATGAGAAAAACCTTGAAAATTCCTTGAAAAAATAAATTTTCAAGCAAATTCACAAGGTTTTCACAAATCTTTTATTCTCTGCTTAAAGTGGAAATGAGGTTATAAAACAGTTCCATCCATTCTCGCTTATCACTGTTATCTCTGTATGATGCTTTGCAGCGATTGACTGCGCAATAGCCAGATTCTGTTTTATATCAGTTATCAGTATAACCTCTTTTTCAAAAGCCATTGCCTCAAACTCCAGAGAAATCCCCTCTATGCACTGGCTGAAATTTACGCTTTCCCGGAAACTTTTTTCTTCCTGATACTCCATTTTGGAATAGTCCAGAAGCTCTATTACCAGTTTGCGCATTTTTTCATTTTCTTCTGCCGCATAATCCAGATATTTGCTGTGAATTCCTTCTCTTTCAAGCATATCCAGACTTGCTTTCATAACTGTAACCGGTGTTTTCAGTTCATGTCCTGCAAACAGTACAAACTCTTTCTGCAAACGGTCGGCTTCCTCTAAGGGTGCAATTATTTTTCCTGTAATTTTCCATGCCAGATAAATCCATAATACTCCTAAAACAAAAGCTGCCAGCAATGAGAAAATGAAATATTTCTGTTCTTCTATCTTTAGCGATGCGATATCCGCAAAAGCAATGAGCAGTTCCCCTTTATGAACAGAAATTTCAAACTGATAATTTTCATAACTTCCAGATGTTTTTTTCGTTTCCAGAAATTTTTCTGCTGTCTCTATAATCTCCTCTTCTGAAAATTCGGTATCCGGCAGCATATTTTTAACATATAATGTCCCATTCTCTGCTTTGGCTACAAGATAACTCTTTTTGACATAGCTGTCTTCTTTTTGCTCCGTTACTGTTGCTTTTTCACTTCTGGCACCACTAATTCTTTCCTGTTCTTTTGGAATTTCCTCTTGTTTATTTCCGTTCTGATCGGATACAATCTGAAATTTCATGTTCAAAATCCTGGAAATACTGTTCTTATTATTCTGCACATAAGAAAAATTCAGAAGTGCCAGAATGAATATTGCCGCAATCACTGTATCCGTTCCAATAAATTTCAGCTTCTTGCGCAAAAAAGAAATATATACCTCTTCCTTTCCCTTTTCATTTTTCCTTAGCCACCTATATATATTTCTCAGTACGCCAGTTTCCAGCTCACCGCCTGCTGCCTTGCATCCACAAATCTCTTATAGATACCTTCCTGCTTCATTAGCTGCTCATGTGTTCCCTGCTGCACAATTTTTCCTTTGTCAACAACCACAATCTGATCTGCATGTCTGACTGTTTTTAATCTGTGGGCAATCATAATAATCGTTTTTTCCTTTGTAAGTGCATCTACTGCATCCATCAGCTCCTTTTCATTCTCCGGATCAACATTGGCTGTTGCCTCATCTAATATAACGATTGGTGCATCCTTCATGATTGCTCTGGCTATGGAAATACGCTGCTTCTCGCCACCGGAAAGTGTAGCTCCTCCCTCTCCAATCACTGTATCATATCCATCAGGAAGTTTGCTGATGAAATCATGACAGCACGCTTTCTTCGCCGCTTCCACCACTTCCTCATGGCTTGCATCCTGACGTCCGAATTTAATATTATTCTCAATGGTGTCTGCAAACAAATACACCGACTGAAACACAAATGAGAAATTACTCATCAGACTGTTCATGCTGTAGTCTTTTACATTCACACCTCCAAGTGTCACTTCCCCGGAATCCACATCCCAGAACCTGGCAATCAGATTGCAAAGTGTTGATTTTCCTCCACCAGATGGTCCAACGATTGCTGTCGTCGTTTTCTGCGGAATAGAGAGCGATATATCATCAATGATCTTCCGTTTGTCATAAGAAAACGAAACATTGGAAAGTCTGATATCGTAATTTTCCGGCTGTATTTCTTTACCGTCGATATCCATGGTATCCAGCTCCAATATTGCATTTGCTTTATCTACACATACGCTTACCACATGTAAAAGAGATGAATAATTTCCTGCACATTCCAGACTGGCATAAAGCATAAATGCTGAAATTGTCATACCAATCGCATAGACCGCACTCATAGTTCCATTGATATAAAAATATGCACTGCAAGCCACGATCACAGCACCTGTAATTTTGGTTATCACACTTTGCAGAAAATGATAGGGCACAAACAGCATTTCCATCTTTGTATTGATCTTTTCACATGCTTCATTTGCATCATTTAATCTTTTCGCCTGTTTCCCAAGCAAGTTATATGATTTAACTTCTGATATTCCCTGCAGATACTCCATGATCTGGTTTACAAGCTCTGTATCACATACCACTTTTTGCTCTAAATCTTTTTTCCCTGCATTCTGCATCACAGAATTGACCCCAAAGAAAATAAGTACTCCTGCTGCAGCGCTCAATCCGATTCTCCAGTCAAAAAGAAACAGCATAAAAATGATCATTGATGTTTCCAGAATCCCCTGCATGGTCAGCATGACCACTCTTGCAGCTACATCGCCAAGAATTTCCATTGTATTGGTCGTAACAGAAGAAATTTCCCCGATACTGTTAGCATTAAAATATCCCATCGGCAGATAGCGCATATGCTCTGCAATCTTAATTCTCATAAAAGCACTTGCATTATATCCACCTTCTGTCTGAAGCACTGTAGAGTATCTCTTGCAGATTACGTCGACTACAATTGAAAGAACCATAATCGCAACGGAGCCTCCAATATATTTTCCTGTCGGTTTCCCACTCAGCAGACCAATCAGTATGTACATAATAGCCGGAATCTTCATTGCTGAGGCAAGAGCCTCTATAAGTCCGATCACTATCGACAGTTTAAATTTATTACCATTTTCCCTGCCTGAAAAACGAAAGAATTTTGCCAGAATTCCAAACATATCATTCTCCCTCCTTCACCGTATCTTTTACAGAAATATGGGCATTCCACATTTCCTTATAAAGCGGGCATGACACCAGAAGTTCCTCATGTGTGCCATGTGCTGTTACATTTCCATCATTTACAACAAAGATCTGGTCACTGTCCTTAACAGTAGAAAGTCTGTGTGCTATTACGATCAGGGTCTTCCCTGCTACCAGTTTTGCGATAGAATTCTGCAGAATTGCCTCATTTTCCGGATCTGTGTAGGCAGTAGCCTCATCAAGGATCACGATCGGAGCATCCTTTAACATTGCTCTTGCAATGGAGATACGCTGCCTCTCGCCACCTGACAGATGTCCTCCTGCACCTCCTACAACCGTATCAAATCCATTCTCCAACTGCATGATAAATTCATAGCATCCACTTTTCTTTGTCACCTCAATAATCTGTTCATCCATAGCATCCGGATTTCCCTGTCTGATATTTTCACGGACTGTTTCATTAAACAGATAATTGTCCTGTGCAACATATGCAATTTTCCGATTAAAATCTGCAAATGCCAGTTCTTTGACATCAACTCCACCGATTTTGATGCTTCCGGAATCCACATCCCACAGGGACGCAATCAGCTTTGCGATGGTCGACTTGCCGCTTCCGGAAGGTCCTACGATTGCATTTACCGTTCCTGCTTTCAGCTCCATAGTTACTCCGTGCAGGATTTCTTTGTCGTGATAACCAAATCTGACATCTTCAAGAGTAACGGAGTTATCTTTTGGAACACTTTTACTTTTCTCTGGACGTTCAAGCTCCGGCTGTTCCAGAATTCCTGCCACTTCACCAACAATCACTCCGATTTTGCCAAGATCATCTGTATAGGAACCCACTGTGATCAACGGTCCAACGATTCCAAGTGATAAAATAATGCAGATGACAAAATCTGAAATCGCAAGTGTTCCATTGGCTACATAATGTGCCCCAAACGGCAATACCGTAAGAAGCGTATAAGGTGTGACCACCATCATCAGTCCATGAAAGATCGAGCACCGTTTCATCCAGGAAATAAAGGAATCTGCATATTCAAAAGCCGCCTTTGTAAATTTGGCATACGAACTTTCTGTCTTTCCAAATGCCTTGATCACTTCGATTCCGTCAATATATTCCACTGCCGCATCATTCAGATCTTTTGTTGTCTGAACCGTTCTCTCGAAGCTTGGTTTATAATCCAGCATCATTCCAAAATAGGAAAGAAATCCCACTATAACCGGCACCAATGACCAGAGTGCCAATCTCCAGTCTGTCAGGAAGAAATAAATCAAAATCACAATCGGTGCCAGCAGATTGGACGTGAATTCCGGGACAATATGCGCCAGTGTTGTCTCGATACTGTCGATTCTTTCCACCATAATATTTTTAAATGTACCGGAAGGTGTGTCTTTCACATAGCCAAGAGGTACCCGCACCAGCTTGTCACAGCAGGATTTTCTTATATTTGCAAGTACTGCAAACGTTGCTTTATGTGACAATGCTGTCGAAAGTGAATGAAGCAGTTCTGCAATGATAAACGATAATGCAATCAGAACCGCTTTTGCAAGATATATTTCAAACTCCTTTTCACCATTTAAAAACAGCTTTACTACATCTGCAATAATAAAATACGGCAAAATCTTAAAAATCACATTTCCTATTGCAAGTAACACACTCCACACATAGGCAATTCTTTTTTGTCCGGCCCACGTCAGGATCCAGCTGACTGCCGACTTCTTTTTTTCTTTCACATCTGTTCACTCCTTACGTTCGTTTTATTGTTTTACCTTCTGTTAGTTCGCGCTAACCAACATATAATAAAATAGGTGGTCTACTGGCATCAACCACCTGATATTATTATCCTGTCTGAACTTTATTCAGAAATCCAGAACCTGCAACACACATAACCTATTCAGAATTCCTGCATCAGTTATACTGGAAATTCAATATTCCACAATCGTTCCCAGCCACCTGTATTGAATTCTTTCAGCTGATGCACATTTTTCTTTGCAGTCTCTCTATCTATATCATGCTCAATGATCTGAAATACTGATGAAAAAAATCCCGTATAGATCATATGCATAAGGCTTTCCTCTACAATCGGTATTTTCACACCGTTCTCTTTCATCTTTTCCATATAATTCAAGCTGGACTTCATTTCCCGCTCTACCATATTGTGTATGAATAGTTCAAATTTTCCACTGTCTCCGCATTTCAACAATAATCTGAAATTATCATAATGATCATAGATATAATCAACCATCTGCTCCATCCCATCACTGGATGTATCCGACATATTCCTTGTCTGATCACTGGCAGAAAGCTTTTCAAACTCCTCAACGATCTGGTCATAAATCTGATAAATATGTTCCATATAAGGATCCGTCAGTGCATCAAAAAGTGCCTCTTTCGTCGGATAATATTTGTAAAATGCGCCAGTAGTAAGCCCTGCATCTTTTACAATATTTCTTAAAGATGCTCCTGTCAAACCATCTTTCAGAAAATGTTTTCTGGCTGTATCTAATATGTTTTTCTGTGTATCTTCTGCTTTCGTCGACATTCTTTTCGTATCCTCTAAACTTCTTTTCAAAATATAACAGTGCTATATAACACTGTTATATTTTAACTCATTACAGGAATTTGTCAAGTCGTGGTGTTTCAATTTTTTATTTTCCTCGTGTATTCAGTTTCCACTCCGCAGATGCTTTCTGCAGTTTTACAAGTCTGTTCTATTCAGACAGATTTTCTTTGCAGAAAAGTTCTATACAGTTCTCAACCATTGTCTGATCATAGTCTGTTGAAATACCTGAGCTGAGCCAAGCCAGTATGCATAGTCTCCTTCATCATATTTTCCAAGTGCCTCCAAATCACTGCCGTAGCGCAATTCAATATGATAGGTTGTATCATTTGTATCTGGTGCTATGCAGAAATAAGTAAATTCGCCTGAGTCTGCATCGTCACTTTTAAATTCGTATAACCCACGTACTTCTTCTATTCCAACATAATGATATGTATGGGAAAAGATTTCTTTGCCTTCTGAATCATATCCCTTGATCACTGAATCAGAACCATCAAATTCCAGCTTATTTACACCTTCTTTAAAAGAGCAGTCATAAACACCATCGCCATCTTTGTATGCTTCTACTGCTTCTTCTCCATAAATTGTTCCTGAAACCATGGATGCTAACTTATCATATGCTGCCTCCGCATTTTCCTCACCAACCAACTCTGTACAATCATCAATCCAGATCTGCTGATATTTTTCATCCTGTACCTTTTTGCAAGCTGATGTACCATATAACTCAATACTGGCAAAAGAATCTGATGATTTTAATTCTATATTCTTATCGGGTTTGGACTTCAATATATTTTCAGCAAGCTCATAAGCATTTTTCATAACTATTTTCCTCTGTACCACATCGCAAATGCCAATTTCGGTAATCGGTCAGTCTCAATAATTGTTTCGAGCATTCTGGCAAATCCCTCCGGATTTTGAATTTGATACTGCATATGGTTGAATCCCTCAAAAACCGGAAAGTTACCGTATATATAAGTCTGCATCACTGCATTTCTGTATTTAAAATGTTCTTCTATACTTCCAAATTCCCAGAATGTATGTTTCTGCAATTCTTCTGACAGTTCTGAAAATGGCTTATCTTCCAAACTGTCTGTCAGCTGTCTTCTCAGATTTCCATACGTCAAGTTCTTTCCTGCCTCTATAAAATAAGGTTTAATTTTATCATCGTCACACCACATGATTCTCTTTAGTGTCTTTCCTTTTGACCAATATAAACTTTTCATTGCTATATATAAGAAAGGAACCATGATTCTGCGTGTTGCCTTTCCAATCTGTGCAAACTGCCCGCCATCAAAAAAAACATGCTTTACCGGTATTTTTATCTCTGTCAGGAATGCCATGGCGAGATCTGCTCCAATCGAAGATGCAACTATAAGTTCTATTTCTTTGATTCCATGGTTCCCCAAAAATCGTACAATCTGTTGTATCTCATCTCTTTTGCTTTGATACCTCTGTCCGGAGCAATACACAGTCGATGTTGGCATAATGCAATAATATTTTTCTGCCATTTTCTCTGCAACCGGCATACTGCTTTCCCCAGTTACTCCCATTGCATGGAAAAACAGAATGACTGAATTTGATTTATTTCCTGTTGTTTTAAATACCACACTTCCACCTTCTGTCTATTTTTTATCTATCTACTCTCTTCCATTTTGCAACAGCATTTCTTACCCGCCAGTCAATATCCAGACGTGCTCTGCGACATTCTTTCGGATGTTTTCTTGCTGCCTGAAATGCCAGTTTCACAAAGAGTCCGGATCCAACCGGGAGCATTGTCTTTAGCATGCTCTCCGGAAAAACGAAATGGGTTCCATGCTCATAAATGACATAATCCAATCTGCATGTGTGTGAATGTTCTTTCATACGCTGCTTCATACGGCGGATATATTTTGCAGTATCCCACAACACATCATCTTCAGCACCAATTAACAATACTGTTCCATGGATTTTTTCAATCTTGATCATCTCGTCTTCTGTGATTGGGTGAGCCTTTTCAGAATCATCAAATAGTTTTCTTGAATTGATCATATCACCGGTCCGTTTTGTTTCTTTCTCAATCACATGCCAGTAATCCGGATGTTTGTAACAAAACGGCATATACGGAAGGGGTTCTCCTTTGTAAGAAAAAAGAGATTCTCCTTCAATCGGCCATTCCTTACAGCCATCTTTTTTGCCCTGCATAAACCCCTGCCAGATAAAATCACTCGGTGTCAGACCTATCGTTAATGTGATATCTTTAAAATAAGAAGCAGCAGTCAATGCCAGTGTTCCTGTAGTAGATGCCCCGACAATTCCTATCTTCTGATCACCATGTGCTTTTAACCAATTGATTGCTTTCTCTATACGTTCCAATGGATAATTATGATGTCCATAATCTTTTTTTCCAGGTGACATTGTCATCACATTCACACCGAGTTTATGTAGCCATTTCACGGATGTACGCGCCAGATAATCCTCTGGATCATCCCCGATCATGGCAATCATTGCACAGTCTGATCCTGTTTTGCATTTCCAATATGCACCATAAAATCCATCTGTTTCCACATCAAAATGTCTTTTTCTCATCTGTATCATCTCCTTAATATCAGCCAAGTTTCTCCAAAACTATTATTTTGTTTGAGATATTCCGAACAACTGGAATTCTGCCTATCACATGATAAATGGACATAAGTTCTTTCATTCCTTCAACAAGACTGACTTCCTGCCGAACAGAAAATGCTGGTATGATTCTTTGCAGCTCCTTTCCATTCTTAACTCCCCATATGAATTTTACATTGCTTCCCTCTATGGATTTTTCTTTCACATGTTTTACAACAAAAGGTGACATGGTTTCGACCATTACTGTAACTTTCTGAAATGATTTTTCAATAATAGAAAACATCTTCCTGATATCTTTCTCACACAAATACATGGTAAGTCCTTCGATTATTACCAAAACATTCTCATCGTGATAATCGATAGCATCTATGTAGGAATCATCCATTGCAGACTTTGCGATCTGATACACTGAATCAGTTTCGGTAAGGAACTGGCTCCTTATTTTCATTGTTTCCGGCAGGTCTACATTGTACCAACGAAGGTATTTTCCCTTCATACGATAACATCTGGTATCCAGTCCACATGCGATATTTATAACAACTGTATTTGCATGCTTCTTCAGATATTGCTCAACCATCCGGTCTAATACAATTGTTCTCGCAATCACACCATAAGTCATGGCGTTATCTTTATCCGCTTTGGAAAAGTCATAATCAAGCTTTTTCACAAGTTCTACTGCAATTTCGTCATTTATTTTAGCATTTTTCTTTCTTGTTTCTTTTGCTCTTGCATACAGGGTCTGTACCATCGTTTCCGACACACCTGTCACATTCACTTTTTCTTTCATTATCTGTCGCCTTCCACTGCCTTTCTTACTTCTTCCACCCACTCTGCACTATGACAGCAAAACAGTTCTTCATGCTGCATGTTATGTCTCCGAATATCCGGATTTTTAAAATAAGTACAATATCTCTTTTCATATTTTCTGCCCATCTTTGTTGCGTAAAACACGTGTATCGTAGTTCCCGGCACATCAATTCCATGCTGGACTTTCGTGACCAGATCAGAATAAAACTGATTATAAACACTCTGTTTCGTAATCCATGGATTTCCTCCCTGCTCAATGCCGAACATATTTAAAAATCCATCAATCATTTCTTTCTTTGATTTATCTGCTTCATTTATTTTCTTTTGCATAAATTTAGGCAATTTACCAGTATGTACCATTTTATACATAATCGGCACAACTACAGATGACTGAATTTTCGCCATAAACTGACCAGCTTCATCCATATCACTGCTTCCAATGATGCCATGATCTATATGAATTCTTTTTCGCTGAATCAAAAGGGATACAAAACTTCCTCCAAGGGAACACCCATACGCTGCTTTAATTCTTCCATCATACTTTTTCTTGATTTCCTGCTCAATCTTTTCGCATTCATCTTCCATTGAATAAAATTCTGTTTTCTCATTTGGATCAAATCCATCATAAGAAACTGTTACCGTGTAAAAATAAGAATGTAATCTATCCAGTATATGATCAAAGCTACTATACAGGCAACAGGTACCAGGAAATAAAAATATCACTGGTTTACTACTGTCTCCACTTTCATAAAATTTCATATCTGGCCTCCTTTAGTTTTTTCATATAAGCATAAAATTGCTTATGCAGCTCCCTCATTTCATCTGGTGCCTTCCTGGCATGTTGATACATAAATTTATCTCCAAAGCTACTTTCGAATGTAACAGCAAGCATAATCGTCATAATTGGCAGTGGTAAAAAACGAAAAATATTCATTTTACAAGGTGACAGCCTACCTGCCTGTTTTCTCAAAAAGCTAAAATTTCTTTTCAATTTTTTTGCTGTTTTCTTCATAATCTTCCAGTCTTTTCCCGCTCTTTCCGGGCAATCTGCTTCGTAATATGCATCTGCAATCGGCACCACCATGGCAAGATGACATAATTGCCACATATGCATATCCACTACTTTCTGATATGGTATATGAGCATGCCTTAATATCTTTGAAAACTGCTTTGTCTTTTCGGATTTATTTCCTGATATTTCTGCAAATGTTGTCGGCTGAATCATTCTTGGAGTGAGTGCTGCATCAAGGATACCATCATTATTTATACTTCCGCCCGCTCCTGGAAAAGCAGGCAATATTCTCCCTTTCCAACAATATCTTCCCATTTTTTATAACTGTCCAATGAATTTACCATTGTAACAATTATATTGCTTTTATTATTTTTTAATTCAGCAAGTGCTTCATATAGCTGATTTTCCCTGACAGTTAGCAAAATAAAATCGTAAGCATCATTATCTGACAATTCTCCAAGAATCGTGGCTTCTGCCCGCCTTATGTTCTGGTTTTTCTTATAAAGCAGTCCATTTTTCTTTAAAAACTCAAGTCTTTTACCTCTGGCATAAATACTCGTATCATAACCAGTTTCTGCAAATAAGACCGCATACAAGGATCCAATCACACCTGCACCATAAATCAATATTCTCATAGAAATCCGTCCTCTTTTTCATTTTCAAAAAAACTGCCAGTGTTCATGTTAGTAATATCTAACTCTCATTTTCTAAAAAACCGTGTGAAAACAAAACTGTAATTCCACACGGTTTCTTTTCTTATGCATTCAGTATATCACTTTTACCTGGTTAATCAACCAAATTTTGTCTTCATAATATTTAAAATTTCATGTTCATGCGCATTATATTCACTGCACTTGGAATGCAATTTATACCCTCATCTGGTCATTAAAATAATAATTTACATAGTATTCCGAAGATACATTCTAATCAGTATGATTCCCATATTGACAAACACAAATAACACAATTAAATTCACAAGCAGATATTCTCTGATTACATCTCCTAGCACTGCAATCCCCGAAATCCTGCATACACATTGCAGCAAAAAAATCTCTTTTTAACTCATCTTGTATTGGCAGAATCTCTACAAAATGCGACCAAGTCAATTGTTGCGACAATGTCGCAACTTTTTCGAAGTCAGGAAATTCCTGATAAACTTAATCATTCTTGAAATTGATGTTTTATCAAATCCCGAACCATACTCCTGTTCCAGCCGTTTACTGACTTCTGCAACAACCTTTTTTCCATACTCAGGCTTATTATTTCCAGTTAACTTAACTCCACACTAAGTCTTTTTCCAATTCCCCAATTAAGAGAAATAATGGCATCATTCACAACTTTTTTTACATTAGTTTTCTTTTCCCTGATTAACGCATTTATTTCATCATAAATATTATCAATATTATCTGCTATTAATATCTCTTTTTTCATTATCGATTTCCTTCTATAACTTGAAATGCCAAATTGGCATTTCAAAACTGTCCCAACTGCTTACTGTTATATTACCCTATTTTTCTCATTATGCCTACCGCTATTTCATGTTCACATATAATAATGAGGCCGCAATCCACGACCTCATCACCTTCATTTAAACATAAATCAATTCCTTGAGAATAATCTCTTCCGCAATCGCTCTGTGCTGGTTGGCTGCTCTTACCCATGCAATCTGATCTATTTCTTTATCCGGCAATGGTTCTTTTTCTTCTAACTGCTTCAGAATTACCTCTTCCCGTTCTCTGGCTGCCTTGTCCACTTCCAGAAGATGCTTTCCAATCGTATCCTGCAGAAGCATCACCTGATAGGTTGAATTTCGATGATTCTTCAGATAATCTCTGCGAAGAAAACCATACTTGCCAAGTTGCTCCATCTGTTCTCCGGATTTATAGGTGAGTGCTAATTTTTTGTGAAGAATTTGTGAAGCACCTCTTTATTTGAAACTAAGAGCATAAGTGACTTGAAATTAAAAAAATATAATTGCAGTCATCTCAAAGTACTGATGTAAGCGTCAAATAAAAAGGTGTACAGACATTCCAACAGTTTTCCCTTAAAATCATAATTATAATTATGATACTCAAAGAGAAAAGTATGGATTTTTCACTTCTTACCCCAGATAAACAAGTGAAATACCAATACTGGTTAAATGTAATCCATGAATGCCGGGCATCGGGATTGACGCTTACAAAGGAAGCAAAAAATAAACGCCTGTTCTATGATTTCAAACAATAACCATAGGACAGGCATTTTTATTTATCACATATTATTTTACAGAAATGTGTTCTCTGGATTTTTCAGCAATCTCTTTCTTGATTGCTTCTACAAACTCATCCAGTGGAAGCACATTTGTTTCTTTTTCTCCGTGGAGACGGAAGGAAACGCTGCGGTCATCTTTTTCGTTGAATCCGATAACCAGCAGATAAGGTACTTTCTGTACCTGACCATCACGCATACGGTAACCAAGTTTTTCAGAACGGTCATCAAGCTCAACACGAACATCGGCTGCCTCTAATGCATCAACGATTTCTTTCGCATAAGCATTTAATCCGTCGTCATCTGTTTTAACCGGGATTACGCGAACCTGAACAGGAGCAAGCCATGTCGGCAGGTTGCCTTTTGTCTCTTCCAGGATATAAGCCATAAAACGATCCAGAGATCCCAGGATAGCACGATGCAGTACAACAGGTGTCTTCTTTTCGCCATTACTGTCAATGTAATACAGATTGAATTTAGCTGGCAGACAGAAGTCTAACTGGCAGGTAGAAAGAGTGATCTCATTACCAATAGCCGGCTGAACATTTACATCCAGTTTCGGGCCATAGAATGCAGCTTCACCGATTTCTTCTGTGTATTCAATTCCGATATCATTTAAAACATGACGCAGTGCATCTTCTGCTGTATTCCACATCTCATCATCATCATGGTATTTTTCTTTGTTCTCAGGGTCACGGAGAGAAAGAACACAACGATAATTAGTAATACCGAAATCTTTATAAGTATCAAAAATTAATCTGACAACTTTTGTAAATTCATCCTTGATCTGCTCTGGTGTTACAAACAGATGGGCATCATTCTGGCAGAAGTGACGGCCACGTTCAATACCTTTTAAGGTACCGCTGCTCTCATAACGGAAGTCATGAGCGATTTCACCGATACGGATCGGCAGGTCCTTGTAGGAATGTCTTCTGTTTGCATAGATCATCATATGATGCGGACAATTCATTGGTCTGAGGACAAAGGACTCTCCTTCCATTTCCATAGGCGGGAACATGTTCTCTTTGTAGTGATCCCAGTGTCCGGAAGTCTTGTAGAGATTTACAGTACCAACACAAGGAGTCATAACATGGAGATATCCAAGTTTTCTTTCTTTATCCTTGATGTAGTTTTCCAGCTCCTGCCAGATCGTATAACCTTTTGGCAGGAACATTGGAAGGCCACGTCCAACAAGATCGTCTACCATAAACAAGTTCATATCTTTACCGATTTTTCTGTGATCTCTTTCTTTGGCTTCCTCTAATAACTGTAAGTGTGCATCCAGCTCTTCCTGAGTCGGGAAACATACACCGTAAATACGCTGAAGCATTTTATTCTTGCTGTCACCTTTCCAGTAAGCACCAGAATGACGGATCAGCTTGAAGTATTTACATAATTTTACGTTATCTACATGAGGTCCACGACAGAGGTCTGTGAAATCACCCTGATCGTAAACTGTGATATTGCCATCGTCAAGATCTCCGATTAAGTCCAGTTTGTAAGGATCATCTTTGAACATTTCCAGAGCTTCTTCCTTGGAAACTTCACGACGAATGATCTTTTTACCGGATTTAACAACTTTCTTCATTTCTTTTGTAATCTTTTCGATATCTTCATCACGGATAACATCATCGCCAAGATCGATATCATAGTAGAATCCTTCTGCTACAACAGGTCCTACCCAGAATTTGGCATTTGGATAAAGATGCTTAATTGCCTGTGCCATGACATGGGCGCAAGAATGATTGAGTGTGTTTAACTGCTCATTTTCTTTGAAATTTACCATTTGTATTCTCCTTTTTAATTTTTATGTTTTCATGAAATGATGTCAGGGTCAAAAGATATTTTGTCTCTGACTTGCTATAGAATGAAAAAAGCACCCATAGATTTATACATGATCTAAGGGTGCTTGCACACGGTTCCACCTTAATTTTTTACTCTTACAGCCGATAACGGGGCAATACGGTAACGCTTCGGAATCCATCCTTCTGCGCACAGCTTCGAAGTGGTCTTCATGTAATCCGTTCTCAAGAAACTTCCAGCAAATGTTTCTCTCTCTGTCAGAACCTGACTGCACTACTTTCTTCATCAACGCTTTTATGGGTACTCTTCATTTTGACTTAACCCATTATAATATAGTTGCGAATTTAATTCAACGGATTTTTGAAAATATTTGACAATCCATTTTCTATCCACCTCTTTTCTTATATGTTTTGCTTTTCTTCTACTGCAATGAAAAAACTGCCGCTATCATATAAACCAAAATAGAAACAATACAGTAAATCGAATTGGTAGTAGATGCATATGCACTGCTTTCTTTCTTCTTCAAAAACGTCTGAAGACTGAACGTAGCCGGTGCTGACATATACATGATAACTGCAAGATTCAGCAGTCTGGAACTTCCTGCAAAGTACTTCACAGCCAGCAGAACTCCCGCCATCATAACCGCCTGCAGGCACACGCGCATGATAATCGTCTTAATACATGGTTTTATTAGTTCCGGTGTCAGTTCTATGCTGTATCCCACAGTCAGAAGAATAATAGAAGAAACAGACACTGTTAAGATATTTTCCACACTCAGGTAAGTTCCGCCAAGCGGTCCCGCGATCAGTCTGTTGATAACTCCGGATAATCCGGCAATGATTCCAAGAACGCTCGCCACAAATGCAGGCGTCTTTAATGCACTGAAAAACAAATTTTTTATATTAAATCTCTCTCCGTTTTCCGTCTGACCTAAAAGTCCCATATAAATGCTGAATCCAAAAAGTAATCCCGCAATATCAAGCACTGCAATCTGGGACAGATTTTCACTGCCGCATAAACTGGTATATAAAGGATATGCCATCATACCTCCCTCATACACACAGACCATAAACGGAAGATATTTTCTATATGTCTCTTCCATAAACGGCTTCAGCAAAAATCCGATTCCAAATGAGATTACCAGCATCACAAGCATGATTAATACCAGGATTCCTGTTTTTCTGCTATATTCCGCAGTTGCCAACGCATGAAAAATTGCAACCGGCAGCATAATATTAGTCACCAAAATTTTCATATTATCAATGCCGCTCTGCGTTAACAATTTTCCTTTTCTGCATGCCATTCCCAGTATGACCATAACCAATACCGGTAGAATAATCTCCAGAATTTCCATATTCTTTCTTCTCCCTTTCCTCAAGGCTACTTCATCTGCTGTATTTCGCCTTTCTTCTTTTCTAATTATAGCAGTTTATGAAAATAAAGAAATGCCGATCTTACTCTTTTTTACTGGATTTTTTTGCCCGATAAACCTCCTGCAACAATATTTTCCTCATATAGCTTTGGTTTTTTCTTGTGCTCAATCCATCTATGTTTTATAATGATTGCGGACATTCAATAGAAATTCAATGTCCTATTATCTTTCATAAACAAAACTGACAGGAGATGATTTTATGCATATCAGTATCCTTCTCATGGAGCAGATTACAGAACTTTTTCTTATGATCTTCATGGGATTTTTAATCGTAAAAACAGGTCTTTTAAAAGATGATGACAGTAAAGTTTTATCAAAAATAGTCCTTTATCTGATCATTCCCTGCGTGATCATTAACGCATTTCAGGTAGATTATACCATGGATACAGTCAAGGGCCTGCTCATTGCTCTTGCAGCCTCTGTCATGCTTCAGATAATCCTTCTGATCATTATTTCAGCTTTCGGAAAGCTTCTCCATTTAAATGAGGTAGAAATCGCCTCTGTTTACTACTCCAATTCCGGTAACCTGATTGTACCGATCGTGACATTTATTTTAGGACAGGAATGGGTACTGTATGGATGTGTTTTCATGAGTGTACAGCTTGTTTTTCTCTGGACACACTGTAAAAAGATTCTCAGCCGTGAGCCGTCTTATGACTGGAAAAAGATTATATTAAACATAAATATGATCTCCATTTTCATTGGCGTCATACTTTTCTTCACCCGTATACACCTGCCTGAGATCATCGGAAATACCCTCAGTGCAGTCGGCAGTATGATCGGACCTGCAAGCATGTTTGTAACAGGTATGCTCTTCGCAGGCATGAATCTGAAACAGATTTTTGCAAATAAAAGAGTATATTTTATTTCGTTCCTTCGTCTGATCGCGGTGCCGTTATTCTCACTGATTCTTCTCAAGATCAGTCATCTGGCATCTCTTTCTGCAGACGGAAATCAGATCATGCTGATCGTTTTCCTGGCGGTCATTACACCATCTGCTTCCACAGTAACACAAATGTGCCAGGTGTATGGAAACGACTCACGATATGCCAGCGCGATCAATGTTGTAACTACTCTATTTTCAATTATCACAATGCCTCTTATGGTAATGTTATTCCAGATGATATTATAAAAACCAGGCGCAGATCATAAGTCTCCAAAAATGAGATTTGTGGCCTGCGCCTGATTTTACCGCTATTTTGAAGAAATCCTTAACATCAATACTGCTGATAAAGATCCCGAAGCTTTACTTCAGGAAACACTCACTGCCCAAAAGCACTCTGCTTTCTATAAAAATTTTCAAATTTACTGACAAGCTTCTATTTTTAGTAAATTCCACAAGCTTTACAAACTTCCTCCGTCCAACGGTCTGCATCCAACAGCAACTGCTCATGCTGCAGAGCAAATTCACGGATATCCGGATCTGCAAATTATTTTAAATAGCGGTCCAGATATTTTTCTCCCATTTTCTTAGCATAAAAAACATGAATGGTTGTTCCCGGTACATGGATTTTCTCACCGACTTTCGTATACAGGTCCGTACAGAACTGATTTTTCATGGATTCTTTTGAAATGAACGAAAGGTCAATTCCGCTTCCCACACCCATGATTTTCAGAAATTTTTTCGTATACTCAGCACTTTCTCCGCCCTGCTGCAGTCTCTTATCCATTTTTCTACTCAAAAAACAGTCATTTTTTCCTGTAATAAAGGGATAAAATAGTGGGATCATAATCGCAGTTTCAATTTTTGCCAGCCATTTCGGTGCCTGATCCATATCACTGGAGCCAATGATCGCATGATCAATATGAATATTCTGACGGCCTACCAGCAAAGAAACCAAAGATCCTCCCAACGAACATCCATATGCAGCAAAAATCTTTCCGTCAAATTTATTCTTAATATATGCTTCAACTTTCTCTACTTCATCCAGTTCAGAAATAAAAGTTGTATTTTCGGTCTCATCAAATCCACTGTAGCTCACAACCATTGTATAAAAATGCTCCTGCAGATTCTCCAGCACATGTCCGAAATTTGATTTCCAGTAACAGCAGGTTCCAGGAAACAGCATAATTCCCGGCTTATTCTTATCGCCAAATTCGTATACTTTCATAATTCATATTTATATACCCCAAAAGGCTTTACAGCAACAAAACTGATTACAACAAGCATGATCGTAAGAACCCATGACAATGGAAATTCATGATACAACATTGCCAACGACGGGTGTGTACAAAAAACACCTGCCGGTATTTCATAGAAACTGCACACAGGTTCAAAAAAACAAAACTATTTTACATTTAAAGCAGGATAAATTCCATAAATTATCTTGACTTAGAGTGAACTTTAAGTATTAAAGTATAAACAAATCCGAAAACCAAAAAACAAAAGCCTTACCCGAATAGCCATAATCCTGCGCTATTCCTAAAATACTTTAATGTCTTTCAGAAAGGAAGCAAACTATTATGAAACCATTAGTTATTTATTATTCTTACCGCGGCAACACCAAAAGTATTGTAGACATGATCCAGAAAAAAATTGATGCTGATGTTCTTCGCATTGAAACCGTTGTTCCATACAGCACCAACTACAATCAGGTTGTAAATCAGGGACAGGATGAAGTAAACCGCGGTTATTGTCCAAAGCTTAAACCTGTAGATATAAATCTGGATCAGTATGATACCATCATTCTCGGCACTCCTGTATGGTGGTATACTTTTGCTCCGGCTATGCATACTTTCCTGAAAAGTCAGAACTGGAAAGGAAAAACTGTCTACCCATTCGCTACAAACGGCGGCTGGATTGGGCACACATTTGAAGACTTCCAGAGCGTCTGCCAGGGAGCAGATGTAAAAAAGGGCATAAATATCCGCTTTGACGAAACAACACTACGAACATCCAAAAAAGACATTGAAAAATGGATTGATGCAATTCATTGATCAATATCAAACCCAACATTTTGTTTTATATGTGAATTAAAAACTTTATCCTCACACGACTGAAGTCGCGTGCTTCCAGACGCTTTAGGCGTCAGACTAAATATCGGCGGATACGCCTGTAACTTAGGCCAGCGCAGTTATGCGCATTTTCCCATGCCAGATATGGCAGGTTCCCACATTGCAGGTAGTCCGCTGTATATCTGCCTGCATTTATGCCGCCTTTAAGATTTCCATTTGTAAATGAAGTTCTTTCAGATCTG
>NZ_QUDO01000002.1 GCF_003477525.1 Ruminococcus sp. AF41-9
ATCTTTGCTTATACTATTAACAGTACCGTTAAAAGTTAGAAAGAAAATGAGCAAATCAAAAATCACGATAAAATTACTACTGATAAGTATATAAAGAAAATGCTTACTGATAAATTTTCCAAAATTACGCATTATTATAACCTGCTTTCCACATTTATTTTATACCCCAATCCTTTAACTGTTATTAGTGATATTGGCTTTGAGGGATTAAGCTCAATTTTTTCTCTTATACGTCGAATATGAGCAAGGAGAGAATTTCCATATCCAAATGGGTTGTCGCCCCATACAGCTTCACAAAGAGCGTCTATTGTCACAATATGACTAGCATTTCGTATAAGGGTTTCTAAAATATCATGCTCTTTTGCAGTAAGAGGTAAAACTTCATCATTCTTTATAACCTGTGCATTAGCTAAATCAATTTTACAATCATGTAATTCTATAAGAGGACTATCTTCCTTATAACATCTGCGTAATACAGCATTTAGGCGATAGATAAGTTCTTTGGGCATAAAGGGTTTTGTTATATAATCGTCAGCTCCTAACCCAAAACCAGAATATTTATCTTGTATATCATCTTTTGCAGTCAAAAATATTACTGGAATATTAGTGAAACTTCTTAGTGAGTCCATAAGTTCAAAGCCGTTTCCGTCTGGAAGCATAACATCTAATATAGCTATATCTGGTTTTTCCTGTTGGCAGATTTTCAAAGCTGATTTTACACAATCAGCAGTAACAATATTATAAAAATTTTCATCTTTTAATATGGTAATAAGCATACTTCTTAAACATTCTTCATCATCAACTATCAATATTTTTTTTGATTTTAAGTATGTATCTTTCATTTGTTTGTCACACTCTCTTTATCTTTTTTTTATCTTATTATAACATTCTGAAAAAAGTTGAACAGTCATTTTCACATTTGTAAGGTAAATGTAAGGTAGAGAGAATGTTGCTGTAATGTCGGTGCTTTATATTATAGGTAACAAGAAAGGAGTTAAAAATTATGAAAAACATGATTGAAACTAAAAATTTGACAAAAACATACAAAGAGTTTATTGCAGTAGACCACGTATCTTTACACATTAAGAAAGGTAGTATTTACGGTTTTCTCGGTCCAAATGGTGCTGGGAAATCTACGACTATGAAAATGCTTTTGGGTTTGACTGCACCAACTGATGGAAAATTTCAAATTGATAACATGACTTTTCCAAATGACCGTGTCCAAATTTTGAAAAATGTCGGTTCATTTATTGAGTCCCCATCATTTTATCCAAATTTAACAGGTAGAGAAAATCTTGATATTATTCGTAGAATTTTAGGACTTCCAGCGACTAGCGTTGATGAAGCATTAGAATTAGTAGGATTATCTGAGTTTGGTAATCGCTTGGCAAAAAAATATTCTTTGGGAATGAAACAGCGTTTAGGTCTTGCTTCTGCTTTGCTTGGCGAACCACCAGTTTTAATTTTAGATGAACCAACAAACGGCTTAGACCCAGCAGGTATCCATGAAATTCGCACCCTTATTAAATCACTTCCAAAAAGATATGACTGTACGGTTCTGATTTCATCACATATGTTATCAGAAATTGAGTTACTAGCTGACGACATTGGTATTTTAAATCACGGAAAATTACTATTTGAAGGAAGTCTTGATGATTTGAAATTGACGGCACATCAAGCTGGTTTTGAAAATGATAATTTAGAAGAAATGTTTTTAGCTATGATTGATGAGGATAACGCCAACAGAAAGCAGAGGTTAAAATTATGAGAAATTTAACCGTAGAATTAAAAAAATGTAAACGTACTGGGATATTAGAAGTGTTACCGATTGTTGGACTTCTTGGTGCATTATATGCTTTTGCAAATTTTATAGTTCGTAAAGAAGTTTTGTTAAATTTACCACTTCCACCTATGGACGTTTTGTTGACACAGCTTTACGGAATGATTATGGTTCTTAATATGTTTGGCATTATCGTAGCAACAACTTTAACATATAATATGGAGTTTCAAGGAAATGCAATTAAAAAGATGTATATGCTTCCTTTTGAAACATCATCTATTTTCAAAAATAAATTTTACATATTATTTGTTTTGCTTGCTTTTTGTATCGTCTTGCAAAACGGAGCATTGTGTATTATTGGAAATATCTTTTTACCCAATGGAACTTTTGAGTTACTAACACTTGTCAAATATACAGGATATTGCTTTGTATCATCTTTACCTGTATTGGCATTTATGCTCTTGGTGTCATCACGATGTGAAAATATATGGTTTACATTAGGTATTGGAGTAGCAGGTTTTTTTAGCGGTATGGCAATGTCACTTTCAGATATGTCCCTATTTCTTATCAATCCATTTGTACTAATGATGAAACCTGCGGTGGCTTCTACGGCAAGTATTGATATGAATGTTTTAATTTTAGGGTTTGTTGAAACAATCATATTCTTCGTAATTGGCTGGTATCTTGGTAAAATAAAACATTATGAATAAAGGAGGAAATAGTATGTCAATCATTGAATTGATAAAAATAGAATTTATGAAAGTAAAAAGGTCTATGATTTTACCTTTACTTTTAATTCCGCCTATCTTAGTTGTAGTTTCTGGCGTATCTAGTATTAGTATGTATATGACGCCAGAATATACAGACGCTTGGTCGGCAATGTTCATTCAAAGTGCATTACTTTTTGGATATTATTTACTTCCATTCTCAATGGTAGTTGTTTGTGTTATGATTGCCAACAGAGAAATAAAGAATAATGGCATATTAAAAATGCTTGCTTTGCCCGTTAGTAAAGGAAAACTTGCATTGACAAAGTTCTTGGTATTATTGAGCTTTTTAGCAATTGAGTTGTTTATCTTTTTCAGTTCATTCATTATTGCAGGCGTTATCGCTACTAAAATAATGAATGTAACAGAAACTATTCCTGTTTTTTATTTATTAACGTGGACAGTAAAACTATTTGCGACAATGGTTCCAGCTATTTCTTGTATGTGGGCAATTACCATACTATTTGAAAAACCACTATTATCCATGGGATTAAATTTATTCTTGATAATTCCCGGTGTTTTAGTTGCTAATACGCCTTTATGGTTAGTGTACCCTTATTGTTATAGCGGTTATGTAGTATCAGACGCATTACATACTGTAACAACGGCAGGTATAGGAAGTACAATATCACTATTTCCGTTTATCCCGTGTGCTGTAATCATATCAGCACTTGCACTATGTGTTTCTATTAAATGCTTTGGAAGAAAAGAAATGAGGTAATATAAAATGAAAAAAAATAAATTAAGCGTTGTTGCATTAGTCATTTCGCTGTTACCATTTATCACATTATTGTTTTCTCTTTTTACAGAAGAAATTACAGGAGGACTTCAAACGGGGTTGATTGCATTAAATGTGATTTCAATATTGTCTGGCTTTAGTCTTTCGATTTCGGTAGTAAAAAATCCCAAACGTCGAGATGTATTTTCAATTGTTGCTTTATGTATTTGTGCTTTTTGGGGGTTACTTATTGTTGGTATTCTAACTTTTGGCTTAATATCCACTTTTATGTAAGAGGTGTTTATGAAAAATATACTGATTATAGAAGACTCGCTTACTTATAGGGAAATATTATGTAAGGCTCTTAAAGATAAAGGATATAAAGTCAAAGGTGTTGGTTCGGTAAAATCTGCTCTGGAAGAAATTAAAAAAGATACTTATGATTTCATTTGCGCCGATTATAATCTCCCAGACGATACAGGTACGGCATTACTTCAGCATGAACTTACAAAAAATATACCAATCTGTATAATGACAGCTTCTGTGGATAGACACCTATTTAGTATGGCAAAGGCATTAGGAGCAGTTGAATGTTTTGATAAAGCAGTATTTGGTTTTATAGATGATTTATGTAACTGTATAGAAAATCAATAACACATTGAGAATTGTAAATACTACTTGAAGATAAAGATTGTAAGTTAGCATTATGACATTTATATATATCGGTAACTGACATTAATATTGAAAAGGAGTATGAATATTATGATAGGTCTTAAAAAACGAGATATTAAAAAAGCATTGAAAGCAGGTGCAAAAGCTGGCGGTGTTTCATTGGCTGATGTACGAGCTGATATTGAAGCGACGATTGATGAAGCTATGAATAGTCCAGACCCAGAGGTGCAGGCAAATTTCAAAAAGTATTTTGGTAATAAACGCCCTACCCCAGAAGAATATATTTACAAGATTACCAAAAAGACAAAGATTTGAAAAAAGGCTTGCTCCATACATATTGTATGATCTGCAAGCCTTAATCTATTTCAGAGGAAATTTAACAGTAAAGGTAGCACCGCCACCAACAGTATCATTAATAGTGATAGTACCGTTCAGCATTTGGGTTAATTCTTTGGCGATACTTAGTCCCAGTCCAAAATTCGCTTTGTTAGCATGGGACTTGTCGCCACTATAAAATCGGTCAAAGATATACTGCTTATCTTCATCAGAAATGCCTTGCCCGTGGTCTACCACAGAAAAAGCAATATTCTTTTCGGTGGCGATTACTTCTATCTCTATCAAAGAATTATTCTTGGAATGTTGAATGGCATTATCCATAAAGATACACAAGATTTGAAATAATCGGTCTTTGTCGGTAAGCATGGCAGGATAACTTTCCTCGGATAAATGCAGTTTTAGTTCTAAATTCTGCTTCATGCAGACGGGTTCGTATGTTTCATATAACGTAATGAGCAAGGTATCTACATTGATTGTACTTTTATGCAATGTCCATGTTTTAGCGTCGGAAGAAGCCAGAAGCAACATATCTTTGACTAAACGGGATAACCGCATACATTCAAAATCTATGGTCTGTAAGGCTTGCTTTGCCTGCTCGTTTAAGGAAACATCATCAAGAAGCATATCCGTGTTGGAAATCATAACAGCTAGTGGAGATTTTAATTCATGGGAAGCTGTTGCAACAAAATCTTTTTGGCTTTGCAATATTCGTTCTGTTGGGGCAAAAGACTTTTTCAGCAGATAACGGGTTAGTATGATAACAACGATACAAGCCAAAAGCCAGATAAGAAGATATATCGGTAATGTCTTTTGTAAAATATCCGTTAAGTTGGCTGTCTGATAAAGAAAAGTCCCATGATATACGGTATCATTTGCTGTCATAATTGTAGCAGGAATAACAAAATAAGTATCGTGATGTTTTCCTTTTATTTCCAGAAAACCGCCTTGTGAAGTTGTGGTGCTTTCTGTTTGTGATAATGGCTGTGTAGAAATCTGTTTTTCTACATCATGCAACAGCTTGTCCGCAGAAGTTGGAAATGGAAAATCACTTTGATAAATGGTATTCCCTTTTGTATCGCTAATCAAGGAAAAAATATGATAACTTTCTTCGTAGGCTTTGAGTGCTTTATCCATATCCGAAGAAGCACTTTCCACTTGATAAATCAGCAAGGTTGTTAATCTTTGAAATAAGGTACTTTCGTTGATTTTCTCCGTATAAACCGTATTCGCAACAACAAAGGAAATCACAAGGGTAATAATCAGCATAACAGAACTTGCAAACAGAATATGAAGTTTTCGGTATAAGTTATTTAACATGTTTCTTTCTCCAGTTTGTACCCTGCACCGTAGACCGTTGTTATTTTACAGGAACTTTTTAACTCCTTTAGACGTTTTCGCAGAAAAGAAATGTAGCTGTCTACATTGCCAGTTTCTACTTCGGAAGAACTACCCCAGATTTTAAGGATTAGCTGTTCACGGGAAAATAGTGTTTCTGGGTTCTGCATAAATACAAAAGTCAACTCGGTTTCTTTTGAAGTTAATAAAAGAGAATTATTTGGTGTGGATAAGGTTCTGCTGTCTTTATCGAAAGTTAAATCTCCATATTGTAATTTGGGAGATAATTGGATATTGGCAGGTCGCCTTGTCAACGCCCGAACCCTTGCAAGCAATTCTTTGATATGAAATGGTTTTACTAAGTAATCATCAGCACCACCGTCTAAACCCTCAACCCGATTATCAAGGTACTCATGGCAGTAATGATAAGGATAGGGATAGATATTCCTTTTTTACGCATAGATTTTATGATTGTTAAACCGTCAATAATCGGTAACATACGGTCTACAATGGCAAGGTCATAAGCATAGTCTGTATTTAAGGCATACAGCATAGCAGTTTCCCCGTCATTGCAACAATCAACCATATAGTTTTCTTTTTCCAGCGAAATTTTTATATTTTTACATAACTCTAAATCATCTTCCAGAAGAAGTATTTTCATAATGTATCAATCCTTTTCTATATATCATCTTGGACATTAGCAGTCCAAGAAGCTTTAATTATAGACAGTATAACAGAAAAGTCTGTAAAAATCCTCTAAAAAATGATGATGATTTTCTTGCTTTTTTACAGGATTTTTAGAATGGTTTGCTTTTACAATAGTGGCATATCGAATAAGAAAGGTGGAATACAAAATGAAAAAAACAAACATCAGTAAATTTGTAGCAGTTGGATTATGTATCTGTGCATTGACGGGGTGTGGTGCAAGTCCAGATGAGAAGCCAGATACGTCTAATCCTATTGTCAATTCTAATACGAATGAAGAAAATGCAAATGGTTCTTCAGAAAATAAAGAAAACGACATATTAGAGTCTGCTAATTTGATAGGAAGTGTTTTGGAATTTACAGACAATGGTTGTTCCGTAAGTCAAGCAAAAGAAATTGAGGGGGGAGCTGGGATAAAATCGGAAGCAGCGGGATTGGAAAATAAAGACAATGCTGTTTCTGTAACCTATAACCCAGATTGTGAATTTGTCATTGCCACAGTAAATGCACAGTCTGGTGTTAGAAATGTAACAACGGGTTCTATATCCGATGTAAAGAAACAATCAAATGTATATCTTTATGGAGAGTTTGCAGACACAAGTCATTTCAATGCAACAAAGGTTGTCATAGCCTGTTGGGAATAGAGGTGTGAAGTATGAAGTTTTATCAACTTGGTTTTCGCTATTTACAGCGAAAAAAAGGAAAAACCATTCTTCTGTTGATTGTTTTGATACTTGTAAACAGTATGATTTTAGGTACAAGCATGATTTTAAGGACTACAAATGAGTCCAAACAAGCCATGCAGGAAAAGACAAACTCTAAGATTCTAGCTGAAATTACAAGTAAGGACAGCAAGATAACCGAGAATGAAGCAAACAAGATTGAAACGTTGGAAGATGTTTCAGCTATCAACCGTATCGGCAGACAAGAGGTATTTCCGAATAATTTTGCTCCCGTTACTCTCAATACCTCTACGAATGAGGAAAATTTGAAAATAGCGTTGCTATCCTATGATGATTTGGAAAAGGACAGCCCTTTTTCAGAAATGCAGTACCGCTTATCTTCTGGCGATTATATCAAACATGAGAAAAAAGGTGCTGTTATCAATGCGAACCTTGCAAATCAAAATGGGCTAAAAGTTGGAGATACGATTGAACTAAGTACAGAAAACGGAACAAAAGTATCTGTTCAGATTATTGGGATTTTCAAGTCCGCAGGAAATGTGGAAAAAGACCAGCCGTCAGAAACTACCGCAGTCAATCGAATAGAAAATCAAGTCTTTATTGACAACAGCACTTATAAAGAATTGTTAAAAGAACCTGCATTTGAAAAAATCTGCATTTACTCAAAAAGACCAGAAAATTTAGATGTGCTGGAAACCAGTCTGCAAAAAATATTTGGAAATGACATAGCACTTAGCACGTCTGATACCCTTTATCAACAGATGTCTGCTCCATTAGAGCAAATCAGCAAGGTGGCAAACCTTATGCTGATACTTACCTTGATAACTGGTACTGTCGTTGTTTCCCTGCTGTTATGTATGTGGATGAGGACAAGACAAAAGGAAGTGGCAATCTTTATGAGCCTAGGTAAAGCAAAAAGTGAAATTTTCCTGCAAACTTTATTAGAAGCAGGCAGTGTATTTACGCTTTCGGTTTTAGGAGCAACAGCGATTGGTAAATTGTTCTCTGGTGTTTTGCAAAACGTCATTACTGGTTCAGAAACAGTAACAGAAAATCTGAAAGTGGTTTTGCAGATACAAGATATTGGAATGTTGTTCCTTTTAGGCGGTGCAGTTATTTTGGTGGCATTGTGTTGCTCCATTCTTCCCATATTACGGGCAAACCCAAAAGATATATTAGCAAAAATGGAGGGATAGTACATGAATTTTTTTGGATTGGCAAGGCGTTCTGTGTTCAGAAAGCCCGTAAAAAGTATTCTCTTATTGTTGATTGTTTTTGCAATCAGTACCCTGCTTCTTGCAGGTGTGGCGAGCAAAAATGCCAGTATTGAGGTGCAGGACAAAACCAGACAAGCTATAGGTGCAGGCTTTCTTTTAGAAAAAAATGCGGAGTACCGAACAAAACGATTTAGTGAACTTTCGGAAAAAATTGGGGAAAAAGAAGGAAATTTAGGTGGAGTTTATCAAAAAAAAGTAGTTGTTAATGGTGTAGAGGGGTGGCAAGGGTGGACGACAAATGAATTTGAAACCTTAGATATAAAAGATATTGAGAAATTGGCAAAAGTAAAAGGAATTGCAGATTACAATATCACAACGGCAATCACAGCTGTAAACCCAGTAAACTTCAAAAGAATTGAAGACAAAGATGTAGACCAGAGTGCAGACGTTGGCGGTGTAAGCCTGATTGGAAACAGAGATATGAAACTTGACAGAAATGTTTTATCTGGCAACCTGCATATCAAAGAGGGACGAATGATAACACCAGAGGATAAAGATATGTGTGTCATTTCAGAGGAACTTGCAAAGCAAAATAATTTGAAAATCGGCAATAAGATTTCTTTTAATGATTATCACGATACCGAAAATTCAAAGGTATCAGAAGCCGAGATTGTTGGAATTTATCAAGTGGATCAAAAGATGTCCCCACTTATGCAGGGCGATACTTACCGTTCGGAAAATGTGATATTTACTGATTTGAGATTTCCAGAAAAGGCAGAAAGTGAAACAAGTCCATTATATGAAAGAGCCTATTTCAAAGTGGAAGATGTGGAAGCTTACGACGAAGTAAAAGAAAATCTGCAAAAAGTAGACATCAATTGGGAGCAATATGATTTGATTGACAATAACGGAAATTCCGAAACCATGTCCTCAAACTTCAATGATTTAGCAAAAGTAAGCGAAATGATGATATTGGTAATCTCTGTTGCAAGTTTTGTTATCCTTGTTTTAGTATTTCTTTTCTGGTTGAAAAATCGGGTGCAGGAAGTCGGTATTTTCTTATCTCTCGGTGTTCCGAAATTTAGAATTATCGGACAAATTTGGAGCGAAGCGATTATGATTGCTGTTCTTTCCCTTATGTTATCCTTTGCTGTCGCTCCTGCCGTTTCCAAAGCAACTGCAAATTATCTGGTATCACAGCAGGTTCAGCAAATGCAGGAGGAAGAAAAGAATAATGAGGGAAAAGTATCCACAGAATACGTTGCACCAAAGCAGGACGTGCAGAGTATCAGCGTAGAGGTTACACCAGAAATGTATCTACTGGACGGTGTAAGTGTTCTTGTGTTGATAACGGCTTCTGTTCTGGTATCTGGAATTGTAATACTAAAGAGAAACCCGAAAGATATTTTATCGGAAATGAGTTAGGAGGACGACGAAAATGTTAGAAGTAAAGAATGTAAGCTATGCTTACAAAACAAAAAAAGATAAAACCATTTTGAATAATGTATCTGCTACTTTCGAGGAGGGTATCTTCTATACCATTGTCGGTCCGAGTGGTGCAGGAAAAACAACACTCTTATCGTTGTTAGCAGGCTTAGACACAGCGGTAAAAGGGACTGTACTTTGCAATGGCGAGGACATTACAAAAAAAGGGCTGAATTACCACAGAAAGCATAATATCTCATTGGTATTTCAAAATTATAATCTGATTGATTATTTGACAACGGTTGAAAATGTCAAATTAGGTGGTAGTGGAAATGCTGAAAAATTATTGGAAGAAGTCGGCATTGGAAAAGAATACTGGCAGAGAAATGTATTGCAACTATCTGGTGGACAACAACAGCGTGTGGCGATTGCAAGAGCTTTAGCCAGCGACGCTCATGTACTTTTGGCAGATGAACCGACGGGAAATCTTGATGAAACTACCGCTGATGAAATCATTGCTTTGCTGAAAAAGACTGCACATGAATTAGGAAAATGTGTTGTTGTCGTTACACATAGTAAGCATTTGGCAGAAGAAGCCGACGAAATCTTAGAAATTAAAAACGGTGCAATTTCTTTTCTGTCTGAATAAACAAGAATAGTGCCGTAAAGGAGCTGTCATTATGGAATATTTTAGATATACCTCGACACAATCAATTTGACCCTAACGGCATTTTTATAAGAACTAAATACAATACAGTTTCAAAGGCTCGTACAGACTATATGTTTTGTGCGGGCTTTTTTCATGCCAGAAAAAAATTTTTTAAGTTTTTTTTGATTTTGGTTACGCTGTACCCCACTTTCAACGCGGTATATATGAAAAGGGGCAGACACCTCTTTTCGACTAGCGAAAGGAGGTGAGGAAAATGAAACCGTCAGAACTACAAGAAAAAACCTGTCATCAATTCGATTGTGCTATTAAAACAGTTATACGTCATAGAGTGATTGACTTCTATCGAGCGATACGTCGTTCAGAGAAAAAAGAAATGCCATTCGCCGAAATTATGGACGACCTCTTAAATTCCATAGGTACAGAAGATACATATTCTACGGATTATGTTGCAGTATTTGAAGTCTGTGGAGAAAAAGTATCAATCGAAGATGAACAACTGGCTCGTGCATTGAAAGCTATTGAAGAACGAAAGCGTAATATCGTTTTACAGTATTTTTTCATTGGGGACACGGACACTTATATTGGAAAAATGCTTGACTGTTCCAGAGCTAATGTAACAAAATGCAGAATACAAGCACTAGACAAGCTAAAGCAACTGATTGAGGAGGAAAAAGAGAAATGCCAAAAGAGCTGACACCGACTTTCACGGTTATTTCCAAAGCCTGCGACGGCGACGAAACAGCTATTTCAAAAATCTTGGAATTTTATGACCCATATATCAATCAATGCTGTATGCGTCCGTTTTACGACGATAACAACAACTTACGTCTTGCGGTAGATTTGGAAATGAAAGGTTTTATCAAAGAAGCGATTATTCGTAAAATCTTAAACTTTGATATTAAACGCTTCTAATTCATATCGGGATTGATTATGCCCGTCTGGTCTTTGACAACTGAATAAAGCAGACAGATACGTTTGTGAGATAGCAAGCCACGGGGACTGTACGCCATGACCTTTCCAAAAGAAAGCGAGCGACCCACGCAGTGATCCGAGAGCGACCGTTGGAAAAGTCGCTTTGCCACGACCTATCCTCACAGAATAATGATACGTCCGCATGGTGCGGTTCTGCCCACAAGAATGGGAATAGTTGAGATACTAACGGAGCTTTCCAAAGCCGTCTGCCTGCTTGTAAAAAATGACACACAGTAAAGGAGGTGCATAGATTATGAACAATACTGATGTGCCTATCTGGGAAAAATATACTCTGACGATTGAAGAAGCGTCTAAATACTTCCGCATTGGCGAAAAGAAATTGCGTAAATTAGCCGAAGAAAATATTGACGCTGGCTGGGTTATCGTGAACGGTAATCGTATTCAGATTAAGCGAAAACAATTTGAAAAAATCATAGATACATTGGACGAAATCTAATGTCATTGAGCCGTAGATATGGTATAATAAGGTATAGCGTATCACGGCTCATTCCATGACGGAAAGGAGCTTTACACTATGTCTAATGTAAAACGAAAAGACAGTAAAAATCGCAATTTGCGTAATGGAGAGAGCCAGCGAAAAGACGGAAGATACGTTTATAAATATACCGATATATACGGAAAGCCACAATTTATCTATTCTTGGAAACTTGTACCGACAGACAAGACACCTGCTGGAAAGCGTGATGATATATCGTTGAGGGAAAAAGAAGCACAGATAAAAAAAGACCTTAACGACGGTATCGACACAGTCGGTGGTAAAATGACAGTCTGCCAGCTCTATGAGAAGAAGAACAGCCAAAGAAAGAACATTAAAAGGGCTACTGAAAAAGGACGACAGTATCTTATGAACGCTCTGAAAAACGACCCATTGGGTATGAGGGCGATTGATACTGTGAAGCAGTCGGACGCTAAAGAATGGGCTATCAGAATGAGTGAAAAAGGATATGCCTATAAAACGATTGATAACTATAAGCGTTCCTTGAAAGCGTCATTTTACATGGCGATACAAGACGACTGTATCAGAAAGAACCCATTTGACTTTAAGCTAAGTGATGTTCTGGAAGATGATACGGAGCAGAAAGTTATCCTTACACCAGAGCAGGAAGAACGCCTGCTTGCCTTTATGGAAAAGGACAAGATTTACAGCAAGTATTATGATGAGGTTGTGCTTCTGCTGGAAACGGGACTTCGTATTTCTGAATTTTGCGGACTAACGACGCATATTGATATGCAGAACAGAATACTCAATATAGACCACCAGTTATTGAAAGACAGCGAAATCGGCTACTATATTGAAACGCCTAAGACCAAAAACGGAAAACGGGAACTTCCATTGACAGAACGGGCTTATCAAGCAATCCAAAGAATACTAAAGAGCAGAGGAAAAGCACAACCGCTGATTGTAGGTGGTTACAGCAATTTCCTATTCTTAAACCGTGAGGGCTTGCCTAAAGTTGCAGGAAACTATGAGGGCATGGTGCGAGGATTGATTAAGAAGTATAACAAATATCACACGGACAAGTTACCGAACATCACACCACATTCATTCCGACATACTTATTGTACGAATATGGCAAACAGAGGAATGAACCCTAACACTCTGCAATATCTCATGGGACACGCTAACATAACCATGACACTTGGTTATTACGCACACGGTACATTTCAATCTGCAAAAGCGGAGCTGGAAAGGCTGGCTTGTTAATATCGGAGCTTATATTTACTACTCATTTACTACTTTTGGTTGCATTTTCATGCTGGTAAATGCCAGCTTATGCAAGGTATCTTCCAAAAAGAAAATACCGATAAAGCCCTAAAATACGGGATATATCGGCATTTACCAACTTATGAAAAGATAATCAGAAATTTAGTAAGTTTTTCTTATAAAAGCATTCTTTTTCATATCTCTTATCCTTTCTTTTCAAATGGATAAATGTCTGGCAATAGTACCATCAATCGTTTCACATAACGCTACTGCCCTAATAATTATCTACTCTAATAGAAACATAGGCATTATTTTTAGTATTCTTTAACTTGATAAAAAGTGCCAGGAAATCCTTTGGAAGCTTTTGTCCTTTTTTTATAGAATACATTTTTATGCTTCCGTTGTTAGCATTAACAAATCTGCTGTATTCTATCTTTTCTACTTTATATCCTGTTTTCAGACTATAAGTCAGTTTTCCACTCAGTCTGCTTACAACTCCATATAAGCTTGGTTCCGGTTCTTTTGCATAGTAGGAAACCAGGTTCTTTTTTCCGATTTTCAGCGTTTTAAATGGATTTGCATATTTTACAAATGTATAGGTACAGGTTTTTTTATATGTTTTTCCATTTACTTTTACAGTGACATTAACCTTAGCTGTCCCTTCCTTAATTCCAGTTACCTGATAAAACGCATTTCTTTTCGCACCACCATCACTGCCTGATACACGGGAAAACACCGTCATCACCTTGGGATTACTGCTTACCGCGGAGATTTCTATGTTTTCACGATTGTAATATACTGGTGTAGAATAGTTTGTCACATTGTCTACGCTACATCCCAATGTAACTTTCATCTTTGCTGGCATCTTCGCCAACGGATTCTTCTGTGCTGCCCAGACATTCACAGACATGGCAAGCATTGCTACTACTGCAGCAAGAATCATTAATAATACATCTTTCTTTTTCTTCATGAACTTTTTCCTCCTTGATTTGTGAGTTTTTATTATGTGAATTGACAGTTACTTTCCAACTCTGTCAAGCCCCATCATATTTTTTCAGCATCCTGCTGAAGCATTCAGGTGTCATATTCAGATAAGATGCTATATCTTTTTTGTTCACCTTTTTTTCCAGCCCCGGATAGGTTTCCAGAAAATATTCATACCTCTGTACCGGATTACAGGTAAGAATCCTTTTTCTGTATTCATATTCCCTCATAGATGCCACACTTTGCATCCGATTACAGACCAGAGCAATTTCTATATTCTCCATAGCCAGCTTTCGAAGAACATCCGCTGATATCCTTACAATTTCACAGTCCGTTATCAGCTCCACTGTCAGGAAAGAGGTTATCTGCTTGTCCAGATTCATAATCCCTACCAGAGCTTCCCCCGGAAAATGCGCAAAACAGTGAACCTGTTTTTTTCCATCCGATTTTTCATAATATGACTTTACAAGACCACCCTTTTTATACAGAAAAGAAATCGCATCTACCTTCTCATTCTCTTTCATCAGCAAAGTTCTTGCCTTCAAATTACAAATTTCCGAATTCTCCGCCAACACCTCCAGCACAGCTTCCGATTTTATTCCTATCACATTATGAAAAAAATCTTTCAGTTTTTCCTCTTCATTTTCCCTTTTTCTTTCATCACTCATACTGTTTCCTTTTTACACACTCAAAATCAACAGATAAAACCATATTACTTAAAGTTATCGTTTATCCTGTTCCTTTGCAAACAAGATTTTCTCTAATTATACTTTATTGTCTGACAAATAGCAATTCTACCACTTGATTCAAATCAAGTAATCAAAAATATTTTCCCAACCATACCCTTCCCACTCAAAAAAGGGCGCTGCCCAAGCAGCCGCCCTTTCGTTAAATCACATCTCTTTTAGAAATTATATTCTGTCAAGCGAATATTCGCAATCCGCTTGACTCTGAACTTCTTCATCCCATACTTCACAACCTACCCAACCAGGCAAACCCGCAAAGTTAATACACTCCTCCACACCACAATCCCGGCGCTCCTAAAAAAGAAGCTCAAGGATGGAGTCCAGAGGAGGGACAGCGCTTTCTGTCCTTCCTCTGGGAACCTTCCGTCTGGAAAAATATTTTATCTAAAATATTCCACACCAGACTCGAATATTTTAATATCCTGCTCTCCATAGATATTAATAGCAACTCCATCCCCGCGGCGCTCACTATGTGCCATCTTACCAAGGATACGTCCATCCGGGCTGGTAATACCTTCAATGTTCATATAAGAACCATTGACATTCCATTCTTCATCAACGCTGAGCTGTCCATCCGGAGTTACATACTGAGTTGCAACCTGTCCGTTTGCAAACAGCTTCTGCAGCCATTCTTCATTTGCAACGAAACGTCCTTCACCATGTGAAGCCGGGTTACAGTATACACCGCCAAGCTGTGCCTTCTGCAGCCAAGGAGATTTATTACTAACAACCTTCGTATAAACCATCTTGGAGATATGGCGTCCGATAGTATTAAATGTCAGTGTAGGAGAATCTGCTTTCTGTCCGCAAATCTCACCGTAAGGTACAAGACCAAGCTTGATCAGAGCCTGGAATCCGTTACAGATACCAAGTGCCAGACCGTCTCTTTCATTGATCAACTTCATAACAGCTTCTTTGATCTTCGCATTCTGGAATGCAGTTGCAAAGAATTTCGCAGAACCATCCGGTTCATCACCAGCGGAGAATCCGCCAGGGAACATGATGATCTGTGCCTGATCAATGGATTTCTCAAACAGCTCTACAGAATCATGGATATCTTCTGCTGTCAGATTCTTGAATACTTTTACATCTACTTCTGCGCCTGCACGTTCAAATGCACGGGTGCTGTCATACTCGCAGTTTGTTCCAGGGAATACCGGAATAAATACGCGAGGTTTTGCAACTTTATTCTTGCATACATAGATGCTGTCTGCATGATAAAGTTTTTCTTCTCTGTCAGCAGCTTCTTTGTCGTTCTCAGCGGAAACAGTCTTGAATACTTTTTCCAGAGTACCTTTCCATACATTTTCAGCTTCGTCTACTGTGATCACTGTGTTTCCATAAGAGAAGCTGCCGTCATCAGTTACTTCACCGATGACTGTATAAGTAATGGAAAGCTCACCAACTTTACCATCCGGAACTTCCAGAATAATGTCACCAAATCCAGGTGCAAAGAAATCTCTCGGATCAAGGTTATGCTCGATTTTCACACCCATACCATTACCAAATGCCATCTTCGCAACTGCCGCTGCAATACCATGACGATCAAGTGCATAAGCAGAAACAACTTTGCCATCCTGCATATCTTTATGAAGTTTCTCGTACTGATCCATGATTCCTGCATAATCCGGCAGATCATACTGATCTTTCGGTGCACGAAGCCATACCAGTTTGTTTCCTGCTTTCTTTAATTCCGGTGTGATCACATCCTGGATCTTCGCAACGTCAACTGCGAAAGATACCAGTGTCGGAGGTACATCAATATCATTGAATGTACCGGACATACTGTCCTTACCACCGATGGATGGAAGTCCGAATCCCATCTGTGCTGCATAAGCACCGAGAAGTGCTGCGAAAGGCTGGCTCCATCTCTTAGGATCTTCTGTCATACGACGGAAGTATTCCTGGAATGTGAAACGGATTTTCTTATAGTCACCACCTGTAGCCACGATTCTGGCAACGGACTCTGTCACTGCATAAGCAGCTCCGTGGTATGGACTCCAGGAGGATAAATACGGGTCAAAGCCATAGCTCATCATGGTTACAGTATCTGTTTTACCATTCTGTACCGGAACTTTGGCAACCATTGACTGAGTTTCTGTAAGCTGATATTTACCGCCATATGGCATAAATACGCTGCCTGCTCCGATAGAACCGTCGAACATTTCCACAAGTCCTTTCTGAGAGCATACATTTAAGTCTGCCAGAGTTTCCATCCATTTAGCCTTTACATCAGCTACATCCGGGCGCTCTTCAAAGAGGTTGCCTTCTTTATTCGGGATTTCTACTTCTACTGTTGTTTCCTGATGTGCACCGTTGGTATCCAGGAATGCACGGGAAATATTTACAATCTCTTTTCCACGCCATACAAGTACCAGACGAGGATCTTCTGTAACAACTGCTACCGGAATTGCCTCCAGATTCTCTTCATTTGCATAGCCAAGGAAAGTATCTACATCTTTCGGGTCAACTACGACTGCCATACGTTCCTGAGACTCGGAGATTGCAATCTCAGTTCCGTCAAGACCTGCATATTTCTTCGGAACTTTGTCAAGGTCTACTCTCAGACCTGCTGCCAGCTCACCGATTGCAACGGAAACACCGCCTGCACCAAAGTCATTACATTTCTTGATGATATGGCTGACTTCCTCACGGCGGAACATACGCTGGATCTTACGCTCAGTCGGAGCATTACCTTTCTGAACCTCAGCACCGCACACTTCGATGGAAGCTTCTGTATGAACTTTGGAAGAACCGGTTGCACCGCCAATACCGTCACGTCCAGTACGTCCTCCAAGTAAGATAATGATATCACCCGGATCAGAGTTCTCACGGATAACCGCACGTCTCGGAGCCGCACCCATAACTGCACCGATCTCCATACGTTTTGCAACGTAGTTTGGATGATAAACTTCTTTTACATAGCCGGTTGCAAGACCGATCTGGTTTCCGTAGGAGCTGTAGCCGTGAGCCGCGCTTCTTACCAGTTTCTTCTGAGGAAGTTTACCTTTAAGAGTTTCTTTTACAGAAACAGTCGGGTCTGCGGCACCTGTTACACGCATTGCCTGATATACATAAGTACGTCCGGAAAGCGGGTCACGGATCGCACCGCCGAGGCAGGTAGCTGCACCACCAAATGGCTCGATTTCAGTCGGATGGTTATGTGTCTCATTCTTGAAGTTGATCAGCCATTCTTCTTCTTTACCGTCTACGTCTACAGGAACTACAATACTGCAGGCATTGATCTCATCAGATTCTTCCTGATCAGCAAGCTTTCCTTCTGCTTTCAGTTTCTTCATAGCCATCAGAGCCAGATCCATCAGGCAGACAAATTTGTCCTTACGACCCTTATAAAGTTCTTCTCTGTCAGCAAGATATTTCTTGTAAGTATCTACGATCGGTGCTTTGTAATCACCTTCGTCAAATTTTACATCTGTCAGCTCTGTGGAGAAGGTTGTATGACGGCAATGATCTGACCAGTAGGTATCAAGTACACGAATCTCTGTCATAGACGGATCACGTTTCTCTTCTTCCTTGAAATAATGCTGGATATGCTGGAAATCCTTGAATGTCATGGCAAGATTTAAAGAATCATAAAGTTCCTTTAATTCTGCTTCCGGCATTTCCTTAAATCCGTCAAAAATCTTAACATCTTCCGGTTCCGGGAATACAGTTACCAGTGTTTCCGGTTTCTCCAGACCTGTCTCACGGGAATCTACAGGGTTGATGCAGTGATGCTTAATAGCATCAAATTCTTCATCTGTGATAGTTCCTTCAATTACATAAGTAGTTGCGGAACGAATGATAGGCTGTGCGTTCTCATCCAGGAACTGTACACACTGAACAGCAGAATCTGCTCTCTGGTCAAACTGTCCCGGCAGGAACTCTACGGAGAAGATATGAGAGCCTTCTGCGGACTCAAAGTTCTCCAGATATAAATCATCTACAGGTGGCTCTGCAAAAACAGTTTTGCATGCTTTATCAAAAACTTCATCAGAAATATTCTCTACATCATAACGGATCAGCACACGGACTGCTGTTACGGATTTGATTCCCAGATAGCTGCTGATCTCATGTTTTAATTCCTTTGCCTGTACAGCGAAGGCCGGTTTCTTTTCTACATAGACACGTTTTACGTTACTCATAATAAATAGAAACTCCTTTCTTCTGTGTATCGTACTTTTATATTCTCGGTACATCAACTTCCACAATCATTCCTGCTGCTTCTGCCTGTAAAGCAGATGGCATAACTTGAACTTTTGCTTCCTATATAGTATCATAAGAAATATCATTAGTAAAATTAATATATCTTATATTTTTTATTAATACTGCTAATTAATATCTGTTTTTCACACGATAACTAAAATATAACACTATTTGCTGCACCGACAATATCGTTGGCAGAATCGTTAATGAAAGGAGTTCCATCATGGATATCAATCTGGAATTATACAAAGTTTTCTATTATGTTGCTACCACCCTGAGTTTCTCAGAGGCTTCCCGTCAGCTCTTCATTTCCCAGTCAGCAGTCAGCCAGTCTATCAAGACGCTTGAAAAGAAATTAAACCATCCTCTTTTTATCCGAAGTACAAAGAAAGTACTGCTGACTCCGGAAGGGGAACTTCTGCTTCAGCATGTAAAACCCGCCCTGCAGCTTCTGGATGAAGGCGAATCCCTTCTGTCCGGAGACAATCTGCTGAAAGGTCAGCTTCGCATTGCAGCCAGCGATACGATCTGCCGGTATTTTCTCATCGATTATCTGCAAAAATTTCACCAGACTTATCCTGATGTCCGGATCAAGGTAACAAACAGCACCTCAATCGGCTGTGTAGAACTTCTGGAAAAAGGTCAGGCGGATCTGATCGTATGCAATTATCCCAACTCCAGACTTGGCAGTCATTTTCAGACCCGTGTCTTAAAAGAATTTCAGGATGTCTTTGTTGCCAACACGGATTATTTTCCCGTACACACGGTCCAGACCGAACTTACAGAACTGCTGAAATATCCCATCCTGATGCTCTCCCAGAAAAGTACGACCAGCGAATATCTGCACGAAGCCTTTACCGCCCACAATCTCAAACTCCTGCCCGAAGTAGAATTAAACAGTAATGACCTGCTTCTGGACCTGGCGCGGATCGGGCTTGGCATCGCCTGTGTCCCTGACTATATGCTGAAAGAAAATGATCAGCTCACACCACTGATACTGAAAGAACCGCTGCCCGGACGCCAGCTTGTACTTGCACGGTATGACAGTCTGA
The DNA here is from genome assembly GCF_003477525.1 of Ruminococcus sp. AF41-9. Classification (GTDB taxonomy): domain Bacteria; phylum Bacillota; class Clostridia; order Lachnospirales; family Lachnospiraceae; genus Blautia_A. The sequence goes on from NZ_QUDO01000002.1 coordinate 19,995, forward strand.
CTGTTTCACAGGCTGCGGAACGTTTTATCGAAATGTTCGCAAATATCTGATTTCCTGCTGATATGATAGATAATATATCAATACATCCGCAGCATCAGCAACATCGGCAGGCAATTTCGCAGCATATATCATTTCCCGGAACATTAAAACTTATTTTTCGTAAAATAAAAAAGAAGTTTTCACCCAGTCCTGGATCAAAGAGAATCCCTGATCCTGTTTTACTCTGAATGAAAACTTCTTATTTACGCCAGACAATATCTTTTACACCAGACAATATCCGGTTATTGTTTCCTGATCTTATTTCGGCATAACTGTCAGTGCATCTGTAATATACTGATTGTCAATAGCTGCGAAAAATCCGCCGTCTGCTTTTGTTGCATAGTCTACATCGATCGGCATTTTTCCAACTACCGGAACTTTCAGCTCGGCTGCAATCTCATCGATATGACTCTCGCCAAATACTTTGATCGGCTTGCCGCAGTCCGGACATTTCACATAGCTGTAGTTCTCAACGATACCAAGTACCGGAATCTTCATCATTTCGGCCATGTTGAAAGCTTTCTTTACGATCATCTTAACCAGATCCTGAGGAGAGGTTACGATCACGATTCCCTCGATCGGCAGGGACTGGAATACTGTCAGCGGAACATCACCTGTTCCAGGAGGCATATCTACAAACAGATAGTCTACATCGCCCCAGATAACATCTGTCCAGAACTGTTTTACCATATTTGCAAGAACCGGACCTCTCCAGATTACAGGAGTGTCTTCTGTCGGAAGCAGAAGGTTGATAGACATTACCTTGATTCCGTTTTTGGTGATCATCGGGTAAATGCCTTCGTCATTCGCCATTGCTGCACCCTTTAATCCATACATTTTCGGAATAGACGGACCTGTGATATCCGCATCCAGGATACCCACTTTGTATCCCTGCGCTGCCATCATGTTTGCCAGGGAACCGGTTACGAAGGATTTACCAACGCCGCCTTTACCGCTGACAACTCCGATCACATGTTTTACGTTTGAGTGAGCATTCATTTCTGCAAGAAGGCTCTGCGGTTTCTTACTGGAACAGCCTTCGCAGCTTGATTTGTCACATGAAGTGTTGCTACATTCTTTTGCCATAGTTACTTTCTCCTTTATTTTCACATGCTTCACAGCATGCGTATTACATCGTTTTGCCAGATTTATTACTTCATAAATCTGTCGATCGCGATCTCCAATTCCTTAATCGCATCCTTGTCGCCATGCTCTACCGCATCTACAATACAATGCTCAATATGATCCTGCAGAATGATCTTACCTGTATTATTGATCGCGGATTTCACCGCTGAAAGCTGTATCAGAACTTCACTGCAGTCTCTCCCATCCTCGATCATCCTCTTAATGGATTCCATATGTCCGATTGCTCTTGAAAGGCGGTTCAGCACTGCTTTTGTATGTGCATGGCTGTGATGGTGTGTATGTTCTCCGTGAGAATGTTCTACTACTGTGCCATCCTCCAGTATATGTGTATGTGTTTTCTGTTCTTCGCCCATTTTCACCTTCTCCTTTCTCAGCATCAGACGGACAAAAGCATCCGGCTCCTGTCCCTGCATAGCGTAAATAATATTATACCACATTTATCAAATTTCTGTAAAGGAGCAACGCTGTTTTATTTGAGAAGTCGTGATGTCAAAAATGATCGTACCGTCTTCCAGTACTGTTTTTTCATAGGAAACTTCTTTTCCTTTGAATTTATTGCGGATATACTCCTCCGGGTCATCCAGTTCCAGCTCTTCCACAAAAACATCTCTCATCTGATTACGGGGACATTTGTTAAAAATTTCCCAGATCAGTTCATATTCTTTCTTCATCCGTTCATTCTCCTTTTCTGTCCGGCAGATTGCACAGATTTCTCTCTGCTTTTCTCACTCTGATTCGAGATTATTATAATTATTTTTATATTTTTTGTCAAAATCAATTGCATCAAAACAAATTATAGCGTATCATAGTTGTAATTACCATAACAGTAGCTGTTACTGCTTATGCTGTCACTATTATCAGACGGTTTATAAACAGCAACCCAAATTAAATACATATATAAAAGGAGAGAACTCTATGAAACTTTTAAAAGACCGAATTCTTAAGGATGGAATTGTGAAACCGGGAAATATTTTAAAAGTAGACAGCTTCTTAAATCATCAGATGGATATCACTCTCATCAATGAAATCGGCAAAGAATTTAAACGCCGCTTCTCTGACTGTCCTATTACCAAAATTCTTACAATCGAAGCATCCGGTATCGGTATCGCCTGTATCGCAGCACAGTACTTCGATGTACCTGTCGTATTCGCCAAAAAAACACAGAGTCTCAATCTCGACGGAGAAGTGTATTCTACAAAGGTAGAGTCCTTCACTCATAAGAAAGTTTATGATGTCATCCTTTCCAAGAAATTCCTCGGACCGGACGATCACGTTCTTCTGATCGATGATTTCCTTGCAAACGGATGCGCACTTCTGGGTCTGATCGATATCGTCAAGAAATCCGGAGCAACTCTCGAAGGTGCCGGAATCGTAATCGAAAAAGGCTTCCAGCATGGCGGTCAGGAAATCCGCGATATGGGAATCCGTCTGGAATCTCTTGCAATCGTTGATTCCATGACTGATGATTCTTTAACTTTCAGAGAATAATAGATTCCGGAAAAACGAAAGAACAGGAATATATCCGGCACAGAAACAGGGCAGACAAAAGCCCCTGTAACAGAAATTCTATAAATACAAAGCCAAAATAAATGGCAGAAAGACCTGCATGACTGCTTATCTTTCTGCCGTTTTTTTATTCTCTTTCTCTGATTCTTTTATTTATCGTTTTAATTCTTTTATACTTCACGCTTTTTATTCTTTTTATTTTTCCTCTTTTCCTTACACAGTCTTATCATCAGCAGACTTTCCTGCTGCCGGTATCGGTGTTCCGGTACTTTCCGGTATTTCTGATGCAGTCTGCGTTTCGGTTGGTGCCGGAGTTCCTGTCAGTTCCGGTGTTTCTGTCAGAACCGGTGTCTCTGTTGGTTCTGGCGTCTCTGTCGGCTCCGGTGTTTCTGTTGGTTCTGGCGTCTCTGTCGGCTCCGGCTGAATCTCGTTTTCTGTATAAGTTCCATTATCTACCAGAATCTGATAATTATCCTTATCGATCATCTGCGCTGTACAGGTAAAAGTTCCCACGATCTTCACACCATTGTCATACTGTGAATAATCTTTCACATCAACCTTCTCTCCTGTCAGATAATCAATTGCCATCTGCGCACCGCCTTTTGCCAGCTCCTTACGGTCCATAAACATGGTAAAAGAAAGTTCTCCTTCTGCCACATCCTTGACTGCCTGTACCTCACTGCCATATCCTGTGATCAGCGGCCATTCCTCGCTTCCAGGTAAAATTCCCGCACTCTTCAGGACATCCTGCACTTCATAGGTAAATCCATCATACGCCGTACAGATAATATCCGGTGTCTTTTCTTCTGCATAAAACTCATCCAGCACAGACTCCAGTTTCGCTTTCGCAGAACTTTCACTCCAGCGCATAATTCCCGTCGTATCAAAAGTCGTATTTCCGGATTTGCAGACTAAAGTTCCATCATCCAGATACTCCTGCAGAACTTCCAGGATTCCATTGCAGAGGAAAAGTGCTCCATTATCATCCGGAGAACCCATCAGAAATTCGATCGTGTATGATTTCTTTTCTTCCTGTGCCTTGTCCAGACTCATTTTTTTCACAATCTCTTTTCCGATTTCATTTCCGATCACTCTGGTATCATAAGATGCATAGTAATTGACTGCTGCCGTATCCTGGATCAGTTTGTCATAAGAGATCACAGGAATCTCCTTTTCCTTCGCTGTGTTCAGAATATCTGCCAGCCCATAAGGATCTACCGGATTGATGATCAGCGCAGACACTTCCTCATCGATACATTCCTGAATCTGGGAAATCTGAAGTTCTGCATCTCCATCTGCATTCTTAACTTCCGCCTCATAGCCGCCTTCTGCGATCTGATCAGTCATTTCCTTTGCATCTACAGAAGCATTCTCATCATCCTGAGAAAGAAGAATCCCGATCTTACCCAGCGGCGCTTCTGTGTCTTCTGTATCATCGGTTCCATCTGTGTCAACATTTTCATCATTCTCTGCTTCCGCTTTATCCCCGGAATGATCCGCATCGCTGCCTGTAGTGTCACTTTCTGAACTGTTCCCCTCCGAAACATTGCCATCTGAATCTCCGGTATCAGATGCAGAAGTGTCTGAAGCTTCCGCTGTTTCCTCTGCTTCTACCTTCTCTCCTTCTTCCGTACGTTCTCCCTTACCTTCTTCTTCCACCTGTACACTTTCATTTGCTGCCTCTTTTGCCTTGTTACTTCCGCATGCAGACAGGAGCATGGAAGATACCATCACTCCCAGCAGAATCCCTGCTGTCTTTTTTTTCATAAATAGTCTGATCCTTTCTTTGTTTCAACTCACAGTCGGTATTTCGTATCGCCTCGCCTCTCAATTGACCCATCCATCAACTGCGCCCGACCTCTTAAACCTGTTTTTATCTGTTTCTCAAATCTACTTATCAATTTTATAATCTTTCGCAATACTCTTCAGATACTCCCTGTAGGAAGCTGCCACTTTCTTTGGCTTCAGAATATGCACACTTCTGCCCATAGATGCCAGCCATCCATAGAACTTTCTGTCCGGCTCTGTCTGGATCACAACTGTAAAACAATCCTCTCCCTTTGACTTATACGGCACTTTCTTCCCCAGAGCCTTCAGTACTTCTTTTCGTACGGAATTTTTGCAGAGAAGTTTGATCTCCTTCCCGTTTTTCTCCTGCTCCGGAGCTTCCGCATCCAGAGAAACAACCGGATGAATTGGTTCTTCTTTTAAGGTCTCCTGCACAGCACATACTGTTTCTGCCGGAATCCCGGCTACACATCCGGACACCAGAGAAACATCCCCCTGCCCCCCGGACATCCCCTGCACTTCAGACATCTCTGACATTTCCGGCATCTCAGGTACTCTCTCCTGAACAAGATAATATCCGCCCTCACGGCCTCTCCGGTACTGGATTGCCATGCCAAAATCCTTCAATGTCTCCATATCATCATAAATACTTTTTCTCTCAGCCCGGATTCCCAGTTCTCCCAGGCGATCCAGAATCTCCTGCATGGAAATCGGTCTTACAGTACTGCTCTCTCTTAACATTCTCTCAAGATATAAAATCTTCGCTTTCTGATTGTGTGATTTCGCCATAATTATCCTCTTACCTGTTTATGCTTTTACAAATCTATGGTATATATAATCATTCGCCTGCTTTTCCTGGCTGTCATCCAGTGGTTCCAGTTCTATCTTCTTTCCGTATTTTCGTTCCAGTGCATGACTGATCAGCCAGTCAGCAAGCTGCGGATTCTTCGGAAGCAATGGTCCGTGAAGGTAGGTTCCGATCACGTTTTTGTAGACAACACCCTCATATCCGGACCGACCGTCATTTCCCGCCCCGTAGAGAACTTTTCCCAGAGGTTTATTATCATTGATGCAGGTACGGCCTCCGTGGTTCTCAAATCCGACGATCGGCATGTCAAACAGATCACTCTGCAGAACAATGTTCTGGATCAGACGGCCCTCTCCCTGCTCTGTATAAAGGTCTACCAGTTCCAGACCCTTCATGGTTCCCTGCTCTGTCTTATAATAATTTCCCAGAAGCTGATATCCTCCGCAGATGGCAATGACAACACCATTGTCCTCCACATAAGCCTTGAAATCCTTCTGAATCTTCTGAAGTTTCTCACATACCAGCATCTGCTCTCTGTCCGAACCACCGCCCAGAAGCACGATGTCCAGACCGGAAAATTCAATCTTATCATCCAGTTCAAACGGAATCGTCTCTGCCTCAATTCCTCTCCACTGGCACCGTTTCATCAGACACTGGATGTTTCCCCTGTCACCATAAAGGTTCAGCAGATCCGGGTATAAATGTCCTATCGTAAGTTTCATGCTTTCTCACCCTCCAGTTTCTTCAGAATATTTCTTGTGCTGAATAATGCTGTATAATTTACCAGTACATAGAGATTGCCAACTCCGTCCTCTACACGGTCACGGATTGCTTTCTCAACATCCCCTTCCAGAATAGAAGGAATATCTACATATTTCAGTCGCAGTCTCATATCCTGACAGCGGATACCACTGACTGTAATTGAACGGATACTCTCATTTCCAAGAAGGTCAAAATCCACATCCCAGAGCCAGGAAATATCGGTTCCGTCCTGTGCATTATCATTGATTGCAATAATAATATCCTTCGGAGAAGTATCCTGCATCACCGCTGAAATATTCTGGTTAAAACCAGCCGGGTTTTTGGCAAGATTCAGAGTCACGCCGGTACCTTTGATACGGAACTGCTCCATTCTTCCATTCTCAGGATTGAATTTGCGGAGCATATCTTCGAAATGTGCTCCCTCAAATCCTGCCACACGCACACCTGCATACGCAGCCAGAATATTATACACATTATAAAATCCCTTATAATTGGCAACAATGTGCTTTCCTTCCACATAAAAGCTGAGCTGATCGCCAACTTTGACATTTTCTGCGTCAAAATCAATGTTCGGTCTTGCAAATCCACACTTCGGACAATAATAATCTCCAAGCTGACTGTAATGATAGAAACGATACTCCAGCTTCTCTCCACAGCACTTGCAGAAACGCCCCTCACGGATCTCATTCGCCGCTGAACGGATCACCGGTTTACTGATTCCATAAGTGATATACTCATTTCCGGAATCCATGGCAAGATATGCAGACAAGGCATCATCCCCGTTCACCACAATCTTCATTCCCTGAACTTTCCGCATCATGTCCTCCAGAATCTTCATGGTAATATCGATCTCACCATATCTGTCAAGCTGATCACGGAAAAGATTGGTCAGAAGCATATAATCCGGTTTGATCCTCGGGAAAATATACTTCGTGGAAGCCTCATCAGCCTCAATACAGGCATAATCCGCATCAATCTTTCCATTCCACTTCGCTGCCAGAACAAAAGCAGCGACAACACCATTCAGCATATTGGAGCCTGTATGATTACAGATCACCTTCTGTCCCTCTGCTTCCAGAGCTGCACAGAGCATATTATTGGTAGTTGTCTTTCCGTTTGTACCACAGGTTGCAAAAATCGTCTTACGCACCTGCGAAGAAAGCTGTTCCAGAATATCCGGGCAGATTTTAATCGCAATCTTTCCGGCCCAGGTCACACCCTGTCTTCCCATTTTTTTACATATATATCCAACAAATTTCGCTGCACTCACAGCAATCATCACTCTTATTTTCATTGTTTCATCTAATCCTTTTTATCAAGAATGTACCTATATCAATTCCACAAAATCCGTTCTTTCATCCTGTAACATTAACATTATGATACAAGAGAATCGGAACAGACTCCCGCTGCGCCCTCTTCTCTGTAATAAGATGCTTCCTCCGGATCATTTACTGTATAAATATAAACCCTGATTCCTTTTTCATCAAAAATATCCTGAATCTCCTGTGACCAGTATTCCCGCGAAACCGCAGCAGCCAGAATTCCTCTTTCTTCACAGAAAGAAGCAATGTCCTGAATTTCCTCCAGGGAATACTCCTGCCATAAAGAATAAATATACGCTGGAAATTCATACAGCAGTGCTGTTCCCGAAAACATAACCTGATTATAGATTTCCGGGATCAATTGTCCCGCCACCTCACTGACTCCTGCATTCTGCGCAATTTCCAGATAATCCGCATAATCCTCGATCGTCCTCTGATAATTCCGCACAGAATACTGTTTGGAATCCAGCATGACAAACGCATCCGGATAATCTTTCAGTAAAATCAGCAGATCCTCCAGCGTCATCGGCGTATATTTCCCGTATAATGGACGGGACAGAAATTCCTCTGAGGATAATACCTGTTTTTTATCTCCATCCCACTGTCCCAGTGGCTGATTCCAGCTATGACGGCATACCCATACTCCATCCGATGTTTTGGTCAGATCCACCTCAAAAAGGCGGCATCCCATCTGATAACTGGCGAGAAAGCTTTCTCTCGAATTCAGATACGTTTTATCTCCGATTCCTCCTAATGCGTGGGCAATCGTTCCATAATCATTCCAGAAGAATTCCGATGTTTTTGCCAACGCCTGCGAGGGTTCCCATCCCCACAGAAATATGGCTGTAAAAATCAATTCCACAGACAACAACAATAACCGTATCCTGTAGCCTGCCTTCTTCTTTTGTCTTTCCAGGCTGCGCTTCAATCTTTTATTCTCCTTTGTAACTCTAACAATCTATACTCTACGATTTTACGATATCTATGACAAATAATCAAGGGTGAATCCTCTGATGATAAAAGAGGTTACTGTTCACCCCGTCCTCAGCAATACGATTCACAGGATATACTACCAGCGAATAGTAACTATAGCGATCCTCTCCCTGGTAATGTTCCTGTAACATAAAAAAAGCTGCATACATGTACAGTTTTCACCATACATATACACAGCTCTATTATTCTGGAAAATATTTCCGCTCAAAGCCAAACTCAGTCAGCCCGGGCATCCTATCTATCCATAATCTGCTAATTCTTAACTCAAATCAATAAATTAAACTAACTCGATTAATACTTCCATTGCAGCATCGCCTTTACGCGGTCCGATCTTAACGATTCTTGTGTAACCACCGTTACGGTCAGCGTATTTTGGAGCGATCTCATCGAACATCTTAGCAACCATATCTACGTCTTTTGTGTTTTTCTTTCTACCAGCGCCCTTTGCAGGTACTTCTTTTACCGGATAGAAAACTTTCATCATCTGACGACGAGCGTGAAGTCTGGAAGGAGCGTCTTTCTTGATCTCTTTCTGTACTTCATCGTATACAGTTTTCTTCTTTCCGTCAACAACTTCTTTTACTCTCTTGCCTTCAGCATCTTTACGTGCAACTTTAGCAGTTACAGTAACAGTTTCGAAGTTATCTTTTTCACGAACAGCCATAGCTACAAGGCTCTCAGCGATTTTACGGATTTCTTTTGCTTTAGCTTCTGTAGTAACGATTTTTCCGTTGTATAACAGATTTGTTACCTGGTTTCTCAGTAATGCTTTTCTCTGATCAGAAGTTCTGCTTAATTTTCTATATTTTGCCATTTAATTTTCCTCCATCTGTGGGACAGCCGGGCACGCTTGTTCGGTCTTACTGTCCGACTGCTTAGGCATTCCCACCGTATAATATCTTTCTCGGGGTTATTCTTACTCTTCTGTAGGCTGAAGCTGTAATCCCAGCTCTTTCAGTTTTGCAAGAACCTCTTCTAATGACTTACGGCCCAGATTACGAACCTTCATCATGTCATCAGAAGTCTTGTTGCATAATTCTTCAACTGTATTAATGCCAGCTCTCTTCAGGCAGTTGTAGGAACGAACAGATAACTCAAGTTCATCAATGCTCATTTCCAGAACTTTTTCTTTCTCATTGTCTTCTTTCTCGATCATAACCTCAGCGGTCTTTGCATTCTCGGAAAGGTCAATGAAAAGATTTAAGTGCTCGCTTAATACTTTTGCTGCAAGGCTTACTGCCTCATCCGGATCCAGTGTACCGTTTGTGTACACATCCAGTGTCAGCTTATCATAATCGGTTACCTGACCAACACGGGTATTCTCAACAACCATGTTTACTCTGTCTACAGGAGTGTAAATTGCATCTACTGCAAGCACACCGATAGGCATATCATCAGATTTTCCTTTGTCAGCGCTGATATATCCGCGGCCTTTTGTGATTGTAAGTTCCATAGCAAGTCTGCAGTCCTTGCCACCGTTTAAAGTAGCAATTACCTGATCCGGATTCATAATCTCGATATCCTGATCAGCCTGGATGTCTGCAGCAGTTACAACACCTTTGCCTTCACACTCAATGTATGCAGTCTTAGGCTCGTTGTCTGTGCTGTGGTTCTTGATCGCAAGGCTCTTCAGATTCATGATAATATCGCTTACGTCTTCTTTTACGCCCGGAATGGAGCTGAATTCGTGAAGCACACCATCAATTTTAACCTGGCTTACTGCTGCACCCGGCAGGGAAGACAGCATAATTCTTCTTAAAGAATTTCCAAGTGTAGTTCCATATCCTCTTTCGAGAGGCTCAACTACAAATCTGCCAAATTTTTTATCTTCAGATAATTCGGTAATCTCGATTTTAGGTTTATTAAAATCAAACACTATAGGGTTCCCTCCTTCTGGGTTAATCAAAGTTTGAGGGTATTCATCCAAATACTACAATTCAGTGGCAGATAAATATCAACCACTGAATCGCATAACACAGAAATGTTACCGGAAATCCGGACAACTTTCCATGACATAATCCTATGGATTATTTGGAGTACAACTCGACGATAAGCATTTCGTTTACAGGAACGTCGATTGCTTCTCTGTTAGGAAGTTCTTTTACAGTTCCTTTTAAGTTCTCCTGATCAACATCGATCCATTCCGGAACAAGACGTCCGCCTGTTACTTCAAGGATAGCTTTGTATCTTTCAGAACCTTTGGATTTTTCTCTGATTTCGATCTCGTCACCAGCTTTTACAAGGTAGGAAGGAATGTTTACACATTTTCCGTTAACAAGTACATGCTTGTGGTCAACGATCTGACGAGCTTCTTTTCTTGTTCTTGCAAATCCCATACGGAATACTACGTTGTCAAGTCTGCTCTCAAGAAGGATCATAAGGTTTGCACCAGTCTGTCCCTGCATTCTGTCAGCTCTGTTGTAGTAGTTGTGGAAAGGTTTTTCCAGAACTCCGTAGATGAATTTTGCTTTCTGTTTTTCTCTTAACTGTAAACCGTATTCAGACATTTTACGGTTTGCACGTTTTAACTGTCTTGTAGATTTTTTATCAATTCCTAAATAAATCGGATCCAGGTCAAGGGATCTGCATCTTTTCAGAACAGGCACTCTATTTACTGCCATCTCAAATACCTCCTAATTAGACTCTTCTGCGTTTTGGTGGGCGGCAACCATTGTGTGGTACCGGAGTTACGTCACGGATGCTTGTTACTTCCAGTCCGCATGCCTGAAGGGCACGGATTGCAGCTTCACGTCCAGAACCAGGTCCTTTAACCATAACGTCTACAGTTTTTAATCCATGAATAAGAGCAGCTTTTGTAGCAGTTTCTGCTGCCATCTGTGCTGCATAAGGAGTAGATTTTCTTGAACCTCTGAATCCAAGACCACCAGCACTTGCCCATGAAAGAGCGTTTCCTTCGTTATCAGTCAGAGTAACAATTGTATTGTTGAAAGAAGACTGAATATGTGCCTGTCCGTGTTCAACGTTTTTCTTGACACGACGTTTTGCAGTCGCTTTTTTAGTCACTTTAGCCATTTTAAAACTAACCTACACTTTCCTTTTTATCAAAATATATATGTTACAATCTATTATTTCTTCTTGTTAGCTACTGTTCTCTTAGGACCTTTACGTGTTCTAGCGTTGGTCTTAGTTTTCTGACCACGAACCGGAAGTCCTTTACGATGACGGATACCTCTGTAGCATCCGATTTCCTGCAGTCTCTTAATGTTGAGGGCGATTTCTCTACGAAGGTCACCTTCTACTGTCATTGTTTCATCAATAACTGCGCTGAGTCTCTTTACTTCGTCATCAGTCAGATCTCTGACACGAGTATCAGGATTAACTTCTGCCTTTGCAAGGATTTTGTCTGCGCTTGGTCTACCAATACCATAAATGTAGGTAAGACCGATTTCAATACGTTTTTCTCTTGGTAAGTCTACACCAGCTATACGAGCCATGTACTGTTTCCTCCATCTTCTACTTTGAAAGTCCTTAATGCCTGTACATCACTTACATTCCTGCAACCTACATTCTCTGTAACTCACACTCCTGCAAGGTGAAATGGGATGTATCGGACACATCACTTCCTTATTTCTCAGTTCCTAATTGGGGTGCCTCGGTAAAACACCCAGCTGCAATTGGCGAATAGCAGCCTTTCCGAATTTTGCGACCAACGGGCCAACGTTGCCTCTCGGTATTAGGCAATACATGCTTAAAACTATTTAAACAGTATGAACAACCCTTCCGGGTGTCTCATCCTGCAGCCGCACGTTTCACAAACTGTTAATCAGTGAATCAACCCTGACGCTGTTTGTGTTTTGGATTCTCACAGATTACTCTGATAGATCCTTTTCTTTTAATGATCTTGCATTTTTCGCAGATCGGCTTTACAGATGATCTTACTTTCACTGGAAATCCTCCTTCCGTAAATTCATTAAAATCTGCAGTTTTCTGAGCGCACAAATACATCATACTCACGCGTTCGGTCTATATAGTATCACAGCAATTTCCAAATTGCAAGCATTTTTTTGCATAAAATCATATTTTTTCATTTTCTCCCCCTTTTTACAATTATCTTTTCTTCACGTAGGGCAACTATAGTTCCTGCCAGTACACAGCGTATAAAAATAATTTATTTCATGTGCGGTTTCGGCATCTAAGATACCTGCAAATGCACATGAAATAAATTATTTTTATACGCGTCCCTCCGCTTCCTCCACCACAACAAAAAAAGAGAGCCAGATCCTCCAGCTCTCTTTCTCATTCCTGCACTGAATGCAGTCAATATTTTCTTATTTATCTCTCCAGATAATTCTGCCCTTTGACAGATCATACGGAGACAGTTCAATCGTAACTTTATCTCCAGGAAGAATACGAATAAAATTCATACGTAACTTTCCACTGATATGTGCAAGCACCACATGTTTGTTCTCCAGTTCCACTTTAAACATCGCATTAGGCAGCTTTTCCAGAACAGTGCCTTCCACTTCGATTACATCTGCTTTTGACATTTTAAACCTCCTGTATGTCGTCCAATTATTTCGTAAGAGTCAGAATTTCCGGATCTCCATCTGTGATGAGGATCGTATTCTCATAATGAGCAGAAAGAGAACCATCCATAGTTACTACTGTCCACTCATCATCCAGCCATGCCACATCCGCACGTCCCAGATTGATCATAGGCTCGATTGCAAGTGTCATACCTGGCATAAGGCGAACTCCCCTTCTCTTCTGCGGGAAATTCGGGATCTGCGGGTCCTCATGAAGGTGAGTGCCGATTCCATGTCCAACCAGATCACGGACGATTCCGTAATGATATTTGGCAGCATGAGCTCCGATCGCCTTGGAAATATCATGCAGATGATTTCCGGCACGGGCAGCCTTGATTCCCTCAAAGAAACACTCTCTGGTCACATCCATCAGCTTGCGCGCTTCCGGTGAAACCTCTCCGACTGCATAAGTTCTCGCTGCATCAGAATGATACCCTTTATAAATAAGACCGGCATCAATCTTTACAAGATCTCCATCCTGAATGATCTTCTCTTCAGACGGAATCCCATGAACTACTTCATCATTCAGACTGATACAGAATGATGCCGGAAAACCTCCGTAGTTCAGAAAATTCGGGATACATCCAAGGTCACGTATCATCTGTTCCCCGATACGGTCGATCTCCTTGGTGTTCATTCCCGGTTTAATGTACGGGATCAGGCCATCATGCACTTTTTCAAGCAGATGACCTGCCTCTCTCATAAGTTCAATTTCATGTTCTGTCTTGATAGAAACCGACATTTTACCTCCAAATGGTGTTTAAAAACACCTGATTACTCTCCCAGGATGGCAACAATATCTGCGAATACTTCTTCCAGATCCTTCGTACCATCAACTGATTTTAAAATTCCCTCTTTGGTATAATAATCGATCAGCGGCTGTGTCTGCTCATGATATACATTCAGACGTTTCTGAACTGTTTCCGGCTGGTCATCATCACGAAGAACCAGTTTCTCTCCACAGGTATCACAAACACCCTCTACCTTCGGTGCAGCATGTACTACATGATAAGTAGCACCACACTTTAAGCAGGCACGACGTCCGGACATACGATTTACAATATTGGAATCCGGAACATCCACATCGATTGCATAGTCAACTTTACTTCCCAGTTTGTTCAGAGCTTCTGTTAAACACTCTGCCTGAGGAATTGTTCTTGGAAAACCATCCAGTACATAACCATTTGCTGCATCCGGCTGCTGGATTCTGTCCACAACCAGATCACAGGTCAATTCATCAGGTACAAGAAGTCCCTGATCCATATAAGTTTTTGCTTTTTTGCCAAGTTCTGTTCCGTTTTTAATGTTTGCACGGAAAATGTCTCCGGTGGAAATGTGCGGAATCTGATATTTCGCCGCAATTTTCTTCGCCTGTGTTCCTTTTCCGGCTCCTGGTGCACCCAGCATAATGATTTTCATAAGATATACCCTCCGTTTTCTTTTAGCAAATCAAGGCTGCGATGCAAAAGCACCACAACCTCTCTTTTTTAGTTGTTCAGGAAGCCTTTGTAATTACGCACGAGAAGCTGTGACTCGATCTGTTTCACAGTTTCGAGGATAACACCAACAATGATGATGATGGATGTTCCACCGAAGGAAACATTCGCCCCGAATACACCATTAAAGATGAACGGGATCACGCACACAATGATAAGACCTACTGCACCTATAAATATAATATAATTTAAGATATTAGTCAAATAATCTGACGTAGGTTTTCCAGGACGAATACCTGGAATAAATCCACCCTGCTTTTTGATATTGTCTGCAACTTCCAGCGGATTGAATGTGATGGAAGTGTAGAAATATGCAAAGAAAACGCAAAGTACGATGTAAAGAAGCAGACCCCATGTATACTGAATCTGTTTCGGATTACACCAGTTGTTGGAAGAAAGACCACGAAGAATCTCACTTCCGATTCCTCTACCATTACCTTTTCCTGTTAACTGTGCAAGGACAGTCGGGAAAGACATAATGGAGGATGCAAAGATGACCGGAATAACACCGGCAGTATTGACTTTCAGAGGAATGTTGGTGGACTGACCGCCCATCAGCTTTCTTCCTACCATTTTCTTGGAATACTGCACAGGGATTCTTCTCTCTGCACCGTTAAGGATAAGTACCAGAACTACAACCACAAGGATTACCGCTGCAATAATCAGGCCTGCAAGAGTACCTTTTGCAATGGTTTTTCCTTTGATAAAGTTCTCATACAGTAATGACAAGTCGCTTGGCATTCTGGAGATGATGTTTACAGTAAGTACGATAGAAATACCGTTTCCAACGCCTTTTTCTGTAATACGTTCGCCTAGCCACATCAGCATAGCAGAACCGGCTGTAAGGCAGGCAACCACTACTACACCTTTGAAGAAGTTCAGATCAGGGATCATTCCCTGACGTCCGAATCCGATTGCCATGGCAACAGATTCAAATAAAGCAAGACCCACAGTTACATAACGTGTAATTGCGGTCATCTTCTTTCTTCCCTCTTCACCATCTCTCTGCATCTCTTCCAGTGCCGGGATGGCAATGGTAAGAAGCTGAATGATAATGGATGAAGTAATGTAAGGTGTGATGTTCAATGCGAAAATTGACATTCTTTCAAATGAACCACCGGTAAACGCATCAAAGAAGTTGAATGCATCGCCGGCGTTGCTGCTGAACCACTGCTTGAAAAAGCTACTGTCAACACCCGGTACCGGGATCTGGCAGCCGATACGGATGATAAAAATCATCCATATCAGATACAACAGCTTGCGTCTCATTTCTTTCACTCTAAAAACATTTTTAAGAGTTTCAAACATTAGATCACCTCTACTGTACCACCAGCAGCTTCAATTTTAGATTTTGCAGTCTCGCTGACAGCGTTTACTTTGACATTAAGTTTCTTTGTCAGCTCACCATTTCCAAGAATTTTAACGCCATCAGCGATCTTGGAGATTGCACCACTTGCAAGTAAGCTTTCTGCTGTAACTTCTGCACCATCTTCGAAACGGTTCAGTACGTCAACGTTGATTGCAATGATCTCTTTTGTATTTCTGTTTTTGAATCCTCTCTTAGGCAGACGTCTGTATAAAGGCATCTGACCACCTTCAAATCCCGGTTTCTTGTGTCCGGAACGAGCTAACTGTCCTTTGTGTCCTTTACCGGCTGTTTTGCCGTTTCCAGAACCATGTCCACGGCCTCTTCTGAAGTTATCGCTGTGCTTAGAACCTTCTGCTGGTCTTAAGTTTGATAATTCCATGTTGGCACCTCCTTATTAATATTTCAAATCTATAAAGTTCAGATTGTCTGTTTCTGACTGCTTCCGCCACTCTCTACGAGCGACGGATGTCTGTCAGACTTTTTATTTTGTCAAAGATGTTATCAAATATTTCTTTTATTTGTATTAACTTACCTAATCAAAAACAAATTCTTAATTAAGCCTCTTCAACTTTTACCAGGTGCTGTACCTGCTGAATCATTCCTCTTGTTGCTGCGTTATCCGGCATTTCAACTGTTTTGTGCATTTTTGTAAGACCCATAGCTGCAACAGTTTTTTTGTGCTTCGGAACTGCACCAATAGGAGATTTTACTAATGTAACTTTTAATGTGTTTGCCATTTTCGTATTCCTCCTTAAGCCAGAATCTCATCAACAGATTTTCCGCGAAGTCTAGCAACTTCTTCCGGAGTTTTTAACTGTCTTAAGCCTTCGATTGTTGCAAGAACAACGTTCTGTTTGTTTCTGGATCCCATACATTTTGTACGGATGTTTTTGATACCAGCTAACTCGATTACCGCACGGGCAGGACCGCCGGCGATAACACCAGTACCTTCTGGAGCTCTCTTCAGAAGCATTTCAGCGCTTCCGTATTTTCCAACGAAGTCATGTGTGATAGATTTGTTTTCGTCTCTTGCTACTGTTACTAATTTCTTCATAGCATCCTCTTTTCCTTTGCGGATTGCTTCAGGAATTTCGGCTGCTTTACCTAAACCTGCACCAACGTGTCCGTTGCCGTCACCTACAACAACTAAAGCTGTGAAACGGAAGTTACGACCACCTTTAACAACCTTGGTAACACGCTTGATTGATACTACTTTATCTTCTAATTCTAACTGACTAGCATCAATAAGATTACGTTTCATGTGTTTCGCTCCTCCTTATTAGAATTTCAGCCCAGCTTCTCTTGCTGCGTCTGCCAGTGCTTTAACTTTACCGTGGTAGATATAGCCTCCTCTGTCGAAAACAACGCTTTCGATACCAGCTTCAACAGCTTTCTTACCAATAACGGTTCCTAAATGTGCAGCTGCTGCTACATCATCAGTGTTCTCTAACTCAGCTCTTACTTCTTTCTGAAGAGTAGAAGCAGATACTAAAGTCTTTCCTACAGTGTCATCAATGATCTGAGCATACATATGCTTGTTGGAACGAAATACTGCTAAACGAGGTGTTGTTGCAGTTCCGTTTAAATGATGACGTAATCTTCTATGCTTATTCTCACGAATTTTCGCTCTAGATGCCTTATTTACCATTTTCTCACCCTCCTAAATTATTTCTTACCAGTCTTACCAACTTTACGTCTGATAACTTCATCAACATATTTGATACCTTTACCTTTGTATGGCTCAGGTCTTCTCTTGTCTCTGATCTCAGCTGCAAACTGGCCGACTTTTTCTTTGCTGATACCGGATACGATAATCTTGTTACCATCAACTTTGGTTTCGATTCCGTCTGGATCTTCCATTTCTACCGGATGAGAGTAACCAAGGCTAAGTGTGAGCTTCTTGCCCTGTTTTGCTGCTTTATAACCTACACCGTTAACTTCAAGCTCTTTTGTATAGCCTTCGCTAACACCAACAACCATGTTGTGGATTAAGCTTCTTGTTAAACCGTGAAGAGATTTCATTTTCTTTAAGTCGTTTGGTCTGGATACTACTACATGACCATCTTCAACTTTGATTTCCATTTCTGTAGGAAGTGCTCTTTCGAGTGTTCCTTTTGGTCCTTTTACAGTTACTACGTTGCCTTCAGCGACAGTTACTTCTACGCCTGCAGGAATAGCAACCGGAAGTCTACCAATTCGTGACATATGTTTGTCCTCCTTACTTAGATTATCGGAGAGGATGTTACATCCTCTCTGTTTTCAGTTATTCTCTATAAAAAATCTTGGTTCAAATTACCAAACGAATGCTAATACTTCGCCGCCAACCTGAAGTTACGGGCTTCTTTGTCAGTAATAACACCTTTGTTTGTAGAAAGAATTGCGATTCCAAGTCCGCCAAGAACTTTTGGAAGCTCATCCTTGCCTGCGTAGATACGAAGACCAGGTTTGGAAATTCTCTTTAAACCAGTGATGATTTTTTCGTTCTTATCTTCACCATATTTCAGTGTGATATGAAGAGTTTTAACAACTCCATCTTCAACTAAGTCATATTTTGCAATATATCCTTCATCTACAAGGATGTTAGCAATTGCAATTTTCATTTTGGATGCCGGAACATCTACTGTGTCGTGTTTAGCAGTGTTTGCGTTACGGATTCTTGTAAGCATATCTGCGATTGGATCGCTCATTGTCATGTTAGTTTCCTCCTATAATTCAGACTTTACATGTGCATTTATTATTAATTTACATTGTTACCTGTTTGGTTTTAAATCTCGTTTGGTCATAACCGCTCTGAAATGTTCAGGCGGTGCTTTATTGTAATTGTGTCAAGAACTGCTTCCTACCAGGATGCTTTCTTAACGCCCGGGATCTGTCCTTTGTAAGCTAACTCACGGAAGCAGATTCTGCAGATTCCGTATTTTCTTAAAACAGAATGTGGACGTCCACAAATGTTGCAGCGTGTATATTCTCTTGTGGAGAATTTCTGTTTACGCTGCTGTTTGATTTTCATTGCTGTTTTAGCCATGAATCGTTCCTCCTATTACTTTGCAAACGGCATATTGAATAATGTCAGTAATTCACGAGCTTCTTCATCAGTCTTAGCTGTAGTAACGAAGATGATGTCCATACCTCTTACTTTGTCAACTTTATCATATTCAACTTCCGGGAAGATGAGCTGCTCTTTGATACCCAGAGCATAGTTTCCACGGCCATCGAATGCGTTCGGGTTAACACCACGGAAGTCACGTACACGAGGAAGTGCAAGGTTGATCAGACGATCAGCGAACTCATACATTTTTTCTCCTCTTAATGTAACTTTACAACCGATCGGCATACCCTCTCTGATTTTGAAGTTAGCGACAGATTTTTTAGCTTTAGTAGCGATTGCTTTCTGTCCTGTGATAAGTTCCATATCTGCGATTGCAGCATCCAGAAGCTTAGCGTTTTCTTTGGCTTCACCAACACCCATATTGATTACGATCTTGTCGAGTTTTGGCACTTCCATAACATTTTTGTATCCAAATTTTTTGGTCATGGCATCCATGATCTCATTTTTGTACATTTCTTTTAATCTACTCACTTGTCATGCCTCCTCTCTTAATTAATCGATAACCTTACCGGTCTTTTTAGCAACACGGACTTTTTTGTCTCCGTCCATCTGGAATCCTACTCTTGTAGCCTGTCCATCAACAACGAGCATTACATTGGAGATGTGCAGTGGAGCTTCTTTTGTGATGATTCCGCCCTGCTGATTTGCAGCAGATGGTTTGCTGTGTTTTGTAACCTTGTTGATATTCTCAACAACAACGGTATTGTCTTTTGCGTTTACTGCAAGGACTTTACCCTCTTTGCCATTATCTTTACCAGCGATAACTTTTACAGTATCACCTTTTTTAATTTTCATAGCTGACATTAGGCACCCTCCTATAATACTTCCGGAGCTAAGGAAACGATCTTCATGAATTTCTTTTCACGAAGTTCTCTGGCAACTGGTCCAAAGATACGTGTTCCTCTCGGAGTTAAGTCGTCTTTAATGATTACGGCAGCATTTTCATCGAAGCGGATATAAGATCCGTCTTTACGACGAGCGCCTTTTTTAGTTCTAACTACAACAGCTTTTACAACGTCACCTTTTTTAACAACGCCGCCTGGTGTTGCATCTTTGACAGTAGCAACGATTGTATCACCAATATTTGCATATCTTCTTGTAGAGCCGCCCATAACACGAATACAAAGGATTTCTTTTGCACCAGTGTTGTCGGCAACTTTCAGTCTAGTTTCCTGCTGGATCATACTGGTCTCCTCCTTATTTAACTTTCTCTACGATTTCAACCAGTCTCCATCTTTTATCTTTGGATAACGGTCTGGTTTCCATAACTTTTACGGTATCACCGATATTGCACTCATTATTTTCGTCATGAGCTTTTAATTTATATGTTCTCTTCACGATTTTTTTGTAAAGAGGATGTTTTACATGGTCTTCAATAGCAACTACAATGGTTTTGTCCATCTTATTGCTGACAACCTTACCCACGCGGGTTTTTCTCAGATTTCTTTCCACGATAGTTTCCTCCTATTATTTGGAAGCGTTAGCCTGCTCAGTAATTACTGTCTGGATTCTTGCAATGTTCTTGCGAACCTCTTTGATGCGGCTTGTATTTTCTAATTGATTAGTTGCATTCTGAAATCTCAGATTGAAAAGTTCTTTTTTAGCAGCTACTAATTCTTCATTTAATTCTGCAGCTGATTTTGCCTTTAAATCTTCCACGAATTTATTAATTTTCACTGTTATCACCGCCTTCTAAGTCTGCACGAGAAACAATTTTGCATTTACATGGTAACTTGTGCATTGCAAGACGTAATGCTTCACGAGCGATTTCTTCTGAAACGCCTGCGATTTCGAACATTACACGTCCTGGCTTAACAACTGCTACCCAGTATTCAAGGGCACCTTTTCCGGAACCCATTCGTGTTTCTGCTGGTTTCGCTGTTACTGGTTTATCTGGGAAAATCTTGATCCAAACCTGACCACCACGTTTGATATAACGAGTCATAGCAACACGGGCTGCTTCGATCTGATTGGAACGGATCCAACACGGTTCGGTTGCAACAAGTCCGAATTCACCATAATTGATCTTATTGCCTCTGAGGGCTTTTCCTCTCATGGAGCCACGGAATTGTTTACGACGTTTTACTCTTTTTGGCATTAACATTATTTATCGCTCCCTTCCTTAGTTCCTTTTGTTGGAAGTACTTCGCCATTGTAGACCCAAGCTTTTACGCCAACTTTGCCGTATGTTGTGTCTGCTTCTGCGAATCCATAGTCAATATCTGCACGAAGTGTCTGAAGCGGGATAGTTCCTTCGCTGTAGAACTCTGTACGAGCCATATCAGCACCGCCAAGACGTCCGGATACGGATGTTTTGATACCCTGAGCTCCGGCCTTCATTGTTCTCTGCATTGTAGATTTCATTGCACGTCTGAAAGAGATACGGTTCTCAAGCTGTAAAGCGATATTCTCTGCTACTAACTGAGCATCTCTGTCTGGTCTCTTTACTTCTTTGATATCTACGATAAGTTTTTTGTCTGTGAATTTCTTTAATTCAGCTTTAACTTTTTCGATCTCAGCTCCGCCTTTACCGATTACGATACCAGGTTTTGCTGTGTAGATGATGATCTTAACTCTGTCAGATGCTCTTTCGATTTCGATCTTGGAAACACCTGCGCTGTATAATTTCTTTTTAAGGAATGTTCTGATGTTGTAGTCTTCTACCAGGTAATCAGCGAAGTCTGCATCAGCATACCATCTTGAATCCCAATCCTTGATAACACCGACTCTAAGGCCATGTGGATTAACTTTCTGTCCCATGCTTTTCCTCCTTATTTCTCATCCAGCACGATAGTGATATGGCTTGTTCTCTTTTCGATTCTGTAAGCTCTACCCTGTGCTCTCGGCTGAATTCTCTTCATTGTAGGTCCTTTATCTGCATAGCAGGCTGCAACGTAGAGGTTGTCTGCATTCATTCCATTGTTGTTTTCAGCATTTGCAATTGCTGACTCAAGAAGTTTCTTGATTACGCTGGAAGCGTATCTTGGGTTGTATGTTAAGATACCAAGTGCTGTCTGCACATCTTTACCGCGGATTACATCTAACACGTAGCAGGCTTTCTGAACAGAAATTCTTGCATAAGATAATTTTGCAGACGGTCTTGTCTCTCTATTACTCTCATTTCTGGCTCTTTTTATCTGGCTTCTATGTCCCTTTGCCATTTTAAAGTGCCTCCTTTCCTTTTTCTCTCAATATCAGGTTAACCTGTCCGCTGTCTCATGGGCAGCAGACAGAATATAAAGTCAAATACTAGCGAACGCCGGATTTCTTTTCGTCTTTTCCGTGTCCTCTGTAAGTTCTGGTTGCAACGAACTCACCGAGTTTGTGGCCAACCATATCTTCTGTTACATATACCGGCACGTGTTTTCTTCCGTCATGGACAGCAATTGTGTGTCCTACGAAGGACGGGAAGATTGTAGAACGGCGTGACCAGGTTTTGATAACGGATTTGTCATTTGCAGCGTTTAATGCGTCTACTTTTTTAAGTAAGCTAGCATCTGCAAAAGGTCCTTTTTTCAGTGAACGAGACATGCTTAATCCTCCTTATTATTTCGTTAAAGCTTTTCCATCGCGTCTTCTTACGATGAGTTTGTTGGACGGTTTGTTTTTCTTTCTTGTCTTCAGACCAAGAGCAGGTTTTCCCCATGGAGTGCATGGACCTGGACGACCGATACCGGTCTTTCCTTCACCACCACCGTGTGGATGGTCATTCGGGTTCATTACGGAACCACGAACAGTAGGTCTGATACCCATGTTACGTTTACGTCCGGCTTTACCGATGTTAATCAGGTTGTGATCTCCGTTTCCGACAACGCCAACAGATGCGCGGCATACGATCGGAACCATTCTCATTTCACCAGATGGCAGACGCAGTGTTGCGTATTTGCCTTCTTTAGCCATTAACTGAGCGCCGTTTCCAGCAGAACGAACCATCTGTCCGCCCTTTCCAGGATGAAGCTCAATGTTGTGTACCATTGTACCAACCGGGATAAGCTCTAATGGTAAGCAGTTACCTACACGAACTTCTGCTTCAGGTCCGTTCATAACTTTCTGACCAACTTTTAAGCCTTCCGGAGCAAGGATATATGCTTTCTCGCCATCTGCATAGCAGATAAGAGCGATGTTTGCTGTTCTGTTTGGATCATACTCGATGGATAATACTGTTGCAGCAACTCCATCTTTTCTTCTCTTGAAGTCGATGATTCTGTATTTTCTTCTGCTTCCGCCTCCGCGGTGTCTAACTGTGATTTTACCCTGGTTGTTACGTCCAGCGTTTTTCTTTAAAGACACGGTAAGAGATTTCTCTGGTGTAGATTTTGTGATCTCTGAGAAATCGGAACCAGTCATATGTCTTCTAGACGGTGTATATGGGTTATAACTTTTGATTCCCATTTTTGTTCTCCTTTCGAATTTGTTCTCGTGCTTTCGTGCACATATTCGCAATAACCTGCGTTATCACTCGCTATCTGTTAATTAAAGTCCTTCGAAGATTTCGATATCTTTGCTGTCTTCTGTCAGAGCTACGATAGCTTTTTTGGTTTTAGCAGTTGTTCCAACTGTCATACCACGGCGTTTTTTCTTTCCATCCATGTTCATGGTGTTAACGCTCTTTACTTTTGTTCCTTCGAACATTTTCTCTACAGCTTCTTTGATCTGAGATTTATTAGCTTCTGGATGAACTAAGAAAGTGTATTTCTTTTCAGCCATAGCGTTCATAGATTTTTCTGTAATCACTGGTTTCTTGATTACGTCATAGTACTGAATGTTAGCCATTATGCATATACCTCCTCGATGGATGCTACAGCATCTTTGGTTACAACTACGGTGCCATGGTTCATAACATCGTATACGTTAATAGTACTTGGTGTTGCTGTCTGTACATCTGTGATGTTTCTAGCGGAAAGGATTACGTTCTTGTCATCTGTTGCTGTGATCACAAGTGCTTTCTCAGCTTTCAGGTTTGTAAGAACTTTCTGCATTTCTTTTGTCTTAACATCTGCAAGTGTAAGAGCATCAACTACTACTAATTTATTGTCCTGAACTTTGGAAGTCAGAGCAGATTTTAAAGCAGCTCTTCTTTCTTTTTTGTTCATTTTTACTTCATAATCTCTTGGTACCGGAGCGAATACAACACCGCCGCCAGTCCACTGTGGTGCACGGATGGAACCCTGTCTAGCATGACCTGTTCCTTTCTGTCTCCACGGTTTTCTTCCGCCGCCGCTTACTTCAGAACGAGTTTTTGCTTTCTGAGTACCCTGGCGATTATTTGCAAGCTGACGAACAACAGCAAGGTGAACAAGATGCTCATTGACTTCTACGCCGAATACTGCATCATTCAGGTCCATTGTTCCAACTTCATTGCCTTCCATATTATAAACAGTTACGTTTGCCATTTGTGTGCTCCTCCTTTCTTATTATAAGGACTTTACTGTCTCTTTGATAGTAACCAAAGATTTCTTAGGTCCTGGAACAGCACCTTTAACTAACAGTAAGTTATTTTCTTTATCTACGCGTACGATCTCAAGGTTCTGTACAGTAACCTGAACATTTCCCATATGACCTGGCATGTGTTTTCCTTTGAATACCTTGCTCGGATCGGAACAAGCACCATTTGAACCTGCATGACGGTGATATTTGGAACCGTGAGCCATAGGTCCTCTGGACTGACCATGTCTCTTGATCGCACCCTGGAAACCTTTACCTTTGGAAACAGCAGTTGCATCAATGTGATCGCCGTCTGCAAAGATATCAGCTTTAATTTCCTGTCCTACTGCATATTCAGCAGCGTTTTCAAATCTGAACTCTTTAACGAATCTCTTTACTGCAACGCCAGCTTTGTCAAAGTGTCCTTTTTCCGGTTTGTTAACAAGGCTTTCTCTGATGTCTCCGAATCCAACCTGAACTGCTTCGTATCCATCGTTCTCTTCTGTCTTAACCTGAGTTACGACACAAGGACCAGCCTGTAAAACTGTTACCGGGATTAACTGGCCGTCTTCATTGAAGATCTGAGTCATTCCGACTTTAGTAGCTAAAATAGCTTTCTTCATTCTTTCTTCCTCCTTATAGCGGATTACCGATTACCGGCAATCATATAGTAAATAGCTTAATGCTTATCGCATTATCAAACTTGGGTGATGCTGACTAATTATTTAGTCTTCATTTTGATATCAATATGAACACCTGCTGGCATTTCCAGTCTGGACAGTGCATCAACTGTCTTCTGTGTTGGTGTCAGGATATCGATCAGTCTCTTATGAGTTCTCTGTTCGAACTGTTCTCTGGAATCTTTGTATTTATGAACGGCTCTTAAGATTGTTACAACTTCTTTCTTAGTTGGAAGCGGAACCGGTCCACTTACCATTGCTCCGTTCTTTTTAACAGTATCGATGATTTTTGCTGCTGATGCATCTACTAACTGATGATCATATGCTTTTAAAGTGATTCTCATTACCTGATTTGCCATAAAAAAAGTCTCCTCCTATTCGTACTTTTCAAGCAGTACGACAAGCGGCGACTGTACACATCTCCGTGTGTGTCTTTCGATATTTTACCACACACGCCATCCCTGGATGGTCTTCTGAACTTGTACAGTGACTTGTCGTCAGTTTTCAAACTTGACATTCGCTCCACGGAAAACCTGCCATCTGTGTGGCAGCAACCTCGCGCTTCATTGCTATCAATGTCACAACAATTGAGAGTATACACGACCTCTCAGAAAAATGCAAGTGTTTTTTTAATTTTTTTTCATCTTTTTTTGTACTTGATTCTGTACAAATATACAGTCCTATTTTTTCACTCCAAACTTATGTATCTGTCAGGCTGATTACTGATATTGCAAAAAGAACCTTTTTGTCTGATATATGTTGTCTGGCTATGGTTGTAACTTCGAAGCTTCCTGCATCATTTCCAGCAACAGCGATATATCTGCATATCTATACAACATAAAAGAACGGGTTTCTTCCTATATAAATATAGAAGAAATCCGTTCTATGCATTTATCACTTCTTATAATAATATTGATACTTTACTTAATACTGATACTTTACTCTTCCTCGCCGGATAACGGGTTCTCATCTGCAACGATATCGGAATAATCAAACAGAGTCACCTTTGTAACATCATCTTTCACGATATCCGGTGCATCCCCCTGATTCTTAGCTGCCTCAGCGATCTGTGCTGCGGACCAGGAAGGAACTGCCATACGGCGGATCTGCGCTTCTTCCTCATCCTCTCCACTGACAGGTGTTCTTTCTGATTCCTGCATCATCTGCTTCAGTTTCTCTTTTACCTGCGGGGCAATGATTTCCGTTTTACCTGCGTAAGTTTCTTTCTCTTCCACAGGAGTCAGAGTCGGCGCTTCCGGTTCATCTGCGGTAGCGGCCGCAATCTCCTTCTTCAGAAGCTCATGCGCTTCGCTGGTAGCCGTCTGAACTGCTGTCGGCTGTTTTTTCTGCGGACGTGACGGTTCTTTTACTTCCGGTTCCAACTCATCTTCGTAAATCTCATCTACGAATCCACCGGTCTTTACTTTCTTTCGTTCCTGTTTTTTTCCTTTTTTACGCTGTTTGTCTTCTTTTTTGATCTGTCGTTCTTCTTCTTTGTAACGGCGTTCTCTTTCTTTTTCTTCTCTCTTAAGTTCTTTCTTACTCTTTACATATCCAGGCTCCGGATCTTCATCCTCATAATCATCCTGAGGCTCTTTCTTGCAAAGTTCTGCTATGATATAAAGAATAACAAGGAACAGCACAGCAAGTCCGAGAATGATAAGACCCTCAATGCTCTCTGTCGCAAACAGAAGATATCCCACATATCCGATCGTGATCACGACCTTCGGAATATAATCTTTCACTTCTACGGTGATCACTTCTGCGCTCGGATCACTGGAATCCACCACTTTAAAAATGTTGTTCTCCTTATCCGTCTCTGTGATCATGTAACGATATACTGCAGAATCACCCTGATATAAAATAAAATCACCAACTTTAGCATCTGCAGTCTTAGACGGGATCGCATAAGTAACCGATCCTATCGGCAGGTTTGTTTCTTTCGTGGAATCGTCCATGATCTCTGTGGTGATTCCAAGGAATGGCGGAACCGCCAGGCCGACGACACACACGATCGTGCATATCACGATGAAATGCACAATAAACTTTAAAAATTTCGACATTGGTAACGCTCCTCGTTTCTTTTGGTTTCTTTAATTTCTTTGTTCTTTCTTTTGATACCTTCGCTCATTATACCCTGTTTTGGCTTCATGGTCAACTTATAATCTCCCAAATAACGACAAAACACACCTGAAAAGCGGTCTTCCCTTTCAGATGTGTCTTTATCCGAATATACAGGAAACTGATGGAAAGTCTCCCTTATTCTTACCATATGTTCTAATGTTCTAATGTTCTGATATTCTGATTTCTGATAATCATTACTGAATCGCCAACAGATTCCGGCCTGCGGACCGCAGATCACAGATCATTTTCCTGCTGATCATTACTGATTACTTAAATACTGTTCCATGCTGTCCATGGCAGCTTCTTCATCTTCTCCGCTTGCTGAAAGTGTAATTTCTTCTCCTGCATCAAGTCCCAGAGTCATCATACCCATAATACTCTTTGCATTTACGCGCTTCTTTCCAATCTCTACATAAATCTCACTGTTGAACTGACTTGCTATCTGTACCAGTTGCGCTACCGGACGTGCCTCAAGTCCAGTGGATAAATTAATGGTGACTGGTTTTTTAATCATAATAATTCTCCTCCTTGTTTTTCCCGCAGCTCGTCAGCCAGTGCACTCAGTTTCCTCAGACGGTGATTGACTCCCGATTTGCCCACCTGCGGGCTCAACATCATTCCTAATTCTTTTAATGTAGCTTCCGGATATTGTATCCTTAATTCTGCGATCTGTGCAAGCCCCTCACTCAGTTGTTCAAACCCTATGGTCTGCTGAATCAGTTTGATATCTTCAGTCTGCTTGACAGCCGCATTTACGGTTTTATTAATATTCGCAGTTTCACAGTTTACTTTACGGTTTACCGAATTTCTCATCTCCTTCAGTATACGGATGTTTTCCAGGTCCATCAATGCCACGTTCGCTCCCATCACTGCGAGCATGTCAACGATCTGTGCACCTTCTTTCACATAGACCACATATGATTTCTTTCGCTGCACAATTTTGGCATCCACTGAAAAGCTGCGGATAATCGTCTGTAACTGTTCTGCTTTCTTCTCATCCGGATAAACAATCTCAAAATGATACCCCTTCTCCGGATCACTGATCGAACCAGATGACAAAAAAGCACCTCTGATGTACGCCCGTTTACAGCAGTTCTGCTGCACTACCAGCAGATTCTCCAGAATGAGCGAATCATGAGGTTCCCTGCACGTGACAAGTTTCGTCCCCTGAAGGATTACCTGGATTTCTTCCGGATCAGATATCTCTATCACATATATCTTCAACCGCTTCAGATGACTGTTCTCACGTACAAAGATTTCTTTCTCTATATTAAATGTTTTTTGCAATAATGTAAAGCACTTTCTTGCAACTGCTTCATTTTCCGTCTGGATTTTCAGTTTTTCTCCCTGGGGAAAATGTTCTACTTTTGCGCAAAAGCACAGAATCGCCGCCAGTTCTGCAATCCTGCAGTGCCTCGCGGTTCCTGTCTGTCTGGAAAGTTCTTCCTTCACCATCCCTGAAAAAGACATTTTTCCTGTTTCACCCTTCCTGTTTTTTTAGCAGTCTGTCTTTATCCACATCTCTGTGTTCGAGTCTGAAGCCATATTTTTTATTCTTTGAAAGTCTGGAATACAGCTCCCTTGCCAGTGTAACGGAACGGTGCTTTCCACCTGTACATCCGATTGCGATCACGAGATTTGTCTTTCCTTCTTTTACATAATTCGGTATCAGAAATTCAATCATGTCTTCCAGTTTATCTGCAAACTCCCGGGCGATGTCACAGTCCATCACATAGTTAAAAACTCTCTCATCCAGACCGGTCAGAGGACGCAATTCATCCACATAGTAAGGATTCGGAAGGAAACGCACGTCAAATACCAGATCCGCATCCGCCGGAATCCCGTACTTAAACCCAAACGACAGCACAGAGATCATCATGTTGCAGAACTCCTGATTCTCCACAAAGATTCTCTCAATCTCCTGTTTCAGTTCTCTGGTAAGCAGATGGCTGGTATCAATAATGTAATCCGCCCGTTCTTTCAGAAAGCGCATCCTCTCTCTTTCCAGACGGATACCGTCATCCACTCTTCCGCCCATTGCCAGAGGATGGCTTCTTCTGGTTTCTTTGTATCGTTTTACCAGCACGCTGTCCTCTGCATCCAGAAACAGAATTTCAAACTGATATCCGGCTTTCTCCATTCTGTCCAGAACCACTTCCAGCTCATCCAGAGAACGGCCGCTTCTGGCATCAATCCCCAGTGCTACATTCTGCACATCTTCACCGTGGATCTCCGGCATCAGAGATGCAAATTTTTCAAGAAGCGGGATTGGAAGGTTATCCACGCAAAAATAGTTGGCATCTTCCAGCATCTTCAATGCCGCTGTTTTTCCTGCTCCTGATACTCCTGTTACAATTACAAACCTCATTCTTTTTCTCCATTCTTTGCTGCTGTTATCTCTTCTGTAAATTTATCCTGTCTTTCATCCGGCACAGCAGCAAGCCGTATTTCAGATTATATATCAATGTGTCAATATGTTACTGTTCACTCCGTTCTCAGTAACACGCTTCGCGATGCACAGAATTTATGCTAATCGCATAAATTCGCGCCGTATGTCTCGGGTTTTCTGTGACCTTCGCTCACAAAAAACACCTCGCGGGATACTACCAGTGAGCAGTAACGTCAATATATCAGAACTCCCCAAGAAATTTCACTTCCGGTTCCAGTGTCACACCAAACTGCTCCTGCACTTTCTCCTGCACGTCCTTCATCAGTCCGCACACATCCGCTGCTGTCGCATTTCCTTTATTAATCACAAAGCCACAGTGTTTCTCTGACACCTGTGCTCCTCCGACCTGATATCCGCGAAGTCCTGCATCCATGATCAGCTTTCCTGCAAAGTAACCTTCCGGTCTTTTAAAGGTGCTTCCTGCACTTGGATATTCCAGCGGCTGCTTGCTCACCCTTTTCTCAGTCAGGTCTTTCATGATAGCTTTGATTTCTTCCACGTCTCCGGCTTTCAGGGAGATCACTGCTTCCAGAACCAGATATCCGGCTTTCTTTACCAGGCTGGTCCGATATCCCATCTCCAGTTTTTCTGCCGGAATTGTCATGATCTCGCCCTGCTCTGTCATGACAGTCACTTCCTTCAGCACATTTTTCATCTCTCCGCCATAGGCACCTGCATTCATCACCACCGCACCGCCAAGGGTACCCGGAATCCCTCCTGCAAACTCAAAGCCTGTCAGGGAAGCATTCTTTGCCGCAGATGCGATCTGGGAAAGAAGCGCTCCTGCCCCTGCACGGATATTCGTTCCTTCCACAGTAATTCCGCCGTAATTTCGGTATAACTGAATGATCACTCCACAGTATCCCTCATCACTTACCAGCAGATTGCTGCCATTTCCAAGGATAAAATACGGAAGTTCTTTCTCTTTACAGATTTCAAGAATTTTCTTTACCTCCTCCGCAGTTGACGGTAGCAGAAAATAATCCGCCGGTCCTCCAATCCTGAAAGTAGTATGGCGGTTCATCGGTTCACTGATGCGAACTTTCTCCTCCCCCAGCAGATCATTAAAACATTTTATTATTTCCTGATTCACAGATTTCATTCCTCAAACTTTCCAAATTTATTTTTTTCATCTTCTTAAATTTACTTTTTCATTTTCTTATTTTTTCGTCTTCCTGTCAGAAATTTCTCATTTCCGGTTTCTTTCAGAAGATCATTCACAACGGTTCCTGCGATCATCATTCCCGCAGTCCCCGGAACAAAAGAAATATTTCCACTCAGTCCTGTTTTTACAGATACCGGTTTCTCCCAGGAGTACAGCACCTTAAGTCTGCGTATTCCCTTCTTACGAAGTTCTGTGCGAAGTCGTTTCGCAAGCGGGCATACTCTGGCTTTTGCAATATCCCCCACCAGAAGCCTGGACGAGTCTGTCCGGTTATCCATCTCCATGCAGGAGATCACCGGGACTCCACATTTCTTCGCTTTCTCGATCAGAAGCAGTTTCGCTTCCGCCGTATTCATGGCATCCACAATATAGTCATAATTGTTCAGTTCAAACATACCTGCCGTCTCTTCATTATAAAAAGTCTCATAGGTATGAACAAGGATTCCCTCGTCAATATCTTTGATCCTTGACTTGGCAATCTCCACATTGCTTTTTCCCACAGTTGAACGCAGCGCATAAAGCTGTCTGTTAATATCAGAAACTGCTATGCGCTCATTATCTACAAGCGTCAGACTTGCCACCCCACATCTGGCAAGTGCTTCCGCCACATAAGAACCGGTACCGCCAAGCCCGAAAACTGCAATCTTCGCTCTGCTCAGCTTCTCAGCGCCTGTATCACCAAGCAGGATTTCCATTCTGGAAAATGCATCCGGCATACAAAAACCTCCCACGAATCATTATATCTGTAACTGTCATTATACTATCTATCCTGACAAAAGTACAGTTCTTCACACATTCTTTAGAATTGTTTTCTGTGTATAAATATCCTGATGTCTTCCATACTATAGCTATACTGCATTTTTATCATTGCTGTAAGGAGGTACAGTTATTTATGATCCAGCAAATTTTTCTCGGTTTCCTTGGGCTCTGTTCCGGTGTGATTATTGCCGGAGGGCTTACCGGTCTGCTGATCGGGCTTTCCATCGTTCCCCGTTATGCAGGCATCACCCACACTGCCGGCCACATCATGCTCTATGAAGATATCACAGTCCTCGGAACCGTATTCGGAAACCTGTTCTATCTTTTTGAATGGAAAATTCCTCTCGGTGCTCCCTTTCTGATCCTCTACGGCCTCTTTTCCGGAATCTTTCTGGGTGGATGGATCATGGCGCTGGCTGAAATGGCTGATGTTTTCCCCATCTTTTCACGCCGCATCCGCTTCCGCAAAGGGCTCTCTTTCACAGTTGTATGCGTAGCTCTCGGAAAAACCATCGGCTCCCTGATCTATTATTACCAGGGATGGCTCCCCTGATATTTTCCATAATTCTCCTGTTCCCTGATTTATTACTTCTCTGATTTATCGTTTCTCTGATTTATCCACTTCCCGGATTTTACCGGTTTCAGCGGGCAGGCACTATCCGTTTCCCCGTCATACCACTTCCGGTAATCTCCGGGTGCACACCCCATCTCTTTTTTAAAGATTTCAGAATAGTAGCTGGCTCCTGCAAATCCATGTTCCAGAGCGATCTCACCGATTCCCTCTGTTCTGTCTTTCTTCAGAAGCTGACTCAGAGTACGCTCCACACGGTAACACTGAAGATACTCTACCGGTGTCTGCTGCATTTTTTTCTTGAAAAAGCGGCAGTATTCTCCTGTACTCACTTCACTGTCTGCTGCCATCTGCGCCAGAGTAATTTTTTCCCTGTAATGCTCATGCAGAAAACTTAACATCCTGCAAAGTTTTTTCTTCTCACGCACACCGGAGCTGCCGACGTTCTCCGGAAGCTGCTTCCATCCCAGATACAACTCTCTCCAGATTTCAAAAACTTTACCTGTCAGCAGCAGCTCATATCCTTCCTGACGCTCACTGACCAGTTCCTGAAGCGTCTTTAACTGATCCAGCAGTTGCTTTCCCTGTTCTCCACCCAGTACCATCCCCGGCTGCTTCTTCTCACTCTGTTTTGTTTTCTTTTCAGGTGAACCCGGGAGTTTTTCATCTGAAAATCCTGTATTTATAAGTTTTATATAAGGAAGCTGTTCCTCCAGAAGCAGCGGCTGCACATATTTCCCGCAGATTCCCGGATCTCTTTGCAGATATTCCGCATCTATACAGATCGCATAAAAGCTGCATCCCCCGTCCTGTCCCTGTACAAAACGGTACGCATTCCGGCTGTTTACAAACATTCCCTCTCCTGCACACAGTTCGATCCGTTCCTGGTTAACCTGGCACAGCATTTTTCCCTGATCTGCATGCAGAAAAGTCACGCCATCCTCCATCCTGCATGACATATGCCCGATCTCCGCCATCTCCAGATTCAGCTTCCATACGGAAACCCCGGGCGTTTCCTTCTCATCCGTCAGAAGTTTTACATCCCTTCCCGAAAAAAATTTCTCCATCGTTTTTTGATTCCCCGTTCGTATTTTATTTGCCCCATTATATATGGAAAAAATAAAAAAGTCAAAATAAGAAGCATATTCTTTCCTTTTTTCCACACACTAACATTACAGTTCATCTTTAATGAAAGGAAGGTCCTTTTCTCTTGGAAAAAAACACGATCAAAGACAAACAGAAACAATACGAAAAATATGTCAAAGGCTTCACTCCGGAGCATAACCTGTGGCTGAATATGGTCAAGGCTTTTTTTACAGGCGGCCTGATCTGTATCCTAGGCCAGTTTATCTTGAATTATGCCACAGATCTGGGGCTGGACAAGGACACCGCCGGTTCCTGGTGTTCCCTGATCCTGATCTTTTTAAGTGTTCTTCTCACAGGTCTGAACATTTATCCGAAAATCGGTAAATTCGGCGGTGCCGGAGGTCTGGTTCCCATCACAGGATTTGCCAACTCTGTCGCCGCTTCCGCCATCGAATACAAAGCAGAAGGTCAAGTATTCGGCATTGGCTGCAAGATCTTTACCATCGCAGGTCCCGTCATTCTCTATGGAATCCTGAGTTCCTGGGGGCTTGGTGTGATCTATTATATTCTGAAGATTATGGGGGTGGTTTCATGAAAAAACAACATACCTGCGGCGCTGCCAGCGTCACTTTTGAAGATCCGGTATTCATCCAGAGCTGTGCCTCTGTCGTAAGCCAGAAAGAAGGTGAAGGTCCTCTTGGCTCCTGTTTTGATGTCATAGGCAAAGATCCCATGTTTGGTGCAGACACCTGGGAATCTGCCGAAAGCACCATGCAGAAAAAAGCAGCAGAACTCGCGATTGAAAAAGCCGGACTGGATTCCGCCCAGATCCGTCTGCTCTTTGCCGGGGATCTTCTCGCTCAGAGTGTTGCTTCTTCGTTCGGGACTGCCGGACTTGGCATCCCTTTTTACGGGCTTTATGGTGCCTGCTCCACGATGGGAGAATCCCTTTCTCTCGGTTCTCTCTGTGCGGCGGCCGGTTACGGTGAACATATTCTGTGTGCCACCTCCAGCCACTTTGCAAGTGCGGAAAAAGAATTCCGATTTCCCCTGGGATACGGAAATCAAAGACCCTTATCTGCTACCTGGACGGTCACAGGTTCCGGAGCCTGTGTACTTGGATGCACCCCTCCCGCCCTTCCCATTCCCAACCAGCTTGAAACCCTGCGGTTCCAGGATTACTGTGCAGTGATCACAGGCATCACTACAGGAAAACTGATTGATTATGGTTTCAAAGATTCCTTCAATATGGGCGGCTGTATGGCACCTGCTGCCTGCGATACCATTTTCCGGAATCTTCAGGACTTCGACCGCACTCCCGGCGATTATGACGCTGTTTTTACCGGCGATCTCGGAAACATCGGTCAGAAAATCCTTCTGGATCTCCTGAAAGAAAAAGGAATCGATCTGGCTTCCAGACATCAGGACTGCGGAATGCTTATCTATGATCCGGAAAAACAGGATACCCACTCCGGCGGCAGCGGATGCGGATGTGCAGCCTCTGTTCTGATGGCACATATTCTTCCGGAACTCATCAGGGGCAAATGGAACCGCATCCTGTTTGTTCCAACCGGAGCGCTTTTATCCAAAGTCAGCTTCAACGAAGGCGATACGATCCCGGGAATCGCCCACGCAGTCGTCATCGAACGTTACCACCTCCCGGATAAATCAGAAAACTATAACAATTCCAAAAAATAATGCAATTAAGACAGTTCAGCAGAGTGCGAAGGACAAGGAAGATGTCTGCAGGCGTGCTGACACACGACAAAGATATCTGACGCAGGACTTCACGCTCTGATGGGCTGGACTGACTGCAGTATTTTATGGAATTGCTATAAGAAAGGACGCATAAATACTATGGATTATTTTCACGCATTCTGGACAGGCGGTCTGATCTGTGCGCTGGTTCAGATCCTCCTCGACAAAACCAAACTTATGCCCGGACGTGTCATGGTGCTGCTGGTATGCAGCGGAGCCGTATTAAGTGCTATCGGCATTTATCAGCCCTTTGTGGAATTTGCAGGTGCAGGCGCCTCCGTTCCCCTGCTCGGATTCGGGAACATCTTATGGAAAGGAATGAAAGAAGCCATTGATAAAAACGGCATTCTCGGGCTTTTCATGGGTGGTTTTACCGCCTGCGCTGTCGGCGTCTCCGCAGCTCTGATCTTCTCCTGGATCGCCAGTCTCATCTTCAAGCCTAAGATGAAAGGCTAAAAGCTATATCTGTATCACTAATCAGAAAAACAGCAACACATAGTTGCCAGACATGCAAATAAACCAGACAAACTGAAAGGACAGCAAGAATTCATGAGTGACACTTTGTATCTCCAGCTCGATCAGAACATTCAGGTCAGCCATCCTCATGTTTACTTACAGGACGTGGCAAAACTCTCCTGCACAGACAGCAAAATTTTAAATCGCCTCCGGGTGATGCCTGTCATCAATCTTCCTCCGGACAAACCCGGACGCTATGTAATGTCCGTCATGGACCTGATCCGGGAAATCCAGAAAAAAGAACCGGATCTGGATATCACCACCCTCGGAGAAGTCAACTTTATCATCACCTTCAAGAACAAACCCGGTCCCGGTATCCTGTGGGAATGGATCAAAATCCTGTTCGTAGGTCTTGCCACCTTTTTCGGCGCCGGATTCTCCATCATGACCTTTAACAATGACGTAGATGTGGGAGCACTTTTTTCCAGTATCTACACACAGGTCACAGGACAGCCCTCCGGACATTTCACGATTCTGGAGATCACATACTCCATAGGGATCGGGCTTGGCGTTATTTTCTTCTTTAACCACTTTGGTCACATGAAAATCACCGCAGACCCGACTCCCATGCAGGTACAGATGCGCCAGTATGAGGATGATGTTAACACAACAATCATAGAAGATATTGACCGATTGCAAAAAAAGTGATATACTTTCACACGCCGGATTTCTGGTGTGAATCTTTAAGATCAGAAATTACGATATCATGAACAGATTCCAGTATTTTGGAATCGCAATCTTCTGATTTTGATCATTCATACTGGTCAATAAGGTCATATGAGATCCGGTAACCGAGTGTTCGAGACCTTCCACTCGTAAAAAAAATACTAAAGGAGACAATTTCATATGAAAAACAAAGGTACCCAGTTTCTGGCAGAAGCTGCCGTAATCGGTGCAATTTATGTGGTTCTCACTGTATTATTTGCACCACTCAGCTATGGAGAGGTTCAGGTGCGTTTCTCTGAAGCGCTGACTATTCTCCCATTTTTCACACCTGCTGCAATCCCGGGATTATTTATCGGATGTATCATTGCCAATCTCTTCGGAGGCGCAATTCCGGTAGACATCATCTTCGGAAGCATTGCTACCCTGATCGGTGCGGTTTTCACCTATAAGCTCCGAAACCAGAGTCGTTTCCTTGCTCCGCTTCCACCGATCATCGCAAACGCAGTGATCGTTCCTTTTGTACTTCGTTTCGGATACGGAGTGAATCTCCCGATTCCGCTTATGATGCTTACTGTAGGAATCGGAGAGGTGATTTCCTGTGCAGTATTCGGACTGATTCTCCAGACTGCTTTGCTGAAATACAAAAATGTTATTTTCCGCAGAGCTTAAACTGCAACCGGTTTTAATTCAATAAAAGTATGAATCGCAAGTAGGAAAGATAACGTCAGTGGCGGGCGGAGAGAAATCGGTATCCCCCACTGACATGAGGCAAACCACAGTCAGCGTTCTGCTGGCTTGTCAGGCTCTGTGAAATTACCGACTGTGAGTTGAAACAATAAAAGTTTGAAAAACATTTGAAAGAGACAGCTATTTCCGGCTGTCTCTTTTTCATTCCGGTTTTTTATATCTTCTCCTTCAGTTTCTTCAATATCCTCTTTTCCATCCTGGAAACCTGTACCTGGGAAACTCCCAGTTCTGCCGCGATCTCCGTCTGTGTCCGGTTCTGGAAATACCGCATGCCGATCAACTGTCGTTCTCTGGCATCAAGACTCTGCAACATTTCATCCAGAAAAATCCGGTCAAGTGCCTGTTCCTGCCCGTTCTCCTTCTCCGGAAGCCTGTCCATCAGGGAAATATCATTCCCGTCTCCCTGATAGATCGTTTTGTGCAAAGATTCCACTTCTGCCGTAGATTCCAATGCCAGAATCACCTCCTCCAGCGAAAGCTCCACTTCCGCCGCAATCTCATCCAGCCCGGGTTCTCTCCCCAGCTCCTTTTCCAGTTTCTCTTTTGCCTGGTAAATCCTGCCGCAGTTCTCTTTCAGACTCCGGCTCACTTTCAGAATCCCGTCATCCCGCAGAAACCGCTTGATCTCTCCAACGATCATCGGGATAATGTATTATAGTGGAAATTTTGAAATTTCCTTTATCCAATAGGGTAATTATCTTGAATAAGATATATGAAATTTTACACGCAAGAAGATATATCCCCTTGCGATGTATTAACTATAGAAATGTAATTTACTGTAGTGTCAAAAGATCATTATACTCAATTTCAACATAATCATTCGATATTTTGATCTTTTTGATATATTCACGTACAGTCTTCTGTCTTTCATTAAAAGACATGAACTCCCAGCTGTCAGCAACACTTTTGAATGCTTTAGCTCTTGCTGTCATATCTTTAGCTCTGGTGTTCTTTAATGTGTACTGTTCTATCTGTGTATTCAGATTTTCCAGTTCTTTATTGATCTCACCAATCGTCTCCAACAGGACACTATTATTGGTATCGGATGCATATAAATTATACAGGGATTTCAGCTTACCTTCAAGAACTGATTTTCTCTGGTTCATAGCTTCAAATCCTTTTTGATTTTGCTGTTCTGATTTTTCCTCGATTACCTCATACTCCTTTGATAATTTCAGCATATCACTAACAACAACTTCTTCAACTTCAGCTGCATCCAATTTTCCATTCTGGCAATTTGGATTCTTAACCAGGTGCGGTTTACTATGGTCTAATGAGTAACAGTAAATCATCACTCTTCCACCGCTCCATTTTTGATAACGCATCTTTGCCCCACATAATCCACAATATATTAACCCAGTAAGTAAATACTGTGATTTATGAGAAGTTGCTCTCGTTCTTGTTTTTCGCAATTCCTGAACTTCATCAAACAGTTTTTTATCAACTATCGGCTCGTGAAGACCATCAACGATTTCCTTATTATATTTGAGCTTTCCAATGTATGTCACTCTGGATAACATATCGGACACTTGTTTGTCTCCTTTTAAATCGAACATCTTTGCCAGTGCATACGTGGAATAGCCTTCCTTATATAATTCAAAAATCTTTCTGACTGTTTCTGCATCTTTATTTGGCACAAGAACGTCATCACCGTTATTATAGTCATAACCAAATGGTGGTTTCGTCCCTCTCCATTTTCCGGTTTTGATTCTCTCTGTAATTCCCATCTGTGTACGTTCACGAATATTTTCACGTTCATACTGAGCAAATACAGATAAGATACCTACCATTGCTTTTCCATATGGTGTTGTTGTATCAAAGTTCTCATTTAAAGAAATAAATCCAACATCATTTGCTTCAAACACATCTTCCAAAAGATAAATCGTATCTTTCTGACTT
The DNA here is from genome assembly GCF_003477525.1 of Ruminococcus sp. AF41-9. Taxonomy (GTDB): domain Bacteria; phylum Bacillota; class Clostridia; order Lachnospirales; family Lachnospiraceae; genus Blautia_A. The sequence goes on from NZ_QUDO01000002.1 coordinate 58,724, forward strand.
CTGGACAAACGATCAAGTTTAACAACTACAACTGATTCCACTTTGCCCTCTTGAATTTCTTTAATAAGACGTTTCATCTCCGGTCGATTCAGATTGCTTCCTGAATAGCCACCGTCAATATACAGATCATAATTATCAATCTCCTGATAATTACAATACCTTTCAAGCTTCTCTGTCTGAGCACCTACTGAATATCCTTCTTCAAACTGAAAATTTGTAGAAACTCTGATATACAATCCTGTTTTTTTATTATTTGAGGTATTCTTTCCAATTCTTATGTTTCTCACCTCGCTCTTTCCTCCTCTCACGTATACTATACCATCCTTCCAGAAAAATTTCAACTTATTTTATTTGTCTAAGTATGTTATATGAAATTTCTTCTTTCAGCTGCATCGACTTTAATATTATCAACTGCTCCCATCTCTTTATTCATCTGATATAAGATCTGACGAACTACCGGGGAATCCAATTTGAATCTTTCTAAATCTTTATCTTCGATCACATTACCATTTGCATCATATCTTCTTACAATTTTTAATGCCATCGCAATCCCTCCCTTTATAAATCATATTCAATCGTCTCTAAAAAATCACCAGAACCGCTCGTCCTGTATTGTCATTCTTTTGTGTTATCTACACTTTATGACGTCGTTTTCTGTTGAATTGTCGAAAGCAGGAATATCATTTCTCACTTTCGTTCATTCCCATTTGAATCTGTACTGCTTTCAGTACCCGATCCAGGCTCCACTTGTTTACTCTTCCGCATTTCTCAATAATGCATTTTGTAGAAATGCTCATAACCTGTTCAGCCAATGCCAGGCTTCCTTTTCGGATTCCTGTCATATCGTATTTACTGATAAATACATGTGTTGGTAAATACCGCTTCTTATATATTCTTGATGTCAGCGGAACTACTGTAATGACTGAACTGTATGTATTGGCTTTGTTGTTACTTACTACGATCACCGGTCTTACTCCACCCTGAACCGAAGTTGTCGGGAACATACCGAGATCCGCCCATAAGATATCTCCTCTTCGAATCGTCACTTGTCATCTCTCCAATCTTTTTAATTTGTAAAGCATTCATAGCGCTATATTGGCTCCACAGGAATACGGCAGAGTTCCTTTCCAAGATGGAAAACTCTGCCGCATAACCTCTATAGCCAATTTGATTATTAAACAGTGCTCGCTCGATTCTATTTATCCTCGATACCCCGAATCGTTACTCCTGCATCTGCAGGAAGGGAATAATAACCTGTCCGGATGCTACACTCCGGACCACAACCCAAAAACTCTCGTTTCCAGGCTCTGGCAGTTCATAGGTTTACCAGTTACAGACTTCTCAGGGTCTGCAAGTGTATCGCATCTCACACATGTCATCGCATCACCAGCCTGCCGACTGGCTTTGGTCAGTGCTTTTTCGCAGTATTATTAGCTCAAAAAAGTTTCTTACGTCTTATAATCCTATAGCGGCATCTTCCTCGTGCTCACTGTATGAAATGTCACGTCAGTTATTATTGGATATTCAGTTTTCATGGTGCATTTTAGGGAGTCCTTAAAGCTCCTCTAATTACTAAAGTCAAATGACTTCGGCAGATGCAAAAAAATTTCCGAAATTTTTAAAAATTTTTTCATATACATTTCACGCATTTTATTAAGGATCGTTTTCAGCTTGTAAGCTAATACCTGTCTGGAAATCCCCATAATCTCTGCCATCTGTGTCTGTGTCTTGTTTTCAAAGAAAATGCCGTAAATAATCATGCGTTCCTCGGTATTCAGCTGATCGATCACTTTATGAATATCCTGCTGTTCCATTTTCGTCAGTACACTGTGCTCCACGTCACAATTCAGATCCGGGTAATCTTCAATCATGAATCCTTCCCCATCAATGGACTGTCCACTGTAAGGTACCTCCCGCAGCATCTTATCCACGACTTCCCCCAGTTCGTTCTTAATCTCAACTTTTTTTGCCTTGCTACTTCTGTAAAAATTGTTCATCGCATACGCAACTTCTCTTGTAATCTCGATCATTTCTCCATCAATATTTGCGTAGTACTTTCCGTCATAAAAATATGGGTGTTCAATATACATATCCGTTCCTCCTGAATTTGAAATCTTGTTGCTCGTTTCAAATCCAGAAGGCGGACCTCTGTTTAGGATCATGCCTGCTCCGCCTTTATCCTGCCGGGACATACCCGCAGTTATTGGCTGAAAAATTCAGGCACAAAAAAAGCCCCAGTAGTTTTTTCTTAACTACTGAGGCTTTCGTCTCTTTCTTATATTCAGTTATCTATGCCCTCTTTCATCAGCATAATCATTGTATCAGGATAAAGTTCACAAAGTATCCGCAATACGTTCCCATAAGTTCATGCCATTATTAGAATCGTACATATTTCAGTGTAAAAAGTTCACCGTGTTATTCTTCTACTTCTTTTCCATCTATATATATTTGAAATTTATCAGGATTATTGACAACATCATAGTCCTTTCCATATTCTACAGGTCTGTATTCGGCTGTCATTACCGATTCCCCGTCTTCAATATCCTCTTTCCATAAATAGATGTTCATATCAAGGCTCGTCGCATATCCCCTGTCTGTAGAGAATTTTGTCGAATGAAAAGAATCATCCTTGTACATCTGCAAAAGTTCTCTTGCAAACGCTTCCCTATCCTCAATATTTTCCCGATTAGCGACCACAGTTAAATTTTCATCCCGATTTATGGAAAATGTTCCTACTACATCCGGTTCACCTCTCTTATGACCGGATTCAGTTTTCCCATAAATACTTCCTGCAGCAATTATCAAGATCACTGCTCCTGTTATCACTGCAATTATCTTTTTCTTCATATTTTCATTAATTTCCTTTTAATTGTTTTACTGCGTAATTGATTACTTCTTCCGGTGTGGGTCTGTCTCCTTTAAGTGTCATTTTCTTCCATTTTTCCTGCACAGCTGGATCAGGATTATCAAAGCCTGCATCTATGGCTATCTGCATTTCTCTTCGTACTTCTTCTGGTGTTGTGTTGTACTTTTCTGCAATCTTCTCATAAATAGTTTTCTCTCTCATTCATTTTCCTCCAATATAAAAAGAATTACATCTTGTTCTATGGAACTAATTTAGCATATTTCTATCGTCATGAAAAGACACTTTTCAACTTAAAGCTGGATAAAGGGGCAAAAAAAAGAAGAGCTACTTGCTCTTCTCAGTTTTGTCATATTATTCTTCCAATAATGTATGGATTACTTTGATAATTTTTTTCTGCTCTTTGATCGGAAGTTTTTCTATTTTCTCTGCCAGCTCATTGGTAACACCTGTAACTGAATGTGCCACAACATCAATCAAAAGAGTATCTGCAGAAACATCTAATGCATTTGCAATTGCAACAAAGGTATCCAATTTTGTGACTTTCAAGCCTCTCTCTATTACACTCACATGCGTCGGACTTAAATGTACTAATGCAGCCAGTTCCTCTTGCGTGAGATTTTTTGCTTCTCGTGCTGATTTGATTCGCTGTCCTACTGCTTTCAAATCCATCGTAACACCTCCTCCAGAACGAATAATCGTTCTGAATTTAGTATACTTGTGAATATCTTAAATATACAGAATCGCAAAACCAAGTTCTAATTCTATAGAACTATATTTCAAGATTTTCTTTGCATATTCGTAAAAAAGCGTTATGATAGAATCAGTTAAATCAAAGGAGGTATCAAATCATGAAATCGCATAAATACTGGTCCCTCGGAGCACTTTTCTGTATGTTGGGATGCATTTATTCTGGAATCAGAAAATCTATGACTGCACATAAATATTTTGCCTATTCTTCATTGCTTTGTATGGGCATGTCCATTTATTCCGGTCACAAACTGGTTTCTCCAAAGAAGAAAAAAATCACTGAATCAAATAATAGTGAGAATAGTTAAACAAAAAAACTGACCTTTATTCATCAAAAACGAAGTTGCTGGAGAGTATTTTTCTCCAGCAGCACTTTCTTCATCTTTAAGCCATTGAAACACAATACTGTCCAATCAGCTTCGTCCAACTATTATATTTATTCTTTTCACACACCTTTCGGCAAATTTCATTTTCCATCAGTACACAGAACATCTTATCATAATCAAATGCCCAGACAGCACCATTCACATGGTTTTCCACTGCTTTCTGATCTATGTGCTTTAAGCGTGTGACCATTTTTTCAATTTCTCCATTTCCCAAGTTACCGATATTTTTACAGATAAACCGAAAGAAATTCAACGTTGCATATTCGTCATGCCAATGGAATTCTTCTGGATTGTTTTTAATTTTACTGGCTCGCTGCTGTTCTTTGATTATCTGATCAGCTACACCCTTCATCGAATCTTCGTATCTCATATTATTCACCTACTCTTCCTCAACGCCCAGTGATGGTTTAAATCTTTTATCTTTTGCCTGCGGTACCACTATCTCATAAAAATAAAATCCTAAATATCCAAGTGCCTGCTTCTTCATTTTATAAAAAGAAGTCCTGCCTACGCCTAACTCCTGCTGTACTTCCACATCTGTCTTATTATAATGACTGCAAAAGCAGGAATGAAGAATCTCACTGAGCATCACACCATTCGGTGCATAGAACTTTACCAGTGTCATTCCACGATAGATCATATCTGACAAGCCGTAAATAATCATCAGGTTATTCATTTCCCGGTGCATCTTTGGCACATTCAGCTGATTGTTATAAATGCTCAGATAACTCAACGCATATGCCATATCTTCATTGATTTTCTCCTGGCACTCCATATCCAATTCTTCTAACACAATCTGATTTTCCAAAATCAATTTCTGATAGCTTGTCATCAGTTCCTTGATATCTGTATAATGTCTCTCCATCGTTACTTCCAGATAATCCTGTGCATGGCTTGCCATCTGGAAGGTAATCTCTTTCATTGATTTAATTGCATAATCTCTGTCTGTCATCAGTTTCAAAATCTCCTTATCATCATCACACTAACTGGCGGTCTTTCAGACCAGTTCGCTTTCCCCATGATTTTGATGGGAAGCAATTACTTACTACAACTTGCAGAAGCGGATATCCAAAAGGCATTGTGGGAGCTGCCTTTGCTGACCGGAATCCATCTTCTTATGTAAAACCTACAGGAATATAAAGGGAAAGTGACTATCCCTGCCGGTTAATAATCCAAATAATATCGTCTATACCAATCTCTCCTTATGCTGTTTTTCTCTCCATAAACCATTTATCCACTTCATAAAACAAATGGCTTTCCTGTCCCTGTATCATACAGGTATACATCATTCCTACACCGCCTGCCTTTCTGCTGGCACATCGCTCAATTTTCAAAATTCTGTCAATGTTATATTTTCTTCCATCTTCCCAGGTGAAAAATATAGGAACCAGTTTTCCGTCTTTCCGAAACTCTGCCACTACATCTACATACACTTTATTCATACCGACACCTCACTATAAGATCTCTATTGCTCTTGGCGATGCCGGAATCCTTCGGATATATCCGTTTTGTTCCAACTGCTTAATTCTGGAAAAAGCAGATGACGTTGATCTTACTCCGATCAGTTTTCCAAATTCCCGAACTGTCGGCGGATATCCATGCTCCTTCGTATAATTCAAAATGCACTGATAGCTTTCTTCCTGTTTTCTGGTTAATGTCTGTTTCAAATCTATCCCTCCCATTATCCATGAAAATAACTGTGTGGATGAACTGTATGTGTACCAGCGTCCAAGTGGGATAAGACTTTATCCTGATACATAACTGCTCTCTGTATACTGAAATAACCAAACCGTCGTCTGATCTCATCTACAGTGCGATCCATCTTTTCCAATTTTTCCTGTTTCTCTTGATTACCAAAAAGTTCCAACTGGACGGGAATATCATCCAACACAAGATCTACTGCTCGAATACCAAGGCTTCTGATTGGATGCTCCCATTTATAATAATCCTTAAACAATTGAAATGCTGCTGTAACAATCTCATCTGTTATATTTGTTGGATGATGTAATTGTTTCTGCCTCGAAAAACGAAACAAGCCATTGTCTCGGACCGTAATTTCTATCGTTTTGCATTTAAAACCATGTTTTCTTAATCTTGCTGCAACGCTTTCTGCCAGTGCCATCTGAATGATCCAGACATCCAGATCATCTTCTAAATCTCTTGGAGTTGTGGTACTATTACCAATTGACTTCACCGGAGCTGTATACCCATCTTTGCAAACTGGATCATCGTCCCAGCCATTTGCAAATGACCATAACACAATTCCCATCTTTCCAAAATGGCTTTCTAACATTGCTTCATCACTTTCTGCAAGTTCCCCAATGGTTCGAATCCCCAGCTTCTGAAGTTTCTTCCGAGTCTGTCTTCCAACATAAAGCAGATCCGATGCAGGAAGCTGCCAAATCATACTTTTATAATTCTCCCGGTTAAACTCTGTAATCGCATCTGGCTTTTTGTAATCTGAACCAAGTTTCGCATAAATCTTATTCCAGGAAATTCCAATACTTACCGTTACACCCAGTTCGTATTTAATCCGATGGCTGATTTCTCTTGCAATCGTTATTCCGCTTCCTTTCAGATTTCTACTGTCTGATACATCCAGCCAGGCTTCATCAATCCCATATGGCTCGATCTTGTCCGTATACTCCGAATAGATTTCTCTTGCCATCTGTGAAAATCTCAAATACAAGTCCATCCGTGGTGGCACAAAAATGATTTCCGGACAAATCTGTTTTGCCTGCCATAATGCCATTCCGGTCTTTACACCTTTTCGCTTTGCAATATAATTTGCTGTCAGCACAATTCCATGTCTGGCTTCCGGATCACCGCCAACTGCAAGAGGCATTCCGGCAAATTCCGGGTGATGCAGCATTTCCACACTTGCATAAAATGAATTCATGTCGCTATGAAGAATTGTCCTGTCTCCCATTAACTCCACCACCTTCTCTCTGTTTGGTTTATTGTCTTATCAATTTCTGTATGCTTAGTATATATCTCCGTATTGGAGATAGTCAAGCGACATCTTGGTCGTATTATCTCCTTTTCGGAGATTTTTCTTGATTTTTGATTTTATTCGGGTTATAATGCATATAGAAAAATCAAAAAGAAATGAGGCGAACATATGCGTGCTTTCGGAGAAGTATTAGTAGAAAACAGAAAAAGGAAAGGCTACTCCCAGGCGGATCTGGTGGACTTACTTGCTCAGGAAGGAATTGAAGTTACTACGAAAGCAGTCTCCAAATGGGAGAATCTAACAAGAGAACCCTCCTTACACACAATCCTGACAGTTTGTCAGATTTTAGATATTGAAGATATATACGAAGAATTTTTAGGTGAAAATCCATTTGATCATGTCATGGAAAATTTGAATGAAGACGGCAAAGCTAAGATTATTGAATTTGCCAATCTTCTGCGGGCGTCCAGAAAGTATCTTCCGCATAGAGCCGATATCATTCCATTTGAAAATTATCAGCCGATTGCAGTAGAGCCAGCTTCTGCCGGTACTGGAAATTATATTGAAGACAGTGTAAAAGAAAGTTACAATGTCGGTCATCTCGCACCTGAAAAGACGGATTTTGGAATCCGTATATCTGGTGACAGTATGGAACCAATGTATCATACCGGAGATGTTGCATGGGTTCATAAACAAGACAGTATCTCCAACGGTGAAATCGGTATCTTCTATCTCAATGGCAATACCTATATCAAAGAGCTACATGACGGTCCGGATGGAGTTTATCTGGTTTCATTGAATGAAAAGTATCATCCAATCCAGATTTATGAATCTGATTCTTTTAAAATCTTTGGGAAAGTAATCGGAAAATGCAAAGGAGCAGAAATCCCTGGTTTTCATTAAAGATCAACTGCAGACTTCTAGCCTGCTCTTGCTGAAAATAATAAAGGAAGTGATAAAATGGCAATTAACAACACACTTAAAGATATCCGTGAAGAACGAAATCTCGTTCAGGCAGATCTTGCAAAAGCTGTCGGTTCTTGCAGTGATACCATCGGACGCATTGAGCGTGGTGAGCGAAATGCCTCTCTCGAAATTGCAATCCGTCTGGCACATTATCTGAAAATGCCAGTAGAAGAGATTTTTCAAATTGAAGACTGAACCGCAAATATCAGAAAACCGAGGACTGTTCCCCGGTTTTTCTTTTTCGCTAAACTATTTAGAGTCCTTTTACAAACTCAACTGCATTTTTTATATCTTTTCCATCTGGATGTCCTTTTGCTATACCACCCACCAGTTTAAATGGGCCAAATGCGTCATAGCTCTTGCATCCGAATTTTCCGATTGCTGTAGAATGCTTCTTGCCCAAAATCTGCTCTATGGATTTATAATTCGCACTTCCACCATAAGTACAGATCAGAAATACCCCTTTGTCGTCCGGTAGATTCTTCTCTGCAAATCCCAATATCGACTGATGAAATTTTGAAAAATAGATTCCTGATGCAAACCCAATCGTATCATAACTGCTCAGATCTGCATCTGGCTGTTTTACAGCATCAATCAAATCAACCTGACACTCTTCTGCAATGCTCTTTACTAATTTCTCTGTGTTTCCATGATGCACAGATGAATATACGATTACCTTTCTCATCATTCTTCCTTTCCTCTATTCCCATCAATCATATCATAGCTCATATCCAAAAAATCTAATGTCTTTGCTTCACTTACTGAACCATCCAGTAAAATTGTGATCCAGTGCTGTTTGTTCATATGGTATCCTGGCAAAAATCCAAAGGTCTGAATAATCATACTTGTCATTTCCGGATCACATTTTACATCCATAATATCGACAAATTCATTTCCTTCTAATCCTAGTTTGCATTTTTCAACGCTCATGACCACAGCATACCATTTTCCATTCTTATGTCGCAACACAGCATTATCTGGTGATTGTGCCCATAAATACTCCGGCATCGTACCATACTGTTTCTTCACATATTCAAAAATTTCTTCTTTCTTCACAATCTATTCAACTCCTGATTCTCCTGATATCCTGCCCATAATCATACCATATTTTCACTTCCCGTGCTACCTGCCAAATTCTTTTGCATTTTCCCGGTTCTCCTGACTTTAACTAATAGAGGGGTAAAACAGCAAGGACAGGAAGTGAGGATACACTTCCGGGAAATCCCAATTTAGGGTACCCTGCCCTAAATTGAAAAACGTTGAAAGCAACGATACTACTGTCCTCTCAGAAAGGAGAACCCACCAATGGCTGAAAGAAAGAGAAACAAAGAAATCCATTTTTATGTCACCGAAGAAGAAAGGAAGCTTATACGCAGGAAGATGATAGAATCAAAAACCAAAAACATGGGAGCTTATCTGCGTAAGATGGCAATCGACGGTTACATCGTCAACACCGATACCACCCCACTGAAGAAACAGTATGAGGAAATGCACAAGATTGGTGTAAATATCAACCAGATTGCAAAAAAGGTAAATACCACCGGAGATCTATATCCAGAAGAAATGCAAGAATTGAAAGAGATGGTGAAAGAATTATGGCGTATCTTAAAATCTTCCCCATTAAGGTAACTGACAAGAAAGCTCTGGACTATATTACAAATCCAGATAAGACAGATGAAAAACTGTTAGTTTCCAGTTTTGGCTGTTCCCCGGAAACTGCAGATCTTGAATTTTCTATGACAAGAGAAATGGCAAAAAAGAATGGAATGGATAAAGGCGATAACCTGGCATTTCATCTGATCCAATCATTTAAACCTGGAGAAGTTGATGCCGAAAATGCCCATCGCTTAGGTCAACAATTTGCTGACGAAGTGCTGAAAGGAAAATATGAGTACGTGATCAGCACACACGTTGACAAAAATCATATTCACAATCATATCATCTTCAACGCTGCAAGCTTTGTTGATCATCACAAGTATGTTTCCAATAAGCGGAGCTACCATAAACTCTGCAGAATCAGTAATCGTATCTGCCATGAAAATGGACTTGCCACCAGCATGCCAACCGGAGAAAAAGGTAAAAGCTATAAAGAGAACATGGAATATCATCGTGGCACCAGTTGGAAAGCCAAGCTACGTGTCGCAGTTGATAAATCAATCTGGACTTCCATCAACTATGAGGAATTTCTGCAAAAGATGCAGTTAGCCGGATATGAAGTCCGGCAGGGAAAGCACCTGTCCTTCCGTGCACCGGAGCAGAAGAACTTCACTTATATGAAATCTCTCGGAAGCTATTATTCCGAAGAAAATGTTCGCATCCGTCTGGCTAAAAATCGTAGCAAAGTAAAAACTCCAAGACATCTGTCCAGAGAAGCTCGCTTGTATATCAATATCTCCACTTATGTCACAACTGGAAATCGAGAGGGATTTGAACGATGGGCAAAGCTCAATAATCTAAAAGAGGCAGCCCGCACCTTCAACTATCTTTCCGAAAATAACTTGCTGAATTATGACGATTTCAGGCAGCATGTATCTGACATTGAAGCTTCTGTGAAAGTTGCCGACCAAAGAATAGCACAAATCAACAGTGAGCTGAGCACGCAGAAAGTCATTCAGAAACACTGCAATTCTTACCGGCTTTGTCGTAAAGTAATTGAAGATTGTAAATCTGCTAAAAATCCAAAAGCATACCGCACCAAACATCAGGCAGAATACCAGCTCCACGATTCACTAAAAAAAGAGCTTCAGGATCTCGGTATCACCAAAATCCCAAGCTCTAATAAAATCCAGAAGCGGATTGAAAATCTTGAATCTGAACAGGATGCTACTGTCCGGGAAAAACAGGAATTGCAGAAAAAGCAGAAAACCCTAGAGATCATTCAGCAAAATTTCACTGTACTGCTCGATGCTCCAGAGATCAGTTCAGACTTACTTCCGGCAAAAAAGGAACCTGTTTCTGTCACAAGAGAAAAATAAGATTGCACTGGCAACTCACTCATTTTCTTCCAAATTTTCCCAAGGTTTCAAATCCTTTTCCTCCCAGGTGACACCATACGGTGCACCTCCGGAGGTATAACCAGCAATACAGAAAAATCGGTCATCTTGCAAGATCTCTTCTTTGGTCAGATTATCTCTTGCTTCTTTTTTCCGTTTTGCTCGCCTCTGTTTCCTCTTTTGTTTCGCAACAGCTGCTTTTTCTTCCGGCGTTTTCCTATGTCCTTTTGCCATAAGTGTTTCTAGTGTAATTCCACTCTGAATGTCTTTTAGTATACGAGTTTCATACCCTGTTTCACGTTTCTCAACAATTCTATAGTATGATGAACATAAAAGATTCGGTGAATCAACATTGTACTAATACTTTTTTTCAACCGAAGTTTTCAATTTTTCAAAAGCTTCTTCACTGATTACATGTTCTATCCGACAGGCATCTCTTTCTGCAGTTTCCCGATCAACCCCGACAGCTACAAGCTGCTCCGTAAAGAACTGATGGCGTTCATAAATTTTCTCGGCAACCTCCCGCCCGGCATTAGTCAGATTGAGGTATCCATCTTCATCGACAGTCAGGAAACCGCCATTCTTTAACACACCTACTGCATGGCTGATGCTCGGTTTACTGAATCCCATGTGCCGGGCAAGATCAATGGATCGGACCATACCCTGCTTCTTTTGAAGAATCAGCACAGCCTCCAGATAATCCTCCCCGGACGCATGAATCTTCATCGGTTCCTCCTTTATGCAAGGCTCCAGCCGGAAGCCTTTTTACGGATATTTACAAAATCCTGATAAATCCCGGCTTTTGCCATAAGCTCGTCATGGGTTCCCTGTTCGCTGATCCGTCCATCAGAGATCACCAAAATCTGATCTGCCTGACGGATGGTATTCAGGCGATGTGCAATCACAAGTAATGTTTTACCCTTTACCAGCTCATTGATTGCCTCCTGGATATAGCTTTCATTATCGGTATCAACACTTGCAGTCGCTTCATCCAGAATGACAATCGGTGCGTCCTTCAAAATGCATCGGGCGATAGAGATTCTTTGCTTTTCGCCGCCGGACAGAGTAGCACCGCCTTCACCGATGACTGTCTGGAATCCATCTGGCAGCGCCATGATAAAATCATAGCAGCGGGCTTTTTTTGCAGCCTCATAGACTTCTTCCTCGGTAGCGTCCGGTTTACCCATGCTGATATTGTTGTAAATGGTATCCTGGAACAAGTACACCCTCTGGAAAACCATGCTGATCTGTTCCATCAGTTCGGCGAGAGGTACATCCCGAATATCTGTACCACGGATTGTCACTTTGCCGGATTTCACATCCCACAGCCGCGCCAGAAGGTTCGCAATCGTGGATTTGCCACCGCCAGACGGTCCCACAAGTGCGGTCATGGTATTCTTCTGCATAGAGAAGCTGATGTTGTGCAGGACTTCCTTGTCCTGATAGGCGAAGCCCACATCGCTAAATTGTACTTCTGGCTGATCCGGCTGTGCCTGTGACAGAATATGTTGATTTCCGTTATCGGGAAGTTCGGGCTCGTCCAAAACAGCTTCAATGCGGTCTAATGCGGCATTCATCACGGTCAGTCGGGTTGCTTCTCCATAAAGAGCTTTCAGAGGTCCAAAGAGATCAAAGACAAACAGCAGCACGCCCAAAAGATAAGCCAGGGAGAGTACGCCTTCCTGATGTAAAAAAACGGATAAACCGAAGATAGCGGCAATACCCACGCCATAGAGAATGTTTAAGCCAGTGGTCCACGGTGTCATTTTCTGCTCAAACTTCGTATTGACATCCCTTGATTTTTTGAAGTTTTCCGTTAATTCGTCAGATTTTTCTCCGAGCAGATTGTAACTTTTGATAACCCCAATTCCTTCAGCAAAAGACAAGACCGCATCCGTCAAATTCTCGCTTTGGTTTTGACGCCCGACAGCCTCCTTGAAGGAAACCTTATTCATATATTTTGCAACCAGTGATGCCAGCAAGGTAATGATTACCGCAATCAGCCCAAGTCTCCAATCCAGTACGAACATAAAAACAGCTAAAACCAAAGTAGACAGCATATAGCTCATCATGTTGCCAATGGTACTCATAGAAACTTCCTCAATGAATACCATATCCGTACTGAGAACAGAGCTGATTTTTCCAATATTCCCCGATGTAAAGTAACCCATCGGCATTTTTCTTAAATGATTTCCCAACTCCATCCGTTTATCAGCAAAGATCATAAATCCAGCGGCACTTTGCAGACGGTCGCTCAAATAGTGAACCACTGTCTGAACCACTACAACAGCTAATAATCCAAGTCCGACAAACAGACAGGTCTTTCCAGTCAGCGTATTATCAGCAAACCCGGCCAAGACAATAAACGCCATGAAGATCGGCATTTTGGAGAGAATGGACTCGACAAATGCACATAGAAATGCAGCCTGAATACGGCTTTTATACCTCCCGGAGAGGTTCAGGATTCTTGAAATCAATGCAAACATTTATCTTCCCTCCTTTGCAGTAGATACTTTCCACTCGGTGCTGTCCTGAGCCGCTTTCCACAACTTTTGGTATTCTGGGCAAGCTTGAATCAGCTCCTGATGTTTTCCGGTTGCCACCATCTTTCCGTGATCCATAACGCATATTTGATCTGCGTTCATTATAGCGGGAAGTTTGTGAGCGATAACTACCAAGGTTTTTCCCTCCACCAGCTCCGCAATAGCAGCCTCCATTTTTTCCTCATTTTCTGGATCAGCATAGGCCGTAGCCTCGTCAAGCACTACAATCGGGGCATCCTTCAATATTGCCCGCGCCAGGGAAATTCGCTGGCGCTGCCCCCCGGAAAGCATTTTCCCCGCATCGCCCGCCATGGAGTGAATACCTTGCGGCAGCTTTTCCAGAAACTCCATACACCGGGCTTTCTTCGCCGCCTGCATTACTTCCTCATCGGTAGCATCCAAACGTCCAAGACGGATATTTTCCAGCAGGGAGGTGTTAAACAGGTACTGATCCTGAGCCACATAGGAAATGCGGCTGTTCAATGCCTCCAGGCTCATATCACAAAGTTTATGCCCGCCAATGGAAATGCTCCCTTTCTGCGGGTCATAGTAGTGGATCAACAGTTTTGCAAGGGTGCTCTTGCCAGAACCGGATTCACCAACTAGGGCAGTTTTTTGTCCTGCTTGTGCCACAAAGGTAATATCGTGGAGGACTTCGTTTTCCGCTATTATCGGTTTCCCATCTGGGCCAGGCTGTGTCGTCTGATACGCAAAGGAAACATGATCGTAAGAAATGTTAAAATCCTGTCCGTGGAAATCATCCTCAGCAGCTTGCAGCGGTGCCGTATTTAACATCTGTTCAAGTGCCGTGATCTTATAATTCAGATTCGGAATCGTCTCCATAAAGCCCAGTGCTTTCAGGAGAGGAATCCCAATGCTGAGGGAAAGGCAGAGGACTAAAATCAAATCAGGTAAAGTGCTTATGCCACAGAGAACAAACCATGCCCCAAGAGGCAAAGTCAGAATAACAGTGCAGGGCAGTAGACTTCCGTATATCGCCATCCAGGGCCAGGCGGCCTTATACCATGCCAAGGTATAATCCCGATAGTCCGTTACATCCTTGCGGAAGTTCTCGTAAGATTCGCTCTCCCGGTTGAAAACCTTGACAACCTCCATACCATTGATGTACTCAATGATCGTGTTGTTCATTTTCTGTGCAGACTGATAGTAGGGACCCATGCGCTTCATTCCAACAGAGTACATAATGACCATGGAGAGCAGGCTGATCGGGATAGAGGCCAAAGACATAAGAGCCAGTTTCCAGTCCGCACAAAACATAGCAACATAAATCACCAGCGGGATCAGTAAATTTGCGATACCCTCTGGGACTGAATGAGCAAGGAGCAATTCCAAGCTGTCCACATCATCGACAAACAGCTTTTTGATTGTCCCTGTCCCTTTTTCCTCCACAATGCCAAGGGGAAGTTTCTCAAACTTCTTTTGCAGAGATACCCGCAGCCGCAACAATGTGTTATATGCTGCTTTATGAGAAATTGATAATCCCCATCCATAAAAAAACGCCTGCAAAACAAGACAGATCAAAACCCCTATAACACGCAATAAAACAAATTCTGTTTCAACAGAATCGCCCATAACCAATGGCGAAATGACCTGATAGGCCAGCACAAAAGGCAGGATACCCATAAGAACGCTGACCAGTACGACAACCGTGGCCACATACATATTTTTCTTATATGGCCCTGCGTACTCAAAGATTTTTTTGAACATAAGCCCTCCTTATATTGAGCCGTACTGTCTGTGCTTCAAAAACAAGAGGCCGCCAAAGTAAAGCGGCCTCTTATCATTATCTTTCTGTCCAGTCAAGGCGGCCCTGACATTCATAATTTCTAAAATTCACTAGCGGATTCGGAAAAAATCCAAAACCTTTTTACTGCCGGATTCGTCCAATGGATAGCTTTCTTTTACTTGCCCTTTTTCCATATGGACTACATACGAACATCCCGCCATCACCAACTCCGGATCATGCGTAATAACAAGAAGCGTTTTGCCCTGATCCGCGAGTGACTTCAAACTCCGCGCAACTTCCCTCATATGTTTGAGATCAAGCCCGCTTGTTGGTTCGTCAAACACAATGATCTCCCGGTTACTCACAATGGCAGACGCGATCGCTACCCGCTGTTTTTGCCCGCCGGAAAGAGAAAGCGGGTGCCTGTCTTTATATTCCAGCAGATCAAACTGTTTAAGGATTTTATCCACAACAGTTTCATCCTTGTTGTCCATGCTCAGAAGCACTTCATCCGCCACGCTTTCGGTAAATAGCTGATGGCTGGTATCCTGCATTACCATGTAGCAATGTTTGAGCCGGGCTTTCCAATCAAGGGTTTTCCCCTCAACCTGCAAAAAGCCACACTTCTTTTCCAGTCCGCAAATACAGCGGGCCAGAGTAGATTTTCCAGCGCCATTCAGACCGATAATGGCAATCGTTTCTCCAACAGGCAGTTCTGCACTCGGAATATGGAGGCTTTCCGGTTCCCGCTTTTTATACGCAAAGCAGAAATTTTGAAATTCCATCTGTTTAGCTGTATGCGCCTGATACTGATTCGCAGGCTTCAACTTCGAGAGAGAAAACGGCCGCAGCCCTATTTCTTTTCGAGTGCCATCCGATAAGCTGTCAAATTCAGCAGGCGTGTATTCCCGTTCAATCTCCCCATCTTTTACATACAGCACACGATCTGCAAGATCGTGAAGGTAGTAAAGGCGGTGTTCTGCGATCAGAATTGTTTTGCCCTGCTTTTTCCAGAGGCTTAGGACCTGCCGCAGGTCATCAATAGCAGCCATATCCAAATTAGAAGATGGTTCGTCCAGAACCATAATTCCCGGCAGCAATACACTTGATGAAGCACAGGCTATTTTTTGCTTTTCGCCTCCGGACAGAGCAAACACGCTTCGCCCCATCAAATCTTCAATATGATAATCGGAAACTGTCCGGTCAATCCTTTTCAGGATATCCTCCTGAGGATAGCCTAAATTTTCACAGGCAAAGGCTAATTCACTATCCGTATCCACGTTGAAAAACTGACTTTTGGGATTCTGGAATACAGATCCCACCATAGCAGCCAAGTCATAAAGCGGCGTATCTGATACGCTTTTTCCGTCCAGAAGGACATCGCCCTCTAATTTGCCCTCGTAATAATGAGGCACCAGCCCGTTTACCAAACGGGTAATCGTTGTTTTCCCACAGCCGGATTCTCCCGTGAGTAAAACAAATTCCCCTGTGTTTATGGTGAGATTGACATTTCTAATCCCTCCGCCGCTGGATTCTTCACCATAAGAAAAAGAAACATTTTGAAAATCTATCATGGCAAAATCCCTCCTGCGGAAATTATCGGGGAAGCAATCGCCCAAAACACTACAAAGCAACAAAACAAGATCAGCACCACATCGGCAAAATTGAATTTAAGCTGGCAAATGTTTGTGCGTTTGACAGGAGCGCCGAGGCCACGGGTAATTGCCGCAGCGGAAAGTTCCTCACCGATTTTCACGGAGCAGGTAATCATCGGGATCAGCTTATACTCCAATATTTTTGAAGATTTTTTCCCTCCAAGTTTAATCCCACGCATTTTCATAGCGTCACTGATTGCTTCTGACTCCTGAAAGACAGTTGGAAAGAAGCGGAACATGACCGTTAAGGGGATCGTCACTTCTTTAGGCATATGGATTCTTTCCATGCCGGAAATCAATTCACTGACCGTTGTTGTTTTCACTGCATAGGCAGCAATCGCAACACTGGGAAGGATTCGGCAGAAGAATCCTATTGTAAACAGAACAAGGAAATTCAATATCCCCGTAAGGTGCGGCAAAACATAAATTTGGACAGCATAAAAAACAGAAAACACAGCAATATAGCCCACAGCTTTTGCACATTGTTTCGAGGTAAGCAGCAATATAGCCGGAACCACACAAAGAACAAGGCGGATCAGTCCCATAGCTTCTCCGCCTGTTCCACCCATGACAAAAATGCTTATGATGAAGATGAGCAACAGTTTTGTACGCGGATCGAGCCGCAACCCTTGTTCTGTTTTTTTGCTGAGCAGAATTTCCCGCGCCATTATGCAATACCGGCACGCTGGAAGTGCTTTTTGCAAATGGCTTTCCCAATCATACCTCCGACAAGGCCAAACACAAAGCAGGCAACCAGCAAAATAGGCGCAATCCACATAGGCATATATGTATTAAGGGTAGCTGCATATTCAGCGCCGTATCCTTCAGTCAGCATTACCATATAGCTTTCACGGTTCAGGAAAATGGGAGCAAAGTTGCCAAACACCCAGATGCTGAACACACCGCAGGAAAGAACTGTACTCTTTGCACTTTTGTAGTCTGCCTTTTTCAGGATCACGTCAGCCAACAGGCCGCCAACAAGACCAGTTACCATAGTAAGATAGCCGTTGCCGAAGAACACCATGATTAGGCCAATCAGGAAACCCATGATTGCAGTCATCCCGAATTTTTTAGCCTTTGTAACATACAGCATATAGGGGATGCCGCCAATCAAAGGACACAGCACCGCCATCAGCGGAATAAAAATGGGGATGAAGCCAAGCATCGCCACCAGCATAACAATGACGACATAGATGACGGTGTAGATGCCGATAGTAATTAAATCTTTTCCCTCAAGCCGGGAACTTTTTTTCTGGGAACTCATACCAGTATCCTCCTATCTAAAAAATGGTGTAGTTAGCATTTTCTAACTACACCACATATAATAACAATTTACGCCTACATTTCCAACCCAAAAACGGTTTTATTCTACCCAAAATCGGTATTTTTTAATTTTAACCAATCGTATTTTCCGTTTTATAGTTTTTAGGAATTACCCCATACTTCTTTTTGAATGCCGCAGCAAAGTTACTCGGTTTTGAATAGCCTACAAATGCTGCCACCTGACTTACGTTCAAATTACTTTCTAATAGTAGACTTGCCGCCTTTTCCAATCGCTGATCTATAATATACGCATGAACCGATGTTCCAAACAGCGAGGAAAAACCCTTTGACAATTTTGAAGTACTAATATTGACTTTTCGCGCCAATTCCTCACAACTTGGTGCCAAAGCAAGCTGACTGTCAATGATTCTCTTCGCTTCTATGATGGATTCTCGGTCACTTCTGGAAATTGCTATATAAGTTGACGCAAGAATACTCAGTTCCAAAATCTCACTCAAATATACAGATAACAACTCAAAAACTTTGCTTTCCAAAAACAGGTATCCCAATCCGCCTCGATATTGCGTGAAGTCTTTCAGTTCCGCAAAAATGTGCTCCATATAGGGAGTAATACCTACTTTTGATATACCTTCCAATAGTTTTTTCTGATAAACCTCAATCTCACCAACATCAAAATAGTCATTCATAATTTTACGGAAATACGACAGTGGTACTTTTACATTTTTGAAAAGGAAATCGTTTTGTTTGGAATAGCACAGATATTCCATTTTCCCGTGTCCACGATAAATACAGGACTCACCTTTTTGTATGCTGATACTTTGTCGGCTATCTGCAATATTCCAGGAAACACCATCATTGAAGCAGAACAACATTTGAATGTATTCTTCGCTACTCACTCCCTGCACGTTCATATCTGAAAAATAATTCATTTTCCAGTCCGAAACAACTGCTCCCTGTTTCGTGACCACCTGTAAAATCTGCCCTGTCCCCATGTCTGCTGGAATATCTATGGTTATTGTCTGCGGTGAATTAGAGAGCAGATCACGATAAAGATTATTCATGTATTGGTTTGTCATGTACAAGCATTCCTCCCGAAGTTAGATAAGACTAATTAAATTTTACAACTTCCAAAGTAAAAAGTCAAATTTTGTAATCATGTAAAAAGCAGACACTACTTAATGTAAATTACAAACTTCACTTACTTCCATTTCTTTCTGCATCTCACAAGACGATAAAATCACTTTTAAAACCCATTGTACTGACAATTTAATATTAATTCTCATTATTCTCCCTGCACATCGCTAAATTATCTTATAAATATGGCATTTTAGGAACACCTGACAGTTCGAGAGTTAATTTTATCTGAAGTTCATATTTATCGTGCTTTTATTGCAAGTAATAATGTTTCTGATAATTTAGCTGTTCTAAAGTGCATTTTTGTCAATTGGTTTAAAATTTTTTCCACACTCTGATAATTCCACGACATTAGGCTATCTACAGTACTAACTATGTTTTTACCACAAAAAACTTTATAGGTCAATCTCCATGTCCATTGATCCATCCCCACTTGCTTTATATCGGTAATATACGTCTCATAGCGCAATCTTCCTTGAGTAGCCACCGATATTCTACTTCCTACTGGCGCAACAAGAAATTTCGGTTCTAAAAGTTCTATCAGGATTGGGACATTTATATTCAAATTTTTATCTAATTTATACAATAATTTTTCTTGTTCATCCCTTTTTAAATGTCCAAGTACTCCCATGCACATTACACCACTTATTTTATCTCGAAATGAATATTTACCTACATCTATCGGCAATAGAGAAATTCTCTCTTTAACTTCATTATGCTCCATTAATCTTGCCATAAACGCTGTTCTCATATAAGCCGATGGTTCTAAAGCAATTATTTCTTTATCACATATCATATTAGCCATCTCTATTGTTGTTTTTCCAGTTCCTGCACCTATATCCAAAATGATTCCATCTAAATCCTTAACCATATCAGCAAATTTGTTTAAAACAATTTTTTTGTTCCCTATCTGTGAAAGAGCTGATAAATCATAAAATTCTACTGTCTCTCCGTATACATTCTCAATTTCATTCAATCCCGTCATTCTCCTTTTTTATTAAATGTCTTTTTTCCAAATCATAAAATATATTTTTTATGTCACCAAAATTGTCATAATCAACGATATTCATATAGCCCACTTTCTGACATATTTCAGACCATAATTTTGATACATATATTTGATATTGCGCCATGGACATTTTTTCTGTTCTATTTTGCTTAAATAAAATCTCTAAAGCTTTCTTTACTGCATCCGGCCATATTTGTTCAAACGTTTCTTTTACTGATGGTAACATTACATTTCCTATAGTAACACCAGAGGGTATATTTACTTCCTCTTCTACATTAATACTTAGTGTTCCATATTCATCTCTTGGCATATGCAAGAAAGGAAGCCATATTACCGGACCATGGGTATTGACCAGACAGAGCCGCCCTGTGGAAAATGTCAATTCTATTCTATGATATAAATGTAATGGATGGTCTATATCGTTACGATCCACATTGGTATTCACTATAAATGTTACCGGAACCATTCCAATTATACCACTAATAACTCTGTTACCCCCTCCTGCCATAGAAGTTGTATAAGATTCTGCTACATTTCCCAATTTCCATGTTGATAAGCCTCCCAACGCACACCCCAATATATCTATTCCATCATATAATACATGTATAGCGCATTCCAAGGATGCATTTATAAGATGAGCATGTTTACTTATTATTTGTGCCGCCTCTAAAAAATCTCGAATTGGCTTGATATACCGATAAAATGGATTCAACATAAAAGCGGCACTTCCGGATTCTCTTATACAATTAACAATTTCTACCTCATGAGCAGGATGTTCTAATAATGTTGGTATCCCTTTTGCAAGTATACTTTTAGCTATATTGGCACCGTTTCCACCTCCAGCCGCATTAGGTACAACTACACATGCTGCATCAACATTTTGATTTATTTCTTTAATATCCGTATACATTGGCACATTTAGATTCTTTGAAAGAAGTCTGGATCTATCGCTTCCTTTTCCCAATATACCCATAAGCTCATATTCTTTACTTTCTGCAATAGCTTTCAAATAAATTTTCCCAAATCCTGTTCCACATACTAAAATCTGTTTTTTCTTCATATCTTTCCCTCTGATTTGAACTTATCTATTTTTTTAAGTTCATCTAACACTTGATATTTTTCAAGATAACTTGCCATTGTATAAATTCCATCCTTCCTAGGCATTTCAAATATTGCATTGGCAGTAATCGCTAATATTTCGCCAGTTAAAACACTCGGATTTTTTCCTTCAAAATAAATGCATCTACTATCATTTCCTTTATTTTGTCTTACCCATATAAAAGCTTTTTGGTTGCTATTTTTCTGTCCCATTAATGCATTTACTAAATCTTTTTTTTGACAATGCGCCTTATTTACTATTGAAAATAAACTTACAGGTGCCGCCGTATATGAATCAATATTAAGCATATATTTCCCTTGTATAATTTCTTGAATTTCTTCTGTAACATATGGCAATATAGATAATTTCGAAATTCTTGTTGGAAGATTCAGCGGACTTCTTTTCTGAGCAGGTAAAATTTTTCCATTTCGCACACATGCCATAGGAATTCCAGCTTTATAACTTTTTATTTCTTCCACATAATCGATTGCGGCAGCTTTTGAAAAATTATAGACACCTCCAATAATCATCTCTATTAAGTCATCATTGAAAGCTTCTTTAAGCACAGAAGACAACATCCATCCTGATAACCCCGGAAATATTCCCGAACCAACTATAGCGGTACCTTTCATGCTAGAATTCCTCATTTTTCTAATTAAATGAATTCCTCCTGGGTCAACATACGGAATATTCTCTGCCATTGCTCCAAGTAACATTTTTTCACTATAGTCTGCGGAAGGTCCGATTGCTCCTATTACCAAATCACTTCCTTTAAAGAATTTTCCAATATTACTTTCCTTATCAATATCAAGTTCAAATAATTGGATGTTGGGAGCCATATACATTCCTGTATCTTTTATTGTTTCTATATTCCGTACACTGACTCTTAATGAATAGCCTAACTTACTTAAAACCTTACACGCTGTCACACCAACAGTACCTGTTCCGCCAAGAATACAGATTGTTCTGCGATTATTTATCATTTTCTAGTTCCCTCATAATAATATCAAAAATGTCATTACTATTAGATTCAAATTCTCTAACGTTACCTAAAACAGCCTTTTCCCAAGATTTAATAGCAACTGAATTTCCGTCAATTATGCTTATATCTCCTAAATATAAATCACTTTCTTTTGCTTTAGATGGATTTATTAAAAAAATGCGGTTAATAATAATGTTTTCCCCCAATAGTTCACTTGCCTTAGTTATGCATAAAGAAGCCATTTCGGAAAAGGCAATAATATATTTCTTTTTAACATTTATGTCTTCATGACATCTTTCAATTATTTCTTGCCCTCCCACTCTCTTACAACTTATGTTTGAAGCGCTCAACTTTTCTATAAGAACATCTCTTATTTCATTTTCGTTATCCCCAAATATATATACAACAGTATATAAATTTCTTGTTTGATTTCCTGCATTACTATGCATTTGATTTTTTGAAGGATTTTTACAATCCGATATATACTGAGCAATCCCCATAATTGTTGGCATCGTCAACGATGCCCGTAATATTTCATCAAATCTCATGCCTTGTGCTTCTTGTATGTCACTAACTATGCGCCCAGAAATCTGAGATAATAACAAAGAATCAAGTCCATTTTCTAATAAATTATCTTCATAATCAATATAATCATTTCCAGAAATAGAGCATACGATTTTTTTGATACTTTTAGCAAGTTCTACATATTCCTTCTTTTGCGAAATTAAAGTTGCTTTTGCATTATGCTTTACCTTGATGTTCTTTTGTATACTCTCTGCCAGTCCTTTTCTGTCTATTTTGCCATTAGTAGAAAGTGGAAAACTCTCTACATTTACAAACTCTGAAGGAATCATTGCTGGTGGCAAAAAAAAGGCTAACTGCTTTCTGTATTCTTCTTTCGTATAGGAAATGCTCGATATTTTATTTTTTATAAAAGCTATCAGCACACCCTTCCCTATACTTTGATTATAAACCACGCAACAATCTTCAATATTTTGCATTCCACGTATTGCATTTTCTATTTCCGCAATTTCTATTCTATGCCCATTGATTTTTACCTGATTATCTAATCTGCCTAAAAATTCAATGTCGCCATTCTCTACATATCTTCCATTATCTCCAGTGAGATAAATCCTGTTCTTTTCTTCTTCCAGATAAACAAATTTTTCTTTTGTTAATATTGTATCTCCTAAATAGCCTTCTGCCAAAGAATATCCTCCTATGGCAATTTGCCCCGAAACATATTCCGGACAAATTCTCAATTCCTCGTCTACAACTCCCATCCACTGTCCAGGCAAAGCTTTTCCATATAATATAGTAGGCCTTTCTTCTATTTCATCAATTTCATGATATATAGACCAAATCCCACCTTCCGTAGCGCCTCCCAAACTAATCATTTGAGCGTTGGTCATAATCTTTCTTAGTCTTCCTGGCAGACTAGTATTTATCCAATCTCCGGATAACAGTACTAATCTAACTGTCGGATAACTCTCCGATTTAGACGCAAAAGCATCTAACATTTCCGCCTGCGCTGGAACACTATTCCACAAGGTCACTTTGTATTCATTAAGTAATCTGCCCCAATGGGATGCATCTGGTCCTTTTTCTGGATTCGGTAATACTAATGTTCCACCAACTCCCAATACACTAAATATATCAAATACAGAAAGATCAAATGACAGTTCCGCAATACCAAGGATTGTATCCTCTTCCGAGATATTATACATATTTTCAATAGATATAAGAGTATTTTGTGCCGCAGTATGTGACATTACTACACCTTTAGGCTCTCCTGTAGAGCCAGAAGTAAATATTACATATGCAATAGGATTTTGGAATTCTGGATGCTTTTCTAATCGGTATTCCAAATTCTGAAGTATCATATTTACTTTTTTCTCATCCAATTCCACAATAACATTTGCTTTTGATAAAATTTTTTCTTGTCGTGCCAATGGCTGTTTTATATCAATAGGTAAATAAGAAAATCCAGCAATCAAAACACCCATTACTGCTGCAATTTGATTTACAGATTTTTTCATTCTTATCGCAACCAGTCCAGTTCTATTTTCCACAAATTCTTTTCTTAAATAACCTGCTATATATTCTGCTCTTTCCAACAATTCTCCATATGTCACTGTTTCAACAGCATCTATTACGGCAGTTTTATTAGAATTCTTTTTCGCATACTTAACAAATCTCTGTTGAATACGAGATTGATTCGTAATACCTTTATTTCGTTCGCAAATTACTTTTTTCTTACTCGCACTTGGCACTATAATTTCCAATGGATTCTTCCATTCTTCCGAATGTTTTATTCCAAGTATTCTTATTGTTTCAGTAAAAGACTCAAACATCTCCGTTACAATAGATTCTTTTATCGCACCTTTTCTTGTATCCCAGCTTATCATCAGGCCTTTTTCTTGATCTTCTGAATCTATCTCATCGACTATCTGACAATCAATCCATACTTGAGGGGTATGACTAAACCCATATTCAATAGTGCCTACAGTGCCATCAGTCTTCAAAACCCCTGTAAATACGATCGGCATTAATAATTCCTTTTCTTCAGACACTTTACTCAGTTCTCTTAGCACTTCGACACCAGAAAAAGAATTATGCTCTAAATCCTCCATCAATCTTTTTGTAATTTCTTTGACTCTTTCTATAAAACTCATATTTTGAGTTACATTTACTTCTAGCAAGTTCACTGCTGTAAAGTCTCCTACTATGGAATTAGTATTATTTCCGATAGTTGGTCTATTTTGAATTGGTAAATTGAGTGTAAAATGTTTATTCGAACTCCACCTTGAAATAACTTCTGCGTATATACCAATAAGCACCGATGAAACTGTTACTCCGTATTCTCCTGCAATTTCCTTTATACGTTTCCAGTCAGACTGATTAATATGTTTCTGAAATCGATAAAATTCATATGTATTTTCACACTTATCTGCGGCTCGTCCATCTTGTGGAAGAATTGGAGCCTCCGGTAATTTTTTCAGTCTTTCTAACCAATACATTCTATCCTGATGCCATTTTAAACTTCCTTTACGTTGTTGATTGAACATTGCATAATCTGAAAACTTATACCTTATTTTTTCTAATGAAGCTCCTTTCAAAAGTTCTCCCATTTCAGAAATCAGAAGTTGCACACTTGCAAAATCTGAAACAATTAAATCAACAAGTAGATGGAAAAAATTTCCTTCTATACGCTTCGTTATTAGCACTTTAAATAATGGAGGTTCCTCCGTATGAAAAACATATTCACTAAAATCTTCCCTAATCTTAGATAAAGTATCTACTTTTTCCCTCTCTGCCATTTTTTGTAGATTTACTATTTTAATTTCATAATCAATCTCATCTCTCTCTAAAATTTCAAATCCGACCTCTGTTACTTTCGCTCTTAGCATTTCATGCCTATTTACCAATACTTTCCAAGCTCTTGATAGTTCTTCTGCACTGTAGGAACCAAAATCAACCTCAATATATCCTTTACATCCAATTCCACCCCACTTCACAGCTTCTGTTTTTCCAACTAAATAGGCTGCTTGCACATCAGTCAAAGGATATACATTAGTTTCATAATCATTATCCGTAATAAACTCGTCTATCGTTTGTTTTTTCTTCAAAATTTCAATTATTTCTTCTTTATATTTTTTAACTTTCTCTTTAGAATTTTCTGTAAAATTCCCTTTGGAATCTTTATATTTTAATTTTCCATCAACAGTTTCAAAAGTAACGCCTTTTTTTTCAAGCTCTACTAATAATTCTCCTGCTACTTTTTTCGTGTCCTGCATTTTTTAAATTTCCCCCTCTTCTACAAATTCTGCTATATCTGTATTTTTTCTCTTATCAACCAATTTTGTTAGTGCGTTAATTGATGGATTCATAAAGACCTCTTTCATGCGTACCTCTATTCCGCAACGAGCATTAATAGCCGCAACAAATCTAGCCGCAAGCAAGCTGTCTGCACCTATCTTAAAAAGGTTCTCATCCAAATCAGCCACTTTATTTTTCAATAGCTCCTCCCAAATCATCAGTACAATATTTAATACTTTGTCAGACATTATTTCCACACTATCAGTTTTCTGATATTCTGCCAATCTTCTTCTATCAACTTTTCCATTTGCATTAAGAGGAAAATTTTCTAATCTGTTTATAGAATTCGGTATAGAATACTCAGGAAGATGTATCTTAAGATAATCTTCTATTTCACTCTCTGCAATGTACTCTCCCAAGTAAAATGCAACTAATTCTTTATGGTATTTATCCCCCTGAGCAACAACTACGGCTTCTTTTATTCTTGAAATACTTTTTAATACACTTTCAATTTCTCCCAACTCAATTCGATGTCCACGTATCTTTACTTGGGTATCCATTCGCCCTAAAAACTCTATCGTTCCATCTGCCCATCGCCTTCCCCGATCTCCTGTTCTGTACCAACGTTCCCCTTTTACATCCGTAATAAACTTTTTCATTGTTAGCTCTTCATCATTAATATAGCCTTTCGCCAGACTTCCACCTCCAATTTGCAATTCACCAGGAATATCAACTCCGCACTCCACAAAATTTTCATCCGTAATCCTATATTTCTGTTTTGGTAATGCTTGCCCATAAGGAATAGAATTCCACAATTTATCTACTTTTGAAACGCAATAATAGTTGGACCAAATTCCGCCTTCTGTCGCTCCGCCCAACGCTACAAATTGCGAGTTTGCTGAAGTTACTTTATACCATTTCTCCGGTAAATATAAAGGAATCCAGTCCCCTGACACTAATGCCAACCGCAATTTACCAAAATGATTATTTTCCCCCATTATCAAAAACATGTCCAATAACGCGGGGGCACTATTCCAAATAGTAATTCCATAAATCTCTATCAGATTTTTCCATACTTCTGGATCTCTAAAGTCGTCTTCATCAATTAAAACAATTGTCCCTCCAACAGTTAAAAGACCAAATATGTCAAAAACCGACAAATCAAAATCAAATGCTGATATATTTAATACGGAATCTTCCGCACCAATATTCCACATATGTAAAATTTCTTCTATTGTATTCATTGCAGCCACATGACTCATTTCTACTCCTTTAGGTTCTCCGCTAGAGCCCGATGTATAAATAATATAGGCAGTATCTTTTGAATTATTTTCAATACACCCAGTCCATGGATTCTCTTCTAAAAAGGCTTCATCCTGCAATACAAGAGCCGGCTTGACATTTTCTATGATTTTTTTCCGACGTCCTAACGGCTGCTTCATCGCAATCGGAACATACGCTGCACCTATTGCAAGAATTCCTAACAATGCAGCTACTTGTCCAATACCTCTCGGCAATATAACTACAATCTTATCATTTCTTCTTACTCCTCTTTGCCACATATAGTTTGCTGCACGCAACGCATATAAACGCAACATCTTATAAGAAACTTTCTCATTTTCATAGATAAGCGCAATTCTCTCTGGATATTTCAATGCATTTTCATAAAATTCTCCATGTAATGTTTCCTTTCTATTAGAAAACTCTCGATCGTTCATCATATACATTTCCTTTCCTCAACTATTCCACATTCTTTTTAAGCCATTTTACGACTCTCACAATAACCTCATCTTCTATAGTACCGCCTTCATCCTTTAATGGAGAACTTACCTTAGAAAGTGAATGTCCCAACCCTTTAAACAAAATTATATCTGCATTATTCCTTGCTGCCTTTGCTATTTGCACAGCTTCTACCGGAGAAATCCATCCGTCATTCAAACCATGAAGTACTAAAATAGGTAATTGGATTTTTTTTATGTCATCTAATATTCCTGCCCATGTTTCTCCAGGAGCATTTTCAGCAAATCGAATTAAAGTAGTAGGATCTGCAACTATTTCATCTGCCAATGGTATCCAATTATCTATTATGCTGAATCTTCCTTTCCCTTCTGGATCAAGTTCTTCATTAAATTTCATATTTCCCTCCTTATCCGTACCAAGAATAAGTAAATACAGAGAGAAAGAGATAGATGTGGAGTCCGGTATGCAATTCAAAAAATCCGAAATTTCTAATATGCTATCATTATTGTTATCCAACTCTTTCAACTTTTCTACTGTAAGTTCGCGCAATATATAAGAGAAATAGGAACTCCATCCTTCTGCAATACCCGACTGAAGAATCAAAGCCTGCGCATTCGGAAAATCTGAAACTAAAGTTGTACAAACTCGTACTCCTTCACTCCATCCATAAAACAGAATTCCTTCCACTTCAGACAAGCCAGAAACAAATCTCGTTACCTCTCTGGCATCCTGAATAATTATTTCTATATCATAATTTTCTCTTTTATCATAACGAAATACCGCATATCTAGCTTTCACAAACCCTTCGCTCAATAAATCAAAATTACGGGATACTATACCTCCCATGGATTCAACTGTAGCGTGCCGATCAGATGGACCGGAACCATGAAATAAAATAATCGTTTTCCATTGACCTTGCCTTTCTGGCAAATCTAATTCTCCTGAAATTTTCATTCCATTTTCCAAAGTAATTTCCAATTCTTTTACAAACATATTTTTATTCTCCCTAATATTTTTCCATAAATTTCTTTATATTATTTACATAAGCGCCAAAAATATCAGTAATATATTGTTTATCAAAGATGTCAATAATATAATCCCATGAAATCTTCAAATATCCCAAATCATCTCTTACATGGTGATCTAAAACCACCTGCGGTGTTTGGCTTATCGCATATTCTTCTTTGAATGAATATCTTTTTTTTGTTACCTTAGACACATTCCCCTCCAGCATACAAGTAAACACTACTGGCATAATCGCTTTTCCTGCTCTACCTGAAGAAAGCATTTTTAATATATTGCTTCCTTCAAATTTTCTATATTGAACTAACCGCCACATCTGTTCTTGAGTTGCTCGAATAGCATCCAATAAAGAATCCGTTTTTTCTTGGTATGATATTACTGCATTGTTAGTAAATTCACCCAGTATCCCATTCACATCTTCATGCAATAACTGTCTATTAAACAATGTTACATTTATGGAAAGTCCTGGAGTTTCACTATATTGTGCCAGTGTTTTCATAAAAATTGTAGAAATTACTGCAGCAGGAGTAAAATGATAGTTTTTTATTTTCTGATATAATCGTTGTGTTTCTATAAAAGAAAAATCACATTCAATTCTATCAAATCTTACATTCTGCACTTCTGCAAATTTTTTCTGGTAATTCAGTTTGGGAAAGCTCGGCATATTTTTTACTTTTTCTTTCCAGTATTCTTCAGCTTCCAAATCTCCTTTATCTGTTTTTAATCTCATGTAATTCATAAAAGAGATTCGTGGAAATTTAACATCTTTTCCATAGTACAAACTGAAAATCTCGTTCAACAGTAATTTTGCACTCCATGCATCCAAAATAATACAATCAAAATCTACATGTAAAACACTTGTCTTTCCTGATGTTTTCCCAACGCAAAAATGGAACATGGGCCATTTATAATAATTATACCTATGATGACTTCTCTCTAGCCGCTTTTGCTCTCTATCATTCCCATCATATAATGAATAAACTGGCACAGAATAATATGGCACATTATCTAAAAAACTCGCTTTCCCCTCATGTGTTACAATCAACCGTAATGCATCATTTTTAGAAATAACCAGATTTATTATTTGCTCAAGTCGTTCAACATCCAAAGATTCTATTGTATATTCGATGTAATAATGCGCATTTATATTTCCCAACTCACACCCAGCCGTTTGTCCCACAACATAAGCTGTTTGTATTGATGTTAATGGAATCACATTTTTTTCGATCATTCGAAAGAAATCTAAAATTTGACCTTTAGCCATTTTAAGAATCCTTAATGTTTCCGGTGCCAATTGTCTGTTTTTAGATCTGTATCGAATTTTCTCCCCTTCTCCCCAAATTTGAATGCCATTCTCTCTAAGTTGCTCCAAAAACTCCAAAATATCGGTATCATTATTAAATATGTATTTACTCATTACGTTTCCTCTAATATATATCTTTCGATTTTGCTGATAGTCGGATACTCAAATAACTTGCCGATATCCATAAAACACCCTATTTTCTCCGTCATTTGGTTAGTAATTTGTATTGCCTGTATCGAATTTCCACCTATTTCAAAAAAGTTATCATTTATATCAATATTTTCAATTTTTAAAACTTCTCTCCAAATTGCGAGTAATTGCTCCTGAAGTTGAGTAAGCTGTTTACAATTATTATTCTTTTTAAAAATAGGCTTTCTATTTTTTTCTGCAACAATCAAAATTTTATGAATATCCTTTTTCCCATTTGAATTAAGCGGAATAGCATTCGTTTTAATATATTCTGTTGGAATCATATAGATCGGAAGATCTTTTTTTAACATTTCCTTATAAAACTTGTCTATCCGGTCACGATACCTTTTTTCCTCTACTAATACAGCACATATGTCTTCTATCGCATTATCCCTTTTAAAAAAAACAAACGCTTCAGTTATACCTTGAATCCTTCGTAATGCAGCTTCAATTTCGCCCAATTCTACCCGATATCCATTGATTTTTACCTGATTATCCAATCTTCCAAGAAATTCAATATTACCTTCATTCCAATACCGTCCCATATCTCCAGTACAATACAATCGTTCCCCAGTTCTATCTAAAACAACAAACTTTTCTTCTGTTTTTTCATTATCGTTTAAATATCCCTGTGCAACACCATCTCCGGCAATATAAAGTGTTCCCGGTACCCAGTCAGGGCAATCTTCCATATTCTGATCCAGAACATAATACTTCTGGTTTGCAAGCGGTTTCCCATACGGAATACTCTTCCAATCTTCCGGCACAATCTCTGGGATCTCGAAATGATTGGACCAAATACTGCCTTCCGTCGCTCCTCCAAGTGCAACAATCTCAACATTCTGAAACAGATTACGGATTCTCCCCGGAAGTGAAACCGGAACCCAGTCGCCACTCATCATTACCAACCGCAACGATTGTGAAGTTACCTGCCTTTGATATTCCTCATATTCTGCCAGCATTTCTACAAAAGCTGGCACGCTGTTCCATACGGTAATATTCTCATGATTCAACCAGTGAATCCAATGCGCTGGATCTTTTCCATATTCCGGATCCGGAAGAACCAATTTCCCACCTGCGCCTAAAACGCCAAAAACATCATAAACAGACAGGTCAAAATGAAGATTGGAGATTCCAAACGCCGTATCCTGTTCTGTAATCTGATAGCGTGCATTGATATCCAGTATTGTATTCACTGCATTATGGTGAGTAATCATTACTCCTTTCGGCATCCCGGTTGTTCCCGACGTATAGATTACATACGCAAGGTCTCCCGCCTTATTCTCCTGTGCTTTGTATTCAGAATCGGTTTTTAATCCAGACACAGAAATACAATCCCACTCGTGCAGCCATTCGGTATCCTGATCATACGCCTGATTCTGCACAAGAATGATTCTTGTTCCACTGTCACGGAGAATCTTTTCAACTCGTTCTCTCGGATTATGGATATCTATCGGAAGATATGCGGCTCCGGCAAACAGGATTCCATAAACAGCAACTACCTGCTCCCACCCTTTTTCCATAAATACAGCTACCGTCTCTTCTTTTTTTATTCCCATGCTCTTCAACTGCCCGGAAATGTAAAACGCCTCTTCTTTTATCTCCCGATAAGTCATCCGCCTGCTGCACGTTACCAGCGCCTCCTTATCCGGAAATTTGTCTGCCGCCTCCAAGAATAATCCATCCAACGTTTTCTCTTCAAATTCAGCCGCCGTTTCATTCGCCTGACGCCGTTTTTCTGAAATTTCCGCTGTTACCAGACTTGCCGTTTTTTCCTGCATGATCTCCGGATGAACTGCTAGCGTATGAAGCAGGCCGGTATATGCCCGGAACATCTCATCCAGCATTCCCGGATAAAATAATTCGTCCACGGAATCCCAAAACAGGCATAAACAGCCATCCATTTCAACCACCTGATGATCCAGCCACACCTGCGGCGTCTGTGAAATGTTATAGTTCAGTTTTCCAAGCCACTTTCCTTCATTCCACTGCTCCACGCCAAGGCCACTGGTAAACACTACCGGCATAATAGCGCCCCGCATATTTCCAGTCTTTTTCTTTAATTCGCGCTCCAGTTCAACCGCGCCATAAGCTGTATGCTCCAGATCTTCTGTAAGCTGCTTCTGAATTGCCTTTGTCCTTTCCGCAAAATTATTCCCTGCATTCTTTATCTCCAGCAATGTCAGTGTTGTAAAATCTCCAACCAGATTGTTCACTTCCGGATGCAATTGTTTCCGGTCAAACTGCGTCAGATTAAGTGTAAAATCCTTATTACTGCTCCACAAGCGGAGAGTCTCCGCATAAGCACTCATCAAAAGAACAGAAGGCGTTACCTCCAGTCTTCCCGCCGCGTCTTTTACAGACTGCCATTCTTTCTGTGACAGTTTTGCGCTCCGGCGACAGAAACGCTGCTCTGTAATCTGGCTTTCGTTCTTTGCAAGCGGCAGATCCGGTGCGTCCGCAAAAGTCTCCACCCGGTCTTCCCAATATTTTTTATCTTTCTCATAAGCAGAGGTAGACTTTATCTGCTCCAGTCCCAGCACGTAATCCCGGAAAGACAAAGTAATCGGCATTTCCGCTTTTCCATTTCGATATACTTCTGCCCACTCATTTAAGAGATGGAACATACTCCAGCCATCAAAGATAATATTGTCAAAACTGATATGGATTCTATGCTTCTGGTCCTCTATTTTAGTGATTCGCACATCAAACAGAGGCCATTCATCTGTCTGAATTACCTGATGAGACATCTCTGCCCGTTTTTCATCCAATGCCTTTTCTTTTTCTGTCACTTCCAATTGTCGGATATCCGTCACGTCAATATGATACTGGGGAGTATTCTCCAGTATGCGCTGCATGCCATCCGGCTGGATAATAACACGCATCATCCCATGCCTCTGTATCAACAGATTCCATGCCGTCTCTGCGCACTCAGTATCAAGGCCGTCTGCATCCAGTTCAAAATAACAGTGCGTTGCAACATTCCCCAATTCATACAATCCGCTTCTGCCAAGCCAGTAAGCATACTGCACATCGGTTAATGGGAACGGATGATATGCTTCCTCCAGATTCGGTTTGATCTGCAGTGTATCTTCTTCTTTCTGTTCGGACTGTTCAATAGCTTTTGCCAGAGATTTTACGGTCAGATTTTCAAAAATCGTGCTGATCGTTATTTTGCAGCCGAGGTTTTCTGTACTTCCGAGATCAACCTTGTGGCAATCAGCGAGTCTCCCCCAAGGCTAAAATAATTATCTTCAATTCCGATATTTTCATATCCAAATAATTGTTTCCAGATATCTAAAAGCTTTTCTTCTGTTTCTGTCGTTGCCTTTGAAAATCGGATAACCGCAGTTTCTTCTTTAAAATCTTCCCGCAATTGCTTCCTGTTAATCTTCCCATTGGACAATGTTGGGAGCTGCTCCATGAAATGATAATTCTGTGGAACCATATACTCCGGCAGTTTTTCTGACAGATATTCCCTTAGTGCTCCATTATGATAGGACAGGACAGACGCCTGCTGTCTGCTGCAGCATATACATCTTCCATATCTCTCTGTCACAGCACAGTCTTCGCCCAATCCTGCCTCTGATAAACATTCTCTCCACAGCAGGCAATCCGGGGTAACCAGCCCTGCTTCTTTTCTCTTGTCCCGAATATCCGCAAAACCATTTTCCAAAAAAGCCGCTGTAAGTTCCTGAAGGTATGTCCTTACCACAAGGTCAGTCATCAGCAATATTCCGTTTGGCTTCAGTAATTCCGCTACTTTCTTTACCGCATCCGCAGCATCAATATTTCTATGTAAAGCATTTACCGATATCACAATGTCATAACTATGCAAGGACATCTGCTGCTTATCCATGCCTTCTTCCAGATTCAGCATCTCAAACTCGACTCTCTCATATCCCGCAAGTTCTTTCTCTGCTTCCTGCAGAAAATATTTTGAAGAATCCGCATAAGTATAAGCCACGCTTACATCTTCCAGTGCATTCAAAAACTGTCTTGTAATTGCAGTGTCCCTTGTACCAATTTCTATAATCTGGAGTGGCTCTTTTCTGCGTTCTTCTGCCAGAAGCCTTAATCCCTGCACCAGTCTTTCCACTGTTTCCTCGCAGCCCGGAATCCTCCGAAGCAGCATATTCGGAGCCAAAGCCGGCTCTTTCTGGTAAAATACGTCCAGCGGAACTTCATTCCCAGTAACCATATGCTTCAGATACGGCTTCAGTTTATTAAAATACGTTTCCGTATCTCCAGCTTTTTCCGGTACAGCCACTTCCTTCCCGGTACGCGATAGTCTGCCGTCCTCTTCTCTCAGGATTCCTTCCTTCTTTAAAATTTCCAACCATCTTGCCACAGTATTCTTCTGTGTTTCCGTAATGCTCCCTTTTTCAAAAATTTCCTTCTGCGAAAGAACTTCCTTCTCTGATACAAAAATGCCTAACTCTATGAGTGTCTCCAGCATAAGCTGTACACATCTCTGGTCTGCATAGCAAGGAAATTTTTGTATGCTGTCTTCCGTTCCTGCTGCATCTGCCAATTGCTGACATCATCCTTCAGTTCTTTCCAGCCCCCGCCAAAGATATCTGTGCCGTACAAATACGTTGTAACTTTAGAATCTTCCTGTATCGGCGCTCCGATATAAGCAGCCAGCGTTTTATTGCCATGACCATCACTAACTGTATCAACAACTGCATGAGCCACACCCGGAAACTCCTGAATCACATGTTCAATTTCTCCCAATTCAATCCTGTGTCCGCGAATCTTTACCTGATGGTCTTTTCTTCCCAAAAATTCAATTGTCTCATCATCCCAGATTCTTCCGAGATCGCCGGTCCGATACCATCTTCCATACTGATCTGTGATAAATTTCTGCCCCGTAAGCACAGAATCTCCCCTATATCCTTTTGCTACACCAAAACCGCCAATCCAGAGTTCGCCTTCTGCCCAGTAAGGGCAATCCCTTCCATACTCATCCACAACACGATATGCCTGATATCTGAGTGGCTTTCCATAAGGAATAGATTTCCAGTTTTTCGGCATCGGCAGGGTAACATTCTGATAATTGGACCAGATACTTGCCTCTGTAGCTCCTCCCATAGCGACAAACTGGCAATCCTCTGTCCATGCCGCAACCCTCTGCGGGAGATCCATCCCAATCCAATCTCCAGAAAGCATAACCGCCCTGATCGGCAGTTTCTGTTTCATGGATTCCGCCCGTATCAAAAGCATATCCAGAAGCACCGGCACTGAATTCCAAACGGTAATCTGATATTTCAACACTTGTTCCAGCCAGTAATCCGCATTCCTTCTCTCCTGCTCTGGAAGCAATACCAATGTTCCTCCTGCGCCTAAAATTCCAAAAACATCATATACCGACAGGTCAAAATCCATAGCTGATACAGCCAGCGCCCGATCTGCACTTGTCACATGGTACTTTTCATTAATATCCTGAACCGTATTCCATGCGCTTTCATGCGCAATCTCTACACCCTTCGGAACACCTGTAGAGCCTGACGTCATGATGATATAGGCGCTGTCCTTCGGCGACACCTCTGGCAGTCTCACATTTTCCTGTCCCTCTTCCATACCTTCCATCACAAGGATTTCCGTACCTTCCGGCCAGTCCAGTTTTTCGGATAATTCCCGATTCGTGACCACATAGCGGACTCCCGTCTTCTCATGGATTAACGCTCTCCGATCTTTAGGCTGGCTTAAGCTGACCGGAAGGTATGAATTTCCGGAAAGCAAAATTCCTAATGCCGACTCGATCTGTTCTATCCCGCGCGGCAGGGTAAGTGCAACCGGGACGCCCTTAATATCCTTTTCTGAAATTCCTGCCGCCACTGCTGTTGCCCGTGCTTTTAATTCCCCATAGGATACCGATCTTCCGCTTCCCGCATCAATAAGCGCAATATCTTCCGGGCAAACTTCCGCATGGTTCATAACAGCCCAATGCAGGCATTCCACACGCTCCGGCACTCCTGTACGCGCTGTATCTTCAATTTCTCTTTTTCTTTTTTCAGGAAGCACATCAAATCTCTGATTCCAGTCCTTCTTTCCCAATTCATGCAGAAGAATCTCAAAACTCTCCAACATATCCGGGATCATATTCTCCGGGAATAACTCATCCACGCTGTCCCATGTAAGCTGTACGCCATTTTCATCTTCATAACTCTGAAAATCATTCCACACCTGCGGCGTCTGGGAAATCATATAGGAAAACTGCCCCAGTTCATTCCGGAACGTATCATTTACCAACGGCGTTCCCAGATTGCAGGCAAAAACAACCGGCGCCACTGCCGATGCGTCCCCACACATCTGCGCAATGTCTCTCTGTACTTGCACGCCGGAATATGCCGTATACTTCATATCCTCATGAAGCTGCTTCTGAATCCTGTCCAACAATTCCGCAAAAGTCGGATTTTCTTCGCAGTTAATCTCCAGCAATAACAGAGTAGTAAAATCTGCTATTACTTCCTCTAACCCCTGCTGCTCTGTTTTCCGGTTAAAAAACGGAATGTTAATAAGGAAACAATGATTCCTGCTCCATCGTTCCAGAACCACCGCATATGCAGTAAGAAGAACCATTGCCGGAGTTGTCTGGTATTTTTTTGCCCGCATTTGCAAATGATCCCATTCTTCCTTTTCGATTCTCACAATCCTGCGGTTGAACACCGTTTTTTCCACTTCTTGCGGACGTTTTGCCAATGGAAGGTCAGGGCCTTTTGGCAAATGCTCTAAACGATTCTTCCAGTATTTTTCTGCGTTTTTCCGTTCCTCCCCTTCTTCCTGTTTCTGCCGTTCTAGATAGGAAGCAAAATTCCACCCTTTTGATTCTTTCGGCAGGTTTTCCCCTCGGTAAGCAGATGCCAAATCCCTCAATAATATCTGCAGACTCTGTACATCAGCAACCAAAAGTGCCATGTCCACATGAAGGCGTGCCTTATTTTCAGGAAAAAGCGTAAGCTCTATTCCTGCTACTTCGCCTTCCTCAATCTTTAACTTCCGATGGGATAAACGTTCTCTGACAGATACTGCCATTGCCTCTGCTTCCTCAGATGACATCCGGGAAAAATCATGAACCTTTATTTTTTCACAATACGGCTTATCCAGGATTTTCTGTGTTCCATCATCCAAAAAGCAGGCGCGCAGCATAGGATGATGATACTGCAGTACATTCCATGCTTTTTCCAGACGCTCCGGATCTATATTTCCCCCATCAAACTCTAAATACGCATGACAGTCTATTCCTCCAAGAGCCTGTTCTTCATCCCTGCCAACCCAATATGCATACTGCACGTCTGTTAAAGGAAACGGCTGTTTCATATCCTTTTCCGGCGTTATCTTAGATTCTTGCGCCCGTTTTTTGCCCGCTTTTTTCTTCATGCTGCGCTGGATCAGCGCCCACCAGCCTTCAAGGGTAGGATTTTCCATCAATGAACCGAATGAAACCTTAACCCCCTGTTTTCTCCACTGGTTTACCAGACGCATGATTGTCAGGGATGAAAGCCCAAGCTCCAGCAGATTTTCGGAATCCCCCAAATCTCTGGCTACCGGCAGCTTTTGTTTGATCTGTTCCTTTATCTCTATATATTCCATGATTCTGTCTCCTTCTATTTTTCCTGCGCCATACGTTCTAATGCTTTCTTATCTATTTTTCCTACGCTGGTCAGCGGCCATGTCTCTACCCGTTCTATCTGATCCGGCATTTTATACGCCGCAACGCCTATTTCCCGCAGGAACCTGTGTATTTCCTGCAAATCGATCCCGGCTTCATCATCGGTCACAAGGAATGCACATATCCGGTTTCCAAGGGTTTCATCCGTAACGCCGACAACGGCTGCCTCTTTGATTTTCGAATGCCTGCAAAGATAAGCTTCAATCTCTGAAGGCATGATCTTTTCTCCGGCGCGGTTAATCTGCTCTTTGATCCTCCCGCCCAAACGTAACCTTCCGTCTTTCGTCCACATAGCTTTATCGCCCGTCCGGTAAAATCCGTCCGACGTAAAGCTCTTTTTATTCGCTTCCTCCGCCATATAATAACCATCAATCGTATACGGGCCTCTGGATAATAATTCCCCAAAAACTCCTTCCGGTACGGCCTTATCTTCTTCATCCACAATCTTCACTTCATCCGCAGGAGACACCGGAGTTCCCTGGCATCTTGCGATCAGGGAACCTTCATCCTCCGGCTAGTAAAGGACAGTAGCCCCTCCGCCGTACCAAATACCTGCATCAGTTTACACGGCCATTCTTCAATGATCTTATCCGCAAGGGAATCTTCCAGCATTGCGCCGCCCACCTGCAAAATCCGCAGGCTGGATATATCATAATCTTCATCCCATTCCAGCATTTCCATGCACACAGTAACCATAGCAGGAACCAATGCCGTTATCGTGACACCTTCCTCTGTAATTGCGTCAAGGATATCATCCGGGCTGGTCGCAGACGCAAGCACAACTTTTCCTCCCACGTCCAGCGTGCCTAAAAGCCCCGGGCAGCATAACGGGAAATTATGAGCTACCGGAAGAGACGCCAGATAAACGTCACTGCTATCCAGACGGCATCTCTTCGCGGACATGCGGGCATTATACATATAATCCGTATGGGTGCGCGGAATCAGTTTCGGAACCCCTGTCGTCCCGCCGGACAGCAAAAGCACCGCCGTTTCATACCCATCCACAGCCGGAAATGCTCCATTTTCTCCATACGTTTCCGCAATCATTCCACTGATATCCCCGGATTCGCTATCTACAAATATATGCCGGATACATGAATATTTCTCTTTCATCGCATTTGCCATCGGCACATATGAAAATCCCAGATATTTCTCCACCACAATATAAGCGGCCGGCTTTGCCAGTTCAATAATTCCTTCCAGTTCCGCCTCCCTGTGGGCCGGCAGCATCATGATTGGCACCGCCCCAATCTTGGAAAGCGCAAAAAACACGATCACAAAAGAAATCCTGTTCGGAAGCTGCACAAGCACTTTGTCTCCCTTTAAAATCCCTTTACGCAGAAAAGCTGCCGCAAGACAATCTGCTTTTTGCTTTAATTCCATATAACTGATCTCGTCTTCACTGTCCGTGACCGCAATTCTTTCTCCATATTTTTCCGCCCACCTATCAAGCTGTTCTCCAAATCCACATCTCTCCCAGCCTTCCAGATTCTCATATTTGCTCATATCTTTCTTATAACCCATTTTATCTGTCTCCTTTCTTATGCGCCGCCACATACGCAGCATATCCTTTGATCCTGACCGGATACAGAAACCAGTCCTGATCTTTCTTATCTTTTTCTGCAATTTTCTCGTTTCTGACAGAGAAGAAATCCATTCCTCTTCCTAATCCAATTCCAAGCGCCTTTACATATGCCTCTTTCGCCGCCCAGTACTGAAAAAACAGATCCGGTCCTTCATTTTTTACATCTTCCGCTTCTTCTGCAGTATAAAAATTTTCCGCTATCTCCCTATAGTCCGGGCACTCTGCCATCTCCTGCACATCTACTCCGATATCCATTCCGACAGCGAATACCGCCAGTATGAATTCACCCGAGTGCGAAATGTTAAAATCCACTGTCCGCTTTCCCGCAATCTTTTTATGATAAGGCTTACCCAGTTCATTGACAGAAAAATCAATCGTTTCCATATCTAAGTATCTTTTTAAGAGGATCCGCACGACAACCTTCCCGGCTATATAACGCATCCTGTCTTCAGGAAAACGGAATCTTCCGGCTTGCTCCAATTCCTGCCCACTCAGGATATATTCATGGTTCTTCCAGAAATCTGTCATTTCAGGCCAGCGGATACACCATATATGTATCTCATTTTCACGGATATAAAGTTTGTCTGCTGACAGAAATTCCTTTTCTCCGTATCGTTTAATCTCCATTTTTCATTCTCTAAAGCAGTCTCATGACCTCACTTATTACTTCGTCTTCACAATCCCTCAGATAAAAATGTCCTCCCGGAAATATCCGGTAGTTAAAATCATTGTCCGTATACTTTCCCCATTCCAAGATCGCACTCTCATCCGCTTCGTCGTCCTTTTCTCCGCCAAATGCAGAGATAGGTGTATGCAGCACTACTCCCGCTTTATCATAATACGTTTCATCCATGGTAAAATCCGCCCGCAGCATAGGCAGAAAGAAATCCAACAATTCCTGATTCTCTAGTATCTCTTTTGGCGTCCCTTCAAATCTTCCCAGTTCCCTCTTAAACGCTTCATCCGGAAGATGATAGATTGGATTTGGCTCCGGAATACTAGGAACCCGGCTACCGGAAATAAACAGACATTTTGCAGTATATCCCGCTGCCTCCAACCGTTTTTCCAGCTCATAAGAGATCTTCCCACCCATACTGTGGCCCCATAAGGCATACGGTCCGTACACAACCTTTCTTACAGCCTCTTCCAGGTCATCTAACATAACCGACATATCTATATACGGTTTCTCCATGATCTGTTCTTCCCTTCCCGGAAGCTGAACTGGACATACCGTTACTTTCCCCTGCATCTTTTTCGCCCACTGGTTATAAGCAGAAGCACCGCCTCCCGCAAATGGCAGACAAAACAAGGTTATTTTCTCTTTACTAATATTTTCCGTATTTTTTATCAATTTCATATTCACTTTTATATTCCTCTGGCATAATGTTCTTTTTCTCTCTGTTTACCATCATTTTGTAATATGTTTTTCTCAATCACTTCTTATTTCTACCTGTAATTAGTTACATCTAACTCTTTGTCAAAAAAATTTTTGATCCATCCCAATATCAAACCGGACGCCAAAACAATATGCGCTACCATAATCCCGTTTACGATCAGGGAATATCCAATCACAGAAAAAACACCTGCTATCGCGCATTCAATAACTAAAATTACCCTCGCGCGCATCCCATAAACTTTTTTCTCTTTCGCATCCAACTTCTTGCTGCTGGCATCTACCGGCGCCATGATAAATATAACGCCAACCGCGACAAACCATATGATCCGCATTTGCCATATTACAGCCGGAGCAGACGCCAGATACAGACTGCATAGAAGGACAAGGATACCGGAAACAGCCATGCAGCCCCCTGCCTTTTCCAAATGAATCCCTCCGGCATACTGCCTTAAAACAGTAAAGGGCAATAAAAAGACTATCATCTCCATCCAATTCCCCGTTATGATGCCAAGTATGACGATGATAAGGTATATTACCACCCTGCCCAGCAGTACGCCGTAAGCATATTCATACAGCCTGCGGTCTTTCTCTTCAAGAATCCCATTCCTGCTTTGTAGTTCAAAAAGCCGGCCAGCCATTTTTTTCCACACTAGAATTTCCTCATTTTCTTAACTTCTTCCGGCTCATCTTCCTGATAGTACAGCCAGTTGCACGCCAGATTTGCCGTATACGCCGTCAAGCAGAGTGCAAGACAGTTTACAGCTCCAAGCAGTTTGATTCCCAGGTTTTTTCTGATTATTTTTTTCATAGTTACAAAGCCTCCTTTTTTCCGAAAGTTTACACAAAAATCGCCCTCTTTTCAATTACCGTGGCAAAAACGGTAACTTTTTGGGCGATTTTTGCACGTCCTTATTTGATTGTAAAGATCAGCTTAACAGAGAACTCCCGTTCTCCTGCCTCCACTCGCATAATTCCCGCATACTTTTTAACCAGTTTTCCAACCGTGTGCAGTCCGATCCCGTGACTGTCCGCGTCTCTTTTGGTGCTTATGTACCTGTCCTTGTCCTTTAACAGAGGGACGACATACCCATTGCAAAATTCCATGACAAGGAAATGCCCCGCATTTCCCATATACATCCTGCATTCCACATATCTGCCATCTTCTGTCTTTTCTGCCGCTTCCAGTGCGTTATCCAAAAGATTCCCTACGATCGAGATCAAATCCAACTCTTCCAGAAAATCCAGTCTGAGATCATTACCCAGGGTAATCCTATAGGATATATCCTTAGATTCTGCAAGAAATTTTCTTTCACATAGGATGCTGTTCAAGATCGGA
This sequence comes from Ruminococcus sp. AF41-9, assembly GCF_003477525.1. GTDB lineage: Bacteria > Bacillota > Clostridia > Lachnospirales > Lachnospiraceae > Blautia_A. The sequence goes on from NZ_QUDO01000002.1 coordinate 101,154, forward strand.
TGCTCACAATATACACTTTTTTGAAGATTCTGAATCCGGACGCCTAAATGTTCCATGATGTCCTTAACCTCTTGATTCTCTCCTTCTTCTATCAAGCCGGCTACTGTACAGATAAATTTATTTATATCGTGTAAGAATGCTCTGTTATCCTCATTAACCTTATTCATATACTGCAGATTGGCAATCTCCGCCCTGCTTTTCTGGTATAGCCGGTCCATCTTCTTCACTTCTTCTGATTTTTCTACAAACCTGTCAAATACTGTGAAAATGAAGATATTCGTCATTAACAGAAGCGAAGCTCCTACCGGAACCATGACCCTGTTCATTCCTTCAAAAGAAGTGTGCGAATAAAACATACATCCTAACATAACGATCGTTGCGGTTGGCAGCATGAGCAGCACTGTAAATGTTTTATTTTCAATCGTCAGATAATCCCTTTTCCTTGTTACCTGATTAATGCATTTAATAAACAGAAATGTCATGGTACTCATCAGCAGGAGTGCTAATGTCTTTTCTGTTTCAGTCCTGAAGCCCTCGGACGCACCAGTCACGCCATATGCATTCGTAAGTGCCGCAAAGAGAAATTCGGGAATAATTGCCAGCACATAATAGCAGCATACCGTAACCAGCTTCTTCCATATATTTCCCCGGAACACAACCATAGACGCAATCATATAGATTACCGGAATCATTACCATATTAAGTATTGAGGATTCCAGGCGGTTGGTTCCGAACATTGCCAGTGCTGCGATACAATATACGAGAAATTTTTCCCAGAATCTTTCTCTTCTGTATGGGAGTATGTTCTTTTCCAAGTCCTCCAACAGATACATCTGAAGAAGACAAATCAAATAATCTCTTATTATCATACCATGCCGTTCCTTTCCCCAAGAAATGTTATCAGTGCGTCGGCAAACTGTCCTTTTCTCGACCTCGAAACATTCAACTGGATTCCAAACGGCAGCAACGCAACGTTCTTTTCCAATCCTTCCACTTTTGCCAAATTCACAATATAGCTGTTGTGTGCATACTCAAATCCCCTTCCGGCCAGACACTCATACAGATCACTTAAAGATTCCTTGCAATGCATCTCTTCTATCTTTCCCTGTCTGGCAATGTATATCGTACAGCCCCTTTTCGCCAGACAGATATATAAAATGTCTTCCGTATGGATGCGCATTATCCTTCCCGCCGATGTAACTGTCACGGAAGAATCTCCACAGCACAATTTCACTTTTAATAAAATCATAGGTATTTCCTTTTTCAGACTTCTGTCATGCAGATCCTTCATGATGTACCGGAACGGTTGTCCAACATTAATGCTGTCAGGAGTCGGTTCAAAACAGCCGGAGCAGAACACCAATATCGCTGCTTCATTATATTCCCTCAGCTTCAGTACTGTTTTATTTCCATCCAATCCAGGCATACGCATATCCATAAAAATCAGATCATGCAAAATATCCGCATCTTCCAATAATTCTTTTCCTGATTCATATTCATAAAACCGTATCTCATTCGAAGACAGAATCCCTTCCGTTTCTATGACCGTCTTTATTTTCTCCCTGTATTCTTTATCATCGTCGCAAATTGCTATTTTACACATATTCATCCTCCAGTGTTAGTTTCTTCTAACCCTTTCCCATAAAAAAACCATCTTGCAGAATCTGAATCCTAAGATTATTTGCCTGTTCCTATAACTCCGGTTCCAAATCTGCAAAGATGGGATCTTCAAAAAATTCCTGTATTGTAATATCCAATCCATCGCATATCTTTTTAATTGTAACTACGCCAGCATTCCTGCTTTGTCCATACAAAATATTTTTCAGTGTTGAAGGCGGGACGCCTGAGCGCACCGCCGCTTCATTCACTGTGATATCTTTCTGCTTAATCAGATCGTTTAACCGATATATGACCGCTGTTTTTATATCCACGGTATCGACCACCTTTTTTTCTTCTATTTTATATAAATCGGCTTTAAAAGGTCGCCCATATATAGTCTTTTTGATCTATGCACGATATTTTTTTAACAGTTTTTCTTATTCTAGCAGAAATCCGCTAAATTTCTATATTTTATTAGATACATGAAACCCTGTGAGAACATTTCTGATCCTACGCAGGGTTTTCCACTTTGTTATAAAATTTTTATATTTTGCAGTATGCTGGATCGGAGTTATCATTCAACTTTCCTTCTGCTGCCGATTGTAAAAACATATTTTTACGAATAAATATTCAGCAGTTCTTCCGGAGAAAGCAGTGTAATCCAAAAGGAAAGAAAATCCTTTTTATTCCTTGTCACAATCGCATCACACTGATTCTCCTTCGTACAAGTTGCAAGTAGGCAGTCTTCAAAATCAGATACTCTCTGCAAATAAGCAGGCAGCACATCTTCGTTCGTCACTGTCAGCACTTTTGCTATGTCCAAAACGGAGCCAAGTGCCTTTCTATGAATTTATACCGTTCTTACATCCCGATCAGCTCCTCTCTCCAGCTCATCTTTTCCCTGCTTTTCTTGGATTTTTCTCTTATTGATTTCCAGTCGTTCATGAATAGATGGCTTCTTTGCCTTCGTAGTTGCTTTATTCTTTTCTGTTTGCATACTCGAAACTACCTTTTTCACAGCTTTGTCATTATCCCCTTTTGTCACATTCGCTGCTCTTGACGCTTCTACTCTGCTGTCCTGCTTTTCTGCAACCTGCCGTTCCTGCTTTTCCTGCACACTTTTTTCTTCCAGACTGCAAAAGCTCTGCAAATATGGCAGCACATGGTTCTGCATATCGGTCAGATCTTCCATACACTTCTGAAACTCTTCATTTCCCTTGTTTTTCAGATAACCAATCCAGCTTTCATCCGTAAGTTTCAGTTCATTTTGGAGTTTCAGCTGACTTAAAATACCGCCATTTCCTGTTCCAATATCTATTTTCCCTTTGAAATGTTGCATCATTTTATCGCCTTTTTCCGCATAATATATAGTAAAAAACATCTGGGCTGTTACCATCGGCTCATCCGTCCTCGGATTACGGTCTGCGTACCATTCCTTATCCTTCTGTGCAGTACGGGAATCCAGATCTGAGAGCTTCTGACAGCGTGGTTCCATCAGCTCTCGCTTTTCACAGTAATTCACATACACCATCGGCTCTGTTTCTTTGGATATATCTGGTTCGTAGGATTTCAGCCGTTCCAGCAAAACACCTGCCCACACGGACTGCTCACAGTCTTCTTCAATCACATCCTTCAGAAAGGAAATATAAGAACCAACATTTCCACTTTGCAGATCCAGCATGACTTCCTGTATGGTATCCTGCCCTGGCTCTACATGGTCCCGATAGTCATACGGATCGAAGTCTTCCGCAATCTCATCCAATGCTGCTGCCAGTTCTTCTGTTGTCATTTTTTTCGGATACATTGCCTCACGCACATCCTGAATCGGGATATATTTATAATCAGGCAATGCTTTATGAATCTTCTCCAAACCTTCACGCACCACCGGCTGATCTTTTAAAAACCGCACATTATCCAAGAAGTCGCCGTGTATCGTTGTTCCCATTACAATTAACAGTTCTGTTTCATCAAACAAGCTATCCTCCGGATCACGATAAATAATCCCCATTCCACTGCCTTTATAAGCGTTTTCCGGATCTTCTCTGTACTTCTCATAGATTGCTGCGATTTCTTTCACATCTGTGCTTTTCTCATAAGCTCCCATATCATGAATTTCATCACATTCTGCAGCATAATATTCCAGATAAGCTTCTTTCTTAGGCGGCATATTATTGAGTACATTATCAATCATGTTATAATTGGCCTCTTCCAGTTCCTCCACCTTTGCCAATGGCTTATATTCGCCCTGGCTTTTCTGAATCTCTGCCATTACAACTTCATCCATTTCTTCTACTTTCTCCATCAACCGATCATAATCTCCACGGATGCGTTCTCCAGTCCAGCCTTCGTCTTCCAAAAGTTCCTCCGCCGCTTCTTCAATAGAAATTTCATCATTCTCATAAACGCCACCATCCATCAAGCGGAAATCTTCATCGTAAAAGGAATAATCATATCCTTCTTCTGTTCTCTGAATAGCAAAGTAACGTTCTCCTACCTCATATGCCAGTTCACTAAGGACCTGTTCTTCCAGATTCAGGAAAGAATCTAGCTGTTCAAAACTGATACTGTCTACAAAATGAGCAGTTACTTTTTCCCCGTCATTCAGAACTACGATATCACTGACAGACAGGGAATGCCCACGGAAATCTTCCGGTCTATCAATGTTGAACCTTTCAAAAATATCATCCAGTGACATATTTCCTGATAATTCACCAACATAGACCAGCTTGTAATCTTCTTTTTTTATCTTCATACCATGACTTTCAATAAAACTCATATTCATAAAAGCATAGTTTTCGCCCGGTGAATCATCCCGGATCTGATAAATACCAAATACCCTTCTTGTTCCTAACAACAGGTTTGCTTCTTTCAATGACTGAATCTGTGGATATTTCTGCATTTCCCATTCCAGGTTACGGAAACGCTCCAGTTCTGTCATAGACATCTGATAATGCTCTGGTCCTCGTTCAATTTCCATACGTTCTGTGACATACATCGGTGATGAAAAATTAGTGATCAGATAGATATCTGCTCCTGCATCGTATAATTTCAGTGCTTCTTCCTGCTCAATGACACTCATAGGCTCCTGAAATGCTCCTAAATTTTCTTCTGCATAATCTAGGTTGTTATCCTTTATCCGTTCCCACATCTGCAATTCCATTCCAAACAAACCGTCGTGTGCCTGTATCATTTCTTTACTCGCATATTCACCTTTACTGCCATCACTTCCAAGGCAATAAATCTTAGAACCCATTCTGTGATAATCCAAGGCTGCTTCTTTTCTAAGTGGCACCATATCTTCTGCTGTATATCCATAGTCACGTAATTCCAGCTTACCTATGGTTGGATCCAGCAGTTCTTGAATATCCATTCTTGCGTCATCCAGCAAATCCTCTACACCTTCTTGATCTGCCTGACTCACTGCATCTGCCAGATTTCTTACCAAATTCCTAACTTTCTCTTCCTCGCCGATCAGATTCGCATATTCAAAAATCTGTTCTTTTACATCTGTTGAAAATTCTATATCTCTACGCTCTGCCTGAGCAATCCGTTCCTGCGTATATTCCTGCATTTTCTGCGTTTCTTTTCCTGTTATCATATTTCTCGCCATTCAAATTCCTCCTGTGTTCTAAAAAATGGCATAACAGGCAGAACCTTCTTCTACCAAATTATGCCATCTTTCCTGTTTATTTATTCCAGACCGAAGTCCCGTTTTCTGTTTTCCTTGCCAGTTTCACTTTCCCGCTGACTCTTTTCTTTATAAATCTGCAGTTTTTCATGGATAGAACCACGTGTCGGTCTTTCTTCTTTCTCATCTGATTCAGACACCTCTGTTTCTGCATCTTCCCGTTCATCCATATTGAGCAATGCATTTAATTCTGACAGTCGCTCCAGTTTCTGGTTCAACTCCTCTTCTTTTGGAAATGGCTTTCCAACCTCTTCTTTTGCATTTGCAAGCTGTTCATATACTGTTTCCAGTCTTTGTTGTGCTTCTGAAAGCTTCTCTGGATAACTGTCCAACAGATTGTTGATACGAGTAATATTTCCAAGTGCATCTGCTCCAAGATGAACTTTCGAGACAGCCTCATGTTTGACAGATAGAATAAATTCTTTACTCCATCCATCAAACTGAATCCTCATATTGAATCCCTGATAGTTTCCGATATCCATCGCAGCATCTACAGCTTTAATATCTTTACATACCGCCAGAAGTGCTGCTCCTGCCTCTTTCTTTTCTGTGAACTCTTTGCCGCCAATCTCCATAGTAAACTGCTCTGGATCTGTGATTTTATGCTCTGAGTAATGAGCGATGTCTGCCTTGTAGCTGTCAATGATTTCTGTCAGTTTTGCAATCTGTTGTGGAAAATTCCTTGCAATATCATCTTCCAGGCGGTACTGGTTATTCATGTGGTTGGCTTTTAAAAGTTTTAATTTTGCCACATCAACATCCAATGCCATCTTCTCTTTTACTGCTGGATTTCCGGTTGCAAGAGCTTTGACCTCTGCATAGGAAAGTGCCGCTTCGTCCACATCTTCACAGCTTCGCACAGGTGCTTTGCTGGTCATAATCTGAGAAATGAATTTCTGCTTGTTCTCAATCAACTGCCACATGTAGCTGTCAAATGTGGATTCAGTTACATACCGGAAGATATGAACCTTTTTATTATGATTTCCCTGACGGATAATACGCCCTTCCCTCTGTTCCAAATCAGATGGTTTCCAGCCAATATCCAGATGGTGCAACGCAATCAGACGGTCCTGCACGTTGGTCCCGGCACCCATCTTTGCTGTTGAGCCAATCAAAAAACGAACCTGCCCGGATTTCACTTTTCCAAACAGCTCCGTCTTCTTTGCTTCTGTATTTGCATCATGAATAAAAGCAATCTCTTTTTCCGGTACACCTTTCGCTATCAGTTTCTGCTTCAAGTCATCATAAACATTGAAACTGCCATCACCTTTCGGTGTGCTCAAGTCACAGAAAATCAATTGTGCAGATTTCTGTGCTGCCGTGTCTTTCCAGATCTCATAACTTTTCTCTGCACAGACTGATATTTTGCTTTCTGGATTATCTGGCAATAATTCGTTCACCAAACGCTGATCCAATGCCAATTTTCTTCCATCATTGGTAATTTTCAGCATATTATCAACCGAAGCATCTACCCCTCCGTTTCTGACAACTTCTGCACGTTCCCCCAGACTTTCTACGATTTCTTTCTGCTGTTCCGTTGGTTTCAGCACCACTGTTTCATATTCCGCCTCTGGCACAGGAAGCTTTAACTGATCGGAAGTCTTAATATCTGCAATCTCCTTAAACATATTCATCAGTTCCGGAATATTATAAAATCTTGCAAATCTTGACTTTGCACGGTAGCCTGTTCCTTCTGGTGCAAGCTCAATGCTCGTGACTACCTCGCCAAAGGTGGAGGCCCAGGAATCAAACAGTCCAAGTCCCATATTTTGTAATTTGCTGTTCTGCAGATACCTCTGCATAACATATAATTCCGTCATGCTGTTGCTAATCGGTGTGCCCGTAGCAAAGGTAATGCCTTTTCCTCCGGTAATCTCATCCAGATACTGACATTTATTAAACATATCCGCCGACTTCTGTGCTTCATTCTGTGCAATCCCGGCTACATTTCTCATTTTTGTATAAAGAAATGCGTTTTTATAACTGTGTGCTTCATCTACATATAAATGATCCACTCCCAGTTCTTCAAACGTAACTACCTGATCTTTTTTCTCTTTCTGATTCAGTTTCTCCAGCCTTGTCTGCAATGTTTTTCTTGTCTTTTCAATCTGTTTGACGGTATAACGTCCACCATCCTGTTCATACCTTGCACTCTGGATTGCCATTTCCAGATCATCAATCTGCCTCTGAAGCATGGCTTCCTGTTTCTCATCAGAGATTGGAATACGCTCAAACTGGGAATGACCAATAATAACAGCATCGTAATTTCCCATAGCGATTCTGGCACAGAACTTCTTTCGGTTTGCCGGTTCAAAGTCTTTCTTGGTTGCTACCAAAATATTTGCTCCTGGATATAACTGCAGGAACTCCGCTCCCCACTGCTCTGTCAAATGGTTTGGCACAACAAAGAGATTCTTTTGTGATAATCCCAGACGTTTGCTCTCCATTGCCGCCGCTACCATTTCGTAAGTCTTCCCAGCTCCTACTACATGTGCCAGAAGCACATTATCACCGTATAACTGATGTGCGACTGCATTTTTCTGATGCGGACGAAGCTCTATTTCCGGATTCATTCCTGGAAAACTCAAGTGACTACCATCATATTCACGGGGACGGATACTATTGAAACGCTCATTGTACACGCTTACCAGCCTTTCTCTCCTCTGCTGATCCTTAAAAATCCAATCTTGGAATGCAGCCTTCAAGGCATCCTGCTTTTGTGATGCCAACATAGTTTCTTTTTTATTCAAAACTCGCACTTCATCCCCATTGTCATTTACGACTTTATCATAGATTCTAACATCTTTTAGATTCAAGGTATCTTCCAGAATCCGGTAGGCATTTGCTCTCTCCGTTCCATACGTTGCATAAGCAAACGCATTTCTTGGACTGTCGGCGTTCTTTCCTGTAATCCTCCACTCACCATTTACCTCAGAGAATTTTACCTGTATTTCCTTCTGTGCAAGATACCTCGGCGTATGAAGCAGTTCCACCATAAAATCCTGATAATCCGAAGGTTCAATCCAGGTGGCTCCAATACGCACTTCAATCTCCGACGCTTCCAGATCTCTTGGCTGAACTGCCTCCAATGCACGCACATTCGGTGTGAATTCCGGATGATTCTCTGCAAAAGTTCTCGCTGTATTTAATTTATCTCTGACGTTTCCAGACAGATATTCATCTCCGCTTTCCCACTGGTCTGTCAGTGGATTTTTGAAGATAACTCCAACCAGCTCTTCTGTGATTTTCTCTTCGGTCTTTCCGGTCAACTGTGCCATATATGGAAGATCTACTTTAGCCTTTTCATTTAGGGACAGAGCAAGTGCTTCTGTGGCTGTCTCCACACTTGTCACAGCGACCGCCTTTTTAATGGTTCGTTTGGTGAACATGTCCGCTTTCCGCTTCAATGTTCCATCTTCATTCAAGTCTTCCAGGGAACACAGCAGACAATAAGAAGAGTCATCAGAAAATGCACGTTTGTTAGCATTACTTCCAATAACTCCATACTTTGCTGTGTAGGTATCATACACCTGATTCAGTTTTTTCTGCTGTTTCTGGATTTCTTCGTCTGTGACAAATTCTTCCATCTGCATGGCGATCAGTTCACGAACGGTATCACGGATTGCAACCATGCCTTTTACACGTTCTGCAGTGGCTGCAGGCATTTTCACCTGATTCATCAAAGAATTGACACGGTAATATACCTGATCATCTACCACCGTATAGCTGTAATTTCGGACATTCGGATCTGCCGGAATACTCTCTGGCATCTCATCCAGTTCTGCCTCTATATCTACTGCCGCTACCATGCTTCCTCTGATGTGTTTTACAGCTTCTTGTAACTGTAATTCCAGATCAGCTCCTTCCATTGGAGCACAGGTTGTTTCCATACCATACGGACCGGACACTTCTTTCATCTCACCAAGAATCAATCCCGGATGCTGAACAAAATACTTGTTAATGGTAATCCCATTTGCATCACTCTCCAAATTCACCCAGTCTGGCATCTCTTTTGTGAAACTCTCACGCTTCTGGAAAAACAAAATATCAGCACTGACTTCTGTTCCTGCATTTGCCTTAAAAGCTGTGTTCGGCAGTCGGATAGCCCCCAGCAGGTCTGCACGCTCTGCCAAATATTTCCGGACTTCCGGTGATTCCTTGTCCATAGTTCCCTTTGTTGTGATCAACGCAGCTACACCACCTGGACGTAACTGATCTATAGTCTTGGCAAGAAAGTAATCATGAATCATAAAATTGTAGCGGTCATATTGACGGTCATTGACCTTATATGCACCGAATGGCACATTTCCGATTGCCACGTCAAAGAAATCATTGGGATAATCCGTCTTCTCAAAGCCTTTGATCTGGATATTGGCATCTGGATAGAGAAGTTTAGCAATTCTGCCACTGATGCTGTCCAGTTCCACTCCATAGAGTTTGGACTGGTTTAGATTCTCTGGAAGCTTTCCAAAGAAGTTCCCGACTCCCATAGATGGCTCCAGGATATTTCCCTTTGTAAATCCCAGATTCTCCAACACCTGATACATACTTTCAATCACAATCGGCTGTGTATAATGAGCATTTAATGTGGAAGCTCTGGCTGCAGCATATTCTTCCGGTGTAAGGACGGTCTTTAATTCCAAATATTCTGTCTCCCATGCAGATTTTGTCTCATCAAATGCATCTGCAAGACCTCCCCAGCCGACGTACCTGGATAAGATTTCCTGTTCCTCTGGTGTCGCATTGCGGTTCTCATCCTCACATTTTTTTAACAGCTGAATAGCCATAATATTGGCTCGGAATTTCTCCTTCGGTGTTCCCTGTCCAAGTTCATCATCTGTGATATGGAAGTTCGTTGCTGGAATCAGTTCTGCTATTCCGTTAATCTCTTCCAATGATTCTTTTTCTTCCAATACCTCAACTTCTCCCGACAGTTCTTTTTCTTTTTTATCATAATCTGTCCACACACGTTTAGAAATAGCAGTAAAATAGGAAGACTCTTCCTCCATGATTTCTTCCTTGATTTCCCGTAATTTATCTAAGGTATCCGCATTTACTGTTTTGTTGTGATAATGATAATAAAGTACTTCTTGTCCAAGTTTTACATCCAGACGTTCCAATTCTTGTGTTGACATTCGCTCCCAAATATCATCTTTTTCCGTATGAATCGTGAAACCTTCTCCATCATCATGATATTCTAATGTGTATTGAAGTCGATTCTCTTCTCCCTTAACTTTGCAAGCAAAATCATAGATTTTTGTTCTGGTACCGGACATATATTCTGAATCAACTAGTCGCAGATCCGTTATATCTTCCGCTGTAAAAGTATCCTGTTCCAGCTGTTCTCCTAACATCTGCTGTGCTTCTTCCAGGTCTGCCAGTCTTTGTGCTTCCTGTCGTTCTTCGTACTTTTCCATTTCTTCCGGTGACAAATAATCATCTGTGCGGATTAACTGGCGAACACGTTCTGCAACCTTGTTCCACTTTAATAAAACTTCTACCTCTGGACTGCCAATTTTCCCTTTTGCAAGTTTTATCCTTTTGCATCATGGGATGCGTCGGAAGCATCTGCTCCTGGTATTCCGGGTGAGGAACCACCTGTTCCATACTCATTTTTCAGGAACTCAGCTGCATCTTTCATATCATGATGTTCCATGAAATACTCATAGATTCGGTTACGTCCTCCTGCAGTAATGCCGCCTCTTCTTAACACTGCGTCAATTTCATCCTGTGTGATAAAGGATAGTGCCGGACGTTCGACCGTAAATTTCTGGTCTACCCAGGAACGCTCCCTCTGAAGATCCTGAAAGCGTTGGAAATATTCCGGATTATGCTGAATCTCCCAGCGGTGATAATCTCCCGGATTCTCATCCATATATTTCTGCAGCCATTCAAAACGATAGACAATCGCATCTGCTTCCTCTTGATCTGTCCATGCTCCACTCACTACATCCTGCCAGTCTGAATATGATTGTTTCTTTTCCCAGTTTCTGCAAGTATCCCGAAAATGAAGTGCAAGAAGATTGGTCATTTCTTCCTGCTCCTGTTCAATGGCATTATTGGAAATCAAATTATCCACGTAATTTCCATCCTCATACATATCCCGAATTCTGTTCGCTGCTTCTTCCCACGTAACCATGCGGTCAAAGTTTCTTCTGGCAGAGTCCCCTCGCCGGATACGGATACCATCATTGTCATACCAGATACTGATTTTCTGACCATCTATGGTAAATCCTTTGCCACCAGTTCCATATTCATCTTTCAGAAAACTCCGCATTTCTTCATTATCCAGACCTTCAATCAGTCTTGCTGTAATATGAAACAGTGTATTTTTCTGTCCGCTTCCCGTGCGGAGAATATCATTTACCACTTCATCGGAAATAAGAAAAGCGGCTGGCTGTTCCAATGCAGCTGCCGCTTTCCTTATTTCTCCTAACTGTTCCTCTTCTGTTGGGAACAGACTTAACTGTAAATAATCTCCTGAATCACCAGCTCCTCTGCCTGTGCCTTGATCTGGTTCATGTGTCTGGTCCATGCCATCCCGTCTGCCATTTTGTCCGGTGCCGGATCTTTCTCCAGAAGTTCGTTCATCAGGTCGTCTACTCTCTGTCTTGCCTGGCTGTCGATCTCCATCAGATGACTGTCCAGACGGTTCTGCAGTGTCAGAATGTTGAACCTGGCTACCTTGTGATTTCTCAGATACTCTTTCCGCATCATTCCGTACTTGCCGATGGTTCCTCTCGTCTCTTCCAGGCTGATATCTGGAATCTGATACTCTCCGTTCCGGCTGTAACTGATCTCTCTCATAGTCTGTTTCCTCCTTTTTTTCTTCTCTATCTTCTGTGTTATCTGTATTACTTTCACGCATTAACGTGTTAAATTCATTATAGACTACTTCTTTTTCTTTTGCAACCGTTTTCAGGTCATTTTCCAGATTATTCAGCACATATCGTCCAATCTGCATCAGGACTGGTCTGCTGATCTCATTGACTGCACTTCCCAGATGTCCTAATACTATCAGCTGATTAAAGTCCGTAATATGCCGAAAATCCTCTGCATCCAGATATTCCTGTGCATCCAGTCCACACCGGTTTAGTAATACATACCAGACACTATTGGTCATCAGTTCCCGAAATTCGACTTCCTGATTCTGTTCGTCCAGTTCTTCCAGAAATGTCCCTGTTACGTCCAGTCTCAGTTCTTCCAATGCATCTGGAAGCCATTCTTGCATACTCTCCTTCGCTGCCTGATGCAGACTTTCAGCAAGTCCTCCTTCTGTATCTTCCAGTGATAACTGCTCCTGCAGATAATCTGCCACCAGCTGTTCTCCTTCCACCGGAAGATTCCATAACTGAGGATCCTTTCCAAGATTCCGCACTTTATAAGTGTCCTGCACATCAAATACATACCGAAGTTTCGTTTTCGGTCCGGAAGTATTGTCAATCAAGGCAATCCCTTTGGATCCCTTTTTGATCCAGCGGTACATCTTCTGATTCCAGATTTCCATGGATGCTACGGCAGTTGCTTCCGGTCGCTGTGCATAAATTAAAAGCTGTTCTGGAAAAGTGTATTTGTACAGTCTGGATGCAGTGTTTAGGAACCGCATCCATTCCTGCGGACTGGCAGCTACATCTTTTGCCACCTCTTCCGTCAGCTGTTCCATTGCATATAATTTATTTGCCATGCGCTACTCCTTTTCATAAAATCAGGGACTGCTTAGCACAGTCCCCTTAAAATCATCGTTGTTACTCTTTATAATGCTGTGGCAAGCTCTTTTGACTTATTCTTTGGCACTTTGTCTCCCTCTTTTGCCTTGATTTCTGCCTTAGCTTTCTCCAGTCTTCCATGGATTCCACCTTTTACTTCCGCTTTTTCGGCTGCTTTTTCTTTCTCCAAACGAACTTCCCTACGCTCAGCATTTTCCATAACTGCCGTTTTCCCATCACAAAACTGAACTTTATCGGAAAGCTGCTCCTGTCTCTCCACCTTTGTCTCATTGACTTCCTGTACCATCGCATTTAATTCCGGAACCTGAAAAATGCCGTTATCAGGAAGAATCAGCACTTCATGAATGGAAGATGGGATGACAAAGTAATCACTTCCCAGGCATTCCCCAATCTGTTTACGAATATCTTCCTGCAGTAACAGGGAAGCTCCATTCATCTTAGCTTTGTTTGTCAGACAGAACATTGGGTTTTCCATGGCTTCCATATCCATTTTTTCATTCAGCAGGTTTTCTGGTTCTTCACCAAAAATCATAGATTTGATAATCTCATTCATATCCATAAGTGTGACACCACGTTTTCGGTCTGCCACCATCGCATCCGCTTGAATCTGTTCGGCAGATACTCCCCACTCGTTCATCAGAGAAACAGTTACCGGAATACTGCTGATCCCTTCTCCATTTTCCTCCAGATTTACTGCATAATAAGCTGCAAAATCTCCGTGTTCTGTGACTACTTTATCTGCAAGAAGATCGGTATTCCATTCCTTATCACAAATTCTCATCTGTAATTTGTCCTTCATCTTTTCATAATCCAGAATATCCGTAACTCCCATATCAAAAAATTCTGCTTTTCCCTGTGCCTCAATACGCATATCAGCCACATCGCCAACACAAGAGTCTACATCTTTTCCATGGATATATTCCTGGTAGAGGGAATCCAGATAGACTGTCGGTACGATTCTCTGATCTCCGTTTGGAATCGTAATACCTGTCAACTTCAACCCGTTGTTTTTTTCTACTTCCTGCAGTTTAATTTCTGCGTCCTTGTAAGACTCTGGCAGATACTCCTTTACATTGTCTTTGACATATTCATAAAATTCTTTTCTGTTCATCATACGCTTTTACCCCTTTCTGATCATGTGATGGTTCATTCTTTTTCTGCTGATCATCTGCTCGGCTTTCTTCTGATAAGCCATCATTCTCTTTAAAGTTTTCTCCTGGTTTTTTCGTGCTTCCTGTCTTTTTTCCATTGCTTTCATCATAGTTTTCTATTCCTTTCTGTGATTTTTTTGTATGAAAAAGGGAGCCTCACATAGAAGCTCCCAATCATAACCATTGATTTTGGTTTCCTTATTTGCTTTTCCTTTTTCTGCTGATATAAAGTCCTGCCATACCTCCTGTGGAAGTTACAAGAAGTAGGATCGGCAGCCAGATATTCGTGCTGTCACCTGTTTTCGGTGCATTTGATATCTTTGTCTCTTCATGGGACTGTGGTGTATCCGGTGTGTTCGGTGTTTCTGGAACTTCCGGTTTCTCGTTTGTCAGATTGAAAGTGACTTCCACGACCGGTGTACTGTCATCTGCATAGGCAAACGTCACTTCATGCTTGCTCTGATCCAGTGTGTATCCGTCCAGTGTCTTTGTTTCCACCAGATAATACTTGATCGCCGCATCATATTTGCCGTTCTTAAATGTGGCAATCTCATACAGCTTACTTTCCGCATGACCTGCAGCATCTGTCTTTAAGGTTTCCAGAACTTTTCCCTTACTGTCACGGAGTTCAAATTCTACCCCTTTCAGTGGTTCTCCTGACGATTTATCTGTCTTATTGAGAATCACTTTTCCCTTGGCAGTATCATCTTTCATAGCCACTTTCTGGATTTCTCCGGTGTCTTTCACCTCAAACGTCACATCGGCTGTCAGAAGATATCCTTTCGGTGCCTGCTCTTCACGTAAGGTATATTTACCGATTGGCAGTTTTTCGATATAGTGTGCTTCCTCTGTGGAAGTCCAGCTCTCTACTACCTGATCATCCTTATCGAGAATCGTCAGTTTCGCACCCGGAATCTCAGTTTCTCCTGTGATATCCGTCTTACTGATCTCTACTTTTGTCACATCATCTTTCATATCATGCTTCTGAACCTCTACTGTATTCTCTACTGTAAAGGTAATACTTTCTGCAGTAACATATCCATCTGCCGGTTTTGTCTCTGTCATGGTGTATTTCTTACCAACAACCAGTTCTTTGATCACATGGGATTCTTCCGTAGAAGTCCATTCATCTACTGTATTGCCATCTGAATCCGTTACTTTCAGGTGTGCACCTGGAAGTTCTTTACCTGTTGTCAGGTCTGTTTTGGACAGCTCCACTGTGGTTGGCTGATTTTCAAAAGTAAAGTCGTAGCTTACTTCTGCCTGGTCTTCTCCGGCATATTCAAAGGTAAACTCCTGTACTTCATCTGTTGTAACAAATCCGTCCGGTGCAAAGATCTCTTTCACATAGTATTTTCCGTCTATCGGAAGATCTGCCGTAAAAGTAATCTGTCCTTTTTCATCCGTTACTCGCTGCTCGATCAGACTTTCCTTCTCAAGGAGTACCTCACCCTTTGCATTTTTGATATCTTCACTGGTATAAAGACCGAAGACACCACCTGCAAGAACACGTTCTGTATCTTTTTCTTTCTTCAGAACCGTAACCTTTACTTTCTGACGGGCATTCTGCCATTTCTCATCATAAGTGATAACTGGTGTATCCTGATCACGATAGGAAAGGTCAACATATCTCGGCTCTTTGTCCAGCACATAACCATGGGCTGTTTTTACTTCCTTCACATAGTACTTGCCAGCCGGGAGATCTCCCATCTGTGCAATACCATTAGAATCTGTGGTAATGGTTCCCACTTTTTCATCTGCTTTAAAATAATCTTCGCTGACACCATCTGCCGCTTTGATATCTTCCGCAGCAAATACATCGAAAGTTACATCTGTAAGACTTCCAGTTACATATTCAAAGAGATGCTCCACAGTACCTTTTACATTGTCCAGAAGTGTCACTTTATCCAAAAACTCTCCATTTTTGTTGATGATCAGAAGTCCTGTCGGTACTTCATCTTTCATCTCTACTTTCTGAATCTCTTCGGTATCTTCCAGCGTGAACTTCACATCCATTGCTTTCAGATAACCATAAGGTGCCATTTCCTCACGAAGGGTATATTCCTCACCAACTGTCAGTCGTTTGATCACATGTGGCTGATCTTTTACAGAAGTCCACTGATCCACAACATTTCCTTCTTTATCAAAAACGGTGAGTTTTGCCCCATCCAGTTCCACACCTGTTGTTACATCAGATTTCGTAATTTCTACTGTTGTTGGCTGGTTCTTTTTCACTGTTTTCAGTTTTACTGTCTTCACATCCTGTCCCTGGTAAGAAGCATTCAGATTCAGAACTTCATCAGAGGACACAAATCCAGCCGGTGCTTTTAACTCTTTCACATAATACTGTCCAAGTGGCAGATCCAGCGTACATACTGCAAGACCATTATTATCAGAGGTCATTTCCTGTAAGAGTGTGTCTACTTTCACGATTACTTTTCCATCTGCCTTGATATCCGCTTTGTTATAGATACCAAAGACAGCTCCTGCTACGGTTGCACCATTTTCTGCATCCTGTTTTTCTACCTGAATCGCAACTTTCTGTCGGTCATCGCCAACAGTCACTTCTTGTTCAATCACCGGTGTATCCTGATTGGCATAGACAAATGCGACTTCTGATCTGTCATGGTTCAGGACAAATCCTTCCGGTGCAGTCTCTTCTACCACATAGTAAGAACCAAGCGGCAGGTTATCAGCAACTGCTTTTCCGTCTTCCCCAGTCGTTACCGTTGTTACCAGTGCATCTTTTGCATAGATCAGCTGTCTGTTTCTGTTTTCATCTTTCTGGTAATCCGGTGTATAAATATTTTCAGCTGCATAGACATTAAATTCTGCACCCTTCAGGTATCTTTCTTCATAAACAAAATCCTTCTTGAATCCGGTCAGCATCTCACCTTTTTTATAGATCGTCAGCTTTCCTTTTACCGGATGGTTCTCGTAATCTACCGTAATAATGGCATCTCCGCTTTCAGAATCCATCTGGTATGCTGTGTTTGCATCCACTGCAATCTCTACATAATTCTTGTTGATTGTGTACCCTTCCGGTGCGTTGACTTCCTCAATCCGGTAATGTCCGATCTTCAGATTCTTCGGCATGATCAGATACCCCTGACTGTCCGTAAAATAGGACTTATGGGTTGTTGTCACTGGGTAAGTTGTTACCTGTTCCACATACTTTTTATTATCCAGGTCATATACCTTAAATTCTGTTCCTGCAATCAGGACGGATTTCTTTGTTTCATCGTCTTTTTTCACGATTTTCAGTTTTGCCTTAAACTCTTCATCCAGAAGCACTCGCCAGATCTGTGGCTCATTTGGATGATGCTCTGTGATATTCACTTCAAAATCATCAACTGGCTTGTAATTGTGCGGTGTTGTTGTCTCACGCACGATATAGCTTCCAAATGATAATGGAATACTGCAGGCATAACCTTTTTCATCTGTGAAAATCTCAGTTGCTCCATTTTCTCCACTCACTACAGGTTTTGCAGAATCAAAGTCGTAGCTTCCATCTGCTTTCTTTGTAAGGGAAGATTTCAGATAAACTGTGAATCCCGCTCCGGATAACAGATCTGCATCGGTCTTTCCATTGTTGGCTGCTTTGATGATCTGAAATGGCTGCTTGATGACCTGCTCACTGGAAGTGCACTCTCTTTTTACTTCTGCTGTCATATCTCCTTCATAACTACACGTAAGATCATGCTCTTCTGTATCTGCCAGGTATCCGGTCGGCGGTGTAATCTCTTTGATATAATATTTGCCAAGATACAAGCCATTTACAGAAGCCTGTCCTTTGTCATCTGTTGTAAGAGAAGCTACCTGTTCTCCTGCTTTATAAATAGTTCCAGTTGCTCCGTCCGGATGCACGATATCTTCACGGGCATACAGTCCATAAACTGCACTTTTCAATGTGGCATCTCCCTGCGGTACTGCTTTTCCTGTCTCTTTATCCACTTTATAAAGATTGATCTTTGCTGTCACACGGTCATTGCTGAAAGTATGGGCAAAAGATACGGTTGCTTCTTTATCATTAGTGTAAGAAAACTGGAACGTATACACATCTTCTGTATTTCTTACATAGCCTTCCGGTGCCTGATCTTCTTTTACAGAATAGGAGTATCCAATCGGCAGGTCTGCTGTGAATTTGGCAGTTCCGTCTGCACCAGTAGTTGCTTTCTCAATCAGCGTTCCTTTTTTCACAACAACGGTTCCGTCTGCATTTCTGATATCATCGGATGCATACAGAGCAAAAATACCGCCTTTCAGTGGTTTCTTGGTGTCTTTATCCTGTTTTACTACGGAAACATCTGCTTTCTGTCTCTCGTTGTTAAAAGTCACATCTGCAAATACAACTTCTTTATTCTGACCAGCATAAGTTAGAGTCACTGACTTTTCTTCACTGCCGTTATAGAAATTGTCCGGCGCTTTTTCTTCTTTCACCACATAGTTTCCAAGATGCAGGTTCTTCAGTGTGACAGAACCATTCTCACCTGTTGTCAGATTTTCTTTTACAAGATCACCTTTGCTGTACACTTTTGTGCCATAAGCAGTTACAATATCAGCTCCGGCATACACGTTATATACTGCATTTTTCTGTCTGCGGTTTTCATACTGAAATACCGTTCCATTTTCACTGACATCTGCTCCGGTAAGAACCTGTCCTTCTTTATAAATGGTAAGCTCTGCCAGCTGCTCCTTATTTTCCACGGTTACCGATGAAGTCTTACTTGCTACCAGTTTTACATTTGTTGCCGTTGCATTTACTACATACCCCTGTGGTGCTGTGATTTCTTTCAGATAAACGGTATCCTGTGTCTTGATAATCGTAACAGAGGATTTTCCATTCTTATCTGTTGCCGGCATCTGAGTGAGCAGCTTTGTACAAGCCTCATCGCTGTATACACCGAATACTGCACCTGCAAGATTGACATCAGCTGTATCGTCTTTCTTTACGATTTCGATCGTAGCCTGTTCAATCCAGGACACCTTTAAGCTTACATATTTTTCATCAGCGACACCTTCTCCAAACACAAATGCCAGGTCCTGAACACTTGCATTCGTAGTCAGTTTATATGCTGAATAATCTTTTGTAATACTTCCCTTCATCTTTGCAGAAAAAGTAGCACTTACATCTTTTGTCTGTGTCAGAGGCGCTGAAAGATAAAACGTGGTTCCTCCTCCAATTGTTACGCTTGCACCTGCCGCACTTACATTTCCAGTAGATACATTATGGAGCTTTACTCCTTTTGGTAAGTCCATTGTGATTTTCTGCTGGGAAGATGCGTTGAACTGAATGTTCTCCGTTCTCTGAACATTTCCATCTACATAAGCTTTTACATCCGGCTTTGAAAATGACATCGCTACATCTGGTATTTCCGGCTTATTCACACAATAATTATAGAGTTCTTTTGCCAAAGCCTCACCTGTAGCATTTGTTCCGTAAAATGCATCACTACTTCCGTTGGCATATGATGCAGCCATGTGAATAATGATGAATCTTTTTCCTTCTGAAAAATCCGTGTGTTTATTCGCAAAAAAGCTTTCACTTCCTGCGGCGTCTGTACCGTAATAACACACTTTTGCTAACGCCTGATTGTCTCCAATCTTTGTGATTGTATAATTTCCAGATCCTGGTCCTGGTTTTGCCGGCTGTACACAATACGCAGTTGCTCTGACGCTTCCGTAGCTGATATAGTACGGCTCTGTCAGATAGGTTCCAAGATTATAATCTGCATATCTATACAGAGGTCCTTTTTCGATTGTTACCTGCTGTGTGCTTCTTGCTGAATAAGCCGAAACTGCTTCAAATGTTGCAATCTCTCCCTCTTCCATAGCATCAAGATCCACACCTTCGTCTCCTGCCTGTTCCAAAACATCATGAAGCTCTAACCCTGATTCTTCATCATAGGTATCCTGATTCTGTGCCTGCTCTACCAAATCATCAAATTCATCAGCGTCAATATCGGTATCTCCGATTCTGCTTCTGAATCCTCCGCTTCTTCTGTCTGCTGTTCACTGCCAGCTGTTTCGGATTCAGTCACTGCTTCACTCCCTGCCGCCTCTGTCTGTACTTCTGTTTCTTTCTCACGCACAATCAGTTTTCGGCTGATCTGGTACTTCGGATGCTCCTGATTTACCGGTTCTACATAATAGACCGCTTTGTAAGTGTCCGCATGATCTGTCGTAAAATCCTCATTCTTTTTGTTCTTTGCTTCCTCAAATGTGACTTTGACCTTGTTATCATCCTTGATTTCCAGTCCTGTGTAGTCTGATTTCACATCAAATACACTGCCTGTTTCGATTTCATAATCTTTGGCAGTCACCACCTCATCTTCATCCAGAAGGTCTTTCACTTCCTCATAAAGTGGAGGTTTTTTCTCTGGCTGAATCTCCGCTGCATATGCAGTCATCGGAGATAACACTGTACTAAGCATTGTCATGCCTGCCAGCAAGCCAGATACTACTTTCCTAAAATTACCTTTTTTCTTCATGCTAAGGTCCTCTCTTTCATAATATTTGTATGAAAACAGACAGTCCTTAGACTGCCTGCAATACACTACTTATCGTTGTGGGAAAATCAGATTGAACTGCACATTCCCCTCGCCGGGATCAACCATTTCCACAGTTGCTTCATACTGTCGCCCTGTTTTTTTGGATACCAGATCCTTATAATGGATTTTTCCTTTAGCCAGGAACTTCTTTGCTGCCGCCTTATCCATCTTTTTCCCCTGGCTTGCAAGGAATTTATCATTCTTCCACAAGGTAAAAGCACAGTTCCGGTCAGAACAGTAAAAGTTTACTTTTCCTTCCCTGACATCTGCTCCACAGCGGGGACATTTGCCAATGACTTCTCCTTTTGCTTTTCCCTGAAACTGCCCTTTCTTTTCTTCTGAAATACCCTGATATCTGGCAACCAGTTCCTGCATCAGCTCTGTAATCCCATTTAGAAATTCATCTGCGGTCTCTGTATTCTGGGCAATGTGATTCAATGCCATTTCCCACTCTGCTGTCATCTTCGGAGATTTAATCTCATCCGGCAGAACCGTAATCAGTACATTGCCATCATCTGTCGGTACCAGATTTTTCTTTTCCCTTTTCACAAAGCCAGACTGAATCAGTTTTTCAATGATTGCTGCCCTTGTTGCCGGTGTGCCAAGTCCTTTCTTTTCTGTATCTCCGGTCAGTTCTTCATTCCCTGCACGTTCCATTGCAGAAAGCAGGGTATCTTCTGTGTATTGTTTCGGTGGCTGTGTAAAATGCTCCGATACAAAAGAATCACAAGGGCCGTAATGCTTGCCTGCCCAGATATCCAGCTCCGGCTCTTCTTTCTCAATCTTTACGCCAAAGAACTGTTTCCATTTATTTTCGATCGCCTTGAATCCTTCCTGCTTTGTTTTCTTTGCCGTGAGATAAAACGTATGATAATTACAGGTAATCTGACATTTATGGCTCTCATAAATATAAGGATCTGCGGTTGCCGTCAGTACCCTGGCACTGATCAGATACAAAATCTTACGGTTTCGTTCTTTCAGTTCACCAATATCTGCTTTGGCTACTTCCATAGTCGGGATAATCGCATGGTGATCAGATACTTTCTTTGAATTTAATACCTTACTCACGTCTGGCTGATATTCCAGACCTTCAACATAAGGCATTTTCCCAAGTAACATCTGAATCAGAGTTTCTGTGCTTTCTTCCATCTCATCTGTCAGATACTGGCTGTCTGTTCTCGGATAAGTGACAAGCTTCTGCTCATACATCTCCTGCACGGCATCCAATGTCTGCTGTGCGGTATAGCCAAACATTCTGTTTGCTTCCCTCTGAAGAGTGGTCAGATCATAGAGTTTTGGAGGGCGTACCGTCTTCTCTTTCACATCATCCTTTTCCACTTCGCACATCCGCTCCAGGCAGTCCGCAGCCACTTTATCTGCATCCTCTTTTTTCTGAAAATGCTCTGTAACCGCATCCATATCATCAAACTTGATATGAGCCATATAATATTTTTCTTTGGTAAATTCCTTGATCTTCTGATTTCGATCCACGATCATGGCAAGTGTTGGTGTCTGCACTCTTCCGACTTTCAGATTCTGGTTATACAGAACGGAAAAAAGACGGCTCGCATTGATTCCCACCAGCCAGTCTGCCTTTGCCCTGCAAAGTGCTGACTGATAGAGACTGTCATAACACGAACCGTCTTTTAATGACGCAAATCCATCTTTAATTGCCTGTTCTTCCATGGAAGAAATCCAGAGCCGCTTCATCGGCTTTTTGCATCCTGCCTGCTCATACACCAGGCGAAAGATTAACTCTCCTTCACGTCCTGCATCAGTAGCACAGATCACTTCATCTACTTTAGAATCTCTCATCAGTTTCTTTAAGATTCCAAATTGCTTTTTCGTGCCTTCCAATACCTTGTGTTTCCAACACTCCGGCACAATCGGCAGATCTTCATATCTCCATTTTTTATATTTTTCATCGTATTCCGATGCATCGCATAATCCAACTAGATGTCCTACGCACCAGGAAACGATATAACCGTTTCCCTCCACGTAGCCATCTTTTCTTGTTCTGGCTCCCAGTACCGAAGCCAGTGCCATCGCAACCGATGGCTTTTCTGCAATCACTAATTTCATTTACTCCTACTCCTCTTCTTCATCTTCCAGTACATCATCATTGAAATCTTCATCTCTCAGGATTTCCGGTTCTGCACTTTCTTCCTGCTCATCTGCATCGTCTACTTCCCGTTTTTCTGACTCTGAATCTTCGGATTCATCTTCATCCTCTTCCATCTCATCCTCGTCATCATATTCATGCTTTGGTTTATAGACTTTGAAGTAATATCCCCCTGCCGTAGCTCCGACTGCAACCAGTGCGATCAAAAGATAGGTTCCAAATGGACTTTTATCTTCTGGCATCTGAATGTCATCCTCTACCTTATCTTTCTCGGATGACTCTGTCGTTTCCGGTTTTTCTTCCTCTGCTTTTTTCTCTGGTTCTGCATAAACCGTATCCACTTCCGGAAGTGTCACTGAATCAGAAAGTGTGAAGTTCATCAGATCTTTCTCACTGACTTCGGTAAGGAAATACACATTATCCTGAGATTTTGAATTGTCGATGATCAGATAGAAAATCTTACCACTCTTCGTTGAAATGGTATAAAACTCTTTTGTGCCTTCCGTAGCTGTTTTTGTAACGGATTCTGCCGTCTCGCCTTCTTTATTAAGCTGTTCCTCAATACCTGTCACTGTCCGATCATCCACGGTTCCTTTTGCATCTGTCGGCTCAGAAGCCTGTGCATCCTGTGGAAGCGGAGAAGTCGTTGTTTTTTCAGTCCCCGTTGCATCTGCACTGGTCGTAGTTGCCATTGCACCATTGCTGTCACTGGAAGATTTCTGTTTTTCTGCCTGCTTCTTTGCCCATTCATAGTAAGGATTCTGCAACACATACTTTTCAGAAGTATTTCCAGCACCATCTGTTACCGTAATCTCAATCTGTTTTGTAGTAAAATCTTTCTGTGTCAGTTGCACTCTCAGCATTCCATCCTTCAAGTCTGTATAAGTGGTGCCATTGACGGTTACCGCAGTAATCCCGGATACTGTATCATTCCCCTGAATCGTCAGCACACCATCTGTCAGAGAAGCAGAGAGTGTCGGCTTTTCCGTGTCATAACACTTAATAGAGCGATTCTGCTCATAGACCTTCCCCTCACCATCTGTCACACGTACATACACTGTCTGATTTCCAGTGATCGTGATACTTCCGCTTCCGGTTACATCCTGCCAGCTTCCATCTTTTCCTGCTTTTGCTTCAATTTTTGCTATTGAGAATCCTTCCGGCATATGACTGGCATCTACCGTGACAGCAATGGTTGTTTCTCCCTGTTTCCAGCCATCCGGTTTCTCAATCGTGATTGCAGGTGTGGTATTTTCAGCTGCATAAACAGTCTGTGTCTGGAGCAAAGGTGTTGTCAGGCAAAGAAATGTCGTTGCTGCAAGCAATCCTTTTTTCACTCTATTTTTAGATTTCTTCTGTTTCATCTTCTCTAAATTCATCATCAGACCTTGTTTCCTCCTTCTGTATTTCTACCCTGCCGGGCAGTTCATTTTCATTCTCTTTTTGAAAGCTTCCAATTCCGGAATACTCATATCCATTGCACGGATAATTTTTACAATTTCCAGATTTTCCGCTTCTGTTTTTGCAATCTCCGCAGCCTTGAACCGCTTTAAATCTGCTTCATATCTGGCTTTGGATGCTTCCATTTTTTCCTTGGCTTTCTCATAATCCACCGTTGCTTTTTCAAGACTTTTCATCGCTTCTCCTTTCCGGACGGCTGATGCAGCCGCCCTTTTTTCTTACCATCGTCCAAATCCATAGAAATGGCTCTGCCAGTATGGGGAATTGATGGACGTATACTGCACCGGATGTCCACAATGGATCATTTGACCATTGCCTACATAGATTCCGATATGCGTTACCGGCTCCCCTGCGTCGTAAGTTCCAGTAAAGAAAATCAAATCTCCCGGCTGTGCCTCCGACTGGGATACTGGTGTACAAATGTTGTACAGTCCCTGTGCTGTTAGTCTTCCTGTATTCCTTACACCAGAGTTTGTCAGACAGTAGCTTACAAATCCAGAACAATCGAATCCACTTGGGGAATATCCACCCCATACATATGGTGTTCCAAGATATCTCGCTGCTTCATTTAACAAACGCTGTGCTGCTTCACTGGTATATTCATTGCCGCCAAAGCCTGCTCCTTCTCCAGTTTCCAGATAAAAGATCGGGTTTAACCGCTCTCCATTTTTCAGAAGTTCAATATGAAGATGGCTTCCTGTGGAATTTCCAGTGTTTCCTACCAGACCAATTTCATCTCCTTTGGTAACAGATGCACCTGCAGATACGCTCCGGCTGCTTAAATGTGCATACCGCAGTTCATAGCCTTTACTGTCCTTGATCACAACATAATTGCCATAGCTGTCGTTATAAGCAGAAGTTGTAACCGTTCCGGTCAGCCCTGCCATTACTTTTGTTCCCTCCGGTGCTCCGATATCCATACCATTATGAAGCTGATTTGCTCCTGAAATTGGATAAATCCGATATCCATAATAGCTTGTCACACTGGAATACCAGTTAAAATCAACCGGTGTCGCAAACATCTGTAAATTACCTTTCGTATCGTTATAGGCACTGAACAGTTCTTTCTGGAAAAATCCCAGCCTTTCCTGACAGATTGACATCAGATTTCCACTGTTTAAGGTGACATTCAGCACATCTACATCTCTTGTCCTGGTGACTTCCACTTCCTGGCTTCCATTATCATCTGCCAGATAACATTCCCAGGTCTTATGACCATGTGCGGATGCTGCCGCATGATTATCATAGTAAACATCAAACTGCACACCATATCTTGCGAAAGCTCCGGTATCTTCTACCGTATATTCGACACCATTCATTACCACCTTTGTTCCCATTGGAACAAACGGATTAGAAGCATCTACGCTAAGGTGTGATTGGCTGTTGGATATGCTCCACTGGCAGTCGGTCCTCCGCTCCAAATACCACAACAGATTGGACAGTTACAATATCCGCTTGTTACAACCTGTCCCAAAGATTCTCCAACTCTTACTGTTGCTGTCTCTGTCACAGTCTCATTGACTGCTTCAGTAGTCAGATGATATTGCTCTGCAAACAATGCATCCAGTTCCGGCTTGACCTGTTCAAAAGTAAACTCCTCATACTTTGCTGACAGATAACTGATCAGGATAAACGGATCATGCTCAATAGGTCCGATGTTATATCGGTATTCCTCATGTCCCGGTTCTTCAGATTCCATGTTGTTAATCCGCTCCTGCAGATTAGCTTCCAGCTGTGTATAATACAGTTCCGCTTCCCGGATTGCTTGATCCGATGACAGATAACTGGTTCCCGTGTAAGTGATCACATTTTGTAAAAACACTGCAGAGCATGACGTGACATTCGTTATAATCAGAAACATCAATCCGATCAGAACTGCCACACTGATACACACCTTCCGGTTTTCTTTAAAGAAGTTGGTGACTTTGCCGCCAATCTTCTTGATATAATCAATCGTACCTTTTGTAGCTGTACCTACGGTCTGTTCACTTCGCTTTGCTTTGGCATAATCCCGTTTGATCTGTTGCTTCTGAATCTGTTTTTTTAGCTTCTTCTGCTCCTGACGGGCTGCCGCCTGTGTCTGTTTCTCTGCCTGTCTCTCCAGTCTGCTTCTCTTTCTGGAAGCCCTCTGTTTCCTTCGTCTGGCACTTCTCTGTTCCAGCCGGTAAATGCCTTCGCAGCCTTCTTCCATCTTATGGGCACCTTCTACTGCCGCATTATCGTCTTCATTTTTACTGATCTCACGATGCAATGCTGCGGAAGTTGCACTTCCTGCTTTCTTAACAACAAAAGCTTTTTCTGTTTTCACAGATTCCCCTTCGCCAAACTTCAGGCGGGATTTCTTCTTTCCAGAACCCTCTCCTTCATTTGCCTGATAAACCTGTGCCTTCTTGGAATGCTGCTTTGCTTCCTTTTTCTTTCTTGCTTCCTCATAAGAAAACTTTTTGGCTTTTTCCTTCTGTTTCTGATGACGGAAATTGACTCCATCCGTATCCATCTGGTTCAATTTCTCCATATCTTTGTCATTTTTCACAGAAGCACCAGTCTCTTCATAAGCAAATTTCAGACGCTGTTTCTGCTTTGGTTTCTTACTTCCACCATTCTTCTTACTCCGGCTGTCTCCTCTGTTTTCTGAAAGAT
The DNA here is from genome assembly GCF_003477525.1 of Ruminococcus sp. AF41-9. GTDB lineage: Bacteria > Bacillota > Clostridia > Lachnospirales > Lachnospiraceae > Blautia_A. Next base: position 128,093 of record NZ_QUDO01000002.1, read on the forward strand.
CCGCACGTTTTTCTTTCAGTCTCCCTGACTGGCTGGCTTCGGATTTTTCCGCAAATCTTGATTCTTTTCTGTTCTCAGCACGGATTCTTTTCCGGTTTTGTTGCTTTCTATTTTGTCCAAAATCCTCACTTTGGTTCTCCGTTCGCATCAGTTCCGGTGCATCCCTGGATTTTTGCACAGAGGGACGGATATTTTTCCCACTCCGCTTAGACTGGCGGGGAGACTTATCCACAAGGTTTTCTGCTTTTTCCCCCTGTTTTGTTCCCATCTGCACATCACTGGCACGGTTACTGACACGAACAGAAGATTTATCCGTCAGGTTTTCTTCCACCAGACCATCTTTGGTCATCTTCTGGACCTTCTTATCCCTGACTTTCATTCTCTGTTCTGCCACTGATTACTCCTCCTTCTTCGGATACCCTTTCCCTGCCTGTAATAAACAGAGAAAAGCGATGCCAAATACAGCACCGCCACTAAAAGTTAATACATATGAAATTGCTCGTAACATTGTCTTCTCCTTTGATTTAACCTGCTTCGGAAGTTTCCTCCAAGCGGGTTGTCATGATTTTATAGAGGGAATTCTTCGGGAATCTGTCTACGAATGGAATAATGACATTTCCATAGAACAGAAGTCCTTCCCCCTCATTACTGTTGGTTACATAGGACAGCTGGGTTGGTGAGATATTCAGCTGTTTTGCAAGAATCTGCCGGTCACCGGAAGCCTGGTTGAGCATATAAATAAAATCTGAATTTTCAAATATATTCTCTATCTCCCTGGAAGACAACAAATCCTTAATATTCTGGGTGATACCAGTTGGAATACCACCCCATTTACGAAATCTCTTCCAGATTTCCACACTATAAGCTGCAGTCTGCTCTTCCTTCAAAAGAAGATGGAACTCATCCACATAGTATCTGGTGGACTTATGGGCAGAACGGTTCATCGTTACCCTGTTCCAGACCTGATCCTGGATTACGAGCATCCCAATCTTTTTCAGCTGTTTGCCAAGTTCTTTGATGTCAAAGCAGACAATACGGTTATTGATATCCACGTTCGTCTGATGGTTAAATACATTCAAAGAACCTGTAACATAGATCTCCAATGAAGTGGCCAGTCGCTGTGCTTCTGGCTCTTCCTGTTTTCTCAGAAGGTTGTATAAGTCCTCCAGGATTGGCATCTTCTCCGGTATTGGATCGGCAAGGTATTCCTGATATACTAACCGAACACAACGGTCAATAATCGTTTTTTCTACCGGCTCCAGTCCATTCTTTCCGCCAACAATCAACTCACACAGAGATAAAATAAAATCTGCTTTTAATGACAGCGGATTGTCTTCCTCGGAATAATTCAGGTTCAGATCCATCGGATTGATATACTGGTCAGATACCGGTGAAACCCGAACTACCTGCCCATGCAGTGCCTGCACAAGTGCCGAATATTCGGCTTCTGGATCACAGACAATGATATCGTCCTCCGTAATCAGAAAGCAGTTTGTAATCTCTCTCTTTGCTGAGAAGGACTTACCGGAACCTGGTGTACCAAGAATCAGTCCATTCGGGTTCTTCAAACGTTTCCGATCAACCATAATCATGTTATTGGATAACGCATTCAGCCCGTAATAAAGAGCTTCCCCTTCCTGAAACAACTCCTGCGTCGTAAATGGCACAAAGATTGCAGTTGATGATGTGGTAAGCCCTCTTTGGATTTCAATTCGATTGACTCCAAGCGGAATACAGGACATAAGTGCTGCTTCCTGCTGATAATCCAACTGTTTTAAAGAACAATTATATTTCTGTGCGATTCCCTGCACCTGGAAAATATTATTATCCAGTTTCTGACGCTTCTTTGCGGTATTCATAACCAGAACCGTTACAAGGAACATTCTCTCATTTCTGGACTGCAGATCTTCCAACAGATTCTTCGCCTCTTCTCCATAAGTCACAAGGTCCGATGGAAGCACGTCCATATCATAACCGGAACGTACCGCGCGTTTCTGCTCTTCAATCTTCATCTTATCCAAATCTGAAATCTTGCTCTTAATCATCTTGATCGCTGAACTCTGGTCAATAGACTGGATATGAATGTTGACATTGATACTATCATCCACATCCAGGAAATCTGCAAGCATCCGGTCTGTCAGCTCCGGTGCAAGAATCTGCAGGTAGCTTACACTTCCCATCGTCCTTCCCATCAAAAATGTCTGATTCTTGGAAAAGTTAAAGGAAGTCGGTGCAATAAAATCCTTGGTCTTTAATCCGGTTTCTGGAAGCATCTTGTACTGGAACTTAAATGGTTCGATCCGATCCTGGTTGAACACATGATACAGAATCTCCAGCCTTTCCAGTCCATTCAAAGAATGTGCCTGTGCTCCCAGAACCTTAAAGTTATTTAAGATATCCGTTTCGATTCTTTCAAGCCTTGGTCTTGCCACCTTCAGGCTTTCTGCTTCGATTCCAAAAGTGATATACTTCGTCTTTACCAGACCATTATTTCCCTTGGAAAGCTGATTTTTCAGCATAGTACGGTACTCTTCACGAATGGCATTGAAGTCATCGTTCTGATCCGGAATATCAATGCTTTTCTCAAATTCTGCCACATCCACCTGCTGATTGATAAAGGACAGCTGCACACTGATGGAAGAATCAAAGTAATTTAAGAAATCACAGTAATTCTCAAATATCGTGGTCTTATCCTCGTTTAAAGCCAGCTGATAATTGATGTCGTAAAACTGAATCGTCTTGGAGAAAAAGGTCTTTGTCACCTGGCAGATACCATCCTGCAGCATCCGAATATACGGAATACTCTGCTGTGCAGTTGTAGGAATGCTTTTCTGTTTCCTGCGGTCCCGCTCCTGTTTCTTCCTACGCTTTTCCTGTTCTCTTTCTTTTCTGCTTTTTTTGTTTCTTCTTTCCTGACGGTTTCTTTTTTCCGCCAGGGACAGACGCTCCTGCTGAGCCTCCTGCTTTGTCTTTTTTGCCATCCGGCACACCCTCCTTTTTTACAAGGGTGGAAATCTCCTGATAAAAATTTTCTGTCTTATATGGTCTTACTGCCGGACAGATAAACTTCTGTCGAATGATATTTGCCACCACTTTTTCAAAGGGAAGCCCGTCTTTTTCATACATTGCCATGAAGAAAAACGGAAGCATGACCGTTACCATCAAAATGGCAGCGATACTGGAACCGATTGGTTTTCTCATGAACAGATAAAACGGAATTCCCACAACTGCGGCAAGTGAAAAGAAAATCAACTGCCGCTTTGTCAGATTTAACGCTACTTTTGTTTTGACCTTGGTAAGGTCTTTTGGTACTGGTACATACGCCATGGTATGCGCTCCTTTCCTGCCCGTTAGTGGGCATTGAATATCGATTTGCTAAGGCTTCCGGTCTTGAATAATGAAAATGCAAGAATCACGGTATAAGCCGCTACTGAAAACATTGCTGCATGAAGGTCACTGGATATGGTCATTGCATTTACTAAAACTGCATAAATTCCCACACAGACCATCATGAAGAATCCCTGAAATGCCAGTGCAAACAAGCCTTTTAAATAGTTGTTTCCGATATTGCCCCATTCCTTATTGGTCATGGTAGCAAACGGAATTGGTGCTATGGAAGTATAAAGGTAAATTTCTATCATTCTTCCGTACAAAATAACGGTTATGATGATTGACAGAATCCGCATGGTAATACTGATCAGCAGCGTTTCCATGGATAGCAGGAACAAATCCCCTAACTCCATATCCTCCAGGGCATCCACAATCCGTGTAATTGCTTCTGTTGCATCCACCGCAGTGTTTCCTGATATCACCCCGGCGGCATTGTTGACCACATGTTGGCCAACGTCAAAGACCGCCATCGTGATATTGAACGTATTTGTCACCAGATAAATGGCCACATACGCTTTGAAGATCCAGAGGAAAATGTTATAAGTCTCAAATTCATGGAAATTGTTTTTCTGTGTTACCATCGTGATCAATTCATAGCACAGGACAAAGGTGATGATCAGTCCCGCAATGGGGACGATCACCGTTTGGGATATATTCTGAATCAGATTAAAATCCCTGCATTCCATCCCTGCGGTGTCTGTCCCACCTGCCCGGCTATGGTTCCCACCTGCTCATTGACAGACGTGAACATGTTATCCAAACATGACTTGATAAGTCCGATCAGGATATCCTTTATCGCTTCCGTAATTCTCTCAATGATGGTGTTCATCTACCACTCCTCTTAAGAGAACAATGTTGCCAGCTGTGGAATCAGGGTAGTTCCCAGCAGCATGATTCCGGCACCAGCCATCAGCTGTTTGATGCCCTGGCTCTTTGCTCAAGTGAGATAAAGAAGTAAAAGAAGTGTAAAAAATTTTGCCGTTCCTATCCGGCACTTGCGCATTGTGTCGGATAGGTCGGGCGGTTATTCGGGCAAGTCCACCTTGCCAACAAAAGAATAATAAATCTCAATGTCCTGTCTGCGGGTCTTGTTCTCGTCATAGCTGCACTCATACACAACGATTTTCTCTACAAACTCCCGCAGCAGAGTAGGGGTAAGTTCTTCAAAGCTGGTATGCCGCCGGACAACATTCATAAACTTTTCTGCGTTCACGGTGGCTTCCTGTGCTTTGGAAAGCTCCGCTTGGATAGCGGCGGCTCTTTCTTTCAGCTCCCGTTGTTCTGCTTCATAGTCTGCCGACAGCTCTGTGAAACGCTCGTCTGATATGCGCCCGGTCACGCTGTCCTCATACAGCCGCTTGAAGATAGCGGATAACTCGGCTATGCGTTTCTCGGCGGCTTCCAGTTCCTTTTTCTTGGCGGCGTTCCTGCGCTTGCCCCCGTCCTCGTTCTGCTCAATCAAGAGCTTCATAAACCGGGCTTCATGCTTTGCCGCATAGCTTGTCACTTTCCGCAGATTGGAGAGTACACCAGCGGTCAAGAGGTCGGTGCGGATAAAGTGCGCCGTACAGTCATGGGTGCGCTTCTTGTAGTTGCCGCAGATATAACAGTCCTGCTTGCGCTTGTCCGTCTGGTATCGCTGCTGATACATCACGCTGCCGCAGTCCGCACAGAACAGTATGCCGGAGAACAAACCCACTTCATCATAGCGGTTGGGGCGTTTGCGCTGTTTGCGAAGCTCCTGCACCCGTTCCCATGTTTGGGTGTCTATGATAGGCTCGTGGTGGTTCTCGAAAATCACTTGCTTTTCCAGGGGATTTTCTACACTGTGCTTGACTTTGTAAGAAAGTTTTTCTGTCTTGAAATTTACCAGACAGCCTGTGTATTCCCGGTTTTCAAGGATATGCACTACGGTATTAGTCGCCCACTTGCACTCATAGCCGGGGTGGTAGCGGCGGGTGCTGCCCGTCCTGCGGTATTCCAGCGTCCCCGGCGTGGGGATTTGCTGCTCTGTGAGCATACGGGCTATCTTAGTCGGACCATTCCCAGCAAGGCAGAGGTTGTATATCTGCTTGACTACGGGTGCAGCTTCCTCGTCAATAATAAAATTTTCGTCCTCGTCCATGAGGTAGCCATACACAGGCTTGCTTGTGATGGGCTTGCCACTCATACCTTTTGAGCGTTTTACTGCTTGATTTTCTTGCTCGTATCTCTCACCAGCCATTCGTTAAATATATTCCGCAACGGGGCAAAGTCATTGTCGCCCTGTGCGCTGTCCACTCCGTCATTGATAGCGATGAAGCGGACACCTTTCTGTGGGAAAATCATTTCTGTGTACATTCCCACTTGCAGGTAGTTTCGCCCTAACCTCGACATATCCTTTACGATAACTGTCCCGACTTTTCCGGCTTCAATGTCCGCAAGCATGGCTTGAAAACCGGGTCTTTGAAAGTTCGCACCAGAATAACCGTCGTCCGTGTACCAGCGCAGATTGGAAAAGCCGTTCTGCTTTGCATAGGTTTCAAGGATACGCTTCTGATTGGAAATGGAATTGCTCTCGCCTTGCAGCTCGTCCTCATGGGAAAGTCTTGGGTAAAGGGCGGTAATTGGTTGTTGGTTGGTCTGTCTTAACATAAAATCCTCCGTTTCCGACAGCCAGCCCCACTATTCCGTACCTTGATTGTACCACATGGGGCGGCTGTCTGTATAGCGGCAAAAGCGTCAAATCTGCTTCTTTATGGTCGGTCAAATCGCCGTTTTTTGTGTAGCAGCTTCCGCTTCCAGCACTTTCATCATCTTGTCGGCTGCGGTGTCGGTTGCGCCCTGCTTGAAGAAGCCGGAAACGGTAAGGACGGAGTTGCCCATGCGGATTTCCGTTACACAGTCCGGGCGGCGGTCTGTTTTGGTGGTGCTTGTCTGTTTCGTTTCTGTCATAGGCTCTCCTTTCGCTGCTTCATCAGCTGCTTTAAGCGTTCCAGCTTTTCCTGTGCGGTTTCCTTTCGGAAGTTGCTGCCCGTGAAGCGGACAGGGGCGCACATGGAAGTCAGCCTGTCATAGATACGGGCGTGGGGTGTGTCCTGCGGGTGCTGCAATTCCTCCAGCGTGAGGTTGGTCGTGGCGATCAGCGGCTTGCCGCTTCGGTAACGGCTGTCAATCACGCTGTAAACCTGTTCCAGCCCGTATTCTGTCCCTCGCTCCATACCGAAATCATCAAGTATCAGCAGGGGGTAGCTGCAAAGGCGGGAAATATATTCGTTCCTGCCCTCAAAGCTGGCAGCAAGGTCATTGAGTATCGTTGCAAAGTTTGTCATGCGAACGGCAACCTCTTTTTCCATAAGGGCGTTGGCGATACAGGCGGCAAGGTAGCTTTTTCCTGTCCCCACGCCTCCCCAAAACAGGTAGCCGATATTTTCAGCCTGCATGGTTTCCCAGCTCTCCACATAAAAGCGGGCGGTTTCGGTCTGTGGGTTTCTGCCGTTGTCATGCTCAAATGTCCAGTTCCGCATAGCGGGGTCGGCAAAGCCCCGGCGTTTCAAGTCCTCCACTGTTTCAAGGTGCTTCTGTCGGCTTTCGGCGGCTTGCTGCTTTTCACGGGCTGCCCGCTGGCAGTCGCAGTCTGTTGGGTGTCGGTCATGCCCTAACCATTGGGCGGTTTCTTTTGAAAAGTAGGCTTCTTTGGGCGTATGGCACTTGCCGCAGTATAAAAGCCCGTCCTCGCCTGTGTAGTCCTCCGCTTCGGCGGTAGTGGTTGTAATATCCGTAATCATAGCTTCAATCTCGTTTTTCATAAGCTCTCGCCCTCCTTACATGAATAATCGGGTATGCCCTGTTTCGGGGCAGCCTTGCCTTTGGCAGCGTCCTCCTGCGCCCACTTGTAAATGGTGGCTGCATGGCTCTGGTACTGCTTCCCGGTGGAAGCGATATGGCAGGAAAGCCGGTCAATATAATACTCCCACTTGTCGGGCAGCTCTGTTTTCAGCCCGGAAAGCTCTGTATCGGTCAGTATCACATTGTTGTATCTGCCATAAGCGGCGGGGGCGGGGTGTCCCGTTTCTCCCTCTCTCTCTTTTTCTATCTCTTTCTCTAACTCTATCTCTATCTCTGGTGGACGAATGTCGGACAAATGTCCGCCTTTTGTCCGGGGCGGTAAAAGTGCCTTGTTTTCCAGCCTTGCAGCCCGTTTTCTCTCGGCTTCGGTAGAGGACTGTCCTATCATCAGCTCAATATCGGTCATATAAAAAGCCCCGCTGTCAAGCTGCTCCACAAGCCCCAACTGCCGGAAAATCTCTAAAGCCCTTTCAACCGTCCCTATCTGGTGGCGGGTCAGTGTCGCTATCATCTGCGCTGTGTAGGGGATATGCTCGTCAAGCTGCAACTTCCCGCCGTTTTTCAGAGATTTTAAGTACAGCTTCAAGAGGATATTGGAATATAAAATCCCGTCTTTCATATCTTCCAGCAGCACAATGGAGTCGCTGTCAAAAAAATTCTCTTTCAGCTTGAGGTAGTAATACTTGCGGTTATCTGCCATTGTCCCTGTCCTCCTTTTTCCGGCGTTTGGAGTAGTAGCGGGGGCAAAGTATGATAACCGCCCGGAAGCTCTGCTTACAGCTATGGGTACAGCCCCGGCAGAGGTCGTTGTATGTGATACGGTCGCAGGTGGTATTCCCGACTTTTACTTGCCGCAGGAAAAAAGACCATTCCAGCCGCCGTTTCTTGCTCATTCTTGGCATGGGTGCGCTCCTTTCTGCCGTTTCCGCTGGTGTGGCGGTATCGACGGTAATTCTGTATCATCTCGGTATCATTTTCGGGGTTTTTCTGCCCTGTAAGCCCGTTAAAAAATCCTTTGGTATTGCGGGTAGAGTACGGGGCAGCCCCCTTGTTCTGTATGGGTTCGGGTACATTTTGGGGTGGTTTTTATCGTTCCTGTTCCTGCCTTTTCACAGGCTTGCGCTCCCGGCGTAAAATCTGGTCGATATTGCCCTTGACAGTCTGTAAGCGGCGGTATTCCTCCCGTTTTGCCCGGTAATCGTTGTAGCCGCTGTTTTTCTCTTTGATAAGGGCTTCAATCTCTGCTTGCAGGGCTTTATAGCTCGGCAGCTTGGAAATGCCGTTCTCCTTGAAATAACGGGCGGCTGCGTCTGCTATGATAAAGTCGCTTTCGTGCTTCTGTCGGTAGGCTGCTTTTGCTTTGGCGTTTTTCTGCTGTTTCAGCCCGTCCCGGACAGGGCGGGTCTTGGAATAGGCAAGCACCTGCCGTTGCAGCTCCTTTTTCCCGTTCAGCGTCTTTTCCACCTGCTTCAGCTCTGTAAGGCTTTCCTGCATGGCGGCATAAGCGGCAGAACAGGCTTCGTCCAGTTCCTCCGGGGAAGAAAAGCCGTACTGTTGATAGGCGGTAACAGTAGCTGCCATTTGCTTTAGGTTGTGCTTTGCCGCCCAGCGGTCATAGCCCACGCCCTTGCCCTCGGCTCGCTTGGCTTCCCGGTCAACCATGCGCTGCAAGGTGTTGTCTGCCGGGGTGGTTTTTGCGGCTTTTTCCTCCCGCAAGCGTCCCTTTTGGGTGTGGGGGTATTCGGGTATGGCTTTGGTCTGTTCGGCGGCTCTGTGGGCGTTCTGCGTGAGCAGGGCAAGGACAGCAGCCTTGTCAAAATCGTCCCCCAGCTTCCGGGCTGTGATAGGCTTTGTCCTGTCCGGCGTGAGGTAGGAAAGCCGCCCCCGGCTCTCCTTGACAGTTACGCCCTCCCGCAGCAAAAGGGAAGAAAACTCGTCAAAGCTGCCAGCTTGGGAAAGTGCCTGCCGTATCGTCCGGCGCAGCTTCGCCTTGTCCGTTTCAAACTTGGTGGGCTTGGTCGGCTGTCCTGCGGCTTCTCTGACAGCGTTCTCTTTATCAAGGGCAAGCTGCCCTTTCTTTGCCGCCCAGTATTCCCGTTCCGTTATCCGTTCCTTGCTGCCGTTCAAGAGGTCGATTTGGTAAAGCCCCTCCCGGTGGCACATCTCCATGACTTCACTCTTGAAATATTCCATAGCGGCGTTGGTGCAGCGGTGCTTGCAGCCCGCCCGTGTGTCGGCTGGTCTGTCCATGTAGGGCAGAAGCGGGACTTCGTAAATCCGCAGGGAGTTGATGACGATATGCACATGGATATTGCCGCTGTGGTTATGCCCGTCCGGGTGGGTGCATACAAGGGCTTGGTGTCCGGGGAAATGCTCTTTGCAGAACTGCTCGCCCAGCTCCTGCGCCCGGTCTACGGTCAAGCCGTTGTCTGTCCCGTCCCGTGGGTCAAAACTGATGATATAGTGGTGGCTTTTCACATCTTCCCGTTTTTGGTTTTTCTCATAGCGGAGATTGGCTCGCATACAGGCAACGGCGAAATCCTCGCCCCCGCAGTTGAGGGAAGAAATGCGGTAATCCTCCCTCGGTATCAGCCGCCCGTTTTCATCAAGGGTGGGCTTCATGGTAAACTCGTCATGCTCAAATGTGAGGTAGGCTTCCGCTGCGCCATAGTCGGCATTTTTAGAGCTGATATGTTTGAATGTTGCCAACAGCGTCACCCACTTTCTGCAAGACTTCAAACTTTAGGGCAGCAAGGTCGGAAATCGCCGCCCGTACCTCCCCGGCAAGCTGCGGGTAGGGGCTGTGCCACTCATTCAGCGTCCGGGCTATCTGGTTTAAGTTGCCGCCGATCCTGCCGTATTCGGCGGTCAGCTTCCCGACAGCGGCAAGCAGCTCGTCATTGACGGGGGAAACGGTTATGATGGGGCGTATGGCTGCCCCGGTTATGGCTTGCCGGATAAACTCGGCTTGGCTCATGTGGTAAGCAGAAAGCCTTTCCGCAAACTCGGCGTATTCTTCCTCGGTCATGCGTGTCTTGACTACCCGGCTGCGGTGCGGTGTGTTGTATCTTTTCATGGTCGGCAGACCTCCTTTCTGTGCGTGGTGTTCTCTCACTAATAGGAGAAAAACAGGGGGTAAAACGGAACTGTTTTTGAAAAAATCCGAAAAAATATTTTGAGGGATTTTTAAGCGGCGCAAGCCGCATAAGCAGGGTTTGGGGAAGGCACTCCCCAACAAGATTCCCGCAGGGGCAAAATGAGCGAAAAGCGAATTTTGGCACCTCGGTAGAATCTTGCTCTAAGAAAACGGCGAAACTCCCCCTTTACTCCTTACTACGCAGAGAAATGCAAATATGGCAAAGTTTTGAAAAACTTTTTGATAAAACTTTTCGACAAAGCTGGAAAATCAGCGCGGTTTTTGGTGCAAAAAAACAGGAAACCTTTTCTGATTTCCTGTCATGGTATGCCGCTGTAACGGGCGGCGGTTATTCTGTTGTCATTCCCCGGAAGCAAACTTGTAGCCCATACCTAAAACGGTTTTTATGTAAATGGGCTTGCGGCTGTCCGACTCTATTTTTTTCCGCAGGTTGTAAATCACATTTGCAACGCTTGACTGGCAGCTTTCACTTTCCATGTTCCAAACGGCTTCAAATATTTGTGTCCGTGTGAGGACAATGCCGGGGTTGGAAGCAAGATATACAAGGGTACTGTATTCAAGGCGGGTAAGGCTTACTTCCTCCCCGTCTTGAAATACCTGGCGTTGGTTCTGCTTTATTTCCAGTCCCGGAAAAGATAACACGGAAGCGGTTGTGATCTGCATGGGTTCAATCTGTATATAATCAGATATTGCCGATATGATTTTGTCAATCGCTGTTTCCTCTTGTTCGTTAAGTGTCAGCAGTAGTAATTTCCCCATGTTCATTACCTCTTTTATCCGTTGAATTTAAACTATATTTTTCTGTCGTGTTTTTGACAGTAAGCAACAAATATATATGATAGAGAGCGTAATGTCAATTTAATGCCATTAAAAGAGAAAGATGGTCTGTCTAATTATTATCATTTTGTTCATATGCACTTACGCTGCGTTTGGCATTTAGGCAATTCAATATATTGTAAATTTATCTATATCAGCGGGCTAACCTCATTTTCACAAAATAAGCTAAGTTTGTGAAGCGCTCTTGTGCAGGCAACATATAAGAGGTTTTTATCATCTTCATCATGGTAGTTTTGGCTATCTGCATCACAAATTAAGACAGTATCAAATTCTAATCCCTTTGACATATATACTGGTAAGATAAACACGCCTTGTAAATCTGATACGCTCCCATTTTTAATTAATTGAATATCAAGTTTGTGTTTAATTTTATTAAATAGATAGGTTGAATTTTTTTCGGTTTTACAAATTAAGCATATCGACTGAAACCCTTTCTCTTGGCATAATTTTATTTCCTTAACAATTTCATCAATGAAGATTTCGGAATTATCAGCAATATATACTTTTGGGCTATCGCCATTCCGATTAAAACTTTTTATCTGTGAACTTTGTTCAATGAACTTTAAACTAAAATTTAAAATTTCATTCGTACAACGGAAACTTTTATCCAACATAATAAGAGAAGATTTTTTCTTGTTCAATATTTTTTGAATTTGTTCGTAGAAAGAAATATCTTCTTTTTTGGCAAGAGTCTGTTTCATATCTCCTAAAATAGTAAATTTGGCATTAGAAAAAAGAAAATTAAATATTTCATATTGGAGAGGGTAGTAGTCCTGTGCTTCATCAATGACTACCTGCTTAATATTTTTATATTTATTTGTTCCGTATATTTTTAAATACAAATAAGCGATTGCTATTGCGTCATCATAATACAAGCTGTCTGCTTCCAAATTTTCCTTAGTATATTTCCAAATATTTTTTATGTTTTGTGACGGATTGCTATTTTGCAGCAGGCTATAAAAATAGGCTTCATTGCTAAATAATATTTTATATAATTCAACAATGTCAATTTTTATAAATTTCTGTATTTCCTGCTTGATTAGATTTTTTTCTTCTTTATGCCCCCGCCCTTTTCCTGTTCCAAATATTTGTTCTAAAATATAATCTTCTAATTGTTCTAATTTTATGCCTAATGGTGTTTCTGGTCTTCCTAATATCTTGTCTTTTAGAATTTGCCCGCTTACAACGCATTTTCCCTCATAATAAACATCTTCAAATTCTATCCACTGGCGGGGTATATCAATGAGAAATTGGTCTAAAATTTCCCTAAAAAAACTTGACGTTTTAAATTCTATACTATTTCTTGAAATTTCCTTGTATTTTGAATTGACAATCAAGTTTTCTAAAAAATCATTTCTTGACTGAATTTTCCTGCCATTTAATAACTCACTAAGTATATCTTCAAACACGGAAGAAATAACATTATCTTCTCCCAATTCGGGCAATACATTTGAAATATATTGCTCAAATATAGAATTTGGGGAAATAATCATAATGTTATTTGCGGACAGCTTTGTTTGTAAACCTTGATACATAAGATAAGCAGCCCGGTGGAGAGCAATAGAGGTTTTTCCACTTCCCGCTACACCCTGTACCATTAGCAGGTCATTTTCCATATCTCTAATAACCACGTCCTGTTCATGCTGAATTGTTTCAACAATAGCTTTCATTTTAGCAGTAGTGTTTTGTGACAGTAATTGCCTTAAAAATTCATCAACAATCTGAACATCTGAATCAAAAAAATATTCCAGTGTTCCGTTTTTTATTTCATATTGGCGTTTCAAATTGAGTTCGCCTGTTACTCGTCCACATGGAGCGTCATAAAACGCTTCGCCTGTCATAAAACGATAGAAAACACTGGCAATCGGCGATCTCCAATCATAAACATACATCTCTTGATAGCTGTTTTTTCGTAGAGAAGAACGTCCAATGTATATTTTTTCAAATTCGTCCTCATCATCAAATTTAAAATCAATTCGGGCAAAATAGGGCGATTTTATCATCTTTTCTAACAGAAGTATTTTATGTTCTTCTTCTTCATAATCTATAATTTTGTCTGTAACAGGATTGATATATTGGCTTAATTCAACAAGTGCCTCGAAACCGTCTGATGTGTACAGTGATGTAATGCCGTGTTCTGTATTTTCACGCACATCTTTTTTGGCTTCGATAATTTCTGATTTTTTTTTGTCTGCCGCTTCTTTTGCCTGCTTTAATTGTTCCTCGGCTAAAGAGATTGTTTGTGCTAATCTTTTTTCTTCAAACGCTTTTTCTGTCTGATTATTCCCCATAATGATTATGACCTCCTTGAAAAATGAAAGAAAGTTTTACTGAAACATTGCTAGGCTAGTTTAGCATGTGTCAGCTTATATAAACAGTCTTGTATTCATAAAATTTGTATGGTATTATTACAGTGGGAGGAATTATGTTAGATATTTGATTTCTGCAAGCATATCAATTCTAATACGGGTAATTTAAACAATAAACAAATTGGGACAAAGAGTTATACCATTATGTCCCAATTTGTTATTACTCCATATCTTCAGCAGACAGAAACACAAGCCCGGCAAATTCTTCCTCAATCAGTTTCTTCAACTTTTCCGCTGTGCTCTATGCAGGTTCCCTTATCTCCATTCCAACCTATAATCTCTTTCTGTAAAAGCAAATCTTGTTCTGTGAAAAAATGATTTGGATTCCGTAGTAGTCGGCATTGTGCGTAATGTGTATAACTGGCTGTATCATGGAATTGTGGGTAACTCTGTTTGCAGGACGTGGGAAAGCTGCACTTTAGCTTTTCCATGTGCTGTGAATAGAGTTATCCATGATTCCATAGCCAGTTATGCACATTTCCATAATGCTTGTCTTTTGGTCTTTATCAAAATGAGCATATTGGTTATTAAGAAAAGCCCTGCATATTATCATATACAGAGCCATTCTAATCTTTTTACCCTCTACATAGAGCGTTTTCTTTCTGCAAAATTCATTTTACAGAATGATACCCGCTTTTTTTGCAAAATAGCCTTTTCTCCCGGTAAGTTCCGACTGTTTTTCCTTTGGCAGATTATTGAATAAATCCTCATAAAGAATATCGTCTAACTGCATTTCCCTAGCAAGTAAAAACACATTTAGACTAAGCCATTCCTCCCAAAGCCCTTCAAATAAACTATGGCTGTCTGTATAGGTGTCAAGTTCTTCAAAGCCATATGACGGTGTATAGCACTGCAATTTAACAAAACCGTACCTACCAACATCAACCACTAAAATATCTTCATCTTCCATTTCGTACAGTTCCGCAAACGCACCAATTACTTTGTAGCACATTTCCCGTTCTTTCTCTGTGATATATACTGTTTTTTCCATGCTCATTTACCTCTATCCTTTCAAATCGTGGAATACGGTTTTCAGTTTTCTTCTACTTCTAAACCACATATTTGAAATGCCACATACGCCATTTTATACGGAATAGAGGTTGGCTGTCTGCATTTATCGGTGTGTTACTTTATGGCACATGAGCATTAGCGCCGGGATTGTCATTTCCATATCCTTCCAGAAGGTTTACGACACCCCACACACCAAGACCTGCGCCGATAGCGACTACAAGAGTTTTTAAAGTTGTAATTGCGCTGCTAAAAAATGCCATATATTCATAAACCAAAACTGACTTCTTTCAGGTGTTTACGGGAATGAAAAAACACCGACTAAAAAGCCGGCGCACCTAATGTCAGTTATTCCTTTCCTCATTATTTTTCGTTCATTCCCAAGGTTACTCCGACAGTTCTACATGAATCACTTCCACCTCTTCTTCGGGTTTCGGTGTGTACTGCGGATTTAACTCTTTCTCTACTTTGTACCGGTTCTTCTCGTTTTCATCTGCAAGAAGCCGATAGTTTTTGTGTTTCGTGATATCATATTTATCCGAGAAAAATGGTCTGGCACCACGGATCTGCAGGATACATTTTCCTCCATCCATGACTGCAATCTCATCTTCCGTCATCAGCTGTTTGCCCGTTTTCTGGTAATTCAATCCAAAAGACTTCTGATTACTCCTCGTTTCCGAAGTGTTATACAGGTCAATGGTTTCCTTCCCCAGAAGCTCACTCATTTCCTTTAAGGTGGTTTTCTCTTTGCCACCAAGAAAAAGTGTAGTATCACAGTTGCCCAGAATGGTATCTGCACTATCCTTATACATTGCCTTTAACTGACTCTGCGACTGCAAAATAATAGAAGCAGAGATTTCCCTGCTTCGAATGGTTGCAATCAGCTTGTCAAACTGAGGAATCTGTCCGATGTTGGCAAACTCATCAGCGATGACACGCACATGCACCGGAAGTCTTCCACCATATTCATCATCTGCCTTATCGCAAAGCAGATTAAAAAGCTGTGACTGTAACATGGCAATCACAAAGTTGAATGTGGTATCCGTATCGGACATGATCAGAAACAAGGCTGTTTTCCTGTCACCGATCTTATCCAGTTCCATTTCATCGTAAGACATGATCTCACGAAGTTCTGCGATATCAAATGGGGCAAGTCTGGCTCCACAGGATATCAAAATACTTTTCGCTGTCTTTCCAGCCGCCATTTTGTATTTTTTATACTGTCTGACCGCAAAGTGCTGCGGATCTCTTTCTTCCAGTTCCTGGAACATCATATCCACAGGATTCTGGTAAGTTTCATCCTCTTCACGCGTTTCGCTTTCATTCAAAAGATCCAGAAGGGTATTCAGATTCTTTTCCTCTTCATCCCCTTCATACCAGATAAAAGCAATCAGTGCTGTGTACAGCAATTTCTCTGCTTTCACCCAAAAATCTTCGGAAGCTTTTTCCCCTTCGCCTTTGGTATTCACAATGATTGTTGTCACCAGCTTCAGGATATCTTTTTCAGACCGTATATAAGCAAATGGATTGTAATGAAGCGATTTTGAAAAGTTAATGGTATTCAAAACCTTAATCACATATGGCTCATGAACCACTTTTCCGGATTTATCTTTCATGATATTTCCATTCTTATCTTTCTTAGGCGGTCCCTTTGCTAACATCTTCCCGCACTCCTCAATGAGAGTGCCCTTTGGATCTGTAATGACCATGGAACAGTTCATCTGCATGACCGACGGCTTTACAAAAAATCGTGTCTTTCCGGAACCACTGCCACCGATGACCACGATATTTTTATTTCTCGCATACTTCGGCTGCTTTGGTCTGCTCTCCATGGTCAGTGCTTCTGTTGCTGTCAACGGAATATTCATCCAGGGATCCTCTGACATATAAGGCTTTATATCCTCTGCAGTTCCCCATCTGGCTGAACCATACTCGATTCCCTTCCGAAGTTTCTTTGCATCTGACTGTTTCTGCCAAACCAAAAGTTTCAAAATAACTGCGACAGTTACTCCAACCAATAGATCTCTCAGGTCAAAACTCAACAGAATCCCTGTAAAGATCCGATCTGCATGTTCCATCGCATATAACAGTTTATTCCCTATATCTTCTCCAGGACTGCTCCTGTATAAGCAGGATGCCCGATCCGCATAAAAAGCGGTCAGAACATAGGGAAGATTTGTAAGAACCAGTTTCTTTTTATCCAGGGCGGACAGCCTGACCCCAGCCTTATTCTTCCACTTCTGCATCAGTTTATTGCCGTTTTGTTTCTTCATCGGCTCTGTTCCTGATGTCGGTTCTTTACTTTGTCCTTCGTCTTCTTTGGCATCATTGCCCGGTAAGCTGCAAGACGCTTATGAATAGAAGGCTTATTCGCTTTTTGAATCTGTTTCTGGGAAAACTCACGGAAAGCAGCATTGAGGGCATCCTGATCACGTCCCTTGAAAAATACCAGATAAACCGGCGGCTCTTTGCTCTTGTCTTTTTTCAGAGCATAATTGATCCCGTATTTTCTGGCATAGCGTTCAAAGGACTTGATATTCTTATTTGTGATCTCGATATTGACCATCCCGGCATTCTGTTTTGCCAGCTCTTTTACCGTGACCTTTCCCTGTTTCGGCTGATTTTTCTGTGCTTTCTTCTCTACTGATTTCTGCCTCTGATGACGCAGATACGCAACAAGAACCTTTTTCAACAGGTCTGCCGTAATCTTAGTAGCCCGAATACAGAACGTGACCGTTTTCTGAGTTACCTCTTCCTGCATGACTTTTCCCTCCTTTCAGCGATTCAACTGCTGTCCAGATCTGTAATCATGGCAACCACCCCCTTTAATGAAAAAAGACAGATTAACCGGTAATCAGGTTCTGCACCTGTACGAGTTTTTCTGTCCCTTCTTCTTTTCTCTTATCTTCTCCACCACAATAGATGGGAACACACATTTCAAGTATTCTACTGTAAATACGCTGATGGGCAGTATCCAAGTCTGTGGATTTCATTTCATTCAGTCCCAGATTCGTTGTTACGATCAGCGGAAGCATTTTACAATAGCGGCTGTCTATCACATTATAGACCTGCTCCAAAGCAAACTCGGAATTTCGTTCTATTCCCAAGTCATCAATAATCAGCAACGGATAATCCACAAGATTTTGTATAATCTGGTTCTTATCTGCCTGATAGCTGGTCATTTCATTTAAGATCCTAGAAAAATTTGTCATCATGACACGTTCTCCCTGTTCCAAAAGTGCATTTGCAATACAGCCTGCAAAGAAACTTTTCCCGGTTCCAACCGGTCCCATCAAAAGCAATCCTACATTTTTTCTCTTCATATCTGTCCAGTTTTCTACATACTGCCTGGCAATTAGCATCTTCTGGTTGCTTCCGTTGTCATTTTCAAATTTCCATTCCCAGAATCTTCTTTCCCGAAGTCCGACGGATTTTCTCTGATAAGCTGCCGCTGTGCTTCTTCCCTCTGCATCTTCTCATCCAGTTCCTGCCTGGCTTTTACCTCGCATTCGCACAAACAGGACACTACATGCTCAAAACCCATCAGACTGACTTTCATCTGTTTTCTTTTTCCACAGATGCCACAATGAAGACATCCTTCTTCGTCCAGATAATCTGCTATTACTTTGTTTGCCATCACAGGCTTTCTCCTTCCTGAAATTCATATTTATCCATTCCTATCCTGGTTCCATCCCTTTCTGCCCAAAGACAGATTGTTGCAAAATGGTTCTGATATTCTTTTCCACTGGATTTCATATAAACAGAAAGATGATCAATTCGTTTCTGGTAATCCCATGGAAAAAGCATCATCAACTCCCGCAGTTCAGCTTCCGACAGAACAACATTTTTAAATCTCCCATACAGACTGAATTTTTCTTCCAAAGCGTGAGTATTGCCCTTACTCTTATCAGTATGATTCTTTTCAGTCTTATTTATCTTAGTATTACTTCCATCCAGATTCTTGCAGTCCGGACTTCTATTTTTTTGCGTTCCGGACTTCCAGTTTCTTGCAATCCGGATTTCCAATTCTTTGCAGTCTGGATTTCCAGTTTCTGGCGTTCCAGAAGCAACGTATCTTACTGGCTTTCCTCTGATCCGTTTCACAAAATTTTTCACATATATGACAGAAGGACGATTATTCCCCTGCCGATACCGTTCGATCAATCCAATTCCATGCACACTGTCAAGCTCATAAAGAAGCTTTGTTACTGTTGTATGCGACATTCGCAACAGCTCCTGCAATTCTGCAATCGTGTAAATGATATAGACATAACCATCACTGTCAATCCAGCCATTTTTCTTGGATAGACTGATTCGATCAAGCAGAATTCCGTAAAGAAGCTTTGCGTCTGTGGACAGGCTTGCAAACTCTTTTTCTGTGAACAGAGCTTTTGGTATCCGAAAGAAAGAAAACTGGTCAGATTCTTCTGCTCTGAAATATTCAAAATCTGCCATAATATTTTCCTACTCTTCTACATCAAAATCACAATTTGCTGCACTGCCTGTACCATGGCACATCTCATCAAATACAAAATTGAATGATTGAATCATTTCGTCCAAATAATAATTTCTGGCCTTCTTGTTACAAGCATACATATCACCAATAAAGCCTTCATCATTCCCCATCGCATGAACAAGGGTTTCCAGGACCTTCATAAACTTCTTTTTTGAACAGCTTTCATACTGTCTGTTCACATATTTCTGGATATCTAACACACGAGCAGGATTATTTTCATTTTCCTCCAGAATTCCAAATGCAAGATCCATACCAAACTCATATCCATCAGCCTGAATTTGATCAATATCCATCTCTCCAAGCTCATCCTGGTATCCTCGCTTTTCCATTGCAGTTAAAGACGTTTCATATTGATCAATATATCCCATATCCGCAATAGTTTCAAAAATATCTCTGGATGCTTTCACCATCTTATCCATAATAATTTCTCTTTCAGCCAGCGGCATATTTGCCATGATAGTATCTAATGTCATCATTGATTCTTCCTCCATCTCATTTTCATAAATACCATTGATATAAAAGTGGTTCGCCTTTCCATTGTTTGGAATGATACGCACCAGTTTACCAACCTGAACCAGTTCCTGTACTGCCTGATCTACTCCATATCGAGTCGTATTCAGGTCTTTCTTTATTTCACTTTTGGGATAGATAACAAACAGATTCCCGTTATGATCTACCCAGCCATTTTGCACCGCAAATTTCAAACGATCCAGAAATAAGCTGTATAGAATCTTTGCTGTATTTGACAGATTTTTGTATTTTTCCATCTGAAACAGCACCTTTGGCACCTGCAGACAATCTACCGGCATATACTCCATCTTACTCATTGATTGTTTCCTCCTTCTGTTTGTACAGCACTTCGGCTGAATTAATATTGATTTCCAGCATCCCTACAAACACCTGATAGTACAGCAGGCATATCTGTTCATCCTCTCTTGCCAGATACAATCCTTCCAGTTCATTGGACGGATGTTTCATTCCGTATACTGCCTGACAGATATCATGGATTTTCTCACATTCCACACTTCTAAGATGCATCTCCAAGGTGTGATTAAATCTCTGCCAGTCCTCCAGTTTCTGATTTACTGCCATCATGCACTGGAACAGTTCCGCTGCTTCACATGCTGCTGACAGCACTACATTTTTGTTGTTGATACTTCCATCGGCATTTTTCATATGCCCTACCATATACGCCTGATCTACTGAAACCATCTTTTATCCTCCTCTATCTAAACGGCATTTCTTCTTCCATACCCTCTGGGATCTCTAAGAACCCTTCCGCATCTTCTGGAAACGGTGGTCTGTCAACCATTTTTGCACCTGCGAATTCAATCCGGTTTGCATACACTTCGGTGGTATAGATCTTTTTCCCGGTATCCTTATCTTCATAATTACCTGTGACAATCTCGCCTTCCACCATGACCTTCGTTCCCTGCATCAGATAATCTCTGGCAAATTCTGCTTTCTTTGCAAAAGCCTTTACCGGAATGAAACTGACTTCATCGGAATAATTTCTTCTGACTGCCAGAACGAACTTGGCAATCTTATGAAGTCCTTTTTCATTCTCCACTTCGTTGTATCCAGGATTTCTTACTAATCGCCCGGAAATAACTGTTGTATTCATTGGCTTACCCCTCCTATGCTTTCATTGATTTGTAACAGATACCGATACATGGTCCACATTTTCCATAGGCACATCCGTAACATTCATCTTTTTCCAACTCTTCTTGCTTCATTTCATCGGCAAACATTCCTAACAGTGTTGTGTAAATCTTTTTCATTGCCAGGAATTTTTCTTCTGCTTTTTCCATCTTCTCTTTGTAAAATGGGATCAGTTCACGAAGAACTGGATGGAAACGTTCATTTTCATCATCCCAGGCACAGGTTTTCATCATACAGCGTGGCTGTTTCTCATAATTGCCCAGATAATATGGGCAGAACGTACAGCCTCTTTCTTTAACAATTGCCACCGGAATCACTGGCATCTGACTTTTGATTTCCTTTGTTACATGCTTACTTTCAATTCGCTCTCTCATCTTAAAAATCCTCCAAGAATATATATATTTGCAAAAGGGAATTCCCCTGAATTGCCTGTTTTTAAGCACAAAAAAAGAGGCAGACTTACGATTTTTATTTTCGCAAGCCTGCCTCTTATCAATCTAATATTCTATTTTCCAATGACATACCGTATAAACACGTATATCGCTCTGATCACATACACTGGAATCATGATGCTTCCAATCAATGCTCCAATAATGACACTTAATGCAGCCATCCCAAGTGTTGCTGTGGTATCCATTCCTCTCGGAATTAGAATCAACCGCATTTTATGTATTCCAAATGGAAGTCCGGCAATAAATACCCACCAGAACCAATCCGTCTGCCCACTGACCTTCATAATTGTTTTTGTCATCCAAAACCAGAATACCATAAATGCCAGTGGCAGAATTGATTTTTTAATTACATCTCCAATCGTCATTTCTTTCGTCCTCTTATCTAATCTGTTTATCTTCTGTACTTTAGAAAGATATGCCTGATATCTTTGCATCTGTCTATCATTATATCTTATTTGCTTTTCATATTCCACTTTATCATCCCCTTTGCTCTGTTTGTGCTTTCCACGAATCTAATAACTGGAAAATTATTTTTTCGATTTGCTCTTTCTTGTAATCTGGTGGAAAATATTTTTGCAGTTGCTTTTCTGAAAAACTGATTTTCTGATAATTCACTTTTGCTTCTCCTCTAAGAATTTTCTCTATATCTTCTCCAGTCAATTCTTTTTGCTGGCTAAGGTCTTTCAGTTTTTTTGCCTGAGATCCATTTGGCATTTTCTTTGTTGTTCCTATAAACGCCAGTAACAATGACTGCTCATTACTTTTCAAATAAGATAAATCAACTGCAACAGTAAATGGCAATTCATTTTTATCTACAAACTCCAGCAAGTAATTCGACAAGTAGGTCAAGCGTATATATCGTTTGATCGTACTCATTGTCTCTCCGACTTCTGTGCCAACCATCTCAGCTGCCCATCTTTTTTCAACTTTGGTTCAACTTGGACCAAAGTTAAATCAGTCCGTCTACCCTGACGTTTCAATGCTTCATACTTCATGCGGTATGCAAATGCCTTCTCACTATATAGCAGATTTTCTCTTTGAATGTTGGAATCGACCATAACCACAGTTGCTTCATCATCAGACATATCTCTGATAATGACCGGCATTGTTTTCAGTCCTAATTCCCTGCAAGCATATTTTCTTCTGTGTCCCACAACTAATTCATAATCCTTTTCCCCTGAATTTGAAGGTCTTGCAATTCCTGGCACAAGAACTCCATATTCTGAAATACTTTCAATCATTTCCTCCATTTTATCATCCCTAAACACTTTAAACGGATGATTCTTGAATGTATCCAACTCGTCCAGCGGAATTTCTCGCACACACTCCTGCTCCTCTGACAATCCGAATAATGCATCTACCCCTTTGAATTTTATCTTTGAAGCACTACTTTCTTTCACTGCCATCACCAATCACCTCCTCTACCAATTTTTTATAAGCTTCGGCAACACGACCTTTCGGATCGTGTTTATAAATACTTACTCCCTCAGCACTCGTCTCTGCTGCCCTTATCGAAAACGGGATTGCAGTCTTGAAAATATTGATATATTCGCCATAATTATCATGAAGCAACTCTATAATCTCTTTTGAAAAATTCGTTCTTCGATCTACCATGGTAAGTAAGATTCCGTCAATCTGAAGCTTTCGATTTATCTGCTTTCTAACTTTATATATGGTCTGCATCAACTGTTCCAATCCTTTAACAGGAAGATAATGTGCCATAACCGGAATGATAACCGAATCAGCTGCTGCAAGAGCATTTACAGTAAGCATTCCTAGCGATGGCATATTATCAATCAGGATATAATCATATTCTGGCGAAATTGTCTTGATAAACTGTTTTAACATATATTCTCTGCTCATAACATTTACCAGACTAACTTCTACCCCAGACAGTTCAATATTTGCCGGAAGAATGTCTATTCCCTCTTCATGGTGAAGAATTCCATATCCTTCTGGTAATTCAAGACCATTCATTTCACAATGAAGAATTGTCGCTACTGTTATTTCTAATTCATCTGGATTCTGATATCCAAGACTTTCTGTTAAACTTCCCTGTGGATCAAAATCTATTGCCAGAACTTTATATCCTTTTTTTACCAATCCGATTCCTAAATTCACACAGGAAGTTGACTTTGCGACACCACCTTTTTGATTGACTATTGCTATAACTTTTGCCATCTCTATTTCCTCCCGATTCGTAATGTATGTTTTGAAACTGCTTTTTCTGCCTTTTTCTGATTTTCAGCCTGCAATGTTAAATCATGCGTCTTTATCAGCAATGCCTCAAATCTTTCTTTTTCTTCCTGCTGTTCGTGTGCTGTCAAATCCGTTTCCAAATTCGTTTTTTGTGAAACGCTCAACTTATTTCTAATATTATATGTGTCATATCTTCTTCTAATGCAATTCGCTTCTACACCGGACAGTGTAACCAACTCTGACCAGGAAGACACTTTACATCTTCTTGCAATCGTTCCCCATGATGGTGTTTCTGGATTTCTACAAGCATCATATATTTTTGACGTTGCCGGTTGTATCCGTTCAAATTCGTTTTTAAATATTTCCAAAAAATCATATTGATCATCCACACACCTTGTTCCATGACGTCCAATCCTTACGTATTCCATCTCACCATAATAATCATTTAGAAATTCTCTGGCTGTTTTTCCAAAAAGCTTTTCAAAGACCATATGGCTTGGTAGCTCTTTATGGCTGTCACACTCTTTTATTCTCGGTGGTATACCATTATGAGATTCTGTCCATTCATCTAATGCTTCATATACACTGGCTGCATCCCATCTATCCAATGGCGTGGAAGAATATTTTTTTAGTGCCTGTATCACTTCCACAACTTCCTCCGTCTGTGGCAGACATTGCAGTAATTCGATTGCCTTGGGTATGGCTTTTCTTCTTGTCATAATTCTTGCCATAAAAAAACCTCCTTTGAATGGTCATCATCTCATTCAAGAAGGTTCCTATCAGAAACAATTCCGAATTATTTTCAATATCTTATCTATACTGTTATTTCAACATAAGATATCGAAATGTACATCTGACAGCACTGTTTTTTTATCCAATGCCTTTATCAGAAATCCCTTATTTTAAGGCTTTTCCGGTCATTTCCTTTATCGTACTCTATTGGCACTGCATACGTGGAAAAACGCACCTCATAAGACGGGTCAAAATGATCAACTGCCTTCAAAAGCCCGATGCTCCCGATCTGAAAAAGATCCTCCATCTCCACCCCACGTCCCAGAAAACGTTTCGCCACACTGTAGATCAGTCCTGTATTCTCTTTAAATAACGTATCTCTTGCTTCTTTATCACCCTGGTGCGAACGCCCAATCAGAGCAAGAGTATGGTCCATTTCTACCTCCCGATCACTTTTTTCATATGCACAGTAGTTCCCTTTCCCACCTGCGATTCCACAGTCAGCTCATCCATAAAAGCCTCCATAAAGGTAAAGCCCATACCGGACCGGTCCTTCTCCGGTTTTGTGGTAAACAGCGGCTCCATGGCCTTTTTGATATCACCGATTCCCACACCATGATCAATGACATCCACAGAAAGTTCCTGCCCTTTCAGCCTGCATCTCAGCTCAATCTGATATTTCTCTCCCATCATCTTCCCGCCGGACTTTCCTTCTGTCTCTTCCGGCTGTACCTTCCCGTCATAGGCATGAAGAATACAGTTTGTAACCGCCTCCGACACAGCCGTCTTTAAATCTGCCACTTCTTCCAGAGTCGGATTCAACTGTGTGCAGAAAGCCGCCACAGCCACCCTCGCCAGACCTTCATTCGCAGGACGGCTGTCAAACACAAGTTTCATTTCATTGCTGTTTTCTCTGTTTGCGCTCTCCATAATGACTCTCTCCTCCTTTCAGGCTTCCCTGCAGATTTCCACAAATTTATAAACTCCTGACAAATGAAGCAGCTTCTCAATATACGCACTGACCCCGGTTGCCCGAATGCAGTCCCCACGCATTCCCATAGCACGGTACCGCCCCATGATCAGCCCGATCCCGGAACTGTCCATAAATGCAGTCCCCGAAAAATCAAACACCATCGTCCGGATATACTGCTTTCTCATAATATCATCCGACTCCCTGCGGATATCATCGGACACCGGATGATCCACCTCCTTCGGCAGATGTACCGTAAGGCAGCTCCCCTGTATTTCAAACCTGTTCTCCATACGCTTTCCCTCCCAATCAAATATCTAAACGCACAAAAGAGATGCCACAGCTCTTAACTGCGCATCTCTTTTGTATCTTAATCCATATTTCTTTCTGATGTCTTTTCCTTTATTAATACTCAGACTCGTCATAACTGTTATCATAATAATCGCCGGAATCATCATAGCTGACATCTCCGCTGTCCCCGGAATCGTCATAGGAATCACTCTGATCCCCGTCTGTAGAATCTGTGTATCCCTCATCGGACGTATCTCCCTGTGTATCCCCGGAGTTATCCTCTGAAGAACCGTCTCCATCCGTACCATCTGTACTTCCTTCGATTCCCGTTGTCCCGGTACTGCTGCAGATCGTGTTGTAAATTCCCTTCAGGTCATCCGGCACCAGATCTGCATAGACATTCTGAAGTTTCAGTGCAGCCTCATCCACATTCTGCTGCTGCAATGCCGAATAAGCCTCCAGCAGAGCTTCATAGGTACTGCTCTTTTTCTTTTCTTCCTCGATCTGTTTGGAGGCAGCCTCCACCGTATCTCCGGATTCCTGTGCCTGTGACTGAGCTTTGGTCAGCTCTGCGCCCTGGCTGGATACCGCATCGCTGTACTTGACAATCTGCTGATTCGCTTCCCGGTAAATTCCCTGACGGATCGCCGGAACCGCAAGAAGATAAAATGCCAGAAGCCCGGCTGCAAATCCGGTTGCCAGCATAAAGAACAGGGAAATTCTGGACTGTTCTTTATATGCCGGAGTCTGGATCACTACTTCACCCTCATTGCCGTCCGACTCTCTCTTAGCGGCTGCTCCGTTTCGGAAGATCCGCTTCTTATTCTGGCGTTCCAGCTTTGTAGTAACCCCGGTCTGCTCATCAATCTCTCTTAAGAAACGCAGAGTCGTTGTATTTGTCTTGTCAATTCTGGCAGCTTTTCTCAGAGTCCGCCTTGCCTTGTTATACTCCCTTTCCTTCATCTGGATTAGTGCCAGAAGGTGGTATCCCTTGATCAGCTTCGGATTCTGGGTCAGAATCCTTTTCAGACGGATCGCTGCCATATCCTCATGTCCCTCCCTGCAAAGGTTCAGGGCATCATTGTATTTCCTGATTGTCTCGTTAATCGCCTCAAGTTTGTTGGAATTGGCCTGCAGTTTATTGATATATTCTGTCGCAAGATTCCGGTTCGGCTGAAGATTTTTGCTGATCACCCACTCGCTGAGTGCAGCCACCACTTCACCTGTCTCGAAATACACCAGTCCCAGCAGGTTTCTCGCCTGAATATTATGCTTATTATAAATCAGGCTCTGCTTCAGGCAACTGATCGCCCCCGAAAGATCACGGACACTGGCTTTCTCCAGTCCCTGGTTGTAATACTGCCTGGAAAGGTAATCCACCTTCTTCTGGATCAGCACATTACAGCCACAGTTCGGACAGTAATCCAGTTCCTTGTCCATCAGGAACGCACCACAATTCATACAGTTCATTCGTTTCTCCTTACTACTTTACGCGTCTGCCGCTTTTTGCCTCACGGAGGACTTCCTGGAGAACATCCAGAATATCTGTCAGTTCCCTGTCATAGATGGCAGTTTCTGCATCTGTCACATCCAGACACGGCTCAAATTTTTTCAGTTCTTCTTCATAATCAATCATTTTTTATCTCTCCTGAGTATGTTTTTTCCTGATCACATCTTTAATCTCGCCAACCAGATACAGAGAACCAACGCAGAACAGCATTCCGTCCTCCCCTTTGGAGGCAAGAGCTTTTGCAAATGCTTCTTCAATCTCTGTCACAGCTTCCACAGAGGTACATCCTGCTTCTGTAAAAAGCTGCGCAAATCTCTCTGCCGGCACCTCTCTGTAGCCGCCTACAGACGTAACTACCACATGGCGGAACGCGATCCTGCTGCAGATTGTATGTATCATATCAGTATAATCCTTGTCATCCACAGCGGAAAAGAGTAATGTCAGAGGATATTCTTTCTGGAAATGTTCTGCGGTCTCCACGAACTTCTCCACGCCATCCTCATTATGCGCTCCGTCCACGATCACACCCGGCAGCACTGTTTCCATTCTGCCCTGCCAGCGTGTTTTCTCAATTCCTTCATGAATCTTATCCATGGAAACAGGCAGTACCTCTTTTAACACTTCGATGGTCTTTAATGCCAGTGCACTGTTCATGACCTGATATTTTGCGATAAACGGAATGGAAAAAACCGTATCCCCATAATAATCATTCCGGAAAGAAAAATCAATGCCTGCGGAAGTATTTCTGATAATTTCCGTATCTTCCCTTTTCACTTCATAAGCCGGGCTTCCCAGTTCTTCTGCCTTCGCACGGATCACTGCTGCCGCATCCGGATCATTACCGTCATAGATCACCGGCACTCCCGGAACAATGATACCAGCCTTCTCCCCTGCGATCTTCGCAACCGTATCGCCAAGATACTGCATATGATCCAGACTGATGGAAGTGATCACACAGGCAACCGGATTCTCCACAGCAGTCGTGGCATCCATTCTGCCGCCAAGACCAGTCTCCAGAGTCACATAGTCAACCCCTGCTTCCGCAAAGATCACCATTCCCATCAGGAACAGCATCTCGAAATAAGTCGGATGATAACTACCCTCTGCCACCAGCTCATCAGAAAGAGCTTTTACTTTTTCAAATGCTCTTAAAAATGTGTCATTGTCAATATTTACCTCATTGATCTGAAATCTCTCATTGATCTCAACCAGATGCGGAGAGGTAAACAGGCCACAGGAATAACCGGCTTCTCTGAGAATGGAAGTCAGGAATGCACAGGTGCTTCCCTTTCCATTGGTTCCTGCTACATGGATCACTTTAAACTTATCCTGAGGATTTCCCAGTCTTCTGAGACATTCCTTCGTATGATCCAGACTGTTTTTCTTTGTAAATTTCGGAGTTTCATCAATATAAGCAACTGCTTCTTCGTAATTCATAAAAAAATTCCACCACTTATCTATAATGTATTATAACTCAACTGTTACTCTAACATTATATAATAGTGGTGGAAGATGTCCAGTACCAATCGTAAGATTTTATCCGACAAAATCTGGTGAATTACAAACTTCGCCGGATTTCTGTCGATGGACAGTACAAAAAATTATTGCTCAGATTCCATATCCGCATCTGTATTCGTATCCACATTTAATTTCCACGGATTATCCGCATACAGCGCATAGCAGGAACGGTCATAACTCTTGCTCAATGGCTTTCTGGTCGAACTGTTGCTTCGCTGGATCACCGCAAGCCTGTCGAAATCGTTCAGTTCCGTACCCGTGATCATCAGCGTCGTAGGATTCACATACACCGTATCATACCATTCTCCATTAAGCTTCACCTCACTGGAAGGCGTAAATTCCGTACCTTTGATATAATAAGTATGATCCGTCTCAGACACACACTGAATGGAATCCAGCGTCACATCATAGATTCCCATACGCATTCTGGTACGCTGATACGGGCTTTCGCCGCCGTAGGAATAACGCTCACCATAAAGCAGGTCATACTGCAAGGTTTCCAGATCAACCTGATAATTCTTGGTGTTTCTTCTCGCCTGATGATAACGGAAAATCGTTCCTTCATGGATTCCTACGCGGTCCATAACCTCTGCTGCCATCTGATAGGCTGCAAGGTTCTCGTCCTTTTTCTGAAGTCCGAAGTTATCCCACATAACATATTCTGTCTGGAACAGATATTTATTATCCAGATCTTCTACAGTCAGTCCCATTGTCGGAAGGTGGTCGCCATACATCACAAGAACCACATCCTCCGGATAATCTGCCAGCTTTTCTGTCAGCTCTTTGACAAAATTATCCATCTCATGAATCTCGTTGACATAATACTCCCATTTATTATTTTCTTCCTCTGTCGGCGCACCGGAAACAGTGATCTCCGGATCCTCCAGAATCTGTTCATCCGGATAAGCACCATGTCCCTGTACGGAAACGGTATATACATAGTCCGAACCTTCCGTGGAATCCAGGCATTTCAGAATCTCATCTGTGAGAACACTGTCCTTCACCCAGCCAAGCGG
This sequence comes from Ruminococcus sp. AF41-9, assembly GCF_003477525.1. Lineage (GTDB taxonomy): Bacteria > Bacillota > Clostridia > Lachnospirales > Lachnospiraceae > Blautia_A. The sequence goes on from NZ_QUDO01000002.1 coordinate 157,548, forward strand.
ATTCTTTTCATCCTCTTTTGCCATATACTCTTCAGAAGTAAAGGTGTCAAAGCCAAGATTCGGAAAAACTGATCTTCTTCCGTAGAAATTCGCTTCGTTATTATGTACCGCATGAGTGGTATAGCCCAGGCTTTTCAGCACATAAGGCGCACTCTCACAGGTTGTCTCCTTCAGAATACTCTTATAAGGATATTCTCCAGGTCCAAAGTAGTGCATACTCATTCCGGTGATGGATTCAAACTCCGTATTCGCTGTTCCGGCTCCCACAGAAGGAACCTTATAGTATCCGGAAGAATACTCCTTCATCAGCTTACGGAAAGTAGGGATCGGGTCTTCAGAAAGATTCAGGTAATTGACCAGTGTCGGATCAAAGAAAGACTCGAGCTGTAAAAACAGAATATTTGGTCTGCTCTCCTCATTTGTCTCCGGAATATTTTTCTCCGTTTTCTCAATCCGTTTGATCTCGCTCTCTGAATAATCTCTCGGACAACTGATTCCTGTATTAAAAATAGTAGTTGCCAAACAGTACGGATACCCGTAATCTTCATAGGCAAATGCAATATTTCCAAAATAATTGGAAAGTACTCTCTTATCCAGTGCAATCTGTGTACTTCCTGCAAAAAGAGCCACAGCCAGCAGAATAAGAGGAATATTATAACGATATTTCAGCGTTCCTCTGTATTTCGGTCCTTTGATCAGAAGGATCAACAATAAGATAACGACAATTCCGAACAGAATGCAGACCGCCACAACACCCGCCATAGGCAGGTATTTGTTGGCGATCTTGAGTGCATCTGTGATCAGATGCAGGTCCGGTCCGGTAAAAGGTGTAACACGGTTCATCAGGAGAACACCGTTGATAATGGCAAGGATCAGCCAGAACAGCGTAACCAGAATTCTCCAGAATGTTCTCCTTCGGAACAGATAAACAATCAGTGACGAAGTAAATATAAATGCGGTATTATATGCGAAAACCAGCGGTTTCTGTGTCATATAATTCCAGGCTTCTATAAACGAGTGACGGCAGATTGCCTCCATAACAAAATATCCCACAGCACTGGCAAGTACATGAAGAAGAAGGGAAATTTTATTACAAATTCTGTACAATTTCATATAAACACTCCTTTATTTCTTCAACTGCTCTAACTGTCCTTTAACCTTATCCATCATCTCTTTATATTTTGCAAGTTTGTCCTTCTCCGCATCCACTTTGGCAGCAGGTGCCTTGTTTACGAAATTCGGGTTATTCAGCATGCCTTCGCATCTTGCGATCTCTTTGGTGAGACGCTCTGTTTCTTTTGTCAGACGCTCGATCTCTTTGTCCTTGTCGATCAGGTCCTCTAACGGCATGTATACAACCGCATTGGAAACAACTACGGAACTGCATCCTCGCTGATTCCGTTCTTGTCTGTCTGTACCAGGATCTCTTTTGCAAATGCAAGATTTACAAAGGATTTCTTGCTGTTCTCATACATTGCTGCTGTATCAGCATCTTTTGCAACGATGTGCAGGCTTGTCTTGCGGTTGTTCGGAACATTCATTTCTGTTCTGGTATTACGGATACCTCTTACAACCTCTTTGAAACCTTCGATTGCTTTCTCAGCATCCGGGAAGTTTCTCTCTTCTCTGTATACAGGCCATTCGGAGATCATAATAGACTCTTCTTCAGGAAGAAGTGTGCAGTAGATTTCCTCTGTGATAAACGGCATATACGGATGAAGAAGCTTCAGACCTTCTGTCAGCGCTGTTCTTAATGTCCAGAGTGCATCATTTGCAGCCTTCGGATCTTCCTCTGCCTTCCACAGACGAACCTTAGCCATCTCAATATACCAGTCGCAGAGTTCATCCCACAGGAAGTCATAAACCTTCTGTACTGCAATACCAAGTTCATATTTTTCCATGTTCTCTGTAGCTTCGCGGATCACTGTATTTAAGTGAGACAGAATCCATTTATCCTCTGCACAGAGATCATTTAAGTTCTCCGGCTCTGTCACTGTCTTGCCTTCCAGGTTCATCATAATGAAACGGGAAGCATTCCAGATCTTGTTTGCGAAGTTACGGCTTGCTTCTACCTTTTCCCAGTAGAAACGCATATCATTTCCAGGTGCATTACCTGTCATCAGAGTAAGACGAAGAGCATCTGCACCGTATTTGTCAATAACTTCCAGAGGATCGATACCGTTTCCAAGAGACTTACTCATCTTACGTCCCTGGGAGTCACGTACCAGACCATGGATCAGTACATGATGGAACGGAACCTGATCAGTCTGCTCCAGAGCAGAGAATACCATACGGATAACCCAGAAGAAGATAATGTCATATCCGGTAACCAGTACATCTGTCGGATAGAAATATTCCAGTTCCGGTGTTTTCTCCGGCCAGCCAAGTGTGGAGAATGGCCATAATGCAGAACTGAACCAGGTATCCAGTGTATCCTCATCCTGATGAAGATGTGTGCATCCACATTTCGGGCATTTCTCAGGCATTTCTCTTGCTACCACTACTTCACCGCAGTCATCACAGTAATAAGCCGGGATTCTGTGTCCCCACCATAACTGTCTGGAAATACACCAGTCACGGATGTTCTCAAGCCAGTGAAGGTATGTCTTGTCAAAACGGGACGGAACGAATTTCAGATCGCCGTCATCCAGTGCTTTGATCGCTGCTTTTGCCATCTCATCCATCTTTACAAACCACTGTGGTTTGATCATTGGCTCTACCGTTGTACCGCAGCGGTCATGAGTTCCAACGCTGTGGTTGTGCGGAACTACTTTTACCAGAAGTCCCAGTGCATCCAGATCAGCGACCATTGCCTTACGTGCTTCGTAACGGTCCATACCTGCGTATTTTCCGCCAAGCTCGTTGATGGTCGCATCATCATTCATGATATTGATCTCTTCCAGATTGTGACGGCGTCCAACCTCGAAGTCGTTAGGGTCATGAGCAGGTGTGATCTTTACACATCCTGTTCCAAATTCTTTGTCTACATATTCATCGGCGATCACCGGAATTTCTCTGTCTGTGAGAGGAAGCTTCAGCATCTTGCCGATGAGATCCTTGTAGCGCTCATCTTCCGGGTTTACGGCAACAGCAGTATCACCCAGCAGAGTTTCCGGACGTGTAGTTGCGATCTCTACGAAACGTCCCTCTTCCCCTACGATCGGGTAATTAATGTGCCAGAAAAATCCGTCCTGATCCTCATGCTCAACCTCTGCATCAGAGATGGAAGTCTGGCATACAGGACACCAGTTGATGATTCTGGAACCTTTGTAGATATAGCCTTTTTCATATAATTTGATAAATACTTCCTGTACTGCCTTGGAACATCCCTCATCCATTGTGAAACGTTCTCTCTCCCAGTCTGCGGAAGCACCCAGTTTCTTTAACTGATTGATGATCTTTCCGCCGTACTCTTCTTTCCATGCCCACGCATGTTTTAAGAATTCCTCACGGCCGATATCGTGTTTGTCGATACCTTCTTTTTTCAGCTTGTCGATAACCTTGACCTCTGTAGCGATAGCTGCATGGTCAGTTCCTGGCTGCCATAATGCTTCATAGCCCTGCATTCTCTTGAAACGGATCAGGATATCCTGCATGGTTTCATCCAGCGCATGTCCCATGTGAAGCTGGCCGGTTACGTTTGGCGGCGGCATAACAATGGTAAACGGTTTCTTGTCCGGATTTACTTTTGCATGGAAATATCCATTGTCCATCCATTTTGTGTAAAGACGCTCTTCGATTCCCTTAGGATCGTAAGTTTTTGCAAGTTCTTTGCTCATAATGTCCTCCTGATATTCTATATCTGTAATAAAAGTATCTGCGGATCACTCCGCTGTAAAGCAGCCCACGGCTCTATCATTATTAAATAAGCCTGTTCGATTAAAAAAGCCCTCTGCACGCATTATACGTGCAAAGGGCGACATAGATCGCGGTACCACCTTAGTTTATCTCTCATTCCCTTAACGCGGGATACGTGAAAGCCTACCATGCGCGTATATGAATCTCAGTATTATCATACCACTCACTTCAGCCTCCCGGCTCCAAAGCTACCTTCAGCGCTTCTGTTCCCGGGAAACCTTCCAGCTTATAAGCTTCCCTCTCTGTGGGGCATTACCGCCTACTCCTCTTTTTCACAGCCTTTTTCTGGATTCTACTATAATGAAAAAAGGCTTTCTTGTCAAGAATGTTTCTCCGGATTTCACAAATTTATGCCGGCAATTGTTTATCAAGTGGATAAAATCATCCTCTTTGCTGATTGCTATAATAACTTAATAACTGCTCTGCAGTTTATTCGGTTAAATTCATAAAAACAGCGAGTAAACATTTTGTTTACTCGCTGTAAAAGAAATCCTAACTATGGTCTTTTTTAAAAAGGGATTTTTATCTGCTATATTATTTACAGAGCTTTTTAAACTCGTCTGCTACGAACTGAACTTTCGTGCCGATTACAACCTGAACAGAATTTTTACCAGGTCTGATTACACCGGCAACTCCGGCTGATTTAATTTTCTTTTCATCAACAGCTGTGTAATCTTTGATTTCCAGACGAAGTCTTGTAATGCAGTTATCGATAGATGCAACGTTTCCTTTTCCGCCAACACCTTCTAAGATAATTTTTGCAACTTCTGTAAAGTTATCGTTTGCAAGTTTTACAGTTGTCTCATCCATATCATCATCTTCTCTTCCAGGAGTCTTCAGATCAAATTTAAGGATTGCAAATCTGAATACCACATAGAATACGATGAATGCTGCGATTCCCAGAGGGATGATCAGCCATGTTTTCTGTGCTGCTGGCAGAGATGCTGAGAACAGAAGGTCTGTTGCACCTGCTGAGAATGAGAAGCCTGCACGGAATCCTAATAATACTGTGACAACTGTAAAGATACCATATAATAATGCATAAATAACATAAAGTCCAGGAGCCAGGAACATGAAACCAAATTCGAATGGCTCTGTAACACCGCAGATAAATGCACAAAGTGCTGCGGAAGCTACCAGACCAATAGCAACTTTTTTCTTATTATCCTTTGCACACTGGATCATTGCCAGAGCTGCACCAGGAATACCAAACATCATACATGGGAAGAAACCGGACATATACATTCCAAGGCTCCAGCTTACATCTGCAGATGTCTCACCTGCCCAGAAATGAGTCAGGTCGCCAAGTCCGATCGTATCGAACCAGAATACATTGTTTAATGCGTGATGCAGACCTGTAGGAATTAAAAGTCTGTTCAGGAATGCATAGATACCAGCTCCAAGAGCTTCCATTTTGGCAATTGCATTACCGATGGAGATCAGTACACCGAAGAGGATCGGCCATACAAACAGTAAAACTACGGATACAAGAATAGATACAACACCTGCGATGATCGCTACACAACGTTTGCCGCTGAAGAAAGAAAGCCAGTCCGGTAATTTTGTGCTTTTGAATTTGTTGTAACAGCTAGATCCGATCACACCTGCAAGAATACCGATGAATGGGTTGGCAATTTTGTTAAATGCCAGTGTTTTGTCTGCATTGTCTGCGATAGATGGAAACAGTGTTGTAACAAATCCTGTGCTTAACAGTGTTGTGATCATAAGCCAGGAAGCAAGGGCCGCAACACCACCTGTACCATCATTATCATCCGACATACCCACACCTACACCGATTACGAATAACAGTGCCATATTATCGATCAGGGCACCACCGGCTTTTACAAGGAAAATACCAACCATCGGACCAAATCCGGTGATATCACCACCCTGCATACTTTCAGGACAAAGCAAATAACCAATACCCATAAGGATACCGCAGATTGGAAGACAAGCTACCGGTAACATCAGGGCTTTTCCTAATTTCTGTAAATACTTCATACTTTTTCCTCCTTAGATAGAATGATTTACTCTTTCAAATCCCCTTTTATTTATTTTTACCCGGACACCTCCGGAAAAAATACATGATTCTTATTTTGTGATCACGATCACATCATCGCCGGGCTGTACCTCTTTGTTATCCAGTCCCCGGACATCTCCATAGTCATCTGTATTACAGATAACAACAAGTGTACTGGTATCATATCCTGCAGCTTTGACCTTTTCCAGATCAATCTCCAGAATCAGATCTCCCTTCTTCACTGCATCACCGGAATGTACATGGCCTGTAAATCCGTCACCGTCCATTTTGACAGTATCCAGACCCACATGGACCAGAATCTCCACACCATCAGTTGTAGAAAGACTGAATGCATGAAGGGTATCAAACAGTGTTTCAATAGTTCCGTCTGCCGGCGCATAAATTTTCCCCTCTGACGGAAGGATTGCCGCACCCTTTCCCAACATCCCCTCACTGAAAGTCGGGTCATTTACACTGGAAAGAGGAACTGTTTTCCCCTTCACCGGAGATCCGATAATCAGTTCAGGCGCCTTTTTCTTCTTAAAAAAATCAAACATGCTTAAAAACCTCCTTCTGTTTTACATTTATAATTATAACCTTATAAATCTATAGTACTAACTCTGCGGATATGCACAGACAAATACATGATTTCTTCCTCAGACAATCTGCTGCCGGTTGCCTGCATAATATATTCTGCAACCTTTACACTGCATTGATATTCCCTGGGATATTTCCGCTGCATCAACAGGGACAGCTCTCTGTCCTCGCTGGAAAGCAGCTCCTTCCGGTAAATCCGCTGTATCAGAAACTTGATATGTGTCATAAAGCGCTCATAATGTAAAGATGATTCGTCCAACAGTATTCCCAGATCACGTTCCACAATATCCACGATTGCCTGCATCTGATCCGGAAACTTCACTGCATCCCGGATATCTGTACCATATTCTGCATTTACGAAATGAAGAGCAATGAATCCTGCTTCATCCTCCGGCAAAAGAATACCAAGTCTGTCCTGGATCAGCTCCAATGCATAAATTCCTAATTGAAATTCCTGCGGATAAAAGCGCTTGATTTCCCACAATAATGCATTCTGCGGTTCTATTCCCTGGCTCACTCTTTCAATTGCAAAATTAATATGATCCGTCAGTGTCACATAAATGCTCTGATTCAGTTTAATTTCAGATGATCCTTTTCATGAGAGATGATCTCGTCTGAAATCCGCACCCGTTCCAGTGGCATATTCGCCAGCAGCTCCTTGAACTGTTCCGTCAGTGTCCGGCTTTTAATGCGAAAGATTTTACTGATCTGATCAGCAGGAACCACTTCTCCCTGTTTCTTTTTAAAACCGATCCCCCGTCCCATCACAATTACTTCTGCACCGGATTTCTCATATGCCGAGATAATATTGTTATTGATCACTTTTTCAATTATGATATTATCCATGTCTTTCCTTTTCCAAATGATATGTTGCCTGACAGCAGAGTAATTTTCCTGTAACGTAACAAGAAAGAATCCTGCTTACAGGAACATTACGAAGTAATTTCCCTGTAACATAAAAAAACCAGAATTTACAGACTGATCTCCTCAGCCATAGATTCTGGTTTTGCCTGCCAAACAGTAACAATCCGTATGTTTTTAATTGATAAAGACATTATAACAAAGTTACAAAAATACGTCAACCCTACTTTTTTATTTTATTAAAAATCGCTATTGCATTTTCATTCTTCTTTGCGTTTTATCTGATATTTTTCACATTTTGTCCTGTATTTTTTCTTTTTCTTCTTTTCTGCAATAAAGTGACAAATCGTTTATTCCACACTTTTCAGAAGATCTTTCTTCTTAAAAGTGAAATCTCTGTGAAACAAATGGCAGCAGTGCTTATTTCACAACTATTTTCTTTATTTTCGACCATTTCGTATAACTTTTTGCATAACCTTTTACATAGGCACGTCCTGCAAGGTAGTAGACTCCGGGCTTCACATTTTTAAAGACCACCGTGGTTTTTGTCTGATTTTTCTTTGTATAAGCGTAACTGCTTACACCAGTATAGCTGCCATCTTCAGATTTGGAAACTTTCTTTGCCAGTACCCAGTCTGTTCCGTCACAGGACTTTGGAACAGTAAACGTTACCGCCACGTTTCTTTTTGTTCCCTGTCTGGAAACCTTAGCTGATTTAACAGCAGGTTTTTCTGTTACAAGGCTTGTTTTTACAGTTACCTTCCTGACCTCTGCCCATTTACTGAGCACTTTGGTATCGCTTCCGTTCAGGTATTTATAAGCATGTACGCCAATATACCACGTTCCTGCCGGTACGCCCCGTAAGATAAGCTCTTTACTGCTTCCGGAATACCCACTCTTTACCTTTATATAATCCGATGGTTCTTTTCCGTTCTTACTTCTGGCAGCAACAACATCGTAACCGTCCGGTTCCTCACCCTTGCTGTTAAGTACTATTCTGACATCATTTTTCTTCACCTGCACCTTCTGAACCACAGGTGCGTCCGGAGTCTTTACCTTTACCGTAACCGGAACCCCGTCTGACCATTCCCCATATTCCATAACATGGCTGCTGTTCTCTTTGTATGCCCTGCAATAAAGACTATGTGTTCCCTCCGGAATATACTTCAGCTCAGGATATTGATTCAGTTCAGAATTTGTAATTTTTGTCTGCGCAGTATAATTCCCCTTTTTCAGATCCTTCTGAGATTTCGCTGTCACAAACTGATAGCCATCTGCTTCATTGGAAAGATCTCTCAGATAAAGCATTGCATAATTTGTTCTCACTCCGGTCCGCAGCGAGTCAATAACCGGCCTGTTTAACGCCTGATAAGCATCCACCTGTACCATTATCTGTACAGCAGTGTCCAGTCCTTCATTATTTTCATCTTCATTCAGTTCCAGATGGCCGGTAACTGTAAAACTTTGAGCTGCCTTGCTTTTCGGATCATAAGCACAATCCTTCACATCCCACTTCACAGACGCAGAAAATGTTGTTTTCTCTCCATCCACCTCGGCACCATAAACTTCCAGCCAATCTGGCAGATGCAAAGCATCAGCAGTTTTTTCTGCACCATTGGTAATTCCGGTCACAGGCTCAACAGCCTCTGCCAGTCCCTGATAAGTCCGTTCTCCTACAGTAAAAGAATGATACAGATTCTGCGTTGTCAGGTGTTCGCCTGTCACTGTTTTCGCAGTCACAGTCACCTGAAAACTATATTTTCCCACCGAAAGCCCCAGTTTTGGCAAGAGTCTCAGTTCTGTGCTCTCCCCAGGTGCCAGATAAGCATTTCCAGACAATGACACACTGCATTCTTTACTGCGGTTAAAAGACAGCTTCATATCCGTGTCAGTAACATTTTTCAGAATATATGTCTTTGCTTCCGGAAGTGTCTTATAGCCCCACTGCATTGTCGGAAAAGCCCCGGCAGACTTTTCAGTAATTTCCAGTTGCTTCTTTTCTGTCGGATTCTTCTCCCTGTTCATTGTAACATGAAGCGGATATCTGCTTCCGTCATCTGCAAGAAATGCAAAAGTCTCATCGTAAATTCCATATTCCTGCTTCGGCAATATATAAAAATAAAGCGTTTCTCCCGGTTTCAGCAGCTTTTTGGAATCCTGTTCCTCATAATCTTCTGTCCACTTCGCCATCTGGTCATCTACTTCAAAGTTCTTAAGACCAGAAGTATCTATCCGTATTCTGGTTTCCTTTTTTCCTGAATTTCTGACCACTACATACTTCTCCACACGAAATTCCGGGTCATAGAAATCGCTTTCTGTAAACTCTTCTTCTGTACCTGTTTCTATACTCAGCTCATAATCTTTTTCAGAGGAAGCTCCCACAATTACTTTCAGAGTAACCTTACAGGAAGCACCCTCTTTTGTCTCAAATGTCACTGTCTCTTCATAATTTCCGGCAGGCAGATCCTTCTTATCATCAATGTCCACAGCCGCACAACTTCCGGGCTGCATTTCTTCATCCGTATTTGTATCGAAAATCGGTGCGTAGGAAAAATCAAAATATCTGCTCTGCGGAAAATCAGAGAGATGAAGCGAATCTGTTCCTGCATTATAAAGAAATAACCGCTTACGTGACTGTTCTCCCTCTGCATGAATTCCCAGATTGATCGAAGCAGTACCTGATGTCAGCTCATACTGCTTTATAACAGGTTCCTGCTCACGCTGTGCAACATAAAGACTCAGTTCCTGAGAAGAAACTCCAATACCATTGTCTGCCTGTACAGTAAAGCTGAAACTCCCTTCCTCCTGCGGCATTCCACTGATCACTCCCCCGGAAGACAACGTAAGTCCCGCCGGAAGCTCACTTCCCTCCTCCAGGCTCCAGCTCACATCTGTATCAGCTTCAAGCTGTACCTGATATTCCGTTCCAATCTCTCCACCCGGCAGAACCATATCTGTCAGTATGGCAGGAATACTCCCCGTTCCATCACTGAAAGATTCTCCCGCCGAAAAAACTTCCGCCCCACATACTGTTAACGGAGCTGCTACTGTCATAACTGCCGATAAAAAAACTGCTGTAAAAATTTTGTAATTACTTTTCATTCTTCTCCTCCAGATAATAAAATATAAAAGTAGCAATTTAATTGGTTAATATTAATATACCACTGGATGGAAATGTTTCTGTAATTACGGAATATAATGCCGTCTAACAGTCGTGAATATTAGAAAAAGCTCTCCCTGCCGGAAAATTCTTCCAACAGAGAGAGCTTCTGTTTTCTGTTTCCTTATTTAATTTTTGTTAAAAAGATTCTCCTTAATCTCTTTCAGATCACTCTGGACCTGATTCAGAATCTGAAATTTCTCTGTCAGACTCTCAATCACTGTCTGGTAATTTTTCTCCCGTTCTTCCTGTTTTGCATCCCTCTGTTCATTGGATTTCACAATATATATCAGAAGAAAAACCGCCAGCACAGCCCAGATTCCCTGCGATATCGCAGTCTCCATAATTGCAGACTCCATAACATTCTGTTCTCCTTTCTCAGTATTAGAACCTTCCGGCTCGTCTAAAAAGGAGAAAAATTTCATCGTTTCGTCAACTTAATTTCTTTTACAAACAAATTTATCTGTTCATAAAGTACTATATCTTTTATCATTCCGAAACAATAATTCCCGTCTGTATTTATTTTTTATTTCTGGTTTACAAATCGTGAAAAATCATCTCTTTACAAAGTGAATTTGCAAATTCCAAAAATTTAAAGGAGGCAAAAAAATTATGCCAGGAACATTCAATGGAATAACTTTAACCATTTCGCTACATCAATAACAGCATAAATTTCCATTATAAAAAGCAGGCAGTTTTTCGCCTGCTTTTTATAATTCCAATTTTCTATTTAACAACAACTTTTTTATTATCTGACCATACGCCAAACTGTTTAATACCATTCAACAACGTATATGCATGCGCTTTCAAATAGTAAACTCCCGGTTTTATATTTTTAAAAGTAACTGTATTTTTCTTTTGATTTTTTAATACAATATTTTCTCCTGAATCTGCATTCTTAAGTACGCAATCAAACCCATCACTGTATTTTAAATTTCCAAACTGTGCGGTTACTGTTTTCTTTTTCCCGGTAATTTTTATTAATTTTATATTATCCTTATTTAGTTTAACAGGAGGCATACGCATTTCATTAGACCACCTGCTATAACTTTTTTTACCATTTTGAACAGTATAAGAACGGACTCTGGCAAATCCCATAGTTGGCACTTTTTTTAATATACAGGTTGTGTTTGCAGAATTTTTATTAGATAATACCTTAGTACCATCATATATTTGATATTGATATCCATCTGCATTCTTTACTTTTCCGCTCAAATCAATTGTAACATAGATTTGTTTGTTTACTATATCTGAATCAACAGATTTTATATACGGACGATTTGTTTCTGGTTTTGAAGCAGTTCCCTCACTCACAAAAGGAATACCATTCATCTTACAGTAATAGTATGCATATGAATTTTTCTTTCCATGAACTGTTAGAGAATCACAATTTATGAACGCCTCAGCACCTATCTCAGTAACTGTTTCAGGTATATATAACGTTTTCAGTTTTCGACAGTCAGCAAATGCAAAAAAATCTATACTTTGAAGATTTTGGGGAAGTTTAACACTCGTCAATTCACCGCAATATATAAATGCACTTTGTCCAATTTTTTTCACATTATCAGAAAGTATTACCCTTTTAAGCTTTGGACACGTGCTAAAGGCAAAAACTGGAACAGTATCTACTGAAGCCATCCACTCTACTTCTTCTATATTCAAATTATCTTCAAAACAAAATTTTTCTACTTTAGAAACCGAAGGAAGAAGTGTTATCTTCTTATAATCTCCAGTTGGGTATTCTCCATACACACGGCTCTCTGAAATTTTCAACTGTTCATACTTATTTTTACTTTCAACGGTTATCTGCGATTTCATAGCAGCTTCTGCTGAGACAGATGCAGAAACTGCTGCACACGTTAAAGCAATCAACAATATTTTCTTTACTTTCTTTAACTTCATAGAATCTCCTCCAATCAATAATATTCATCTATTATCATAATATATCACTAACTATAAAAGATCCTGTATTTCTGGTATTAAAAGTATTCTAATGCCCCCGAACCAAAATGCAAATTTAAATTAATCTGTTTCTTCCAAAAATATTCCATATCTTATCAATTTAATTCCTTTTAGAATCCTATTCATTCCTTCGTCAGTCGTTATGTCTTTTGGATTTCTACAATTAATTTATATTTTTTCTTGATCTTTCGGAATCAGTCTGCGTACAATCCCAAAATGTTTCTGAGCATATTCCATCCATTCTTCTTGTCCTGTAAGTTCATATAATAGCAGGTATACATACACAATTGAGCTTTCACCATCATAAAGTCCGGTTGTCAACGGTTCAGAAAAGTTCGGTTGTTTCCAGCACATATCCGTATACTTTTTTAACTTCTGAACAGCCAGTCTATAAATTTTTTCCACATCTTCATTATAATATAGATTAAGATATTGAGCCAGGAACAAAACAATTCCTGCAATACCATCATAAAAATACATGCCACACGGTTTCAGACTCCAGTATCCGTTCTCCCAGAAATGCAGGCTTGTCCATCCAATATCATTTTTATTGATCACTGCTGTTCTGCAAATCCAGTTTACAATTTTATCTACATAAGAAACTCTCGATATTCTTTCCTGCGAATGTCTTTCACCTATATATCCATGATTTAGCATTCCCATAGACAATCGTATGTAATCGCATTGTTGTTCCATGTCTTTATAGCCCAACTGTTTCATATGTTCCAGCCATGCTTCATATGGCGTACACGGCAGATATTCCGGATATTCTTTTCCATTTCCATCAAAAACAGACCTGCTGTGTCCGTCAATTTCAAAGTATGGAATATCCAGTTCCAGCAGACTCTCTATCTCATAGTCTCTTAATTCTTTTTGAAGCAGACTTTCCCCTTGTTTATGCAATACCTGTAAAAGTTCCTTTCTCTGCTTCCTGTCCTTCATATAGTCTGGATGAAATGACGCAAACAAATACATATAATATTGCTGTGTATGACGCAAGATCACTCTGGATTTTCCTTCAAAAAAAGGGTTCAACATACTTCTTAATGTTTCATTTTGCAAAATCTCTGTATAAGCCATCCGAAATCCCCGGATTATTTCTCCCGTATATTCCTCTGAATGAACCACCTCCCCATTTAATCGCACAATACATTCTTTTAATTCAAATTCTGCCTGTTCATACTCTATATGAATATCTGATGTTTTGTCATCTTTAATCACAGGCATTTTAAAGGGAGTTCTTATCTTTCCATGCATATTCACAGCACTCATAAGAACTCTCTGGTTACCGCTTCCCCATGTAAGAACCGGCAGTATTCCCGTACTTAATACGGATGTCATGATTTTTTCCCTGATTTTTCTTTCTGTTTTATCTTCTGTACTACTTCCGTTACTTTTTGTGATATAGCCGGGATATGTTTCCATATCTATGATCACCGGATATTCTCCATGAGCAACAATATTCTCACCATGAAGATCTGTCGCTCCCAGGGCATATCCGAGAAATAAATGGATACCCAGTCTGAAATAATAACGTTCTACTTCTTCTTTTGTGTTACATGATTTATTTTCTATATTTTCTTCCCAGCCATATGTCCGTCTCGATAAATACTTCACCTCCCGGCAGGATATTCCTGCTTTCTCACATAAATGTTTATATAATTTCTGATATTTCATATTTTTATCTAAGCTATGAGGTTTATAATACAATATACTGCCATCATCGAATTCCATCTTTGATACGCTCTGACCATTTTTATGTATATCTCCCTCTCCTTGATTCAGTTCTTTAATCCTGTCAATGCTTTTACAAAATTTTCTATGTATTTCTATCTGATCTATATTAATTTTTTGTACTATTTCATTTCTTAATGTTTTTTTATATCTTTCCTTTAACTTTTCTAGTCGATCTCCCTCCACATATTGCTTTGCCAAATAGTTTTTATAAGTCTCATTGTTCCAATAATGTTGTATGTAAAAATCATATTCTTCTGTTTTTGTAGTACCATATAGTTCATGATTTTTCTTCTTTTCCTGAATTTCAGAAATTAAAATTCGAATGTAATTATTCTCAATCATTTTTCATATATCCGCAACAAGACAAACTAAATACCACACTTCCAATTGTTTTTTTTCCATTTTCTATATTTTCACTATTAGTAACAGCTTCTAATTTCTCTGCTTGTTCCAATTCATATTTTATATTTTCGTCCATTTTTTATTCTCCTCCAATAATGATAATAACTTCAAAGAAAGTTTCTCCATATTCAAACTCAATACTTCCATTGTATTTTTGTACTATATACTTTACACTTTCCAGTCCCCAGCCATGACCTTTAGAATCATTTTTATCAGTTATAAATCTATCTTTTTTTACCTCTGGCATTTTGCAACTACAGTTCCATATTTTCAGTATAAGCATGCTATTTACATTTCTTATATTAAATCTGATTTCTTTTCTGTCGTTACATTTCTCTACTGCTTCTATCGCATTGTCAAATAAATTCTCAAGTAAAATAATAATATCAATATCTTCCATAACCATATCTACTACATTTGCTTCTATATGAAATTCTATATTAATATTATCCATTTTTCTTTTCTCTATTGAAATAACATTATTTCAA